>NZ_JAKKCO010000002.1:0-460512 GCF_021728355.1 Vibrio sp. A2-1 | reverse complement strand
ACCTTGACTTTTGTAATTATCACCACCTAATCCAGAGTATATATAGCATTCCTTCCTAGAGATAAGTGATGCACTAACTTATAGAAACAGAGTCTCCCTAGAAGTGTGTGACGTCTGTAGCTTAAAGTAACAACATCTCCCTAGAAGTACGTGACATATCAACTCAGAATCCTTGTAGAATTTGAGGTGATGAAGGCACCACTGTATTTGTCTTGTGGACTAATGGAACACGTATGGTAAAGCCGACAGGCGCTGGTACATAGAGTCGAATATAGTAACTGGCTTGTAGTAACCAACATTTAGGTTGCCATATCATATATTCATCAATGCTGAATGACTGGGTATATAGATGATGTTTATTTGTAATAAACAATCTCTTTGGGCTACTACATACAGGCTGTTGCTAGGTGTTGTTGTAAGGATACCACTTGGCGTGATCTTTACACTAAGAAGGTCTAAGATAAGTGGGGTCTAGCTATGTTGCATGGATGGTATGCGTTTTGTTTAATGGTTGTCCAAGGCAATGTATTCAGTTTTAAGACATGTAGAGTGGTGTGATTAAGATGAAGAGATTAAATATGGGTCAAGAGTTTACTTATGAACAGATACAGACGCTGCTGCATTTAGTAAAAACGGAAATGAGTGGTATTTGCGGTGACCTCGGCTATGCAGAGTTATCAAAAATACGAACTATCTTGGAGCAGAAGCTAGATGACTTTCCATCTCCTGATTAGATTACGGTAAACAGTAAAGGCTGGGACTATTGAACGAGAGAGCATCTAAGAATAATCTACTAATTGAGATTGTGACCAGCCGGATTCGAACTAGACTTTACTACTTCGTTCTTGTGTTGTTGTGAATAGTTATGCGGAATAATTATTATTCATAATTCTGAATGATAATTCACATTAAGTGCCTTGAGTTAAGTATCCCAATCGACACACTGAATTATGAGGGTCGTGATGTTAAAAATGACTATCATTGCACCAGTGGTGCGCTTGACTTGGGCGGTTTTATTTATTAGAGTTTTTAACTCTAATGCTAGGCCGTAATTGAGTTTGAGAGGAGTGCCACCCCACTCACTCACTTACTGGGTTTTAAATTAACCTAATATAAAGGTTCGAATCCTTCAGGGCGTACCACTATTTAAAGAAACCCGATAACTCCCTGAGTTGTCGGGTTTTTTGCATTTCAGAACGACTTAATCTTTCAATACCATGTTGTGTCTTTAGATGTCTTTGTCTTGCAGCTTTTGCTAAACGGCAACGAGCTGTGGGGTATATCTAAGGCCTAGCATACTGCATCCATCTTCCAAGTAACGATCAGTCACTACGTCGAAACCGAACTTACCATAATAGTCTTTAAGATGAGCTTGTGCCGAAATAAAAATTGAGCAATCAGGGTAAATCTTCCGAGTGGCATCAAAACTCACTTGCATGAGCTGGTTACCTATCTGTTGACCTCGGTATTCTTTCGCTACGATCACTCGCCCGATACAAACATCATCTGCATCAGAATCGAGCAAAGGGAGAACATCTACGGGGTATCCAAGCTTCTGAGCCATAATTCGGCTGTAAGCTACTAGACATTCGTTCTCATAACCCATGATGTGATAGGTCTCTGGATGGTTATCTTTGCCGTCTAGGTCACTATAGGGTGTGTTCATATCCACGATAAAAATATCGACTCTTTGCTGTAAGAAATCATAGAGCTCTTGAACAGACAGGTCCGCAAATTTTTTAACTTTCCACTCGATCATCACTTTTCTCCTAATTATTTTGGGCTACAACATAGAGAGTATTCAAACCGAGTTCATTAACCTTTGTTAACTGGACATGAAACTATTCAAAATCACCACTTTAAAGCGCCACTCATTTTCCCTCGTTATTCATTTCACTCGGCTTATGTAATAGAAAGTTAAAATTGTTCGTTTTTTGGGGTTTACATCATTTAGTAATAAAGCCACTATGAATTCACGAAGAATAGACAAGTAAAGCTATTAGCTGGTTGGTTTAGGAATCAAACCTTCTGATTGATGGCTGATTTAGAGGAAGTAATGGCAGGAAACAGTATCGGACAACATTTCCGCGTGACTACGTTCGGAGAAAGTCACGGTATCGCACTAGGATGTATCGTAGATGGGTGCCCACCAGGATTAGAAATTACCGAAGCAGACCTTCAAAGAGATTTGGACCGTCGTCGCCCTGGTACTTCTCGTTATACAACGGCTCGCCGTGAAGCGGATGAAGTGAAAATCTTATCAGGTGTATTTGAAGGCCAAACTACGGGCACTTCTATTGGTCTATTGATTGAAAATACAGACCAACGCTCTAAAGACTATTCCGAAATTAAAGACAAATTCCGTCCTGGCCATGCTGACTATACCTACCATCAAAAGTACGGTGTGCGTGATTACCGTGGCGGCGGTCGCTCTTCTGCTCGTGAAACTGCAATGCGTGTTGCGGCGGGTGCAATTGCGAAGAAATACCTGAAACAAGAATTTGGTGTTGAAATCCAAGCTTACCTTTCTCAAATGGGTGATATCTCAATTGATAAAGTGGATTGGAATGAGATCGAAAACAACGCGTTTTTCTGCCCAGACGCCGACAAAGTGCCTGAGTTTGACCAACTGATTCGTGACTTGCTAAAAGAAGGCAACTCGATCGGTGCGAAGATTCAAGTGGTTGCGACTAAAGTGCCTGTAGGCCTTGGTGAGCCAATATTTGATCGTTTAGATGCTGACATTGCTCACGCTCTAATGAGCATTAATGCGGTGAAAGGTGTTGAGATTGGTGATGGCTTTGATGTAGTTAATCAACGCGGTAGTGAACACCGTGATCCATTAACTCCAGAAGGCTTCAGCAGCAACCATGCTGGCGGTATCTTAGGCGGTATTTCTACTGGTCAAGATATTGTGGCAAGCATTGCGCTTAAACCAACATCAAGCATTACCGTTCCTGGTGACACGATCACTAAAGACGGTGAAGCAACGCAGTTAATCACTAAAGGTCGTCACGATCCATGTGTGGGTATCCGTGCGGTGCCTATTGCTGAAGCGATGCTGGCTATCGTGCTGCTTGATCACTTGCTACGTCACCGTGGTCAAAACTTTGGTGTGACAACAGAAACGCCAAAAATCTAGTTCTGCTTCGTTTTATTCAAAACAGATTTGAAACTGATTTGATAGAAACCAAAAAGGGTTGCTTCGTAATGAAGCAACCCTTTTTATATTCTGAGTCATTGAGAATATATTATCTAATGCACAGAGCTTTCCGGATCAAGCTGGAACGAAGGCAAGCGCCATTTGAATCTTACGGCAGCCATACGCAGCAAGTAGCCAACCACAAGCGTAACAATCGTTGCTGTTACGTCGTTAATGCCAAGCTCAAGCAAACCTAGGTATAAACCTGAAGCGACAAGGGCGACAGATGCATACAACTCTTCATGTAAAACCAGTGGCGTTTGACGGCAGATAAGATCGCGCAACAGGCCACCAAATACGCCAGTAACCAATGCAGACACCATACAAATCATTGGGTGCAGACCCATGGTCATCGCGACCTTCGTGCCAATGATGCTGAACACGATAAGACCTAGAGCATCTAAACGAATGAACAAGCCTTTTAGCTTGATTACCCATTTAGCCAGTCCTGTTGTGATAACACCCGCGATACAGGTGATCGCCAGATATTGTGGGTTTTCAACCCAACCTAAAGGGTAATGGCCGAGTAAGATATCTCGTACTGTACCGCCGCCAATTGCCGTTGCACTTGCAACCAACATTACACCAAACCAATCCATTTTTTGTTTGCCAGCGCTGAGAGCGCCGGTCATGGCTTCTGCCGTGATGCCAATGATATACAAAACACTTAGTAGCATTGCTGTAGCTCTATAATTTAGGTCTATAAATTGGAGTCTTATAGGCCATAGGGATATAAAAATGAAGCGCGAGTGTAGTAGTAAAAACGCTGATTGACGAATGAATATTTGTACCGTGAATAGGCATTTCAGATTAGCTAAACTAATCATTCACCTCAAAATGGTGTAATCTGGGATCAGCAATCGATTGTCATCGTAAAGTATTATGATGAACCTAATGTCATTGCCAGTGATAGGGCTTTACCGAGCGCTTAAAAAAACGCAAAATGCCCCAGTTCTTTTTATTTAAATTTGATCTTATGACGCACCAATACCCAGATATTATCGACATTTTCAATCAAACCTTTTTCGAGAGCTTTAATACCAAGCTAGAACTGGGAGCGGACGAGCCTATTTACCTGCCAGCCGATGGGGAGGTTTCTCATCACCGTATCGTATTTGCTCGCGGCTTTTACGCGTCAGCACTTCACGAGATAGCACACTGGTGTGTGGCTGGTCCTGAGCGTCGTTTATTGGAAGATTTTGGTTACTGGTATGAGCCTGATGGCCGAACTGAGTCGGTTCAAGCTGAGTTTGAAAAAGTAGAAATTCGCCCACAAGCGTATGAATGGATCATTGCGACCAGTGCAGGCTTTCCTTTTAATGTCAGCTGTGACAATCTACACGGCGATTTTGAGCCAGATCGTTTGGCCTTTATGAATAAAGTACACAGCGAAGTCATGGGTATCTTTGAAGCTGGTCTTCCGCCTCGCGTGAAAATGCTCTCTGAAGCAGTACGCAGTTTCTATGATGTTGCACCTTTATGTACTAGCCAATTTATTGTGAAATAAGAGAATATTATGATTATCGAATTTGAAGAAAAACTACTTGAAGTAATTGATGCTCGCATTGAAAACGCATCAGACGATGAACTGTTTGCTGGTGGTTACTTACGTGGTCATATTTCTCTTTCAGTGGCTTCATGTGAAGAAGACGGCATTGAAGACGTAGCAGAAGTTAAAGCACGCATCGAGAAGAGCCTAGATGACGCGCGTTCTGAATTGACGCCAGCCGATCGTACGATCGTTAATGACCTTTGGGTTGAGTTGCAAAACCAAGCTTAATTTTATTCGTCTACCGTAATTCGTTCATTACTCTTCCTCCTCATTTTTGAGCGAACCAATAATTTGAGACTCATTCGAATTTTTTGAATGAGTCCGTTCATTTCTTGTGATGGTTCCATTTTCTGACTACGTTATTCTAATCCCACTTAACGGAATCACAGAAAAGGTCACATCATGAAAGTTATCGCATTCGGCGCAAGCACAAGCTCTACCTCTATCAACAAAACTCTAGCAACTTACGCAGCTAACTTGATTGAAGGTGCTGAAGTCAAAGTTCTAAACATCAACGATTACAACGTGCCTATGTTCAGTGAAGACACTGAAAAAGAGATTGGCCAAGCGGAAGGTGCTCAAGCATTCTTGCGTGACTTAGCAGAAGCGGACGCATTTGTTATCTCTTTCGCAGAGCACAACGGTCATTATCCAGCAGCGTACAAAAACCTATTTGACTGGGCGACACGCATTGAGCGTTCAGTATTTGGTGAGAAACCTGCGGTTTACTTAGCGACATCTCCGGGCCCAGGTGGTGCACAGACGGTACTTGGCGCAGCAACAGGCTCAGCGCCATACTTTGGCGGTAACGTTAAAGCATCAGTTTCAGTACCTAGCTTCTACGATAACTTTGATTTTGAGTCTGGTTCAATCAGCAATGAAGAGATTGCCGCTCAAATTAAAGACGCGATTGCTAAGCTGTAAAAGCGGAAAGTAAAGCGAATAGCTGCTAAGTAGCCAGCTGATGTAAAGTTACGAGCCGCTGCAAAGTAACGTACTGCTCTAGAATAAGAAGCAGCGACGTAAACAAGATTGAAAAAACAAAGCCCGAGCATTGAGATATGCTCGGGCTTTTTGTTTGGGTCGAATTAGGGTGTGTTGACCTTTCGCTGCAAAAATCAGCTCGTAAGATCAACACGGCCTAATACTTATTTGAATATTTAGACCTAGTCTAGAATCGACTAGTCCGCACTGGCTTGTTTCGTTGAAACCCAGCCTTCTGTTAACGCTTTGCCTTTGCGTAATCTTCTAATCCACATTCGACTTGGATGAATGGCTTCGAGCACACCAACCGGAAGAGGTAGAGGATCGCCACAAATTTGTGAGGCTAAGACTTCTGCTAAAAGAGGGGTCGAGCTCAAACCACGTGAGCCTAAACCAATAAAACAGAACAAGTTCGGATAGCTGGTAACAGGTTCGATACCGTCGATAGCATCACGCTGCGGATTAAAGTTGTGCAGATTCTGATATTGCTCTTTGATGGATTCAAAATCGCCAACATTACCGACGAATGGTAGGTGATCTCGGCTTACGCTTCGGATACCTTGGCGCGCTAAGTTGTCACTGGTGTCGACATCTTTTGTCCACGCTTGATCCGGCAACGAGCCGTGTAAGCGCTCGCCATTATGTTGTTGAACCTCAATATCAAATTCTTGGTCGATATTGGTTTTGTCGTAGTTCGCGCCAATACAATGGTGACCATTATTTGGATTCTGTGGCGTTAAGTAACCATCAAAACACAACACCGTTTTTAGCTTGCTGAGGTTTTCTGTAGTCGGGATATGACTCACTTGCCCTTTAACTGGCGTCAGAGGTACGGGGCGAGTTTGCTCAAATTGGGTGAACTTGTGTCCATTCGCGACAACCACTTGGTCGTGCTTAGTTTGAATTTCACCTTGAGGTGTATCAATCGTTAGTAGCCATTGTTGCTCTGCTTCTAACCACTCAAGTTGTGTCACTTGGTGTTGATAGTGCGCGCTTACTTGGTTGGTCTCTTCTAACTTACCAATCAAACCTTGAGTAAGCTGAAGAGGGCTTAACCAACCACCCAGTGGGAAGTAAACACTCTCTTTATCAACCGGTAAGCCAATCTTTTCGTTGGCTTGTTCGGGCGTTAAGCGCTGAATCAAGTCTGTGTGGAAATTGCCTTCCAACATGCGGTTGAGCTTTTTAGTTGAGCCCTCATCCCACATCAAAATATTCACGCCACACCAGTTGTGATCAAAGTTCACCGATTGTGCTGCTTGATTGATAAATTGGCGGGCAAACAACAAGCCTGGGCCAAATATTCTTGAAACATTGGATGTCGCTTCACTGAGTAGCGGATAAATCGCACCTTGATTGTTGCCAGAGGCATTTCCAGCGGCTTGTTGGTGTTCACAATAAAGGGTGATGTTTTTACCACGTCGGCTTAACGTTTTTGCAAGCGCAGCGCTGGCAACACCACCACCGATAATGGCGATATCTTGTGAATTACTGTGTTGAGCTAGGCCATACCAAGGTTTAATGTTGGTGTGAGCGTGCTTCTCATCAAGTCGGCCGGCAATCATTTCCCGCTTAGTACCAAAGCCTTTAACTTTTTTCATCGCAAAGCCAGCTTCGATTAAACCGCGGCGAACAAACCCGGCAGCGGTAAACGTTGCACAACTGCAATCTTGTTTTGCCAATTTGGCCATTCCGTTGAATAGGTTTTGATTCCACATTTCTGGGTTCTTACTCGGTGCAAAGCCATCTAAGAACCAAGCGTCAACCAAACCTTCCTGCGGGGTCGGCACGTTTGGCATACAATCTTTAATATCACCAAACCATAAATCGAGTGTGATCGCGCCATCGCCCAAAACAATACGGTGACATTCAGGCAGAGCAATCGGATAGTGTTCTTGGAGTTGTGTCGCATACTGGGCTAATTCTGGCCAAGATTGGTGCGCTTTGATGAGATCCTCTTTATTGAGAGGATATTTTTCAAAACTGATGAAATGTAACTCTTTGGTCATCGCTTGTGGGTTATCTTTAATAAAAGCATCGAACCATTGCCAGACTGCGAGAAAGTTTAAACCTGTACCAAAACCGGTTTCAGCAATCACAAAACGGCGTTGTTGATGTTCAACCCAACGCTCTGGAAGGTGGTTTTGTTTTAAAAAGACGTAGCGAGTTTCTTCTAAACCGTTAACATTAGAGAAGTAAACGTCGTCAAATTGGTCTGAAACTGGCGTGCCAGACTCATTCCATTCCAGTTCTGCATTAGTAATTGAAGTCATAAAATCTATCATTTTGTGATTTGAAGCGATATGTTGGTAGGGATTGTACGAATTTCTAGGAAAGCTGACCACTTTTGTTAGGCTTCTTAGTTATCATCTAGCTGAATTTAGAATTATAGGAATGTCACATGAAACGAGTCGTAATCACCGGTATGGGTATTGTTTCAAGTATCGGTAACAACGTCGAAGAAGTTTTAGCATCACTGAAAGAGGGTAAATCAGGTATTACCGCTTCAGAGCAGTTCAAGGAAAATGGCTTGCGCTCTCAAGTTTGGGGTAACCTGAAAATGAACCCTGCTGACCATATCGATCGCAAAAAAATGCGCTTTATGGGTGATGCAGCGGCATTCGCTTATCTTTCAATGGAGCAAGCAATTGCTGACTCTGGCTTAACTGAAGATCAAGTATCTAATGACCGCACAGGTATCGTTGCGGGTTCAGGTGGTGCTTCATCTCTAAACCAAGTTAACGCTGTAGACATCATCCGTGAAAAAGGCGTTAAGCGCGTTGGTCCATACATGGTTCCACGTACAATGGCTTCTACGGTTTCTGCTTGTCTTGCTACACCATTCAAAATCCGTGGCGTGAACTACTCTATGAGTTCTGCATGTGCAACATCGGCACACTGTATTGGTCACGCAATGGAGCTTATCCAACTGGGTAAACAAGACGTTGTATTCGCTGGTGGCGGTGAAGAACTGGACTGGTCTCTGACTATGATGTTCGACGCAATGGGCGCACTTTCTACTAAGTACAACGACACGCCAGAATTGGCTTCTCGTACCTACGATGCAGACCGTGACGGTTTCGTTATCTCTGGTGGCGGCGGCATGCTAGTTATCGAAGAACTTGAGCACGCTGTGGCTCGTGGCGCAAAAATCTACGGTGAAATCGTGGGTTACGGCGCAACTTCAGATGGCTACGACATGGTTGCTCCTTCTGGTGAAGGCGCGGTTCGTTGTATGAAGATGGCAATGCAAAACGTTGATGGTGTTGACTACGTGAACACTCACGGTACTTCAACTCCTGTTGGTGACGTTAAAGAACTTGGCGCAATCCAAGAAGTCTTTGGCGGCAACAGCCCAGCAATCTCAGCAACTAAAGCGATGACAGGTCACGCTCTAGGTGCGGCTGGTGTACACGAAGCAATTTACTCAACGCTAATGCTTGATAACGGCTTCATCGCACCAAGCATTAACGTTGCAAACCTAGACGAAGCAGGCGCAGGCCTAGACATCGTAACGGAAGCTCGTGAACAAGAGCTAACAACGGTTATGTCTAACAGCTTTGGTTTCGGCGGTACGAACGCAACGCTAGTAATCAAAAAATACCAAGGCTAATTGAAGCCAAGGTTAAATTAATAAAGGTTAATCGTTAATGGGTGACGTGAGTGCAGACTCAACACGCATAGGTTGCCCACTAACCATGACCAACAGAACAAAGCTTTTTAAATGTAGGTTTTATACGTGTTTTTTTGAACATGACTTTTTTAATCTGGGTTTAGAAATTAAAAGGTTTCCAGAGCTTGACCAGTAGTGACTTTGGTTAGTACTGGTTGAACAGACGCAAGACTCTGTCTCCTGGAGAGCGAGATAGGATCCTTTTGTTCTGGATGTTTGCCCGATTGTTTATTCAATCGGGCATTTTTCGTTTCTGGGCTACACAATCTTCAGTGTTGATTCGGTTTTGGGATATGGTGTGATAAATGCCAACGTAGCCCTTTATATATAATGTATTCCATTTGCTACTCGACACCGAGTGTGGAATTTTGCACAATCATTTCAATTCACATTTAGGTCGATAGACCCCAACTAAAGTACTCGCCAAATGAAAATCTTAATCGACGAAAATATGCCTTATGCTGAAGCGTTATTTAGCCAGCTAGGGGAAGTGACAATGAAGTCTGGTCGCACATTAACTGCTGACGACCTAGTTGACGTAGACGCATTGATGATTCGCTCTGTCACCAAGGTGAATGAATCATTGATTAGCAAAGCCAATAAGCTGAAGTTTGTCGGCACTGCGACGGCAGGTATGGACCATGTCGACCAAGCATTGATGAAAGAGCGTGGCATTTTCTTTACTGCGGCGCCTGGCTGTAACAAAGTGGGTGTCGCTGAGTATGCCTTTAGCGCAATGATGGTACTTGCGCAGCAACAAGGCTTCTCTGTATTCGACAAAACGGTCGGTATTATCGGTTGTGGTCAGGTAGGTAGCTACTTATCGAAGTGCCTTGAAGGTATTGGTATCAAAGTTCTGCTGAACGATCCTCTAAAACAACAAGAGGGTGATACTCGTGAGTTTACTGAATTAGAGACACTGCTTGAGCAGTCAGACGTTATCACTCTGCATACGCCAATCACTAAGACGGGTGAGTTCCCAACGCATCACTTGATTAATGAGCAAGCGCTGAATAACTTCCGTGCAGACCAAATTCTGATTAATGCGGCTCGTGGCCCAGTTGTTGATAACCAAGCGTTAAAAGCTCGCCTGCAAAAAGCCGATGGTTTTACTGCCGTTCTTGATGTGTTTGAGTTTGAACCTGAAGTCGATTTTGAGCTGCTTCCACTGCTTGCTTTTGCAACTCCTCACGTAGCTGGCTACGGTTTAGAGGGTAAAGCACGTGGTACTACGATGATCTTCAACAGTTATTGTGAGTTCTTGGGTACAGAGCTTCGAGCTTATGCAAGCGATCTTCTGCCGACAGCCCCAGTGCCTCAAATGAAATTAGATAGAGCTTGGGATGAAGCAACACTGCACAATTTGACTCAGTTGATCTATGATGTGCGCAAAGACGACGCCTTATTCCGTCGCAATATCTCTACGCCGGGTTCTTTTGACAAGATGCGTAAAGAATATTGGGACCGTAGAGAGTACAGTGCAGTCGAGTTAACGGGCGACGAATCTTGTAATTTAACGCCGTTATCTAAACTCGGTTTTATGGTAAAGCCAACTTTATAAAAGAGAGAAACAATGAGCCAAGAATTTAATATTGCTATTTTAGGTGCGACTGGTGCGGTTGGTGAAACCATTCTTGAAGTACTTAAAGAGCGTAAATTCCCTGTCGGTGAAATGCACTTACTAGCAAGTGAACGTAGTGAAGGCAAAACTTCCCGTTTTAACGGCAAAACAATACAAGTACAAAACGTAGAAGACTTCGATTGGTCTCAAGTACATATTGCGTTTTTCTCTGCAGGTAGCGAGCTTTCAGAACGTTGGGCTCCAATCGCGGCTGACGAAGGTGTGGTGGTTATCGATAACACATCACGTTTCCGTTATGAATATGATGTTCCTCTGGTTGTGCCAGAAGTTAACCCTGAAGCGATTGCTGAGTTCCGTAACCGCAACATCATCGCGAACCCTAACTGCTCTACTATTCAGATGGTAGTAGCACTTAAACCAATTCACGATGAAGTGGGTCTTGAGCGTATTAACGTTTCAACTTACCAATCTGTGTCTGGTGCAGGTAAGCCGGGTATCGATGAGCTAGCGGGTCAAACGGCTAAGCTTCTTAACGGCATGCCAGCTGACAAGTCAGCATTCTCACAGCAGATCGCGTTCAACTGTATTCCTCAGATTGATGAATTTACAGAGAACGGCTACACACGTGAAGAAATGAAGATGGTTTGGGAAACTCAGAAAATCTTTGCTGATTCGTCAATCACGGTGAACCCGACTTGTGTTCGTGTTCCTGTGTTCTACGGCCACGCTGAATCTCTACATGTTGAAACTCGCGCGCCAATCGGTGCAGAGCAAGTTATTCAGCTTCTAGAGAACACGGAAGGCGTTGAAGTATTCCAAGCTCTAGACTTCCCAACTCAAGTTCGTGATGCGGGTGGTAAGGACCACGTAATGGTTGGTCGTATTCGTAGCGACATCAGCCATCACAGCGGCGTGAACATGTGGGTAGTAGCTGATAACGTTCGTAAAGGCGCAGCGACAAACGCAGTTCAAATCGCTGAAGTTCTGATTCGCGATTACTTCTAAGCTTCATTGCTTTGATTATCAAGCCTCACTCTTTAGTGGGGCTTTTTTAATCGATTGAAAATATTGTTAGTCAAATTGTGTGAAATTGCTGCGAATATTGTTGCTGCAACACATTTTTTGTTTTCATCTCTATAGTTTTACGTCATTTATCCGATATATTTAATAGATCATCACTTTTCCGAATTTAAGCACCTAGCTGAGCCTTTTATGTTTCAATTTTTCAAGCCGTGGTTAATGCCTTTTGCCTTTATCATTGCGACTCAGATTTCCGTTGTTCGTGCAGATTCCATTCGAGTTGTAGGGCCTAATGGCCAGATACAATCAGCGCCTACGTTTTCAGAACCTCTTCAAAGAGCGCAATTGAAAAGCGCTGAGCCTTCACGTTTCTATGGTCCAACTCGTGGCTCAGAAACGCTATGGTCTATTGCTTCAAGGTTACGCCCTGATAACTCCGTTTCAGTCCAACAAACATTGTTGGCGATTTATCGCTTAAACCCACAAGCGTTTGAAAATCAGAATATCCATAGCCTGCTGCCTGCCAGTAATTTACGTGTGCCTTCTTTAGAGCAAGCACGTGCAAGTTCGACGCAGCAAGCTATCAACATCATGAACTCGCACCTTGCTAAGCTTGATGCTCCTGCGACAAAGCCTACCGCTTCAAAACCTAAAGTAGCGCAAGCGTCAAGTCGACCAGATGTAGCACCTAAAAATGCACAATCCAAAGCTAAGGTTAGCGAACCTAAAGTTGTCGATAAATCGATAATTGGTAATCAAGAGATAGTGAGTAACAAGCCGCTAACCGGTGCCAAGGAAATGAACCACCTTGAGAAGCAGTTAGAGCTTTCAGAAACTGAGTTACTGTCACTTGAAGAAAAAAACCATCAACTTCGTTTGATGCTGTCGAATGTTCAGTTGGAAGTGGATGAGCTAAAAACAGAGCTCAGTGATGAAGACCGCATTCGTAGCGAAGTGGAAAAGCTACTTGATGAAGAGCGTAGAAAGAACGCCGAAATTGAAAAAATGGCCCCAAGTGCCATGGATGAACTGTTATCTAATGGTTGGTTAGTTGCGGCTCTTGCGATTATTCCGGGTCTTCTACTTGGCTTGATCATCGTGATGCTGATAGACCGTCGTTCTAAAAATGAAGAACAACAGCAAACCACTCAAGAACAACCGATTCAGCCTGAACCAAGCAGCGTCGCGCCTATTACATTGGGCGACGAGATGGACGACCTTAACGAGCTGTCTTTAGACGATGACTTGTTTGGCACTGAAGACGATGCCAATAAGTTGTTTGACGACCAAGCTCTTGCTGAAGAAGATGATGTATTTGCAGGATTGGATGAATCTGATCTCGATTTCAATCTCGACGGTGAAGATGATGACCCATTTGCGAGCATTGGCGAAAACGGTGATTTAGACACTAACTTTGATGATCTGGACTTGGACAGCAGTAACGGCATCAGTGTTAATGGTGAAGAGAAAGCGCTTGGCCTTGAAGAGATGGAGCGCGCGCTCGATAAAAGCGCAGAAAGCGCACTTGATACCGATGAAGTCGATTTTGATCTCTCAGATGATAACGCAATGTCTGCTGATGAGATTGAAGCACTGCTATCTAAAGAATCCGAGACTGAAGATTTAGGCTCTAACGAATTAGACCAGTCACTATTAGATGACCTGTTTTCTCTTGATGACGAAGATGATGATAGCTTCGACATCGATGCTTTGATTTCGGAAGAGCAAAATGATTCTACTTCTAGTGCCGACACATCAATAACCGATGATTTTGATATCGATGCGCTTATCTCAGAACAACAAAGCGATGCTACGCCTTCGGACATAAGCACTGACGACTTTGATATTGATGCTCTGATCTCTGAACAACAGACCACTCAATCTGCAGCTCCTAGTGTAGAGGATGATATTGATGACATCTTTGCTCAGGTTGCCGCTCAGAACGAGCAAGCGAATGATCCTTTCAACCTCGATAGCGACGATGAGATAGCGACGAACCTAAACAATGGTTTGGCGTCTGATGATGATATCGAAAACATCCTGTCTCAGTTTGATAAGCCAATCGTTGATGAAGAGACTCAAGACAGCGTTGATCTACTTGATGAGCAGTTGGAAGGGGATGACGTTGACCTAAGCAACTCGACCGAACTCCTTGATGAAATGCTGGGCGATGAATCGGATGATGAGCTTGAAAGTGAGCCTTTAGGTTTTGATGCCTTATCCGAACTTGAAGAACTTTCTGGTTTATCGACTGATGATGAGCTAAACATTGCAGAAGACAGCACGGAAACTCTGGATGAATTAATCGGAGATTCTGACGATGACTTCGAACTCGATGCAGAGAGCACCGACTTACTTGATGATTTCCTTGATAGTGAACTATCGGATGATGCGCTTTCAGCGGACCAAGCCGATTCACCAAAGTCTGAATCTTTAGACCCGTTTGATGATTTACTGACAAGTGGCATTGAAGACGAGCTTGAATCAGAAGAGCTGACGTTTGATAAAGATCTAGATGTTGCCTTTGGTTCTGATAAAACCAACGACGACCTTATCAAGGATTCAGACGTTGAACATACTCAATTAACGTCAGAGCCTTCTGAAGTCGAGCTTGAGCAAATAACGGACATTACTGAAACACCACAACCTGAATTTGTTGGTGATGCTTCATTAGATTTAGAACTGACTCAAGACGGTGCTGATGTTAAGCCAGAAAATGATGAAGCCTTTAATCGTGATGACTTTATCGATGACTTGTTTGGTGTAGCGCCTGCAACGGATGCGTTGCTTGATGACGCACTAGAAACAACAGATGAAGCATTGATTGATGAGTTGATGACTTCTGATGACAGCGATTCGTTGCAAGCTAATGAAGAGCCAGCTGAAGCATCAATCGAAAGTGCTTTGGAACCAGAACAAACGTCTCTTTCTGATAGTCATGAATTATCACCAGAAGAAGCGGTGTCGTCTGTTAAAGATGATGAACTGGATATTGACTCGTTGCTCTCTGAGAATTCTGACTTTGACAAACCAGTTTTTGAAGAGCCGACTCAAGAAGACACTGAGCAACAAGAATTAGAACCGAAAGAAGCCGACGTACAACATCAGCGTGAAGACATCGCTGCGAGTACTGAAGATCAAGCTTCGCCAGCGTCTTTAAAGGATATCTCTGAAGAAGATGAAGAAACGGTAGAAGATTGGTTAGCCGAAGCCATTGATGATGTTGAATCTCCTGCGAATATAGACTCTGATTTTGACTTTGAACCGAAAATTCAAGGTAGCGATGAACTTGAAAATATCGTTGAATCCTTGCCAGAGCCAGAGCCAGAGCCAGAGCCAGAGCCAGAGCCAGAGCCAGAGCCAGAGCCAGAGCCAGCCCGTGCTGCACATATGCCAGAAATCATTCCAAATGAGTTCGGTGTACCAGAAGACGATGATTGGCTGATTGGAGACGATACAGCTAAAGAAGACGCGTTGGCAGAAGCCGATGCTGAAGCTGATGTTGAAGTAATACCAGACCCAGTTACTCCTGCTGTTGAACCTCAACTAGACACTGAACCTCAAGCAGAAACGGCACCGAAAATTGAAGCTACGGAACAAGCTGAAGTTCTAGGACAAGACAGCGAAGAAGAGTTCTCGTTTGATGACTTCGAACTTCCTGAGTTTAATGAAGAAGACGCGTTGGCAGAAGCCGATGTTGAAGCTGATGTTGAAGTAATACCAGAACCAGTTATTCCTGCTGTTGAACCTCAATTAGACGCTGAACCTCAAGTAGAATCGGTATCGCAAGTTGACGCTACGGAACAAGCTGAAGTTCTAGGACAAGACAGCGAAGAAGGGTTCTCGTTTGATGACTTCGAACTTCCTGAGTTTAATGAAGAAGACGCATTGGCAGAAGCCGATGCTGAAGCTGATGTTGAAGTAATACCAGAACCAGTTGCTCCTGCTGTTGATTCTCAACTAGACGCTGAACCTCAATCAGTATTAGAACCACAATTAACATCTGAGCCACAAGCAGACGTTGCGCCTCAAGCAGAAACGGCACCGCAAGCTGAAGCTCCGGAACAAGCTGAGGTTCTAGGACAAGAAGGCGAAGACGAGTTCTCGTTTGATGATTTCGAACTGCCAGAGTTTGGTGAAGAAGACGCGTTGGCGGAAGTCGTTAGTGAGCCTGATGAAGCTCAATTAGAGCAAGATCTCGCTCCTGAGGCAGAAAAGTTTGAGTTCGATGATCTTGATCTTCCTGAATATGACGAAGAAAGCGCAAAAGCAGACTCTGTTTTAGATGATATTGAGCAAAGCAGCGCAGAGCCAGTAGCGGAAGAAGAAGGCGTCGAGTTCGATGAGCTTGATTTGCCTGAATACGGTGAAGACGAAGCCATCTCAGATGCGTTTGCAGAGAAGCCGACACCACTGACTTCTTTTAGTCCTCAAGGTGAAGAGCAAGATGCGTTGCATGATTTGTTCTCAAACCCGCAAAGCTTTAGTCACGCTGACGATTTCTCAGATACAGAGGGTTTCTCGGGCGAAGCAGGGTTCTCAGATGCAGAAGAACCTGAATTGACAGCGTTCGCACAACCAGATCATTCACCGAGTTCATCTTCAGGATTAAATTCAACGCCTTTAGAATCAAACTCAGCACCTACAGCAGTTCAAGACGAACCACTAGAAGGCTTTGACGATTTTGATGAAACAGCATTGGCTGAGTTGCTTTCAGAAGATGTACAAGACTCAGTCGACAATATGTTTGAGAAGCCACTAGATGCAACATCGATTGACAGTGCAGGGCTCGATATCGATGCGATGCTTGAAGTTGGCGGTGAAGATTGGAAAGGCTTTAACTTAGCTCCAGAGCAGCAATCAAGCATGCACAATGGTGTTCCTGACGATCAACAAGAGATTTGGGCATCGGCTGAAAAACAAGCTGAACCTAAAATTAAAGAAGAGAATTGGGGTCAACAAGATAATCTAACAGAGTCGGGTAACAGTCGTGATAAGCAATACATGACGATTGACGAACTGATGGCTCAAGTAGAGCAAGAAGGCGAAGAAGCCATAAATCCAGATGATGAAGAGTTGAAGCTGGATGTTGGCCTAAATGAATTTCCTGATGTTATCGGTGATATCGGCAACTATGATGTCGACAACAATGCAGAAGCTGCTGGCAAGCTCGATTTGGCTAAAATCTATATCGAGATGAGTGATTCGCAAGGTGCAATTAAGCTTCTAGAAGAGGCGATAGTTGACGGGAGCGATGATATTCGTCGAGAGGCAAAGAATCTTATCGATACCTTAAACGGTCGATAAATTTAAAAAAATCATAAAGGGTAGCGTTGGCTACCCTTTATTTTTGGGTGAGCCCAAGCGCCTTTGTTTTATTTGGCTTCTTAAAACCACCGTCTAGGGCGGTAGTGATTGTTTATTGCAGTTTTAGCCCCATCCTATTTGGGCTAGCACTCATTTCCGTATATACTTCTTGCCCATTTTCAAAGAGAACAAGAACATGAAAATTGCTTTAGGTATTGAATATAACGGTACCCACTACTTTGGTTGGCAGCGCCAACGAGACGTGAAAAGTGTCCAAGAAGAATTGGAAAAGGCTCTTTCAGTTGTCGCGAATCATCCTGTAGAGGTTATGTGCGCAGGTCGTACAGATGCCGGTGTTCACGGTACGGGACAAGTCGTTCACTTTGAAACTAATGTTGATCGTAAAATGGTTGCTTGGACAATGGGCGCGAATGCCAACATGCCAAAAGATATTGCGGTTCGTTGGGCGACAGAGGTGAATGAGGATTTCCACGCTCGTTTTTCTGCAACTGCACGCCGTTATCGCTACATTATCTTTAATCATGCACTACGTCCTGGCATTCTGAATTCAGGCGTGAGCCATTACCATGGTCACCTTGATGAGAAAAAGATGCATGAAGCGGGTCAATACTTGTTAGGCGAGAACGACTTCACTTCATTCAGAGCGACACATTGTCAATCTCGTAGTCCATGGAGAAACATGATTCACTTAAACGTGACTCGTCATGGGTACTACATAGTGATCGATATTAAAGCGAATGCGTTTGTTCACCATATGGTGAGGAATATTACGGGTAGCCTAATTGCAGTAGGTAAAGGTGAGCAAAAACCAGAGTGGATCCAGTGGCTTTTAGAGGCTAAAGATCGAAAAGTGGCTGGCGCAACCGCCAAAGCGGAAGGCTTGTATCTGGTAGATGTTGATTATCCTGAACATTTTGAGTTACCACGAGAGCCAATTGGGCCTCTGTTTTTACCGGATAATTTGAACTAAATGTGAGACTTAGGTTCAAAAAATATTACGGTTTCGTGCGTAAAATAGTGCCAGAAAATAGGTACAACCAGTTTTTTATCTACAGTCGCTGTTTTATGTGCTTTAATTCCCACGCATAATTCCCAAATTTATTTCTTTCGCAATCAAGCGTAAGAATCGAAACAAAAAGGTCTTCCATGAGTTGGCTTGAAAAGATTTTAGAAAAAAGCAACATCGTAACATCTCGTAAAGCGTCTATCCCTGAGGGCGTTTGGACTAAATGTACTTCTTGTGAGCAGGTTCTTTACCATGCTGAACTAGAGCGTAACCTAGAAGTGTGTCCAAAATGTGACCATCACATGCGCATGAAGGCACGTCGCCGTCTGGATACATTCCTAGACAAAGGTGAGCGCGTTGAACTAGGTGCTGATCTTGAGCCACAAGACAAACTGAAGTTTAAAGACTCTAAGCGTTATAAAGAGCGTATCTCTACTGCTCAAAAGAACAGTGGTGAAACTGACGCGCTGATCGCAATGAAAGGTGAACTACTAGGTTTACCAATCGTAGCGTGTGCTTTTGAATTCTCATTTATGGGTGGTTCAATGGGCTCTGTTGTTGGTGCTCGTTTTGTGAAAGCGGTAGATGCGGCTATTGAGAACAACTGTGGTTTAGTTTGTTTCTCTGCAAGTGGTGGTGCTCGTATGCAAGAGGCATTGATGTCTCTAATGCAAATGGCGAAAACCAGTGCTGCTCTAGAGCGTTTATCTGCGAAAGGCCTACCGTTTGTTTCAGTAATGACTGATCCAACAATGGGTGGTGTTTCTGCGAGTTTGGCAATGCTTGGCGATATCAACATCGGTGAGCCAAAAGCGCTTATCGGTTTTGCTGGACGTCGTGTAATCGAGCAAACTGTACGTGAAGACCTTCCTGAAGGTTTCCAACGCAGTGAGTTCCTACTCGACCACGGCGCTATCGACATGATCGTTGACCGTCGTGAGATGCGTCAGCGCGTTGCAAGCCTTGTTGCTAAAATGACCAACCAGCCTTCACCATTAGTAGTTTCTGTGAACGATTCACCGAATGAAGCTACTTATGAAGTACCAGAAGCGCCAGAAAAAGGGTAAAGTACCTTCTAACAAACCTACTTAATCATGGTTATGAGTTAGATGAGTCAACAACCTATTCCTCAAGCCACATCCTCTTTGGAGATGTGGCTTGATTATTTATCAAACATCCACACAAGCGCTATTGATCTTGGATTAGACCGAGTTCAGGCCGTCGCCTCTAAGGCAAACCTCACCAAACCTGCTCAACACGTTATTACTGTTGCCGGAACTAATGGCAAAGGCTCAACGTGTGCACTAATGGAAGCTATTCTGTTGGATGCTGGTTACTCAGTCGGTGTCTATAGTTCTCCTCACTTAATTCGCTATAACGAACGTGTTCGTATTAACGGCCAAGATCTATCCGATGAAAAGATGGTTCAGTCTTTCAATTTCATTGAGAAAGAGCGCGGGGAGATCAGCCTTAGCTTTTTCGAATATGGGACTTTAGCGGCGTTACGTGCTTTTCAAATTGAAGCGGTTGATGTTGTGTTATTAGAAGTGGGTCTAGGTGGACGCCTAGATGCGACGAATATAGTTGAGCATGATGTTTCTGTGATTACCAGTTTGGCTGTCGATCATGTTGATTGGCTAGGTGATGACATCAATGTGATTGGTTTTGAGAAAGCCGGTATTTATCGTAGTGGTAAGCCGGCTATCTGTGGTCAACCTAAACCACCAGCTACGGTTGCTGCTCATGCTGATGACATTAAGGCTGAGTTCTATCAGGTGGGTATTCAATACACCTATGATGTAGACGGCGATACTTGGAACTGGCGCAGTGGGGCATTCCAACTAGAATCACTGCCTATTCCAAGCCTACCGCTACCTAACGCAGCAACAGCATTGATGGCATTAGGTACTTCAGAACTTAGCATTAGCGATGTGAACGTCGTTAATGGCATGAAGAACGCACAGCTTCCTGGGCGTATGCAGCAAATTAGCGAACAACCCGTGATTGTGCTTGATGTTGCGCACAACCCGCATTCGGCTGAATATTTTGCGCAGCAAGTAACGAAGAAGTATGCAGGTAAAAATTTACACGTTGTAGTCGCCATGCTTCATGACAAAGATATCCCTGCGACATTGGAAGTATTAGCACCAATCACAACACATTGGTACCCAGCTTCGCTGAACGGCCCACGAGCCGCAACAGCTGCTGAATTGTGTCAAAGCCTACCTCAAGGCGTAGAGCAGCATTCAAACCCTGTAGCAGCGTTTGAAGCGGCTTTAGCTTCTGTTAAAGGTGACGATGTTGTACTGGTGGTCGGTTCTTTCCATACTGTGGGTGAAGTATTGGAGCATTGGCAGAAAAAAGGAAACTAAATGGCAAGTAAATTCCAAAGCCGATTAGTCGGTACCATCATTTTAGTGGCCATTGGTGTGATTGTATTGCCCGATGTGCTGGATGGTAAGAAGCTCCACTATAAAGAAGAGTTTGCAAGCATTCCGATTAAGCCAGAGCTTGATAGTAATGTAGAAGTTTTTGAAGTACTCGACCCTGTTGAAGATCAGATTGCACTGCCGGACTCTCCGGTTGAGCGAGTGGTTGAAAGTGGTGTTGATAATTCAGATAAGCAAACTGCGTCGGCTTCCAGTAACAAAGAAGCAGATAAAGTGGCTGTGGTGGTTAAGCCAGTACCGGAAAAAAATGAATACCAAGACAGTGCTTGGATTATTCAATTGATGGCTTTGAAGAATGCTGACAACGCAAAAAACGTTGTTAAGGATTTGCAAAAGCGTGGTTACCAGGCTCACACCAAGCAAGAAAAAACGTTTACGCGAGTAATTATTGGCCCGGATGTCTCTAAATCCAAACTTGAGCGACAAATTAAGGAATTAGAAAAAATTACGGGTTCAAAAGGCCAATTGCTCAAATTTAAACCGTTAAATCCATAAGAAAACGTTTGCGTCAGCATTTTTTCTGTTAAAATGCGCGCCAACTTAAGATGAAGAATTCATGAATTGGTTAGATTTTGTCATTTTAGGCGTGATCGGCTTCTCTGCCGTGATCAGTTTAGTTCGCGGTTTCGCTAAAGAAGCGTTGTCACTTGTTATTTGGTTTGGAGCATTTTTTATTGCTAGCCAGTACTACGCTAAATTAGCCATGTACTTCACCAATATCGAAGATGAGATGTTTCGAAACGGAACTGCGATAGCAGCATTATTTGTTGCAACGTTAGTTGTCGGTGCCTTAGTTAACTATGTCATCGGTCAGCTAGTTCAGAAAACAGGCCTGTCGGGTACAGACAGAATCCTCGGTGTCGTCTTTGGCGGCTTACGTGGTGTTCTGATTGTCTCTGCAGTGTTGTTTTTCATGGATGCGTTTACTGCATTCCCAAGTTCTGAGTGGTGGGAGAATTCGCAGTTGGTTCCGGAGTTTAGCCGAATCATTGCGCCGTTCTTTGAGCATTTACAAGCAACATCTAGTTTCTTATCTGGCGCGCTTTAGCGCCAGTTAATGTCGAAAATCGAGGATTAGGACATGTGTGGTATTGTTGGAATCGTGGGTTCAACACCTGTAAACCAGTCTATTTATGACGCTTTAACGGTATTGCAGCATCGTGGCCAAGATGCCGCTGGAATTTGTACCATAGAAAGCAATCGTTTCCGTCTGCGTAAGGCGAACGGTTTAGTTAAAGATGTTTTTGAAGCAAAACACATGCAACGCCTCCAAGGTAACGTGGGTATTGGTCATGTTCGTTATCCTACAGCGGGAAGCTCGAGTGCTTCTGAAGCGCAGCCTTTCTACGTAAACTCTCCTTTTGGTATCACGTTGGCGCACAACGGCAATCTAACGAATGCAAGTGAAGTTCGTGAGAAGTTGTTCGAAAAAGACCGTCGTCATGTCAACACAACCTCTGATTCTGAAGTTCTACTGAACGTATTGGCTCATGAAATCGATACTGTTAAAGGTAATGTGACTTCAGAAGATGTGTTCCGCGCCGTTGCAAACGTGCACCGTACTATTCGTGGTGCTTACGCAGTGACAGCGATGATCATCGGCCACGGTATGATCGCATTCCGTGACCCACATGGTATTCGTCCACTGTGTCTTGGTAAGCGTGAAATTAACGGTAAAACAGAGTACATGGTTGCGTCTGAATCGGTAGCGTTAGACGCTGTTGGTTTTGATTTTATGCGCGATGTTGCCCCTGGTGAAGCTATCTACGCAACATTCAATGGTGAGCTTTTCACTAAACAATGCGCAGATAACCCACAATTAAACCCATGTATTTTCGAGTTTGTTTATTTTGCTCGTCCTGATTCATTCATCGATAAAATTTCGGTTTACAGCGCACGCGTTGAGATGGGTGAGATGTTAGGCAAGCGTATTAAAGAAGAGTACGCAGACCTAGACATTGACGTGGTAATTCCAATCCCTGAAACATCGAATGATATTGCGCTACGAATTGCTCAAGCGATCAATAAGCCATATCGTCAAGGTTTCGTGAAAAACCGCTATGTTGGCCGCACGTTTATCATGCCTGGTCAGCAACAGCGTAAGAAGTCGGTTCGCCGTAAGCTCAACGCAATTCGTTCTGAGTTTAAAGGTAAGAACGTTCTATTGGTTGATGATTCTATTGTGCGTGGCACGACATCAGAGCAGATCATTGAGATGGCTCGTGATTCTGGCGCAAGCAAAGTCTTCATGGTTTCTGCTGCTCCTGAGGTTCGTTTCCCGAACGTTTACGGCATCGATATGCCGAGCGCGACGGAGCTTATTGCTCATGGCCGTGACAACGAAACGATTTGTAAGCAGATCGGCGCAGACGCTTTGATTTTCCAAACGCTACCAGACTTAATCTCTGCAGTAGGTATGGGTAATCAAGACATCTCTCGTTTTGATACATCCGTATTCAACGGCGAGTATGTAACGGGCGATATCGACCAAGCGTACCTAGATTTCCTAGACTCTTTACGTAATGACGATTCAAAGGTTGAGCGTGAGATCCAACAAGATCTCGCGAACCTAGAGTTACATAACGAAGGCGCTTAGCGTACTCATAAAAAATGAGTAATAAAAAACCAGAGCATCGGCTCTGGTTTTTTTGTTTGTGGAGAAGGGGTGACTCTAATGAATGTGGTATGCGATCACAAAATCAATAAACAGTCTAACCTTCTCTGGCAGGTGGTCTTTGTGGTTATAAAGCATGTAAATATCACGAGGGTTAGCACTCCAGTCTTCTAAGACTTGCACTAAGCTGCCATCTTCAATGTATTCACGGATCATCACGTCAGGCATTAGGGTGATACCTAGGCCTTCTGAACAGGCTTGTCTTACGACATTAAGCGCATTCGCATTGAAACGACCTTTCTCGCTATTCACGACCGTCTCTTCATTCGAATTACTCAGCTGCCACTTAATCAGCGGATAGCCTTTAAGTAGCGAATGATTCGCGAGCTCTTCTGCATGACTTGGTGCAGGGTTCTTCGCTAAGTAGTCAGGACTCGCGATAAGAATATCCTTCACTTCACTGATCTTTCTTGCGATTAAGCTTGAATCACGCTGCGGGCCGACTCTGAAAATGACATCCCACTCGGTTGGATCAAGCTGATCAGCTTGGTTGTTCATCATCAGCTCAATATTGATATCAGGGTATTGAGTCATGAATTCACTGAACATCGGCATCATCATGCGCTTGGTCAGGTTTGAGGGAGCGGTAATGCGAATCTTCCCTGAAGCCCCCTTACACACGTCAGTGAGTTCTTCTGCAGTAGAAGATAGACGTTGTAGTAACGGTGAGCATTCATTGAAAAAACGTTCGCCAGCCTCTGTTAAAGAGAGTTTACGCGCGTGTCTATTGAGAAGCCTTAGGTTCAAAGAGTCTTCTAAGGCTTGGATGCGTCGTGTAATGGTCGCAACCGGAATCATTGTCTTGCGCGATGTTGCGGTGTAGCTCCCATTTTCAACGACAAGTCGAAAGAGGTTTAAATCATCTAATTTCATAAATCCAGACACATTTGTTTACAATCTCATCTAATTTATACGTAATATTGAGATCAATGTTTGCGTTACGTCAACTCGTTGCACTATTTACCAGTATTCCAACCCTTGTCACGAATTACCAGTAAAGAGTGAACATTTGTGTATTTAGTATTTTATTACTAAGTTTTATATTAGTTCTTAGAACAGATAACAATAATAATTCGACTTAGTTTTGTGAGGTTAGAGATTATGTACAAAACTCACAGTCAGCCAGTTATGACCTCGGCTCAGGAAGTTCTCAATCAAAAATGCGTTATGTTGGTTGATGATGATCCTATTTTTCGCCGGATAACCAGCGCGTACTTAGACAAGATTGGTTATAAAGTGGTTGAGGCTGAAAATGGGCTGGACGCTCTGCAAAAACTTAGAGACTCAGCGCCAGATTTAATTGTGTGTGACTTATCAATGCCGATACTGGATGGCATTGAGCTTGTAGAAGAGCTCAGTTTAGAGTATCCGTCACTGCCTATGATCGTTGTGTCTGGCACTGATGATATGTCTGATGTGGCGAAAGCATTACGATTTGGTATCAAAGACTTTTTAGCGAAACCTCTAGAGGATCACGGTCACTTAGGAAGTGCGATTGCGAATACATTGACAGATTCGTTCGATAACATTTCAGACCAACGAGATTTTTCAAGCCAATGGTTCTGCGTTGATGACGGTGGCGAGATCCCTGAAGACCAAGAGCTGCATTGGCATCTAAACTACCTGCAAGATAACCCGAGTGCTGCAAGAGACTTATTGCACGCGCTGCTTCCAGAGAAAGACACACGACAAGGCTCATGGCGTTGCAGTTACCGTTTACTGCAATCAACAGAAATGATGCCGCTTGTGTTTGATTATGCGTGGATGATGAACGGGCAGTTTGCTTTCTACCTCGTCGATTCGTCGTCTTCTGATAACGGCGGCTCAGCGGCCACATTGTTGGTGAGAGCGTTATTCCACGATTACATCAGAAATAGAAAAGATTTTAACGTTGATCTCAAAGATATTGCGGAAATTTTGGAGAAGGGGATTCGTTGCTCTAAATGCTCAACCCCTGTGAATGCTTTGTTTGGTGTTGCTGATCTTGCTGTGGGAACTATCTCTATTTTACCTGCGGGTTTAGATGGACAATGGTCGAATGGCGAATTGAATCAACATATTGCAGCAGGCGAGCGCTTGGGTGAGAACTGTAAGAAGAACTTTATTACACGGGATCTTCCGATTGAACAAGGCTGCCAGCTATCATTGAGCCTGCTTGGATCGGCCAGTTTTAGTTTAGACATACACCAAGGGTCCACTGATTAACCCTATATTTCCTCGGTTTTTGTGAATAATTGATTAAGGTATAGTTGCGCAAATGGTGTGACTATGCCTTTTTTGTTAAATGTCGATTTAGCAAAGTGGGTTTGGTTCGCCAGATACTTACCTTTACTAACAAAAACAAGAAGCAATCATGGCAGATAACAAAGACTTTCAAGACCCGTTTAATGTATTCTATTTTTTAGGATTTTTAGCTGCATTTTTAGCGATTCCATTACTACCAGCAACCCTTACGTTGATCCGTGTATTCAATGGTTACGCAACATTCTAGTTAAGCTATCGTCGCCGATTGGTGATAGCTAACTCAAGGAGGCCACAATTAGCGTTCGAGTTTTAAGCCTCAATATTGCTGGTGGCCTTTGTATCATTCTTGCAGTTCTAGGGATCGTTTTACCCGTTCTGCCAACCACGCCTTTTCTCCTTCTTGCCAGCGCATGTTTCATGCGAAGCAACCCCAAAGTTCACAAATGGATGCATGAGCATAAAACGCTGGGTCCCTTGTTGAACAATTGGTATCAACACGGTGCCGTTACCAAGCAAGTTAAAACGCGTGGCGTGTTCTTTATCTTGTTGAGTTTTGCGTTATCGATCTACTTTGCCCCGCTCATTTGGGTCAAGGTTTTCCTAATTTGTGTACTTGTTATTCTTCTCACATGGTTTATGCGACTTCCAACCCATGAGTTGGTTGCTGACAGCAAAGAAAATCACTACCATTAAGCCAGTGTGCCTGCTTGTATAGCGGGCGTTTATTATTTCAGCAATCAGAGTTATGACTCTCGTTGCAATGAATACCAATCGTACCTTTCCTTAATTCCGAGCGTTGATGTTTGATTCATTAACGAGAGTTTGGAAAGCGGCCTAATGAAGTGCATAAGATTATGAACACAGAAAAAATCTCTCTGATCAAAGCAAGCATCAAAAGCATTCCTAATTACCCTAAAGCGGGTATTTTGTTCCGTGACGTAACAAGCTTGATGGAAGATCCTGCCGCGTACAAAGCGACAATTGACCTGTTAGTGGACACATACAAGGGCATGGGCTTTACTAAGATCGTTGGTACTGAAGCTCGTGGTTTCCTATTTGGTGCGCCTCTTGCTCTTGAGCTAGGTGTCGGCTTCATCCCTGTTCGTAAACCGGGCAAGTTGCCTCGTCAAACTGTGGCACAATCTTATGAGCTTGAGTACGGCACTGATACGCTAGAAATCCATACCGATGCTATCGTTGAAGGCGATAAAGTGCTGATGGTTGATGACTTGCTAGCAACAGGCGGTACGATTGAAGCGACAACAAAGCTGATTCGTCAGCTTGGTGGTGTGGTAGAACACGCTGCATTTGTTATTAACCTTCCAGAAATCGGTGGTGACAAGCGCTTACAAGGCTTAGGTCTAGAAGTGTTTAGCATCTGCGAATTCGACGGTCACTAATCCTTTTCGGAATTATTCATGAGCTATCTTGCGTTAGCGCGAAAATGGCGACCAACCAAATTCAAAGAAGTGGTTGGTCAAGCCCATGTTTTAACAGCATTAGAGAATGCCCTTAGCCAAAATAGGTTGCATCACGCTTACCTATTCAGCGGTACACGAGGTGTCGGTAAAACGACCATCGGCCGTTTGTTTGCGAAGGGACTCAACTGTGAAACAGGCATTACTTCAACCCCTTGTGGTGAGTGTGCAACCTGTAAAGAGATCGATGAAGGTCGTTTTGTTGACCTGCTCGAGATCGATGCTGCCTCACGTACTAAGGTAGAAGATACCCGCGAGCTTCTGGACAATGTTCAGTACAAGCCTGCACGTGGTCGCTTCAAGGTTTACCTAATCGATGAAGTACACATGCTGTCTAGGCACAGTTTTAACGCGCTTCTAAAAACCTTAGAAGAGCCGCCTGAGTATGTGAAGTTCTTGCTCGCAACAACGGATCCGCAAAAGCTTCCTGTGACTATATTGTCGCGTTGTCTGCAATTCCACCTTAAGCCGATCAGCGTTGATAATATCCACGAGCAACTCGATCATATTCTTGAACAAGAAAATGTGACGTCTGAATCTCGTGCGCTTGGAATGATTGCTCATGCCGCTGATGGCAGTATGCGTGACGCTCTTAGCCTAACAGACCAAGCTATAGCATTAGGTAATGGCAATGTAGTGACAGACACTGTTGCTCACATGCTTGGAACGCTGGATACAGACCAAGCGATTCATCTACTTGAAGCGATTAGCAGTAAACAACCACAATTAGCGATGGCTTGCATTCAAGCTCTTGCTGAAAATGGCGTTGAGTGGGATGGATTGCTGAGTCAACTTGCGACTCAATTACACCGTTTGGCGATGTATCAAGCTCTGCCGTCTACTTTAGACAAGGCTCAGCCTGACGCTGAAAGGCTAGAACTGTTGAGCAAAGCGTTAAGCCCACAAGATATCCAACTCTACTACCAGATAGTGCTGAAAGGGCGTCAAGACTTGCCATTATCGCCAACCGCTCGTGTTGGTATTGAGATGGTGGTTCTGCGTCTTTTGGCATTCAGACCTGCTGAACAAACTGTTGCTACGGCTATCTCGACTGAGTCGACTAGCCCAGCGCCTGCTCCTGCAGCTCAGAATCCGGTTCAGAGTGTTGCTCAGCCAGTGAGTCAAGCTGCGCCAATGGCAGCTCCGAGACAGTCAGCTCAGGCTCCAGCGGTTTCACAGCCTCAAGTGCCTCAGCAAGCGCCTATTCAGCAGCCTGTGCAACAGCAACCGCCGCAGAATCAGAACCAATATTCAGATTCGCAAGGTTACGCTGATCATTCAGGCAACCAAGGTTATCCAGAACAGGATTACCCGCACAGTCAGTATGACGCTCCACCTGCTTATGATGAACGTCCTAGCTACGGTGCGGAGCAGCCGGTGAGTCCCATGACTCAGCAAACGAATTACCAGAATCAAGAGCAGCCAAATGTTGCTCCCGTTGCACCTTCTGTTTCACCAGCTTCGCAAGAGCAACCAGCGCGTGCAACTTCGCCTGTGAGCGGTTTACGTCACCAATTGCGTTCTCAACGTAGAGGTGGTGCAGCAACAGATAACAAAGGTTCAGCGCCAAAAAAGGCTAAAGCGACACCAGCTAAAACTTCAGTTCTTGACCGAGTTGCTCTGCAACACGGTGGTTCTGAGCGGGTGTCGCCAGCTTCTTTAACCGCCTCTTCGACAGAAAATGTGACCAACGATAATGAACCTTATCGCTGGAAACCGTCTAAACCTGTAGTGAAAGAGGTGAGCAAAGAGCTTACACCTACTCAGATCAAGCGTGCGTTAGAGCATATTAAGACACCAGAAATGGTCGATAAATTGCTTCAAGAGTCGATTGTTCAAGATGAATGGTCCGCCACGATTCAAAAGCTAGAGACGGCTAAGCTTGTTGAACAGTTAGCATTGAACTCAGTATTTACTAAGATTGACACATCAATCACCTTAACGTTAAGAGCGAGCCAGGCTCACTTGAATACGGACCGTGCACAGAGTGAGCTATTACAGTCTCTCAATACTGTGCTTGGAGAAGAGTGTCATTTGAGTGTTGAAATTGGTGATGGTGGAGAAACACCGCTAGAACTGCGAGAAAGATTGTATCAAAGCAAGTTGAAAGACGCGTTTACCAGTTTGGAAAACGATGCCAACGTACAGTTTATCGAAAGACGTTTTGCTGCCGAGTTGGATAGAGACAGCGTTCGTCCAATATAGTGTTCCTCCAATATCGATATGCCTTTCATTTAGTGATGGGCATATCATCCTTGGAAAGCAAATCAGAGAACTGAACTCGTGGGGTTGAATCACAGTGTTTTAACCCCCATTTAAGCCCTTAGTAGCTTAAATGATTTTAATAAACCAATTAGACCAGAGAGTAATAACATGTTTGGTAAAGGCGGTATGGGCAACATGATGAAGCAAGCCCAGCAAATGCAAGAGCGCATGCAAAAGCTTCAAGAAGAAATCGCAAATATGGAAGTTACAGGTGAGTCAGGTGCTGGCCTTGTAAAAATTACGATTACTGGTAGTCACAGTGTTCGTCGCGTTGATATCGATGAAAGCCTAATGGAAGACGATAAAGAGATGCTTGAAGATCTTATCGCAGCCGCTTTCAACGATGCAGCTCGTCGTGTTGAAGAGACTCAAAAAGAGAAAATGGCTGGCGTAACTGGTGGGATGCAACTTCCACCAGGTATGAAAATGCCTTTCTAAGCGACTTATTTATAAGAGACTTGTCTCTTCCAACGGCTTGTTCTTGAATAAGCCGTTATTTAAAGTTAGAACGGTTAAATATGCGTACCAGTCATATGCTGGAGCATTTGATGGAGGCCTTACGTTGTCTACCTGGGGTTGGCCCCAAGTCGGCGCAGCGTATGGCCTTTCATTTGTTACAGCGCGATAGAAAAGGCGGCCTACAGTTGGCTGAAGCTCTTAGCCAAGCAATGACCGAAATTGGTCATTGTAATGAGTGCCGTACTTTTACTGAAGAAGATACTTGCCACATTTGTACCAATCCTAAACGTCAGGACAACGGTCAAATTTGTGTAGTAGAGAGCCCTGCAGACATTGCAGCCATTGAAGCAACTGGCCAATATTCAGGTCGTTACTTTGTGCTTATGGGGCATCTTTCACCACTTGATGGTATCGGTCCAAGTGATATCGGTCTCGATGTCTTGGATTACCGTTTACGTCGTGGTGATATCACTGAAGTAATTCTAGCGACTAACCCGACAGTAGAAGGGGAAGCAACAGCGCATTACATTGCTGAGCTATGTAATGCCCATGAAGTGAACGCTAGCCGTATCGCCCATGGTGTTCCCGTCGGTGGTGAGCTAGAGCTGGTGGATGGCACCACGCTTTCGCACTCCTTACTCGGTCGTCATAAGATCTAAAAAAGCCGCTCATTTGAGCGGCTTTTTATTTGTTCCGAAATCCTGCTTATTTAATGCTTAGTCCTTTCCACGCACGGCTTTGTAAATCGCAGCGCCAATCACGGCACCAATAATCGGTGCAATCCAGAATAGCCATAATTGCGAAACAGCCCAGTCTCCAACAAATACGGCTACACCAGTACTTCGAGCAGGGTTCACAGAGGTATTAGTGACGGGGATACTGATAAGGTGGATCAAGGTTAAACAAAGACCAATCGCGATAGGTGCAAATCCAGCCGGTGCTTTTGAATCGGTTGCCCCCATGATCACGAATAGGAACACCATGGTCATGACCACTTCACACACGAGTGCTGCGGTTAGCGAATAGCCACCCGGTGAGTGTTCACCGTAACCATTCGAAGCAAAGCCTGATGAGACAACGTCAAAACCTGCTTGGCCAGAAGCAATCACAAATAGCACGCCGCCCGCGATAATACCGCCAATCACTTGGGCAATAATATAAGGCGCAACATCTTTGCCATCAAAGCGACCACCACTCCATAGACCGATGGTGACAGCAGGGTTGAGGTGGCAACCGGATATATGACCAATAGCGAAAGCCATAGTGAGTACGGTTAAACCAAAGGCAAGGGAAACTCCGAGTAGACCAATTCCCACATCAGGGAAAGCCGCGGCTAAGACGGCACTACCACAACCGCCTAACACCAACCAAAACGTACCGAACATTTCTGCGATATACTTATTCATAACTATCCTTATTAATCTTTACCAGTATCAATAAGATAGTTTAGATCTATCAAAGTTGTGAAATCTTGGGCATATATAAGAAGAAAAGTATTGTTAGGTTATTGCTTCGAGCTCAATAAGGTTATCAAGCGCTTCTTGGTCTGTTTTACCACAGATGATAGGGCAGGCTTTGAATTGGTGACATACCTTCGGGCGTGAAGGTTGACCAAATAATTTGCATAGATCTTGCTCATTTAATTGAATGCAGCGTACGCCAGCAGGCTTACCATTAGGCATTCCAGGAATAGCAGATGTAATACTTGGAGCGATACAACAAGCTCCACAACCTAGGCGACATTCCATCAAATTAAACTCACTAAATAACAGGGTGCGCGATAGTAGCAAAAAATGATGAGAGTGACAGCTGTTGATTGAATCAAAGAATGAACAATTATTATCCTTGAACTTTTTATGGGCTAGCGGTATAACACGCACCCCAGTAAAAGAGTAAGAAGTAATCCTATGACGAATCCATTTTGGCAAGAAAAGACACTAGAGCAAATGACCGAGAACGAGTGGGAATCACTGTGTGACGGTTGTGGTAAGTGTTGCCTGCATAAACTAATGGATGAAGATAGCGATGAAGTTTACTACACCAACGTGGCGTGCAGCTGGTTAAACGACAAAACATGTTCTTGTAAAGACTACCCGAACCGCTTCACTTCAGGTGAAGAGTGTTTGAAGCTGACTCGTGACAAGATTCATGAATTCCATTGGCTACCAGACACTTGTGCTTACCGCCTTCTATCAGAATCCAAGCCGATTCCTGAGTGGCACCCATTGATTACGGGTTCTAAAGCCGAGATGCACGCTGCAGGTGAAAGCGTTCGTAACAAAGTGGTATACGAAATCGATGTTGTCGATTGGGAAGACCACATCCTGAATCACCCGAATCGCTAATTATTCTAAAATAGCCGCTCTTGAGCGGCTGTTTTGCTATTTGGCGTCGCCTAAATTTAAAACTCAATTACTTAACTTCAACGCTTAAACGCTTAAAACAAAAAACGCCCCGAAGGGCGCTAAAGTTAAACGAGCAAAAAAGATTCAGGCTAGTTTACTTGTTGTTTAATGTACTCACCCAGTTCTGAGTGGTGCATGATTTTCGAAACTGGCAGTATCTTTTCAGCAGGACCCCAAGCAAACACGTTCACTGGTGTGTGAGTATGTGTACCTGTGCCCCAAACGATGTTTTGGCCTGTTGCTTGTTCACGAGCAAGTAGGTTGCCACGGTCGTTATATGGGAAGAAAGCATCGAAATCGTTGATAGCAGGCACTTCTTCTGCCGACAAGTATTTGTGCTGAGCCAATCGGTATGGGTTCGGCTTACTGGCTAATACGTTTCTCGCTTGTTCTGCTGTGATAGGGAACTCACTGTTTTTGTTGACGATCTCAGCCAGCTTCTCAGGTGTTTGCAGTGCTTTATCTAGCTTCTGAAATTCGCTGATCATGCCGTAGTAGCTTTGCTTCTGATTGTATAGACCATCAAGAATATCGAATGCGCCAAAGTTAAAGTTGGGTGCATAGTCGCGATCGGCGAAGGCTTCGCCAGAACGTTTCTGTGGTTTTGGTAGGTCGTTAGAAGAGTAGCTGAAACCGAAAGAGCCTGTTTCGTGGTCTGCGGTCACAATCACGATCGTGTCTTCACGATTTTTTGCCCATTCATACACCGTTTGGATCGCTTCATCAAACTTGAGCAGTTCATGCAGCATAGTGCCTGCATCGTTACTGTGTCCCGCCCAGTCGATTTGGCCACCTTCGACCATTAGGAAAAAGCCATCTTCATTTTTGGATAGGATGTTGAGCGCTTTTTGTGTCATCTCTTTCAGGCTTGGCTGAGTTCGTTCGTCACTCTTTTTCTTGTTGCTGTAAGCGATGCCATCATCCATGCCTGAGTAGGCGAATAGGCCAAGTAGTTTATCGCCCTTAGCGTCGTCTAGCATGTTGCGATTAAATGCCAGTTGGTAGCCGTCTTTCTCTGCTTCAGCCAGCAGGTTACGGTCGTCTTTACGCTTCGATTTGAGATAAACATCACCTTGAGTCAGTTTCTCAAGTTGCTTATAGGTTTCACCTTTGTCGTTGGTCGATTTAGGGATCCAATGACGTAGCCCTCCAGAGAGCATCACATCAGCGCCCGTTGCTAACATATCAGTTGCAATTTGATTCTCTAAAGAACGGTGAGGTTGGTGAGCGGCGAAAGAAGCCGGGGTCGCGTGAGTTAAGCGTGTGTCGGACACTAAGCCGGTCGCTTTGCCTGCTTTTTTTGCTTTCTCAAGTACGGTCTCAACATGGTTACCCTGTGAATCGATACCGATCACTTCTGAACCGCTGTAGATACCCGTTGCAAGCATGGTCGCAGAGCAAGCTGAATCCACTACGATTGCGTCTTCCGGATGCGTTAGGGATGAACCAATAACCCCTTCTTGAGCAAGTTGATAAATGGCCGTTTTGTTCCCTTTATAGATGGAATTTGGCGCTTGGTTTGCGTAGGTTTCCAATAAGCCAACTTGCTGAGGTCCCATGCCGTCGCCGATCATCAGAATGACATTTTTGATTTCTGATGAAAGTACGTTGAATGAGAGTGTAGAGGTTACCACTGCGGTAACAATTGGTTTCATAAAGTGCTTCATTAGTTATCCCTTTTTATATAAGCGGGATGATTAGAGCATCGATTTGTGTCAAAGTCGTTTCATATTTGTTTCATCAATATGAAATTGAGCAATAACTCAAGTTTTTAGAAAAGCATAAAAAAAGGCTCACATTTCTGCGAGCCTTTGTCGTATTTAGGAGAGTCCAAATAAATGGACTGTGTCATGGCTAATGTCAAGCAAGCGGCAGTTCTGCAACCACCTGATTGAACGCGACTCGAGCTTTCTGAGCTTGCTCTGATAACTCAACTTTTTTCGCTTGAGCTGTACTTAGGTTGTTTTCAGCCTGCTCAAGTGCTTGTTGTAGGTTTTCAGGAAGCTCATGTGTTTCCATTTGTGCACCCTGTTCAAGAACATAAGCGCGGATTTCTTTCTTCACATCGGCAAGGGCTTTATAAGCTTCACGTTCAAGTTCTGCGGCTTCTTGTGCTGCGTCTTTCTCTTTCTCGAACTGTGCCAGTGCCATCCCTTCTGCCGACCATGGATCCATGTCTGGCAGCTCTTCGATGTTAATCGTCGGTTCGATGTAACTCTCTTGGTGACGTAAATCGAGGCTCGTTGCACGAACGGCTGAGATCATCAACATCACAGAGATAGCCAGTAGCGGTAAGCCACCAACAATCGCAGCCGTTTGAAGCGTGCTTAGACCGCCCAAGAACATCAGGATCGTTGGTAGGAATGATAGTGTGAATGCCCAGAACATACGGTTCCAACGCATTGGCTCTTCGGTTACGTTGTTCTGAACCACAGAAGCCAGAATGTAAGATATAGAGTCAAAGGTTGTCGCAGTAAAAATAATACACAACAGTGTAAATACGGCGATCACTAACGTGCTCATTGGCAGTTGTGCCAGCATCGAGAAGATAGCTTTGGTTGCGCCTTCTTCGTTTAGGATTGCAACGACATCTAGTTCACCAGATAACTGTAGGGATAAACCGTAGTTACCTAAAATCATGAAGAATAAGAAGCAGCCTAATGAACCAAAGAAGATAGAGCCTGACACCATTTGTTTAATGGTTCTGCCGCGAGAGATGCGCGCAACAAACAGGCCCATGCTTGGTGCAAAAACTAGCCACCATGCCCAGTAGAAAATGGTCCAATCTTGTGGGAAATGCGTATTTTCGAACGTACCGTAGCCGCCGAATGGTTCTGCCCACGTTGCCATCACAAAGAAGTTAGACAATAGGCGACCAATCGAATCTAGACCCGTCTCAAGCATGAAAATCGTTGGGCCAGCGATTAGGACGAATATCAATAGTCCCATTGCACCCCAGAAGTTGATGTTACTGAGGATCTTGATGCCTTTTTCCAAACCCGCATACGATGAGTATGCGAATATCGCAGTACAAACCAAAAGCACCATAACTTGAGTGACGTTATTTTTTGGTAGGCCGAATAAGTGGTTAAGACCTTCAGTAATAAGAGGTGCTGCTAAACCTAACGTTGTTGCTGCGCCACCTAATAGACCAAAGATGAATAGGATATCTACAACTTTACCTGCAACGCCGCGGCTATGGTGTTCACCCAATACTGGCATCAATGCACTAGAAATTTTTAGTACAGGTTGTTTACGTACATAGAAAAAGTAGGCAATGGGAATAGCAGGGATTAGGTAAATAGACCAAGCAATTGGACCCCAGTGGAATAAACCATAGGTCGCAGCCCAACGAACGGCTTCTTCACTGCCGGGTTCTAGTTGAAAAGGAGGTGATTGGTAGTAGTAAGCCCACTCGATACAGCCCCAGTACAAGATACTTGCCCCGATACCACCACAGAAAAGCATTGCTGCCCATGAAGCGGTTTTAAATTCAGGTTCTTCATCGGCTTCACCCAGTTTAATTTGTCCCATATCACTGAACACAACGTAAACCATGAAGGCACAAGCTGCGAGTCCAAGGGCTAGGTACAAGAAACCAAGCTGGTCTGTCATAAAGGTTTTAGCGATCGCGATCCAGTCTGCTCCTTGCGTCGGGAACATAATCAGCGGGAAGATGATCGTGAGTAGGAGTGCTATCGCACCAAAAAAGGTTGGCTTATCAATAAGCGCAAAAGAGTTTTTCACGAGTATTATTCCATTAAAATGAGATCGGAATTATGTCGTGAACTCGTTTTTTAGGACAAATCAGGTCTGTTGTCGTGACGACAAATCGATTTTTTGCAATGAAAGAGGCTCAGAGCAATAGGGTCTATGTAAGCAGTGCTGTGCAAACAATGAACGTGGTGCAGTGAAAGGAATGCCGTAAAGGAAAGTAAGGTTATATGAGAGCGAGAAGAATGCCACCAACCGTTGCCGCTGCGGATAAGTATTGCCCTGCTGAATAAGAACCATCGTCCTCTTCTTCAATCTTATCTGGGTGATCCATACCTAATGCGCCGTGAGCAAATGATTCAACCTTATCAGTAACTGTCGCGTTTTCAGCTTCGACTTTCTTGGCTTCTTTATCGATTTCTTTAAGGGCAGATAATAGGGCTTTGCCCTCATCGGAAAGCTTAACGGTATTTTGCTCAACCTTAAGAGGTGCAGGCTTGTCAGCTTCAATGCTTTTAGCTTGTGCGTTCATTTGCGAAGGTGAATACAGCTGAGTGTTACTCGTTCCTACTGGCGTCATATCGCTCTCCTTACCTATCCTTAAATATAGTATCGGCAGAGGTGTGAAAAACTTGTGCATTTAATCACCGTGGTGATGTTTTTTTATTCGCACAATATATCTTCGTCTGCTTAATCAAAACTGCTTGGTAATTAAGCAATTCCTATGCCGATATCAATATTTATCTTAGGGCGCGATTGAACAAGCTTTTAGTTTGTTAGATTTATGCCATACCTAAACCTGAACAAGATTAAGTCTGGATAGCGAGTTTAGTCGCACTTGAGATCGGATCCGCGCTTAGATAGGTGCTTGTATGCCTTCATTCGGTTCTCTTTCTTAACAAAGCGAGCCGGTGGCGAGAGAACTTCAAGCTGATAGTCACTGCTATCCGATGAGATCGCTTCAACTGGGCTGATGATGGCAATTTTCAAATCAGGGTTACGACGTAGAATCGATGCTGCAGTGCCTAAACCACCTTCGGTGTGGAACTTACCGGCCACATGAATCACCTGTTGGTCTGGGTTTGATGCGAGGTAATCAACAATCGACTCTGCCATGGTTTCGTCCCATGTTACTTGAGCCGCAAACTGTTTTTCTGTTTGCTCTGGTGTTCCGTGATGCATCGAAGCCATGAACTTTTCTTTATAAGGGCTATCGCCAGTATCCACTTCTGAAGCAATCCATTGACGCTGTTCCGTCGTTAGCTGATCTAGATAGGATAATCCTTTACGGCCGATACACTGTACAAAGGGTTTTGGTGCGTTTGCCGCAATGATATTGACGTCGTTGGTTTTAGCGAACTCCACTAACGCGCGGTAATCACTTTCGTAATTTGGCCAAGCAGCGGCTTGAGACATAAGAACTTGTTCGCCAATCTCATCATTTAGATATTGGTTTAATGTGTCTTGATGCTCTCGAGTGAATTGTTCCATTGAAAGCGCGATGTTTGATGTGGCGTTGCGGCGCACTTTTAAAAAATCGGTTTGGAAGCGATGGATTGCCGAGTGAGTGTGCCATTCGCCAATAAGAACCACATCAGCGTCAATCAGCTGTTTAGGTAATGCATTGAGAGAAAGCGCTTCGCCTTGTGGAGACGCGAATTGGTAGTCGTAGAATGTGGAAACGGCTTGCGTTTGCGTGTTAGCCACTTTTTGAGAAGTGTTGTTTGAAGGTTGATTAGCACAAGCTGTAAGCAGGGTAGCTAATCCGATAAGAATAATACGTTGCATGAAATGCCTCCTTGAAGAACACGCATACTAAAGGAGGCAAGATGAGATTTCAATGCAAACGATAATCAATATCAATTAAGTTGTTTGCGGTACACTCGTAGCATAAAGTCAGCTTCACAGTTGAATTGCTCTGAATCGGTGAGTTGTTGTTTAAATTCTTCACTCGCTTTCCAAGCAAACGGCGTCATCTGTAGCAGGTCGAATGCGTCTGACCCCGATAGTTCCATCATATAGTTTAGTTGCTCTTGGTGCTCAAGAGTAAAACCTTCGATCATCTCTGGATCTTCATCGTGCAAACGAACGCCATCATAAATCGCATCACGCAGCTGATAAAGGTGTCGGCTAGCAGGTGTCACGGTGATCACCACACCATTGTCTTTGATCGTGCGTTGCAGCTCTTCTGCCTTGCAAGGCGCGTAAATGCGTAGAATGCCGTCTAAGCTATTTTCCGCAAAGGGTAGGCGATGGCTAGAAGCGACTGAGAAGTCGACCGTTGGGTAGCGTTTAGCGGCGTATTTGATAGCAATCTTAGAGATATCTAGACCAAAAGTAGCGCCATTCTTTTCTTGAAGGTTTACCGCAATTTCATTGGTGTAATAACCTTCACCACAACCTATATCTAATAGGCTAGGGGCTGTTTCTGGCAGATAGCTAGCGCATAAACCAACAACGGCTTGGCGCATTGGATTGTAGTGGTTGCCTTCAAGGAAGCGGCGACGAGCCTGCATCATCTCTTTGTTGTCACCTGGATCTTTTGAGCGTTTGTGGTGTGCTGGCATCAAATTGACATAGCCTTCTTTTGCTAGGTCGAACTGATGGTTCTTTTCACACTTAAACGTACGATCGTTTTGAGATAAAGGTTGGTGACACAAAGGGCATTGGTAAGTCATTGCGAACTCGAGGTAGAAATTTCAAGTCCAAAATTTTAACAGGAAGCATAGTGGGGCGCTAGAATAAACGCAGCTGTCTTGGCTAACGGTAATCCGTGAATAGGTAGAGCCAGTTAGTGAAGAGATAGAGCCAACGTATGGTTGGCTCTATTGGTTATGAGCAAGTCACTGATAGAAACCGTGAACTCGGCTTCTAGCTAAAAAAGTTAACTTGGTTCTTTAACGACTCAGCTTGTTTTTGAAGTTCATCAGCACTGTGAGAGGTCTTAGCGCTAGTTTCACGGCTCTGCTGGTTGAGGTCGCTGATCGCATGTGCGTTTGCGGCGATTTCTTGAGAAACCTGAGCTTGCTCTTCTGATGTCGCAGCGATGGTTTCAGCTTGAGAAGCAATAGATTCAACTTGAGAGGCAATCGACTCTAGAGCCGTACCGGCTTCTTGCGCTTTATCGAGTACTTGGTTGGCATTCGATTGGCTTTGTGTCATCAGGTTCACGGCATTGTTAGTTGAAGATTTCAACTTCTCGATGATGCTCACTACGTCTTGCACTGACGTTTGTGTACGATGAGCCAATGTTCTTACTTCGTCAGCGACAACGGCAAAACCACGACCCTGATCACCCGCACGCGCAGCCTCTATCGCAGCGTTCAACGCAAGTAAGTTGGTTTGTTCTGCGATGTCATCAATCATCTTGGTGACGGTTTGAATGCTTTCGCTATCAGAACTCACTTGCTCGATGGCCGATGCTGACTTGTCTAATTGATCATTTAGCTGGGCAACATCAATACACACACCTTCAACGACTTCTAAACCTTTCTGGCTGTCTTCATTGGCAAGGCGAACATTTTCAGCAATGCTGTTCACTTGCTGTGCCACTGATTCAGCAGAGGTGGCCATCTCTTCAATGGCCGTAACGACTTGCTCAACCTGTGCTTGCTGGCGGTCAGACTGGCTCAGGTTGTGGCTGGCATCTTGTGACACACTGCTCGAGCTATTCTGAACTTGATCACTGGTCGTACGTATCTCGCCCACGAGTGTATTCAATTGAGCAGCCATGTTTGCAACGCCGGTATTTAGGTTGCTGATCTCGTTTTTTGTTTGCTTGCCATTGTTTGGGATATGCAGGCTTACTTCGCCTTTTCCTAAACGCAGCATGTACTCGTTTAACGTCGTTAGTGGCGTCAGTGTACGGTTTAACACGAAGGTTAACGCGACGATGGTAGCGGCAGCAATCAAGGTAGCAATAATAGCGATGAGCTCGAGTAATTCATCACTGCCCTTGGTCACTTCCTTGATAAAAGTACCGCCAAGTAGTTTCCAATCCCAACCAGGAACTTCAGTGTAGACGAGATACTTTTCGCCTACCGTTCCTTGGTACTCAAAAGGGTAGAGAATCAAACCGGATTGCTGTTCAAAGATCTGATAGAAAGGTTTGTTGCCGTCGTAGTCAGCAACATCAACAATCGATTTACCACCGCCAACGTTAGTAGGGTGCAGTAAGTACTGGCCTTGATGCTCTTTCTCGTTATCAACAATGATGGTGTATCCCGTATCCCCCCAAGAAACAGAGCGTAGAGATTCAAACAGGCTTTGAGTCGCCTCTTCTACTGGCAGACCAATGAAAGAGACACCGTTTACTTTGCCTTGAGCATTGGTCAAAGGCGCATAGTAGGTGATGTAACGTTGACCGAAGAGCTTAACTTGAGAGTAATAAGGCTGGCCATTTTTGAGTTTGCTATAGCCTGGATGATTTTTCCCTAGCGTGGTCGCAACGACTCGTTCGCCTGAAGGTTTTTTAAGAGAAGTAGAGACACGAATAAAGTCGTCGCCAAATGGGGCAAATAGGGTTGCTACGGCGCCGGTGTCGCGGGTAAAGCTATCAACGAGTTTAGTGTCATTTATTAGGCTCTCACCATATTGAGTCATGTTGGGAATTGAATGACCGTTGAACTCAACGTCATAACTTTCAACATAAACACCTGCTAGGTAACCGTTACGAAAAGTGGATTCTAAAACTTTAGCGGTATGCAGGTAAGCATCAAACTGACCAGAGATGGTTTTGGCCATCGCTTCTACTTTGGATTGGTGTTCTTTTAACGTGTTGTCTAATAATACCTGTGAGGCATTGCGGTACACGAGTGTTGCAATGGAGCCAAAGGCAATAAGCAAGCACAGCAAAATGACCAACTTAAGTTGGAAACCAACACTTTGATTTTTGTATTTCTCGAACATGAATTCACTATCCTGTCTTCATTGAGGTGTTGTTAAGTGGTTTTAAGGAAGTTTGTTATTGATCTTTCTATCATAGGTACTTATTTATCGGCAGTAATTGATAATAATTAATGAATTGATAGTTATATTTATAAACTAGAGTGATGAGAGCCATGTGGCGTGGAGTTAAACGAAGAGGTGATGGACTACGGGCTTGTGTTAAGACATTGATTACTAGACGGTACGTGTGAGGTTCGGGGCAATAAAAAATGCAGCGTTATGAGCTGCATTTTTTAATTCGATTAGCTAGAAGCTTAGTTCGAAGAGATAACCGTAATAAGCTGGTGGCTCTCGCCAGGCTGCAGCGTTTTACCAGCTTCTAGGCTTGGTGCGTGTAGTGTTGATTCTACACACATCATGGTTAGGTAACCGTTGTTTTGCATGTCGCCCATAGCTGTTGCGCCTTCCGCCCACGGGTTCCACAATACTGCAGAGTTATGACCGTGGTTCTCAACGGTTAGCGTGCGATCCAGCTTTTTGTCAGCAACAAAGATTTGCGCTTCTGGTTGTGTGTAAACGCGGTCAATCGTGTCGGTTAGTACCAGTTCAGAACCACCTTGGCAGATCTTGCCACCTTGCAGACTATCAATGTACTCAGCACCCATGCCAGTTGTGGTTGTGTTGTGAATATCACCTACATTTAGGTAAGTGTGCAGTGCGCCAGAGAAAGTCCATGGTTGTAAATCTGTGTTCTTCACGTCCAGCGTTACTTTTAGTTGGTCACCTATTTCAACATTCAGTCGAGCATCGAACTGATGCGGCCACACTGCCAGAGTCGCTTCGCTAGGCTTTAGGCCTAGGCTTACAATCACACCCGCTTCGCTTTCACGGTGCTCAACTAATTGCCATTCGCTTGAACGTGCAAAACCATGAGCAGGTGCAGCAATGCGACCAAACCAAGGCCAACATACTGGAATGCCACCACGTAAGGCTGTTTTTCCATCGAATTTAGCTTGTTGGCTCATCCAAATAAGGTCTTCTTGGCCTTGTAGTTGGAATGACACGACATGGCCGCCAAACAATGAAATAGCTGCGTTTGCTTTATCGTGGATAACGCGAACCAGTTTTACACCTTCGTGTTCAACGATAGTCACGTTATCAGAAAGTACAGTCAGTGCAGGTAGAGTAGATAAATCCATTACATGATCCTTCTAAGGAAATTGAATTCAAATGCTGACTAGAACAGTGCTTGTGATTTTATGAGTGACAAGCAGAGCCAGTATTGGAATTAAATTTTGCGTTTTGACTTAAGTTTTAGGTTTAGCTTTAGCTTAAGTGTGTGACTAGCCAAGGCATTTGGTGATCGGGGTCGAAGCCGCTTAAAAGATAGCAGGTATTAAAAAGGCGACACTAAGGTCGCCTTTTTCAAAGTCTGCTCAAAACAGTCTTCGCTAATGCTTATCTAAAGCTATTTCTAAAAAGAAATTACTTAGAGATGTGAGCGATTAGGTCAAGAACTTTGTTTGAGTAACCGATTTCGTTGTCGTACCAAGATACAACTTTAACGAATTTGTCAGTTAGAGCAACACCAGCTTTAGCATCGAATACTGAAGTTTGAACTTCACCGATGAAATCTTGTGATACTACTTGGTCTTCAGTGTAACCAAGAACGCCAGCCATTTCGCCTTCAGAAGCTTCTTTCATTGCAGCACAAATTTCTTCGTAAGATGCAGATGCTTTAAGGTTAACAGTTAGGTCAACTACAGATACGTTAGCAGTTGGTACGCGGAAAGCCATACCAGTTAGAAGGCCGTTTAGTTCTGGAAGAACAACGCCTACAGCTTTAGCAGCACCAGTTGAAGATGGGATGATGTTTTGAGAAGCACCACGGCCACCGCGCCAGTCTTTAGCAGAAGGGCCATCTACAGTTTTTTGAGTTGCTGTAGTAGCGTGAACTGTAGTCATAAGACCAGACTCAATGCCCCACTTATCGTTAAGTACTTTAGCGATAGGTGCAAGACAGTTAGTAGTACAAGAAGCGTTAGAAACGATGTCTTGACCAGCGTAAGATGCTTGGTTAACGCCCATTACGAACATTGGAGTTGCATCTTTAGAAGGACCAGTAAGAACTACTTTCTTAGCGCCAGCAGTGATGTGCTTACGTGCAGTCTCGTCAGTTAGGAAAAGACCAGTTGCTTCAGCAACTACGTCTACTTCGATAGCATCCCACTTAAGATCTTCTGGGTTACGCTCAGCTGTAACACGTACAGTTTTACCGTTAACGATTAGGTTACCGCCTTCAACTTCAACAGTACCGTTGAAACGGCCGTGAGTTGAGTCGTACTTAAGCATGTATGCCATGTACTCTACGTCGATTAGATCGTTAATACCTACTACTTCGATGTCTGCACGCTCTTGAGCTGCGCGGAATACGAAACGGCCGATACGGCCAAAACCGTTAATACCTACTTTGATAGTCATTGTAGTTGCTCCACAACTTAATTTCTGATTAAAGATAACTGGTAGTAAAATTACAGAATCCAGTATACATCTGCAATAGATAATCCGACTTAACTTGTTTAATGTCAAAAAAAAGCGACGCTTTTCTTAACAATTGGGCGTAAGTGGTTGAAAATTGACCATTGCAAGTGGCTCTGTACCCTTCCAGTTGGGTAAAATACCCCTAAATGATGATTCACTTATGAGTGTATATGTACAATGTTTCCTGGTGAGAAAGTATGTGCTACAAAACGACTGATATGCAAGCCTTTATAGAAAAAAGTAAATATAATAACTGAGAATGTGGAGAGATATTAACGTGGTTCAAAAGGGAGGAAATATGATAAAGCCTGATGAATACTGGCGTGAGCGCCTAACGGACGACGAATTTGCTGTGTGCCGTGAACGTGGTACTGAAGCCCCATATAGCGGTAAGTTACTGCACAACCATAACACTGGTGTCTATAGCTGCACATGCTGTGAAAGCCCTTTGTTTCTGTCGGATAACAAATATGACTCTGGGTGCGGTTGGCCAAGCTTTGATGCCCCAGTAAGTGATGAAGCGGTACGCTATATAGAGGATCTAAGTCACGGAATGAAGCGTGTGGAGATCCGTTGTACTGCATGTGATAGCCATTTAGGTCACGTTTTTCCTGATGGCCCGCAGACAACAGGTGAGCGATTCTGTGTTAATTCTGTGTCGTTAATTTTCAACAAAAATGACAAAAGTACGAAATAACTTGTAACTATTGTTTAATCCTTACAGGTCGTACTTGTCGATTAAGGACTATTGAACAGCCCAAGATTTCAGAATTAACTCTAGTACAAATAAAAACAGCTACCATGACGGTAGCTGTTTTTTTATGCATTAAGAAATCAAAACTAATAGTTCGGCACTATAGACGCGGTGTAAACGCCGTCTTCAATGGCTTCGACAATCTTTTCAGCATCATCATTGAATTGTTTGTATTGAGGTTTGTCGAAACGATACAGCACAGTGAGCTCAGCTTCAGAAGCAATGGGCACATCAAAGTCTTTGGCAACCATTGCCCACACATACGCTTTTTCCATATGACCAAGGCTGTGGTTGATACTGGCCATCGACTTGAAGATTTCAGTGTTGACGACCGAACCATTTGAAAGCGTTAACGCATTATTGAGTAGCTTAAGCGTTTTTGCATGATCACGGGTGGTATAGAAGGTTGCTAAGGCATATTGCATTTCTGCCGTATTTAACGCTTCTTTCCCTTCTAGCTGTAAGAAACTGCGCCTTGCATTGGTATCCCCAGTTTGCGACCACAAGAAGTAAAGCGTTTCCGGTGTATTGGATTGCGATAGTTCATCTACAATACGCTCAGACTCTTCGATGCTATGCATTAAAGAGGTAAAGCGACGCTCTTGCAGCTTAGATTGGTCAATCGTCTCGATCTGCGCCGCAAGCTCTAGGCACTTTTTGTACGCCGTGACTAATTTGAACTCTTTAATCTTATTGGCTTCTGAGGGTTGCTTCTGAACTTCAAATCGATGCCAGATGAGGTCGGTTCGTGCGACGCGACATTGCCCATCGTTCATGTTCAATTCCTGACACTGCAGCCCCGGATTACTTTGACAGAGTTGATCGGTATTTTTATTTCCTTCAAGACACCCAACCAGAGTGAAAGGTAATAGGCTAATTGCCAACCGTTTCATCATTTTCATATTCCTTCACTTGTGATCGAATGCACTTATTATCGGTCAGGTTCTTGACTCAATTCTGTTACGGGTTATTTTCTGGTGAAAATTGTTAAAACTAAGGCTTTATCATGGATGCAGAACAACTTCTTAGCGCAATGACACCCGAGGTCTACGAACGTTTAACTTACGCCGTTGAGACGGGTAAATGGCCAGAAGGTACGGCGCTCTCTAAAGAACAGCGCGACTCGTGTATGCAAGCCGTTATGTTATATCAATCTAAACATAACTCCGAAGCTCAACATATGACAGTTGCAGCTGGTGGTGATATTAGCTTTAAATCTAAGTCTGAGCTTAAGAAGCAATTTAAGTCAGACCAAGAAGATATTGTTAGGGTTAACCCGAATCATTAGGCTTAAATTACAACAAAGGGGTGGCACTGTGCCACCCCTTTAGCTATTAAGCCGTTTATTTATAAGCAATAAAACGATTTAGTTCACGTTAAACGCCTGCGATACCCATGAAACGACTGGGTTAATGCGAAGGTTTTGGTTAAACGTATAGCTAAACCTCTGAACCTATAGCTCTAAACCTCTAAACCTATAGCTAAACAAGCTTATAAACTCATCTCACCGCGCAACACTTGTTGCATTTGATCCTTCACTTGTTCGTAGCTTAAGTTTTGGCTCAACAGGTAATGTAACTTCGCCAGTGCCGCTTCTGGTGTCATATCGTAACCACTGACAACTCCAGATTCTGCTAGTGCGCAACCCGTCGCGTAACCACCCATATTGACTTTACCCGCCAAACACTGAGTTAGGTTCACTACAATCACACCTCGTTCTGATGCGTCTTTTAAGTGCTGAAGTAGCTCTTGATTTTGTGGTGCGTTACCAACACCAAAAGTAAGCAAAATCATTGCGTTAACAGGTTGTAGTAGCGTGTTGCGAATCACCTCATGTGAGATACCTGGGTACATAGTGATTACGCCGATGGGTTGCGGAGTAATATTATGAACCTTGAAAGCACCTTCAGGTTGCTCGTTTACCTTAACGTTATTGCTGATCTGGATATTGATACCCGCTTCTAGCAATGGGGTTAGGTTTGGAGAGGTAAACGCATTGAAGCCATCTGCGTGTGATTTTGTGCTGCGGTTACCGCGCATCAACTTGTTGTTGAAGAACAGTGTCACTTCGTTGATCGGGTAGTTCGCTGCAATGTGCAGAGCATTCAGCAGGTTTGCTTGTCCATCTGAACGTAACTCTGCCAATGGGATCTGAGAGCCCGTAACAATCACAGGTTTGCCGAGGTTTTCCAGCATGAAAGACAGAGCAGAGGCGGTGTAAGCCATTGTGTCTGTACCGTGTAGGATAACGAAACCATCGTACTTATCGTAGTTCGCGCGAATATCATCAGCGATAGTCTGCCAATCAAGTGGCGTCATATCTGAAGAGTCCATTAATGGAGAGTATTCATGAATGGTGTACTCAGGCATTTCTGGGCGATGGAATTCAGGCATGCCAGCTAGCTGCTTATCCATAAAACCTGCGACAGGGACATAGCCGTGGTCCAAAGACTTCTGCATGCCAATTGTGCCGCCGGTATACGCGATATAGATGTGTTTTCTTTCCATGGCGATTAATACTTAGTGTGATATAGGGAACAGGGGGGCGATTATAGCGAATTATCATGCAATAAAAAGAGGCGCCTCACACAGAGGCGCCTCTTGATAACAAAGCGTGAGCTTATCTTATTGAACTTGGCAGTTTAAGCAAAAAGCGTATCGGCCTTGTGGGTCGTTAAAGTTGCCTAACAGCTGGCTATCTTGAGCTAACTGCTGAGTAACAGGTTGTAAACTGCTTGGAATCATTGATTGAATATCAAAGCCTATCGACATCTGAACTTGATTCATAAATTCTTGAATAAATTGTTCAGTCGTTGAAAGTGGTTCTTCTACCCAGTAGATGTTGTAGGTTTCAAGCTCCGCAAGTGAAGCCGCTGCTGCAATCGCATCATCAAAATCACCAATTTCATCGACTAGACCTTTCTGGATTGCATCTTGGCCAGTCCATACTCGGCCTTGAGCGATCTTGTCGACAGCATCGACTTCTATGCCGCGATTCTCTCCAACTAGGCTAATGAATCGGCGGTAACCGTTTTCAATGCCCATTTGGAACGCATCTTTCGCGCCGTCGCTAAGCCCAGTCGTAATACCAAGACCAGAGAAAGGTGACGTACCAACGCCATCAGTGTAAACACCAATATCGTTCAACCCTTTTTCGAAAGTTGTGATAACACTAAAGATACCAATCGAACCAGTTAAGGTCGTTGGTTGAGCCAGGATTTTGTCCGCACCCATCGAGATCCAGTAACCACCCGAAGCGGCAAGGCTAGACATAGAGACAACAACCGGCTTGCCCGCTTGCTTGATCGCTTCAATTTCATTGCGAATCACTTCTGAAGCAAATGCGCTACCGCCTGGGCTGTCTACACGAAGTACAACGGCTTTTACTTTGTCGTCGTTGCGCGCTTGGCGAAGTAGTGCTGCTGTCGTATCTCCCCCAACGGTGCCACGTGGCTGCTTACCATCCATAATTGCGCCGCTAGCAACAATCACAGCAACATCGTGCGATTCACTTGTTAGGTCTGGAAGCATGGTTGTACGGTACTCGTAGTACCCAAACGCGTTATAGCTGTCTTGACCATCACTGCCGAAGACGTCAGCAAGCTCTAGTCGTACTTGCTGGCGAGTTGCCAGTTCGTCAACTAAACCAAGCTTCTCTGCCAGTTTTGCGATATCGCCATCAACCGACTCAAGGTCTTTTAAGAAAGAGTCCATGCTTGGGTTCAAGGTTTTAGCATCGATCTGACGGTTGTTGCTTACGTCATCAACGTACGCGCCCCATAATTGGCCTAACCAACGAGAAGCAGATTCTTTCGCTGCATCTGACATGTCGTCACGAATGAAAGGCTCGATAGCTGACTTATAGGTACCAACACGGAATACGTGCGTGTTGACGTCTAGCTTCTTTAATAACGTTTTGTAGTAAAGCGAATAGGCGCTGTAGCCTTTAAGTAGAACCCCACCATCTGGTGATAGGAAGACTTTAGTTGCGTAGCTGGCTAGGTAGTATTGGCTTTGGTTGTAAAAGTCACCCACCGCATAAATTGGTTTGCCAGTTGCTTTGAACTCGTTGAGTGCTTTAGCAATGTAGCGAAGCTTGGTTAGATTGGTTTCTGGCAGTTCTTTGAGTGCTAAAACGATACCAGTAACGTTGTCATCGTCTTTGGCGTAGCGAATCGTTTCAACAATATCAAACAGGACGTTCTCTTTTGGAAGGTCTTTGCCAAGCAGTGAACCCGTGACCGAATCCATCGGGTTGATATAGCGACTTTGCTCCACGATAGGACCAGACAGGTTAAGTACTAAAGCCGATTCCTGTGGAACGGTGGGCTGAGCTGTGTCTGAGTGGAAGTATACAAAGTAGATGATGGCGATACTGAGTAAAAAGAAGAGGTTAACGAGCGCAAGACGCACAAACGTGATGAGCTTCCAAATCCCTTTAAAGATCATACCTATAAATTTGAATATCTTTTTCATTATGTCTCCGCAGTGAGATCACGTGGCTTTAACAAGCAACAGTACTATTAATCTCAATAATATGAACTGCTTAGTATCCTACGATAATTCCCTAGCTCAAACTACACCAAGAATTGTTAATCGATATATATTCTCATTAAGTGTAGACAAATTAAGGGTTTCTGAACGATTAATACCTTCAGCATTATGATCAGTGTTACAAAAATGTAAACGGTTGTTTGAACTTTTGGTGATTGAGTTATATTGTGGTCAGACCACAAGGATATAATAATAGAAGTGATGTCTGCCATGTACCCACATTTACTCGAACCACTCGATCTTGGATTTACTCAGTTACGTAACCGTGTATTGATGGGATCAATGCATACGGGTTTAGAAGAAAATAAAGAAGGCCTCCACAAGCTTGCCGCGTTTTATGAAGAGCGAGCAAAAGGAGGCGTTGGCCTTATTGTTACCGGTGGTTTCTCTCCTAATTTACGTGGCAGATTGACCCCATTTAGTGCTGAGTTCAGTAAAGTTAAGCACGCAAAAGCTCACCAAGTTGTTACCGAGGCCGTGCATAAGCATGGCGGTAAAATTGCCCTTCAGTTGCTGCATGCTGGCCGCTATGCAATGCACCCATTCGCGCAAAGTGCTTCGGGCATCAAAGCACCAATCGCTAAGTTTGCACCGAGTGAGATGAGCCCTCGTCAAATTAAAAAGACCATCGGTGCTTTTGCCAACAGTGCAGAACTCGCTCAGGTTGCTGGCTATGACGGCATTGAGATTATGGGCTCTGAAGGCTACTTGATTAACCAATTTATCTGTAAACGTACAAACATGCGTTATGACGAATGGGGCGGTTCTTATGAGAAGCGCATGCGTTTCCCATTAGAGATCGTTAAATCGATTCGCGAAGCGGTGGGTAAAGATTTCATCATCATTTTCCGCTTATCGATGCTGGATTTGGTTGAGCAAGGCAGCACGTTCGAAGATGTTGTACTTCTGGCTCAGAAGCTAGAAGAAGCGGGTGTGACCATTATTAATACTGGTATTGGTTGGCATGAAGCTCGTGTTCCTACGATTGCGACACAAGTTCCAAGAGGGGCATTCTCTTGGGTGACGGAAAAAGTAAAACCATACGTGTCGATCCCAGTGGTGACATGTAACCGTATCAACACGCCAGAAGAGGCCGAACGTATCCTCAGTTCAGGACAGGCTGACATGGTATCAATGGCTCGTCCATTTTTGGCTGACCCTGATTTCGTAAATAAGGCGGCTCAAGACCAAGCTCAGTTCATTAACACCTGTATCGGTTGTAACCAAGCTTGTCTTGATAACGTATTCAAAGGCAAAAGAGCGAGCTGTTTGGTGAACCCTCGAGCTTGTTACGAAACTGAAATTGTTGTTCAACCAGCTCAAGCACCTAAGACCATTGCCGTTGTTGGTGCTGGTCCCGCGGGTCTAGCTTGTGCGACAACGTTGGCACAGCGTGGGCACAATGTTGATCTGATTGAGAAAAATGATCGTATCGGTGGACAATTTAGATTGGCAATGCAGATTCCGGGTAAAGAAGAGTTCAGAGAAACGATTCGTTACTTTGCTAATCAAATAGATGCATCAGGCGTGAACTTAAAACTGGATACTGAAGCGACGTTTGAGATGTTGTTGAAATACGATGAAGTCGTGATGGCTGCCGGTGTTGAGCCAAGAAAGCTTAATATTGAAGGGATTGACCAAGAAAACGTAATCGATTATCAAACCTTGATTCGTGAAAAGACACCAGTAGGCGAAAAAGTCGCGATTGTTGGTGCCGGTGGTATTGGTATTGATGTGGCAACTATGCTGACAGAGCCGACTTCTCACAGCTTGGATGACTGGCTGCATGAGTGGGGCATTGATAAGAATATGGAACACCCTGGTGGACTTTATCCTTATCCTGATTCGTTCAGTGATAAAACGGTTTGGGTGATGCAGCGTAAAGTCGGGCGTGTCGGTAAAGGCCCAGGTAAAACTACAGGTTGGATTCATAAACGCACATTAGAAAAACGTGGTGTGAACTTACTTGGTGGCGTGAGCTACAACAAGATTGACGACCAAGGTCTGCACATCAGCGTTGGTAAGAAAGATCAGGTACTCGATGCCGATTCCGTTATCGTGTGTGCGGGTCAGGTTTCAGTTCGTCCATTCGAAGACATGTGGCAAGAGTTTGGTGGCAAACTGCACGTGATCGGTGGTGCTGATTACGCGGGTGAGCTCGATGCGGTACGTGCTATTCGCCAAGGTGTTGAGTTAGCGATTAAGCTCTAACAACAAACAGAATACACTCGTTCATAAACTTGAACGAAACTTGTAAATAAGGCTCCTAAGTCATAGATTTAGGAGCCTTTATTGTTTCCAGTATTGTTTGAACTATTGTGTCAATTGGACAGCCGTTGAGATTTATTATCGTTTGTATTCTGTGCTACAGTTCAATTATACAAACAATAAAAATTAGTAAGGACTTCAAATGGATGCTTTGGATCTATTGCTCAACAGACGCTCTATCGCAAAACTCTCTGATCCAGCACCTGAAGGTGTAGCGTTAGAAAATATCATTAAAGCGGGCTTGCGCGCTCCAGACCACGGCGCATTGACACCGTGGCGCTTTGTTATCGCACAAGGTTCTGGGCTACATAAGCTTTCCGATATTTTGGTTCGAGCAGCACAAGCGGACGAAAGCGAAGAATCGGTGATTGAGAAAGTAAAGAAAGCGCCGTTTCGAGCACCTATGGTTATCACTGTCATCGCAAAAGTGACTGAACACGATAAAGTACCTTCATTCGAACAACACCTTTCTGCAGGTTGCGCTGCACAAGCAATGCAAATGGCTGCAGTTGCTCAAGGTTTCCAAGGTTTTTGGCGCTCAGGTAAGTGGATGTTCCACCCTGAAGTTCACCAAGCTTTCGGCCTAGAAGGCGACGATGAAATCGTTGGTTTCCTATATTTGGGTACTCCGGGCTGTACGCCAATGAAAGTACCAGAGCGTGACTTCTCTAAGTTCGTCGAGTTCTTGTAAAGAAAGCTGAAGCTTGAATAGTGGAATTCTAACTGTATAAACAACCAGTTTTCCTTGATTTCTAGGAGCCACATTAGATAATGTGGCCCTAATTGTTTGTAGCATCTGGAAAAACATGTCTCGTCTTATCATTGCTGAAAAACCAAGCCTAGGCCGCGCGATCGCTGCTGCACTACCGAATCCACAGAAGAAAGACCAAGGGTTTATCAAATGTGGCAATGGGGATGTGGTGACTTGGTGTATTGGACACTTATTGGAGCAGGTTGAGCCGGATGCTTATGATGACCGTTATAAGAAGTGGAACTTAGCCGATCTTCCTATCGTGCCAGAGCAATGGCAACTAAGACCGCGTAAGACGTCAAGCAAACAGCTCACGGTGATCCGAAAGCTATTGAAAGACGCGACCCAAATTGTCCATGCGGGTGACCCTGATAGAGAAGGGCAGTTGCTAGTTGATGAAGTTATCGATTACTGCAAGGTGTCTAAGGCCAAGAAAGAGTCGATGGACAGGCTGCTGATCAGCGATTTGAACTTACCAGCGGTGAAGCGTGCGCTCTCTCAAATGCGCAGCAACCGCGATTTTATTCCACTTTCTATTTCTGCATTGGCGCGCTCTAGAGCCGATTGGCTGTATGGCATGAACATGACCCGAGCTTACACCTTGCTTGGTCAAAAGGCGGGTTACCAAGGCGTGTTGTCGGTAGGGCGAGTGCAAACCCCTGTACTTGGTTTGGTTGTAAGACGTGATGAAGAAATCGAGAATTTCATTCCTAAAGATTACTTCACTCTGCACGCTTTGATCCCTTATAAAAACAACGGCCAGAGCTTTGATATTCGAGCGCGTTGGAAACCAAGCGAAGCATGTAAACCATGGCAAGATGAAGAAGGCCGAGTGCTCAATCGAAAGCTGGTTGAGAACGTGGCTAACAGAATTGCGAATCAACCCGCGACGGTAACGGAATCAGAGCAAAAACAAAGTAAACAAGCTGCGCCACTGCCTTATTCGCTGTCAGCTCTGCAGATTGATGCGTCTAAGCGTTTTGGTATGAGTGCTCAACAGGTGCTCGACACTTGTCAGTCGTTGTACGAGAAACACAAACTCATCACTTACCCACGTTCTGATAGTCGATACCTGCCTAAAGATCACTACTCGCAACGAGAGTCGGTCGTCGATGCTATCGCTAACAATGCGAAAGAGCTGCAAAGTGGTGCTCAAGGTGCAGATCTTTCTCTTAAATCAAAAGCATGGAACGACAGTAAGGTTGATGCTCACCACGCAATAATCCCAACACCGAAGAAGTCATCAGTGAACGGCTTGTCTGCTAATGAGATGAAAATCTATCAGCAAATCGCTCGTCAGTATCTAATGCAGTTCTACCCACCTGCGGTTTTTGCTGATGCTAAGCTTGTGTTTGATATCGCTGGTGGCGTGTTCATCGCAAAAGGGCGTCAGCTTATCAACCCAGGTTGGAAGGTGTTGATGGGTAAAACGGACACCGAAGAGAAAGGCGATGGCACAGATACGGTTCCTCCATTGGATAAAGGAACGGTATTGACGTGTCGTGAAGGTATTATTGGCGATAAGAAAACCGAGCCACCAAAGCACTTCACGGAAGCGACCTTGCTACAAGCGATGACTGGTATCGCGCGCTTTGTCGCAAACAAAGACCTTAAAGCCATTTTGAAAGAGACCGATGGTCTTGGCACAGAAGCAACCCGAGCGGGTATTCTAGATACTTTATTCAAGAGACAACTGTTAACGCGACAAGGTAAAAGCATCCATAGTAGCCCAGCGGGAAGAGGCTTGATTAATGCTTTACCTGAGGACTCGACCTTTCCCGACATGACGGCTCACTGGGAGCATCAGTTGCAAGGCATGGCTGAACGAAACCAAGCGTATCAACCCTTCATGCAAGAGTTAGAAAGCAAGATCGACGGCTTGATGGGCAAGGTGAAAACGGGTGAAGTCCCTGAGTCCCTGCGTCATCTTCCTAAAGTTGAAAGACCAGCCTTTAAACGTCGCAAAGCTGGTGGGACAAGGAAGAAGACTTACGCTAAGAAAGGTACTAAAAGTTAATCAGTTAGAAACTGAAAGCTAACAACACCCATTATTGATATCGGGAATCAAGATTAACGACCTACCTTGCGTCCGCAGCGTTTAAACAGCTGCTGCCAGTAATCAACATGGCGACGGGTTGAGGATCGAAAGGCTTGATGTGCATCTTGGATAGGAAAGTAATAGCTGTGTAGTTCAGGTTGCGCGTCAAACATACCAAGTTGCGGGGCCAACTGTTGATAATAGCCATCCAATTGCGCCGTGTAAGGCTGAACCTTGCCAATGTATTGCAGCTCAAACACATTGTTGAGATATCTAAACTTCGTCGTGTCTCGCTGTTTGCCACAGATGATGCTGGCATCAAAAGTTGTGAGTTGTTGGGTGATGGTATCCAGTTCGGCCGAAGCACGAGCCAGCGAGTAGTATAAATCCCCGAGCGTAGAGCTCTTCTCTAATACTTCTTGTACCTCAGTGGTTTTGCCGGAAACGAGCGGCGCGTTTAACGCTTGGTTGAGATGTTCTAAGGCGCCACTGGTTTGTCGTACCTGATCGCCGATATCAGCGTGTAACCACCGACTACCACGCATCTGAGACTGCATCGCATCGCTGGCATAGATTAGATTCCACTGGTGCCGCGGAAACTGTGTGAGTTTCTGCTGCTCGATTTCTTTCAGTAGCTCTACGACCTCAGGGTCTAATTCGCTACTGGATAAACATTTCCCAACACCTGCAAGTAGGGCGACTTGATAATCGTAATTGCGAAACTCATCCGCGACTTTCCCAAGAACCGAATTTCTTTCTGCAATCAGATTGAACAATCCACACTGGCGAAGCTGGTAGCTGTCGATGAGACCAATAGAAAGCGAGGGCACGTCAAGCAGCAGCTCTCTTTTTCTCGGTAGGCTTTCAAATTCCCATTCCTCTTTTATCTCGTCAGCATCTTGTACTTTGGCTATCTTGGTTTGGTAGTCGTCGAACAAGTCTCCGGGGCCATCACTGAAACAGCCAGCTAGCATCACAGTCAGACAAAACAGTGTTGAGTGCTTAACTAGGTTTGAGAGAGGACCATCATTCATCTGCGGGTTACCAATCTATTTCGCTGCCATCGAAATTGAAGAAGTGACCACTTACTTCAGTATTCGCAGACTCGATGACTTTTATAAGACCAGAAGCTGAGGTGCCGGTGTCGATCAGAGCATTAGGGCCGCCCATTTCTGTCTGTACCCAACCAGGATGCAGAGCTAACACGGTAACGCCATTATCGGTTAAGTCGTTACTTAGGCTCTTTACTACGGAGTTTAGAGCGGCTTTGGAGGAGCGATAGATGTAGCCGCCTCCCGAGGTGTTCTCGGTCATGCTACCGACTCTAGAGGACAGGCAAGCGACCTTTTTGATATCGCTGTCTTCTAGTAGAGGTAATAGCGCTTCGACAAGCTTCAGTGGGGCAATAGTGTTGACTTCGAATACACGGCGCCACTCTTCGACATCGGTATTACCCAGCCCATAACCTTTAGGACCATAGTAGCCAGCGTTGTTGATCAAGATATCAATCGGTTCCATTTGCGAAGGGAGTTGGCCTACTGCTTGATAATCGGTTATCTCTAATTGAATGCAGGTCAGGTTGCTGTTGTGGTCTGCGAGAGAGAGCAGTTCTTTTGCTGAATTGGCATCACGATAAGTCGCGTACACTTTGTGGTTACCTTTTAAGTACTGCTGGGTTAGGCTCAAGCCAATGCCGCGGTTCGCTCCAGTAATGAAAATAACGCTCATGGTGATTCCTTTTTAGTTCAATTAGTTAAGTTTGATGGCTTAACACGAGAAAATCAACGCTCCACCAACTGGCCATTAGCATTCCTACAAAAATCATTACTGCTGCCATTGAGCCGCAGATCACCCCAAAGATGAGTATTAGGCTTTTCATTGGTGTCTCTTTTTGAAAGTTAAATTAATGATAACTATTATCATTAATTAAGGTTGTCGCCTAGGCTGAGACTGTTATGATTTTGAGAAAGATACGCAATTAACCTGATTATGATTCCTTTAATTTACCACCCAATCTATTCGCAGTTACCTTTACCAGAAGGTCATCGTTACCCAATCAACAAATATCAGTTGTTACACAGTGCTGTTGAAGCGTTAATGGATAGCGATCCTCTATGGAAGAGCCAGTTTGAAATCTTCCAACCAACGCCGGTTTCGGTTGAACAGGTAAAACAGGTTCACGATAGTGAGTATGTGGATTTGCTTGTTTCTGGTAATTTGCCCGCAGCAAAGATGAGGCGTATCGGTTTCCCCTGGAGTGAACAACTTATTGAGAGAACACTCTACTCAAGTGGTGGAACCTGCTTGGCCGCTGAAATGGCAATAGAGAGTGGTTTAGCGATTCATTTGAGTGGTGGTTATCATCACGCACACCATGATTTTGGTAGCGGCTTTTGTTTGTTGAACGATCTGGTGTTAGCGGCAAAACATGCGCTGACCTTTGAACATATCGATAAAGTGCTTATCGTCGACAGCGATGTTCATCATGGTGATGGCACAGCGACTCTTTGCCAAGAGAATGACGACATCATTACTTTGTCGTTCCACTGCGACAAAAACTTCCCTGCACGAAAACCGCTATCCGATTTGGATGTGCCATTAAGCCGTGAAACAGAAGATGAAGAGTTCTTACGTTGTTTTGAACAAGTCACTAAGTTAGCGATTGCTCACCACCAACCTGATCTGATCGTTTATGATGCGGGCATTGATATTCACCAAGACGATGAGCTGGGCTATTTGAATGTCTCGACACAAGGGATATTTGAGCGCGACTGTTTGATGGTCAGTCTCGCGAAATTAGAGTCTATTCCTATGGCGTGTGTGGTTGGTGGTGGATATCGGACTCAGCATCAAGATCTGGTGCCGATTCACATGCAGTTATTGAAAGCGGCAGCAAAGTTGAACGTATCTAAAACTGTGGATACGATTTCAGATACTCGCCATTCAACCAGACGCTCTACACATAGGTAACTCCGCATTGCTGTGCGTTATATTGCGTTCATGACTTAAGAAGCGTAAGTGGTATACGGTGAGCAAACAAAAAATCCGCTGATCGCTTAGCGGATTTTTAGTGCCACTTAATGTTTTTTAAGCTCGTCTAGCACCATTGAGTTATGTTGCTCATGAATGGTGTTAACACGTACACGTTTTTCTGGCTCTAAACGCTCATATTCGGTTAGATATATATCACTATGGATGTGCTCTGCAATCATCTTAACGATAAGTCTATTATTCGCATATAGGCCTACGGTTTCTTCACGATGAGAAAACATTAAGGCTAGTTTCATATCTGCCACGCACATAAAGCGATGAGAGGGGTATTCTGTCTCTTCCGTTTCAGATCGTGAGTATAATTCTATCTTTTCGTGTGGCTTCGACATTTTATTGAATGAGAAACCGATCACTCTTACACCACGTTCCACTGCATCGCATAATTCTTTTGAAAATAGCTCTAAATTAAAGTCAGTGTTGAGGTAAACCTCAAGGTTAGCCTGATTAATAATTTCTTTGGCTTTTTGCAGCAGATTCTCAGAGCCTGTGAGGTTATAGACGAATTCTTTTTCCTCTTGAAGCATCATCTTTGAAAGCTCTGTCTTGAGGATATTAATGTTCTCTACAGTCTTTTTCTCAATTTGGCTGAAAATTAAATCAGGTGATTTTGCTTCATACTCTTTTGTGTCCCCATCGGACATAAAGATATAGCCATTGGTGTAGAGATTATCTATCGATGAGTAGACAGAAGATCGCGAGATAGAGATCTCTTTTGCAATTTTATATCCGCTGGAGCGGCCATTTTTCAGCAAATTAATGTAAACAAGTGCGTCGGTTTTGGTAAATCCAAAATCCATCAATTTGGTCACTAGCTCTGACACGGGTTGTCCTCTGAAACTATTCAATGTTTTCTTCCTGCTAAGGTTACCATTCCTGCAACTATGAGCGTAAATGATTGTTGTTATTTTTTATTGCGATGAGAGAAGCGCCGTATGCAAAAAGGAATTTATCTTGCGGTAACTGAGTGATTACGGGTAAGTCACTCGTGGCGTTGTTGCGATAGAGCGCTACTTTCAAATCGTTACGTAAAGAAGGATAGGCGCTTGCGGAGCCTGATAAAATTAACTGCTTAGGGCGTAAAGACTGGATGGGCTTAATTAAGCTACGAGCCAGTTGATCGACAAAAGTTCGATAGATTCGGGTTGAGTGAGTGTCTACTTCATCAACACCATCAAAGATCTGTGAAAGAGTTCGGTCACGCAATACGACTTGGTGGTACTGACGTTCAATGCCTTGCTCGGAGATAAACTGTTCGACACATGTTTCATTTCCGCAGCGACATATTGGTGTTAAGCCATCAACGAGCCACTGAAAGTTGGGCAGTGTGGAATGAGCCCAATTAGCACATAGTGAGTGATGCACATTCGTCATTTTATTGTAGAAACTGATCCCGCAACTATCACCAATGGTGGCACTTAACACTGTTGAATTAGTGAGGGTCTTGGAGTGTTGGAACTCCGTTATGGCAGCACTTTGCGCGTGGTTGATGAGTATGCAATCACAGTTAAAACGGTTTGTTAAATCAATAGCCAATTGCGCCAGGGGTAAATGTTCGGTTTGAGAACAGTTACGCTCTGTGGATAAAAAATCTGAAGAGTAATATTCAGAAGCACTGATACTTATTGCCGTGACTTGCCCATATCGCAAGCTAATTTGAGAGATCAGTTCGGCGAGATATCTAAATAGGTTTTGTTTATCGTCTGAGGTTTTTTGCACGGTTCGATACACCTCTTTACCGCAAGAGGTGCTTATTATTGAGTGAGTAAGTAGGGAATCAATAGAGATTCCCATAACAATGGCAGTGTTCATCAAGTTATTGAACTTTCACGATAAGGTAACCGAACGCTTTGATTGAAACTGAACGTCCTTCTAGCTCAATTTGCTTGTCGTGTTCGCTATTATTTAGAACAAATAAACGGTCAGCTCGGCGATAAGCAATACAGTCAGCATCGTTTACGTTTACCCAGTCTAGGTTAGGCTGGTTTAAATCGGGATTAGCCTTACGTAAAGCGATCATTTCTTTGATGAAAGCCTTAAAATCTAAGTCGTGATTACCTACATTCCACTCCATGCATTTTCTGTTGTTCTCGCTGCCCATACCACGACCACCGTCCATGCCAATTTCGCCTCCGTAATAAATACATGGCGCGCCAACTTGCGTAAACATAAATAGGTACGCGAGTTTTGCTTTGCGTGTATCACCTTGGCATAGAGAAAGGATGCGCGTAGTGTCATGGCTATCAAGCAAGTTAAACATCGCTTCATTAACGTTTCTTGGGTATGCCATATAGGAAGTATTTACAGCATTAATGAAGCTGTGTTTATCAAACGCTGAAAGAGCAAAATAGTCGGTAATGGCCTGGGTCAAAGGATAGTTCATCAATGAATCGTATTGATCACCACGCAGCCAAGGCATGCCTTCGTGCCAGATCTCACCAAGAATGTAGCAATCTGGGTTGACTCCTTTGACGACTTTTCGAAAGTCTCGCCAGAAGGCGTGGTCAACTTCATTAGCGACGTCTAAACGCCAACCATCGATGTTAAATTCCTCTACCCAGTGACGGGCTACATCTAGGAGATATGCGCGGCATTCTTCATTTTCAGTATTTAACTTTGGCATTTCAACGACGTTACCGAAGGTTTCGTAATTGAGGTTCCAGAAGTCCCATTCTGCTTTAGGCGTATCAGGATAAACTGGGAATGTATTAATCCAGAACCAGTCGGCGTATTGAGATTTCTCTCCTTTTTCAACGACGTCCAACCATAAAGGAGATTGAGTACCAATATGGTTAAATACGGCATCTAACATGATTTTCATGCCGCGCTGGTGGGCTTCTTTTACCAGTGCTCTGAACGCTTCATTTCCGCCAAAATGTGGGTCGACGTTATAGTAATCAACCGTGTCATATTTGTGGTTGGCATTGGCAGTAAAGATAGGGCAAAGATATAAGCCATTAACGCCAAGATCTTGTAAGTAATCGAGCTTTTCAATTACGCCCCACAAGTCCCCACCCATAAAGTTATCCGATTTAGGCTCGGTTCCCCAAGGTTGGACATTGATAGGCGATAGGTCAGGTCGACCATTTGCAAATCTTTCAGGAAAAATCTGGTACCAGATGGTGTCTTTTACCCAGTTCGGTGTTTTCAATACATCGCGTGGGTTGATGTATGGGAAACAATAAAAGTTACTCAAGTTACTGAGCTCTGCTTCTGCTTTTTTAGGCTCAGATAGATCAGCGCATCGCTTTTCACCGAAGAGAATCTTTTCACCATCTTTACCGTATAAAATAAACCCGTAACGGCTGCGGCGCTTTGGCGGCTTAAACTCTGCAAACCAGTGGTCGTGGTGCTCAGTTTCACCTTCGTGAATCATTGCTACTTCGTTACCACCTACCCAACCGTGGGCATCGCTCCCTCCTAAATTGCCGCCATCAAGACCGCCTTCAGCCCAATGGTAAGGGTCGCCTATCCACAGGGATACACGTTCAATTTCACCTTTTGCACTACGTAATCGTAGGTGCAGTGTTTCATTATCGTAGGCGTAACTGTCCGCACTCTTTGCCGAGTGTGTAAGTGAACTTCTTGTAATCATGTTGTATTCCTAGCGTTATTCTTTTACTGCACCGCTGACGAGACCAGTAGTGATATGTTTTTGTGTTGCAACGAATAGCAACGTGATGGGGACTGCTACCAACAAAGAACCGGCTGCAAATAAGGTGAAATTCTCGGCGGAGTTCGATGAAATCCAACTGAAGATACCAATTGCGAGAGTCATTTTTTCTTCACTACGTAAGATTAGCGTAGGTAAAATGAAATCCATCCATGGTCCTGTAAATGAAACTAAGCCGACAAAGACAAGGATAGGCTTGGCTAGCGGTAAAATGATTTCTAAGAAAATCGTCATATGGCCAGCACCATCAATTTTGGCCGCTTCATCCAATGATGTTGGGATAGCGTCGAAATAACCTTTAACAAGCCAAATCATGAAGGGAAGGGAACCTGTGACGTAAACAAACAGTAAGCCAGCATAAGTATCAATTAAGCCCATTTTCGACAATAAAATATAAATAGCGGTCATCGATAGAAACGCAGGGAACATCTGTAATACTAAAATACTCATCATTACGTTCCGTTTACCATTGAAGCGATAACGTGAGAATACAAACGCTGAAATGGTTACCACGATCAATGAAATAATCATATTGGCGGTTGCTAGGAAGAACGTATTTTTGTACCACTCAAAATATGGCGTGTCGGTAAAAAGTGCTCGGTAGTGGTCAAGAGTAAACTCCATCCCTGTAAATGATGAGCTAAATAGGTTATTACCCGCTTTAAATGACGCCATAACCGTCCAAATTACCGGTCCAAGTACCAACAACGCATTGGTTATTAAGAAGAGGTAAACGATAGCTGTACCGATTTTTCCAATAAACTTGTCCATGTTACATACCTACATCGTCTTTAAAGGAATTCATGCGGCGGAACTGCCAGATAGCAATACCAGACAAGAATAAGAAGATGACAATTGAGATAACAGAAGCAATCTGGTACTGCTGGAAATCTAATGTCAGTTTGTAGATCCAAGTGATCAAGATGTCGGTGTGACCAGCAAATCGATATTCAGGGTTTATTGGACCACCTTCGGTTAATAGGAAAATTGCACCGAAATTATTGAAGTTATGGGCAAAGGTCATCACTAGAGATGGCGCAACTTGGTGTAATACCATAGGCAAAGTTATTTCCCAGAACTGCTGGAGTTTATTGGCTCCATCCACTTCACTGGCTTCGTAAAGGTCCTCGGGAATATTCGTTAATGCACCTGCGATAAGTAGCATGAAGTAAGGTGCACCGACCCAAACACTGACTGCAATAACCGTGATTTTTGCGGTAAATGGGTCAGATAAGAAAGCGACAGAATCTAGCCCCCACGAATTCAATACCGCGTTAACCGGACCAATACCATTCAAAAGTAGGCGGAACATCAACAAGGTCACAAAGGCTGGAATAGCATAAGGAAGAATGAAAACAAAACGCCATGCTTTCTTTGCTTTGATATTTTTGTTTTGCAATGCAAGCGCCAACAAAAATCCAAAACCGCAAGTACAGATAGTGGCAAAAAACGCCCACATCACAGTCCAAGATGCCACGCCAAAGAAGGTGCTTGACCAAATTTTAAGCTCAAATAAGGCAAAGAAATTCTTAAAACCAACCCAATCAACCAAATTCCTTGGTGGAATATGATGAGGCGCAGAATAGTTAGTAAATGACACCATCACAGTAATGATGATCGGCATTATGATGAAAGCAATACTGGCTACAAAAGCAGGGGACAGCATGATAAATGCGAATTTTTGGTCGTAAATATCTTTGATCTGTTCACGTAAAGTCAGGTTGGTTCTTTGGGTTTCTTTTGCATCTTTAACGTTGGCTAAATATAAGCAAATGAATAAGAAGCTATAGAGTAGGGCGATCACTCCTTCTACCAGCATAAATACTGAGTTGTCGCCTTGGGTGATCGTAAAGCCTTTACGCACTTGAGCTACGTCGCCTAAAGTTACTAACCCTTTCAGCGAAGAGAGTAGCTCAGGGAAAACCAGTAACGTAATTAGCTGCATTGCTAAGAATACGCCACCTTTCACCCAGTGACCTTTTAAGAGTTGTGTGCTCCCCATTATGAGGAGAGCAGCAGGCACTCGTGGTGCCGGCTTAGTCTCTGATAACAACATAGATCCTCTTTACTCTTGGAGTTCGATCTGTTCTTCGATAATTGAGCGAGCTCGGTCTAATACGTCTTTTGGTGACTTATCGTTTATCCAAAATGCCGTAATTGCACTTGCCATTGGCGACCAAATGAACCCCATCTCAGGTACTGAAGGCATAGCGTCTGAATAGAAACCTTGAGTGATAATGGCGTAAGTTGCTTCGTCAGCATCGACGATAATCTCTTCCATAACGGTTGGAACTGGCGGGATAGCTTGAGCCATTTCGTAACGTTTCTTGAGCATTTTGTCAGTCGTGAGGTAGTCAGCAAATAATTGAGCTGCTCTTGGGTATTCAGTATAGGAAGAGACAACTGCAAGCCTAACTGTTGAGAAAGTACGAGGTTGCTGACCTTCTAATTTCGGCATAGGCACAACTCCAAAGTTTATACCTGAGTTTTTATAACCTTGAATCGCCCACGGACCATCGATAATCGCGGCAACTTTCCCTTCGCTAAATAAACCACGGCGAACTTGCGGGTTACGCATATCAATAGGGTTAGAGTCATTAGCAACACGCAGTTTCTTCATTGCCTCTAAACCTTGTTGAGCCTTTTCAGAGTCAATGCCGATATCTTTTGCATCCGTCCCGTTTTTACCAAACTCATAAGCGCCATAGAGTGTGACGAACATACGTGACTCGTAGTAATTTTGGATATCCCAAAGTAAGGCGTACTTATGCTCTTTTTTACTATTGAAGGATTTTGAAAACTCAATGAGTTCCTCAAAGTTTTCAGGCGCTTCAGGCAGTAGGTCTTTGTTATAGAAAAGAGCCGTTGTTGCGAAGCTGACAGGGAAGCCATAACTGCCGCCTTCTGCTTGTGACGCACTGATAGCATTTTGCATGAATGTGCTATTGATTCGGTCTGCAGAGACTAGATTTTCCATTGCGCCACCGGCAACAACTAAACGCCCCAGTAGGTCATGTTCAATCTCGGCAACGTCAGCAACACGCGCTGAGCCACCATCTTGAATAAGTCGAGATGCCGAATCGATGGGTGCAAGCCCTCTAAATGAGAACTTAATATCTTGGGCGAAATCTTTGTTGAAAGATTCAGCTGCATATTCCATGTAATCGACAGTTGATTTATCTGTCCAGATTAATAGCTCTGCACCGCTTTCTGGCACAATTTCTTCAGCACAAGCAAATCCTGATACTAAAGCTGCAGCCATTAACGTTGTCGTAAATAGATTTTTCTTCATATCCACACCGCACAATCAAAGTAGTAGTTCATAAGATACTACTAGGTTATGTCTCGACCAAAATATGTCAATACGAATTGAGTGGAATAGAAGCTTGTTTGTGATTTGAATCACTATATTTACAGGTTTAATAGTATTGTGGCTTGTTATGTAGGAAACCAGGTTAGCTAAGGAATGGCAGCAAGAACTAGGCTCAATTTGATACTTAGATTGATGAAAACCCTACTATTCGTGATGGTGGTCAATTATTTCCATAGCTAAAGGTGACCAATGTCTCATATATCATTTCTATAGGAAGAAAAATAAAAATAAATGCAGAACAATAATTAGGCGTTCAACGTGAACTACTAAGATTCGTGGCCAGAATTATTAAAAAATAACTCCATTGCCGGATTAATAAGGAAATACTGTGAAACGAACAATATTGTCTGTAGTGATAGCTAACACCCTACTTATTAGCACCACTGCACTAGCAAGCGACCGAGGCTTTGCACCTGAAGATACTTTTTTTGATGAAGCTATGCAGTTTGGCGGGCACGTTGGATCATCAGTTGAGTATGAATACAAAACGACTACCGACTGGGCGAAGTGGGGAGGGACTGAATCTACTGAGAAAACTAGGACTCACGAAGTAGTAAGTTTGTTCTACAAAAATGCTAAGTGGAACATGTCGGCTCTGTATGCGTTTAAATTGGAAGACCGTAAGAAAGAACAAACGGGATACAGTGAAACAGAAGATGGTTACAAACATCTTTTATCACTGAACAAAGGTTTTAACATAGGCAGTGGCTGGGCGACTGGTGCGGTCTATGACATCGAATATACAAGAAGCCAGATATATAGCACGGCAGGTGTTAATGGATTACGCCATACCACAACAGAACACAGTTTTAGACCATACTTAACCTACTGGAATAATGAATATGGTGCTGGTTTCTATTCAAACCTTGAATATTTATTGAATGATGAAGATAAGAGTGCGTGGGGCACGATAAAAGAAGAGGGATATAGTTTACTCTTCAAGCCATATAAGCGTTTTGGTAACTGGGAAATGGGCGTTGAGTTTTTCTACCAAATTAAAGAAAACGACGCAAACGGAAATAAAGTTAGCGACTTTACTGAAAAATACGCTGAGCCAATTGTTCAATACAGCTTTGATGATGCAGGCACAATGTATGTGCGAGCGCGTATCGGTGAAAACGAAACGAATGGAATTGGCAGTAACGATGATTACTTCAAAGATATTCGTAAAGCGACAGTAGGCTATGAGCAAGCTGTAGGTGACGATTGGCTAATGAAAGCTGAGTATGAATGGGCGAAAGATACTGAAACATCGAATGCTGCTCAATATGCAGGTGATGAAAAAGTGGTTGAACAAAACACCCTCTTCTTACAAGCTTTATACCGCTTTTAATAAATAGTAGGTCGAACATCATGATAAAAGTTTCAGAAATTGCTCAAATCCTTGGTGGCAAAGTAGTTGGTGATGAATCAATTGAGATATCAACGATTCGCCCAGTATCAAGCGATGAAAAAGGAGGGTTAGCGATAGTATTTGCTAAGTCAGATCTTAAAGGGCTTTCTGAAACTTTAGCGGATGTCATTGTTGGACCAAAAGTTGTGCTTGAAACTCAAGCCAAAACGAAAATTATCATTGATGAGCTTGATGCCGATAAGCTCAATCAACTAATGCGTTTTTATAAAGTACATAAGTATCAATTATTTGATCAATGCAATACCTCTGATACTCCAGATGTCTATATTGGAAAGCACTGTCAAATAGGTGAAAACTGCCACTTTATGCCCGGTGTGAAAATCATGAACGGCGTGACGATAGGTAATAATGTCGCCATTCATGCCAATACGGTTATCAAAGAAGGGACCGTGATCGGTAATAACGTGACTATCGATTCCAATAACTCGATAGGTAATTACAGCTTTGAATATATGACTGGCAAGTTAACACGCTATGAGCGCGTAGAAAGCGTTGGTCGAGTGATTATTCAAGACGATGTTGAAATTGGATGTAACAACACTATTGACCGTGGCACCTTAGGCAACACCGTGATTGGACGAGGCACCAAAATTGATAACCTAGTGCAAATAGGTCATGACTGTAAGATTGGGCAGCATTGTTTATTAGTTTCTCAAACGGGTTTCGCAGGGCACACCATCCTTGAAGATAACGTGATTGTACATGGTCAAGCTGGCACTGCTGGGCACCTCACGATAGGCAAGAACTCGGTTGTTAAAGCGAAATCAGGTGTGAGTCATTCTTTCCCAGAAAATAGTGATCTGTTTGGCTATCCAGCAAAAGACGCACGTTCGTATTATAAGAACTTAGCCATGCTTAATAAATTAACAAATAACAGCAAGAAACCTAGTAGTAATGAATCTGCTAAGAATAAGGGGTTTATCGCAAGGGTTTTTAAATTATGAATATTATTAAGTGACAATTTTATGAACGAATCAATTAATATTGTTGATGCTTATATAAGAGATAGTATTGAAGGTGTGTATTTAGAGTTAGGTGATAACTCTACTTTAAATATCCCGCCTCATCATCAAGAATGCTTGTCTAACTATATTAACGAAAAAGTTAAGTTTGGTATTCGACCTGATTTTATTTATCTAGCGGATGATAACGATAAATTGAATACCGTAGAAGGTCAGTTTACTGAGTTACAAAAACAGGATAATGGCTATAACCTTATTTTTAATATTGAACATAAATTGTTTGTTTCAAAGGTTAGAAATAAAGTTTTGAATACCAATGATATTGGTAAATATTTTAACGTGAACTTTGATACTTACTTTAGTCATATTTTCGACCATGACACGAAGATGAATCTGACTATTTAATGATTAGAATAATAAGGAATTTATAATGAAACGTACTCTGCTGCTTACTGCTCTTTTGTCTTCTGCATTAATGGGGTGTGCAAGCACTTCAGACGCTCCCGCTATTGAACAAAGTCTTGCTACTGGTCCTTTTGCTGACTGTAATCTAGCGAGTGTTGAAGACCGTGGTCCAATTCGTCCTTCACTGTTTGTGATTGGTACTTTCCCTGATGGTCAGTGGATGCACATGGATAACCGCCAGATGTCTCATAAAGGCAATGGTATCTATCAAGTCGTGAGTGAAGAAAAAGCAGGCAATGTAAGCTTACAGTTTGCAACCATGAGTTGGAATCCTCAATTTACTGCTGCAGGTAAAGAGATGGAAGTAGGCTATGAAAAAGAACTAAAACGTGGTGGTTTTGCTAAAAATACAACGGTAAATATCCCTGAAGATGGGAAGTACTTGTGGAGTATTGAGATCAACAAGGATAAGAAACCAGTACGAGCACTTATAAAGGCGTGTAAATAGCATTATTTCCGTTGAGAGTACTAATAGACGTTCAAAGTCGTTCGGTCCACCTATAAGTTATACTTAGTACTCTCTTCTTTTGCCTATTTAGCGAGTGTTTTTACTCTGTAGAATCACTCGCTAAGTGGAACTATTCGCTAAATAAACAGTTTTAATTTTTTGAATAAGCGATACCAAGTGAGCCTTATTTTTACACTTGAGTATATAACCCGTATGCGGAGTATCAAATGGCAACAGTTAGCCTACGCAAAGTAGAAAAAGAATACGACAATGGTTTTAAAGCTGTACATGGAATTGACTTAGATATTCATGAAGGTGAGTTCATGGTGTTCGTGGGTCCATCTGGTTGTGCTAAGTCAACCACACTGCGCATGATAGCGGGTCTTGAAAGTATTTCAGGTGGTGATATCCGTATTGGTGATCAAGTCGTTAATGATTTACCTCCTAAAGATCGTGGCATTGCAATGGTGTTCCAAAACTATGCGCTTTACCCGCATAAAACGGTTTTTGACAACATGGCCTTTGGTCTAAAGATGCAGAAAAAGCCGAGAGAAGAAATCAAACAACGTGTTGAAGAAGCGGCTGAAAAATTAGAAATTACAGATTTGCTTTATCGTAAACCGAAAGAAATGTCGGGTGGGCAACGCCAGCGTGTAGCTGTGGGACGAGCGATTGTGCGTAAACCTGATGTATTCTTATTTGATGAACCGCTGTCTAACCTTGACGCCAAATTGCGTGTTTCAATGCGAGTTAAAATTGCTCAACTGCACCAGTCTTTGAAAGAAGAAGGCAACCCAGCAACAATGATCTATGTGACACATGATCAGACGGAAGCGTTAACGCTAGGGGATAGAATTTGTGTGTTAAACCAAGGCAACATCATGCAAGTCGACACTCCTTCCAATCTTTATAATTACCCAAAAAATAAATTTGTAGCTGGCTTTATTGGTTCACCAGCAATGAACTTAGTGAACACAACCTTACGTAAACTTGGTGACGATATTTACGTAGAACTTGCACCTGGTGCCCAAATTATTATCCCTAAAGATAAGCAAGAGAAGTTGCTTAACTACATAGATAAACCAGTGTGTTTAGGCATTCGACCTGAGCATATTGATTTAGCTAACGATGATGAAACGGTGAATGTTCACCCAGGTGAATTAACCGTCGTCGAAAACTTAGGTAATGAAAAGTATTTGTACTTTAGAATTGGTAATAATGAAATTGTTGCTCGTGTTAATAATCAAACCATTACAACCTCGGATATTGGCAGTAATGTGAGGTTTAATTTTGATTCAGGGTTCTGTCATATATTTGATTCAGAAACGGAAGGAAATATAACCTTGTAAATATGGCTAGTTATATTAACTACCATTAACGTCATTTAAATAATTCCTAAATATACGTAGGGGTTATTTTTAGTAAAAAGTAAAAAGTAAAAAGTAAAAAGTAAAAAGTAAATCAAGATTATTTAATGCCGATGTAACCATCCAAGATTTTGTTTGGAGGGTTTGCTGTACCCCTAATAACCATTTATCAACGTAAAATAGGACAAGATGATGAAGAACAAGTTAGTACTCTTTTCAGTATTGCTTGCTTCCTTGCCTGCTGCTGCAGATTGGAATCAAGCTTATTTTCGTGGAACTGCAAATAATTGGCAAACAGAAAGCATGGTTAAAGTGAAAACTAACCATTGGCAAATAGTTAAAAAATTTAACACAGGGGATGGCAGTAACCCCCCAAGTTTCAAAATCGACCGTTTTGGTGATTGGTCAGAAAATTACCCACTAGCTAACTTCGTTGTTGATCCTAATAAAACGTATGAGATTAACTTCTACGCTGATACTAACAGTGTTGTAGTCCATGAAAAACTAGCTTTTGATATGCGTGATGAGACGATGTACTTCGTCTTTTTAGACCGTTTTTCTGATGGCGATTCTGCAAATAATACCGGTAATAATGCTCAGACTTACTCTGCAGACCGATCTGATTATAAGAAGTATTTTGGTGGTGATATCAAAGGGTTGTTAGGTAAGTTAGATTACCTAAAAGACATGGGAATTACTTCTATTTGGATTACCCCGCCTGTTAATAATGTCGACCAATTAAACAAAGATGGTTCAGCTGGTTATCATGGTTACTGGGGACGTGATTTTTTCCAAGTGGATGAGCATTTAGGCACAATTGACGATTTCCGCGCTCTTAGCCAAAAAATGGATGAGTATGACATGAAGTTGGTGCTGGACTACGCACCAAACCATTCTAACCCCAATGATGAAAATGAATATGGTGCGTTATATAAAAATGGCGTGTACCAAACTAACTTCGATGGCGATACTGAAAACTGGTATCACCATAATGGTGGAGTGACGAATTGGGATGATTATTATCAAGTTCGAAACCACAACTTATTTAATCTATCCGACTTTGACCAAAGTAATGAGAAAACCTATCAATATTTAGTTGAAGGAGCAAAGTTCTGGATTGACCTCGGTGTAGATGGCATTCGTATTGATGCGATTAAGCATATGGATAAATCTTTTATTCAACGCTGGACTGGCGACCTAAACAATTACGCAAAAGCTAAGGGTAAGCCTGGGTTCTACTTCTTTGGTGAGTGGATGGATGCTGGTGCCACGGCTACGGGTATTAATGCTAAATCGATTGATTTTGCTAACACATCTGGCTCTGCACTATTAGATTTTGGTCTACGTAATACGATAGAAGACGCGCTGTTGCGTGCCAATGGTACTGGTATGTACGCGATTAATGAGTACATGAAAATTCGCGATACTAAGTTTACATCGAGTGACTGGCAGGTTGTATTCTTAGATAACCATGATGCTCCGCGTTTATCTACGGTTCTTCGTTCAGACGCAACTAATTTCGGGCCAGGTAAAGATAAATGGGGCGGTCGCCAGAGTGTTCCATTCGCTCAAGATCGTGTTGAGTTAGGTTTAGCTCTTATTATGACTTCTCGCGGTGTCCCTTGTATCTACTATGGCACTGAACACTATGCAGCGAACTTTACGACCAATGGGTTTGGACAAGTAGGTAATGACCCATATAACCGTGAAATGATGCCAAGTTTTGATACTAATACGCCGGCTTATCAAATGATTAAGAAACTGAGTAAATTGCGTAGAGAAAGTTATGCGATTCAACAAGGTTCTTATATTGAACGTTGGGTAAGCAATGATGTTTTAGTCTACGAGCGCAATGCTGGGGATGATGTGGTTGTCGTGGCAATGAATTTAGGTAACAGCACTTCTGTGAATGCCATTAACCTAGGTTTAGCGAACGGAACTTACGATAATGTCTTAGGTAGTGATCAAGTTGTCGTATCGGATGGTAGTGGTACATTTAATTTAGAGCAGAATGAAGTCGTTGTGCTGAGAACGCTTCAGCAATAGCAATTTGGCTTAGTTAAGATTAAACGCTAGCAATGAAGGTTGCTGGCGTTTTTTATGGGTGATATTTTGATTGAGGTACAGACCATAATTAGTACGTTTAAATCGAGTATCTATTAGTTCAGAGTGAATTTTTATCATTAAGCTGGGGTGTTGAAGGTAATCGTGATAATTGAGTAGCTATAGCTTTTAGAGGTGTATATGGAAGTATTGTTTGGTGGTGTAGATGTGTGCTTACTTCATGTATGAGACTTACTATATCAGATACAAAAAAGCCGCTGATTTCTCAGCGGCTTTTTTTAATGTGGTGGAGGGATAGGGATTTGAACCCTAGAACCGCTATTAACGGTTGCCGGTTTTCAAGACCGGTGCTTTCGACCACTCAGCCATCCCTCCAATGGCGCGTATAATATAAGGGTGGCTTTGGCTTGTAAATACCCTTATCAACTGACTGCTTTTTTTATGAACAAGTTTGTGCATTTTTATATGGTTAGAGTGAAAATACATCGAAAAATGTTCTTGATCGTTTCGACTTAAGGGATTGGGTATCTTTGAGGAAGGAAAATGGAGAAAGGATCGAATACAACTGATGTGAGGAACGTAATTAGGACCGAAGCCTTGGCTTTTGGTGTGTAGCCACCATTCCTCATTAGGGTTAACTTGCCTTTGCTGTCTATAAGATTCATAATGAATGCATCTTATAGAGTGAAATATCCCACCATGCATATCACACGTTACACTGATTATTCCCTACGAGTTCTGATCTATTTAGCGATCAACAACCAATCTCTTAGCACCATCGGCGACATTGCTAACAGTTATGGTATTTCTAAAAACCATTTAATGAAGATCGTTCAGCAACTCAACCTCAAAGGACATCTGATCGCCACAAGAGGAAAAAATGGTGGTTTGAAACTCAGTTGCCATCCAAGTCAGATCAACATAGGTACGTTAGTTCGAGAGTTAGAAGACAAACGTAACTTGGTTGAATGTTTTGGCGAGGATAATAGCTGTGTCATTACACCAAATTGCCAATTGAAAACTATCTTTGCTGAAGCTCAAGAGTGTTTTTACAAAAGCTTAGACGCTTATAGCTTACAAGATCTCCTTGGCGAAGGACACAGCTACAAGCTAGGGCAACTCTTGGCGGTTGAAGTTATTTAAAGTAAGCAAGTTTTGTTTACTCACTAGGTTTACGATGATGAAAAATTTAAATCAAAACCCCAACAATGGCGTTTCAATGACGGCATTTTTCGAACTCGCGTTTCGACCGTTTTTTTTGTTTGCATCACTTTTTAGTATTGCAGCATTAGTTGGTTGGGCTGCTTTTTGGAATGGCAGCGCAACCTTAAATGTTTATGGCGGTGCAATGTGGTGGCATATTCATGAAATGTTGTTTGGCTTTGCAGCCACTGTTGTGGTTGGTTTTTTGCTGACGGCCGTACAAAATTGGACGGGTGTCCGCAGTATTAACGGACGTGGGTTAATGATACTTCTGGCTCTATGGTTGTGTGCGAGAATAGCCATGTTCCTACCTGAGGTTCTAAGCCCTTGGCTGGTGGCTGTACTCGATTTACTGTTTTTACCGATCGCTGTAATTTATCTTGCCCACAATATTGTCAGTGTGAAGCTTTGGCGAAATCTGTTGTTCATTCCTATTCTGCTGCTTATGACCTTTGCCAATGCTGCGATGCACTATGGTGTTCTATTTCAGCAGCCACTCTTAATGTCACAAGCTAGCACAAGCATGGTGCTGTTGGTGACTCTAGTCATGTGCATTATGGGTGGACGAGTTTTTCCTATGTTTACCGCTAATGGCACACAGACACCACGAACCCCTGCATTACCATGGCTTGAAAAGCTGAGCATCGTGAGCACGATTTTCGCCGTTGTGTTGAGCTTTCAGATACTTCCAGTTCCACAAAATCTCGTTGCTTTCGTGTTTATTGTCAGTGGCTCGGCAAATGCGATTAGGGCAGTAAGGTGGAAAATATGGGTTGCTTTTAAGACTCCTCTTGTGTGGTCTCTACACTTAAGCTACTGGGCCATTTCGTTAGGGTTGGTTTTGTATGGTGTTTCGATCATTTCGTCATTGGTCACACAATCACAAGCGATTCATGCATTAACCGTTGGTGGAATGGGAGTGATGATCTTATCAATGATCTCACGTGTGTCTTTAGGGCATACAGGCCGAACTATTGCGATTGGTAAAATAATGACTGCGGCGTTAATCGCCATTGTTTTTGCCTTTATTGTTCGAGTGTTTGGTGGATACTTTACCCATGATATTGTCTCTATCATCACCTTATCCAGCGCTCTGTGGGTCGCTGCATACAGTTGTTTCGTTGTGTTGTACTTACCAATTTTAATAAAACCAAAAGCTTAAATTACTACAAGTTGCGAATGTTCAATATTGATGACTTTAAAGTTGCATTTAAAATGCATCTTTAATATTATGTCTGCAGTGAATGACTTAAACACAATCAAAGAGAGTATGATTATGAGCTGTTGTGGCGGATGTGGTGGTTCAAACCACGAAGAAAAAGCAAATGAAGCTGAACAAAAGAAACAAGCAGAGCAGCAAGAGACTAAGCAAGAAAACGCTTAATTAAAGTAGCGCTCAAGCCAAATTTAGAAATCCAGAGACTTAGATGAAGCCTCTGGATTTTTTTTATTTTTATGGATTTATGATGAGTGCCTGAAACAAGCCTAAACACTATTCGAGCCTGCAGTGAATTCTGACTCTCTAGCGAGTAACTGTACCCGATTGGCATGCACCACCAGTCTAGTCATATTGAATGAACGCGCTGTGCAGATAAGTTTGGTCTAAGGTATGTATCGATGACTGGAGTGCGGAGAGAATATAAATTGAGCTAGCCAGTGATATTCAAACAGTTATAGAGTCGTAACAGGGCTTTAAACTGTTCAGAATGAACCAAACAATCTGTCTTTGGGGAATAGTTGAATATTAAACTTTAGATTCGATTCACTTTACGTCAGACGCAAAAAAGCCGCTGATTTCTCAGCGGCTTTCTTTAATGTGGTGGAGGGATAGGGATTTGAACCCTAGAACCGCTATTAACGGTTGCCGGTTTTCAAGACCGGTGCTTTCGACCACTCAGCCATCCCTCCATTGGCGTGAATAATATAAGGGGGAGAGTGCCTTGTAAACCCTTAATTATCATAATCTTGTTTGGTTGCTTGTTTTCTAGTCATTAGCGGCAATAAAAAAGGGAAGCCATTAGCTTCCCTTTTCTGTTTGATGACTATTTAATCATTTTTTGTGTAGAAACGCTGTAACTCAGTCAGGCCTTGCATTAATACTGGTAAGCGAGGGCTTACATCTTTTAGGCGTTTGTAGTTTTGGTCATACAACTTGTAGTTACCAAATTTATCTAACACAGTGGTTTGCTGGTCGGTAACAAGGGCAAGTTCACGTGAGTCACCCGCGAGAATCCACTTTCTTTTACGCTCATTAAACAGGCTGCGACCGCTACTGAAATCTGTTGGGTTTGAAGATACGCCCAATAGCTCTTGCATCAACGTTACGGACACGTCTAAATGACTAGAACGGTGAGTGTATTCAGAAGCAGACTTACCAGGCCAGCTGATAAACAGTGGCACTTGTAACTGATAACGACTGTAGTTGGAGTTTGCGCCCCAGCTGTTGGTCTTAGTTTCGTTAAACTCGCTACCGTGATTAGAGGTAATGATAACCACCGTGTTGTCGGTTAGCTCTAAGCGTTCCAGTTCAGTGTAGATTGTTGCTAGCTGAGCATCGGCTGCTTGAGCAGACTTTTGATAGTCTGCAGCAAAACGTTCTGCTGTCGTTAACGTTGAGTCTGACTCTGAACTTGAATCGTAGCTAGAGAAGTTATCCAGCGTGGTCAGCTCAATGAAGTTAAACCAAGGACGTTTAGCTTGTGGTGATTGAATCCAGTTAGACCAAGCTTGTATCGCGCTTTTGTCATCATAAGTTGCTTGCTCTGGCATAACATCACGGCCTCGGAAGATGATTTCCGAGTAAAGTGCATCGTCAAAGTTGTCGCCACTGAAAGCCGCAAACTTATAATTGTGATTATCTAAAACGTCCAACAGTACTGCACTTGAACCCTGAGCTTCGATGCTGCTTGCGTAGCTGCTTGGAAGGCCATAGAACAAACCGAAGATACCAAACATGTCGTTACTTGAACTGTAGTGATTGGTGAAGTTGATCGATTGTTGTGCGTAGGCATAGCTGTTTGGCATCGCTGTGGCATTAAGTGCATCAGAGCGAAGGTTGTTTACACTCACCATCAGGATATTAAGATCATCACTGCGGCGGTTGTATTGAATTTTTTCGAGCGGGTAGCTAACTAAGTTTACGTTCTCTTTGTTGGCTTCTAAACGCTGTAAATATTCTTCACGGTCTAATAGGCCATGTTTTTCCATAAAGCTTTTCGCTGTCATTGGGTATGACAGTGGGAAGTTCGCTTTCTGGCTAGTAATTGGGTTGTAGAAATACGCATCAGCCCACATGTAAGTCAAGTGGCTGCTGATGAAACACAAGAAGAAGACGGCAGTAATCGGACGGCCAATGTGTTTATGAGACAGTTTACGTTGCTTACGCCAAACCCACTCAGACAGACCTAGCTGTAATAAGAAGATAAGTGGCATAACAATGAAGAGGTGTTGCAAATCAGATGTGAATGCAGACTCCTCTCCACTAAATAAAACCTCCCACACGACAGGTGTCAGGTGGAGGTTTATATTTTGATACGTTTGGGTATCAATCAGTAGGACAGTTAAACCTATGGTTGCAAAGCAAACGGCAACCAAACGTAATAACTTCCTCGACGGAAGAATAAAAGTGAGCGGAAACAGCACTAATAGATAAAGCGCGAATACTAAAAAGCCGAAATGACCAACCCAAGATGCAGCCAAATAAAACTGACCCAATAGGGTTTCTGGCCAAGCAGATTGAGTAATATAACGAGTACCAATCAACATCGCAGCAATGATGTTGAAAAATGCAAACCAGTGACCCCAACCAACAAGTCGAGATACGCGATCGCTATATGAGTTTGCGCTGTCTACCATTTATAATTCTTTTATCCGTCAATCAAATTTAGTGAGACTTTTTATCTTCAAGAGAAGAGATTAAAGCTTCGGCAAATTTTTCAGCAATTCCTTTGCGTTGTGAAGCAGCAACATTCTGATTTAAGACATTGGTTGCGATATTTCCAGCGATCATCAGTGAAAGTTCTGGTGAAGCTTTGTGCTTAGTGAGTACAGCACCTACTTCAGCTAGGATTTTTTCAACTTGATCATCTGTGTATTTAGATATAATCGGCATAAGGACTCTAATAATGATAGTAAAAGCGGCTTATGATAACCTACTATGCACGACAACTGAAACCTGAACGGTAATATTTTCACTATGAGCCTTCACCTTTCCAACGTAATTTTACACCAGCTGAGCAAGAACGATCAGGATGAACTGATTGTTAACTATCGTGCTGAATCTCTAGAGAACGATGCTTCATCTGAAAGCCTAGTTGCTGAACTTCACCGTGTTTTTAATTCAAAAGCAGGTAAAGGGTTTGGTTCTTTCAAATCCGACAGCGAATTCCAGCAGTCGTTGCATGAATTTCGAGCGGGAGAGCAAAGTTTCTATGATTTCTCTCAAAAAAGTGCGCTACGTCTAAAAGATGAGTTATCGAAATACCCATTTGCTGACGAAGGCACTTTGGTACTCGCTGAATACCAATCACTGGCGACAGACTACCTTTTCATCGGTTTACTGCCTTCGAACCAAAGTTTGAAAGTGACTGAAGGGTTAGACATCAGTGCGACTGATTACCTTGATATCTCAAAGATGGATATTGTGGCGCGCCTTGACCTTTCAACATACGACACAGACAAAGAGTCAAACCGTTACTTAACTTACATTAAAGGACGTGTTGGCCGTAAAGTCGCGGATTTCTTCTTAGATTTCTTACAAGCTGAAGTCGGTTTGGATGCGAAACAGCAAAACCAAGTACTGATGCAAGCGGTAGAAGATTTCGTTTCAGACTCTAAGTTAGAAAAAGAAGAAGCGATCAGCTATAAAAAGCAGGTTGCGGATTACTGTAACGAACAGCTAAAAGCGGGCGATGAAGTTCAAGTTCGTGAACTTTCTGGAGAACTGCCAGCAAGCACTGATGGTACAAGCTTCTTTGACTATACTAGTGAGCAAGGCTACGAGTTAGAAGACAGTTTCCCCGCTGATCGCGCAACTATGCGTAAACTAACAAAATTTGTTGGTGCTGGTGGCGGTTTGAATGTTAGTTTTGATAGTCTGCTTCTAGGCGAACGTATCTTTTACGATCCGGAGACAGACACGCTAACGATTAAAGGCACTCCACCGAACTTACGTGACCAACTGACTCGCAATAAGTCATAGTCCGAAGTTAATGAGTAAAAGCGGCAGCAAGATGTTGTCGCTTGTTTTGTGCTTAGTCTTTTAGCTAGTGTCATGGCTTCAAGTTAACACGCACAAGGAATATAGATGGAACAATCAGTAGCAAAGCCCAAACGCTTTAAAAAACCGGCCACTTTCTTGGTTGTGCTCTTGGCTCTGTGGCTACTTCCTTCATTGGCTCTCCTTAATCTAAGCCGTTCCTACACCAATTCTCTTGCTCAAATTGAAGAACTCGGTATTCGCGTCAATGAATTGAGGCAATCGCTTTATTTCTCTGAGCCGCTGCGAGTCTCTCGTATCAATGAGTTAGCACTTGATGCTCAGTTGGTTTATTCGATCCGACTGCAGATTGAATCTGATTTTCAACACGCCTTGTTTCGCCCTGATGTGAATCAACTGCTTTACGTAGCCGATCAATTCCTAGAAAAGTTTGATGAGTTCATCCCGATAGAAAATCAGGTTCAAGACATCGTTGACAATATTAAGATACTGCGCGCTGATAAAGAGCTTTCCCCTAAACTAAAACCGCTACTCAATGAATTCGGCGTTGTTGTCTTTGAAGCGATGTATTCTGACAATCAAAGCTCGTCAGCGACTTATCGTGCGTTTGATTCCATTCTAGAAAAATCATATTCATTAAAAACTGAAGAGCAAGACGCACTGCAACAGTTATTGGCTGATGCCTCAGCGTTGTTGAGTGATTACGCTCAGCTCAATTATTTAGTCGATAAAATCAAGAAAAACTCGGTGAACGAACAGATCATTAAACTTGAAGCTGAGTTCCATGACCGTCAGTTTAACCTATTGCTAGTGATGCTAGGTTTAAGCTTGGTAACGATGATCACATTAGTGTTGTGGGGCGTTAGATCGAGAAAATTGATTCAACAAGCAGACAATGAACTGAGCCCTGAACCAGTAACTGATTCAAGTAAGGAAAATGCTCTCTCTGCGGTGAGACAACCAACTAGTGACCCTTCCGTATTGAAGATTACGCCAACGAGCAAACATTCCGACCTTCAACCTCAAGAGGGCATTAACGTAACAAGCCAGGAAATTGTTCAGCAGAATACAGAGGAAGCTCCAGTGGCAGAGAAACACATTGCAAGTGTCACTGATTCAAAGCCTGCGATTGATATTGAAGACATGCTAGAAACGCTTGATGGTGATGCTGAGTCTGTCGAATTGCTACTTGGCGTCTTTGTACAAGATCACGCTGATGATTACACGAAGTTCAAATCTCTTCTCACTAAAGATGAAACCTCTGCTGCTCGTATTGTACATAGCTTAAAAGGTGTGGCAGGCAGTATCAAAGCGTCTCGATTAGCGATCATTGCAGCAACTATTGAAATGACAATGAAACAGTCGAGAGCGATCAGTGAACACGATTTAGAAGAACTAGAGGCGGCAATAAAAGCCTCTATAGATGCTGCGTTTGAATATTTAGATAAGCAGCGTTAACTTTTGTAGGAATTTTGACAATACTCTGACGAAGTGCTCATACAATCCGCGCCCTTAGTCTTTGTCAGAGGTTTACATGTTACGATTTTCGAGTCGACGTTGGATGGTATTGGTGCTTAGTATTGCGCTAAGTGGTTGTTCTCTATTAGAAGTTAAGTTAGATACTCAGACGACGCCTCTCACTCAACAAGAGCTGAATGCTCGAATCATGACGCGTGAATACGCCAAGATGTTTTTTATGCGAGTAGAAGACTCTGCCGATCTCATTGCTCAATCTTACCCTGCTGATGACACCTTACATCAATCTTATGTCTTGCTTTGGAAGATCCATGCGGAGCAGGGCTTACAGCAAGCGGCTTATCAAACTTCACCGATGTCTGCCTTAATCGACTCGTGGGTGTTCACTGCCCAAATGAATCAGTTTTATCGCCAAGGCGATGGTGCGGATCTGTTCGCGACGGATCATGCGGTAGAGACTGCTCGTTTTCTTGATCAAGAAGCAGAAAAACTGGCAAAGGGTGTATTGAGCTCGAGTGATTTCAAGAACAGCAAAGTGTTCGTTGCGCAGTTTGCTGCTAGCCACCCATTTAAAGACCTCACATTCAGAATCACCCCCGCTTACCGTGAATGGCTGAACTATCTAGGTAAAGACGAGTCGCAAATTGTCCAGAGCTTAGGCACCATGCCAGAAGCAATGAGTGACGCATCCGATCGTTTAAGTTTGATGGCTGACCAGACGCCTAAACTAATGTCTTGGAAAGCGGAGCTGGTTGCGTTAAACAGTTCGCTAACGGGTGAAGACCTGTCTATGACATTAGAAAGTCTTCGTCAAACGTCAGCAAGCATGCAAGACTTCATCGAGAACAACCCTGAGTACATGCAAACACTGGCTTCAATTATGTCGACAGAAATGCAGCCTCTACTCAACGATCTTAGCGACAAGACAGACCAGAAATTAGCGATGCTCACTGAAGAGCGTGTAGCGTTAGAAAAAATGGTGACACGTGAAAGAGAAGCTCTGGTAGAGATGATTGCGAAAGAGCGCATTGAGATTGCAGGTATCGTGACTTCAGAGAGGGAGTTGTTTACGCAAGACCTTGACCGCGTATCTCAAGAGGTAGTGGTACTTGCTATTGATAAACTGATGGAGTTAATCAAAGGTGTGATTATCTACTTCATCCTGTTTATCTTAGTGGTGTTCTTTGCACCGTTAGGCATCGGTTACTGGCTGGGTAAGCGAACCATAAATAGATAAATAGATAAACCAGTAGATTAAAAAAGAGCGCCCTAGGGCGCTCTTTTTGCATTTATATCATTAACGTTTTTGTACTTACTTTCTAAAGCTCTGAGGTATTAACTTATGCTTGCTGCTTAGTAAGCTCTGCCGCTTCTTCAGTTTCAACGGCTGGTGCTGTTGGTTCACACTTATCAACGAACCAACCCATGTAAGAGGTAACGATAGTCACGATGATACAGATGAAGCTTAGCCACATGAACGGTGCGTAAGATAGCGTTGCAACGCCTAGAATACTCGCCATGTAGATACCGTTATCACTCCAAGGAACCATACCTGACGTTAACGTGCCACCAAACTCAGCATTACGAGATAGGTTCTTACGTTTGTAGCCCAAGCGGTCGTAGTTTTTCGCACAGATTTTTGGCGTAAGGATTAATGATACGTACATCGCAGAACCGAACACGTTACCCATGAAAGCCGTACCAATGGTGCTGGTTGCTAGAGAACCTGCGCTGTTTACACGGCGCTCGAACACTTTAGCAATTGTCTCTAGTACGCCCACTTTATCCAGTAAGCCACCAAAACCTAGACCAAATACGATAACCGCGACCGAACCAAGCATTGAAGACATGCCACCACGGTTAAGAATTGAATCAATGAATTCTACGCCAGATGAGATAGAGAACGGTGCCCAAGCAGTGTTGAATGCCGTTAGGAAATCGATCTCTTGGATCATGACTGCCCAGATAATACCAAGCAGAGAACCAAAGCTGATTACTGGGAATGAAGGCATACGGAAAGCCAACAGGCCAAGCACGATCAGTACTGGAACGAATGAGTAAGGCGTGATGTAGAACTGAACTTCCATTGCTTTGATGACAGAATCTACTTGGCTCATGTCAACATTACCTGCGTAGTGGAAACCAAACGCAGTAAACATGATGCCAGTAATAATGTAGCTGATTAGCGCAACAGGCAGCATGCCTTTGATGTGTTCAACCACTTCGACACCAGACATTGAAGAAGCCAGAATCACTGAATCAGAAAGTGGAGACATCTTGTCACCGAAGTAACAGCCTGATAGCACCGCACCCGCTGTAATTGGTGCTGGAACACCTAAGCCTTGGCCAATACCCATCATCGCGATGCCTGCAGTACCCGCGGCACCCCAAGACGTACCGGTCGCCAATGCGGTTAGAGAACAGATGATCATGGTCGCTAAAAGGAAGATAGAAGGGTGGATAGCTTTCAGACCATAGTAAATGATAGTAGGTACGATCCCGCCTGAGATCCAAGTACCAACAAGAGCGCCAACGGCTAAAAGTATTAAAACCGCGCCTAAGCCATTGGATATTCCTTTGAGTGCTGCTTTTTCTAAGTCTTTGTATTCGTGGCCAAGACGAATACCAAGAACCATGATAATGAACCAACCAATATACAAGGCAAGTTGAATTGGAAGGTCAAGCTTTGCTGTAAAGGAAAAAGCAAGGGATAGAAATAGTCCTAACGCGATGAATACCTGTAATAGGTTCGGTAGGCGAGTTTTACTCTGCTTCATAAAAGCCTCTTGTTAATTCGAGCATTTATAGTGCTTCGTTATAGTGTGTGGTGCAAAACGGACACTACAGTAATTAGTTTATTATATCGAAAAAATACGCCAAAGTTGTGATATTTGACTGTTAACTCAATCAATTGTGGTTTCATAATCTGAAATTTTGTTAAATTCATGATTGTTACATGTTGAAGTTTGTCGCACGTTGTTTTCGTTTTGTAAAATATAATTCTGATTAACCTTGGATTAAAAGAGGGATTTACTGTTTGTGATGGGTGTCGATTCAAGCGGTTTTGGCGATGTAAATGTTTGAATTTGACGATAATGGGTGCTTTAACAATGGTCCAGACATTGAATGTCGATACAGAGATAACTGCACGATTCATTACGTTCACTTAAAAGAAACGAAAAAGTTACACTTTTTGACAAAAAGCGCTTGAGTTCTGTTTCTGAAAAACTTATAGATGGGGGAGAGCAATTTTTAATTTATACATGGAGAGTGAGCGATGAGAGTAGGTCTAGTTGGTTGGCGCGGTATGGTTGGTTCTGTACTAATGCAACGTATGGTTGAAGAGAAAGACTTCGACTTGATTGAGCCTGTTTATTACAGCACATCTCAGATTGGTATTCCTGCCCCTGTTCTAGGTGGTAAAGATGCGGGTCTACTTCAAGACGCTTTTGATATTGATAGCCTAAAACAGCTTGATGCTGTGATTACCTGTCAAGGCGGCGATTACACATCAAAAGTATACCCAGCACTGCGTCAAGCAGGTTGGAAAGGCTACTGGATTGATGCAGCTTCTACTTTGCGTATGGACGCTGATTCAATCATCACTCTTGATCCTGTTAACTTGGCTCAAATTCAGCAAGGCATTCACGGCGGTACTAACACTTTCGTTGGTGGTAACTGTACTGTGAGCTTAATGCTTATGGCTTTGGGTGGCCTTTACGAGAAAGGCATGGTCGAGTGGATGAGTGCCATGACTTACCAAGCGGCTTCTGGTGCCGGTGCTAAGAACATGCGTGAACTGATCTCACAAATGGGTGTGATCAACGATAGCGTAAGTTCAGAGCTAGCAAACCCTTCAAGTTCCATACTTGATATTGATAAAAAAGTCGCTGATACCATTCGTTCATCTTCATTCCCAACAGACCAATTTGGTGCTCCGCTTGCGGGCTCATTAATCCCTTGGATCGATGTGAAGCGTGAAAATGGTCAAAGCAAAGAAGAATGGAAAGCAGGTGTTGAAGCGAACAAGATTCTTGGCTTAGATGGTCAGCCAATCCCTATTGATGGTACTTGTGTACGAATCGGTGCAATGCGTTGTCATGCTCAAGCACTAACAATCAAGCTTAAGCAAGACGTGCCAATGGACGAGATCGAAGAGATCATCGCGACGCACAATGATTGGGTTAAAGTGGTTCCTAATGACCGTGACATCACGGCACAGGAGCTAACACCAGCGAAAGTAACAGGTACTATGTCTGTACCAGTAGGTCGTCTGCGTAAGATGTCTATGGGTAACGACTTCCTGAACGCGTTCACTGTCGGTGACCAATTACTTTGGGGTGCTGCAGAACCACTACGTCGTACTTTGCGCATTATCCTTGCTGAGAAAGCGTAATAGGCAAGATTGCTTAAATTCTATTAGCTGATAAACCGAAAGGGTTGACGATAAACGTCAACCCTTTTTAGTTTATTGATATCTCGTTATTCGGCCCTCGAAACTGTCCTTAAATCTCTTCGCATCTCGCTACTCGAATCTCGTGTCTGCTTTTATTTCTCGTCGGTGACGACACGCTTGTCTGGGTCTGCCAATTCACTCGCACAGTGTTTGCAATACATGGCATCCGAATCATGGCCAGCGCGGTTGCAGTTCGGGCACTTAACCAACTCTTTGTGTGAGTTCATTTCATTACTGAGTTCTGCGGTAATGATACCCGTTGGGACGGCTAGGATAGAGTAACCCAATAGCATGGTAAGCGAAGCGATCGCTTTACCTAACGCGGTTTGAGGGATCATGTCACCGTAGCCAACCGTGGTGATGGTTACAATTGCCCAATAAATACTGTGGGGAATACTGGTGAAGCCATTTTCTGGTCCTTCAATAACAAAGATCAGAGCGCCGAAGATAACGACCAAGATACCCACTGTACTGAAGAAGATCAGTATCTTTCGTCGTGCCATCAACAGTGAGCGCAACAAGATATTGGAATCTTGCAGGTAGCGAACTAGTTTTAGAATTCGGAAGATACGCATGACACGCAGCAGTCTCACTACACCCATAAATGAAGCGCCTGGGAAGATGATTGCTAGGTAGGTTGGAAGAATCGCCAATAGGTCAACGACACCATAAAAGCTGGTGGCATAAGATTTTGGTTTCGGAGAGCAATAGAGCCTTAATAAATACTCAAGAGTGAAGAGGGCTGTAAAGGTGTATTCGATATAACGCAGCTGCTGTGACCATTCGGTCATCACATTAGGGATGGACTCTAAGATCAGAACCAACAGCGAAGCCAAGATTGCAACGATCAGAGAGATATCAAATGCACGTCCGGCTGGCGTGTGAGTACCAAAGATAATGACGTACAAATGATGCTTGAGTGGCTTGCGTGACATAAGGAAAGATTCATCTTCTGTTAAATGCATTAACAATCATTATACAAGCTTCATAATAACGAGGCGAGTGAAAGCCCAATTGCTTTACTCGCCTCATCTATCGTTCAGTAGTGGTTGCCCTTTTTAGAGCAACTGAAATGCCGTTAAATGTTATGCCAAACCTGGGAACAGGTTACGTAGACCATTAGCGATGAACTCGATGCCCAATGCACCAAGAATCAAGCCCATGATACGAGTGATAACGTTGATACCGGTTTGACCTAAAAAGCGAACGATAACCGGCGCTGAACGGAACAGAAGCCAAGAGCACGTTGCAAACGCGATGATACTAATGCCGATTCCTACGGTATCAATGGCTGCAGGATAGCGAGAACCATAAACAATGGTCGAGCTGATTGCACCCGGGCCTGCCATTAGCGGCATAGCCAGTGGTACAACACCGATTTGTTCTTTGCTGATGTATTCAGATTTCTCTTGTTTGTTCTGTTTATCTTCACCGAGCTTACCGCTCATCATCGAAAATGCGATGCTCAGCAATAGCAAACCACCTGCAACACGAAATGAATCTAGCGAGATGCTAAACATATCAAGCAGCATTTGCCCCGCAACAAGCGACACAATCAGGATAACGGCAACAGCAATGTTTGCTTGTAAGGCTGTCCTGTTCCTCTCTTCTGGCGGCATATGAGCAGTAAGAGAAACAAAAACAGGCATGATGCCGATAGGGTTTACGGCAGCAACAAGCCCAAGGAAGAATTGCATAAAAATTGCGAGTTCTAAGCCTTGCATGAGAGCGGTCTCCAGTTAGCGTACTTAAAGTTGAAGTGTTGATCTGTGAATAGTCAGAGCGCGTAATGTAAGGGACAAACTCAATTTGCACGAATGAAAAAAACTAACCTGAAATAGGGGATTTTTTTTAGAAAAACTAATTGAATCTCACTTTTGTATTCGCCTTGTTGAAAGCTAGTTGTTAGTGTTTCATTTTGTAACTTGTTATTGAGTAACTGTTAACCATCGCACGAATTTAATAAAAATTATGTCAGAATCTAGCCGCTGCAACGGTATGGATATACTCTCAGTAGCACGAATATAGCTGTATACATGTAATTTAACGGACTAAAAATGAAACTTTTTTACAGTTTATGACGCTATGTAGAAAAAAGTTGTCTGTTTGCTTGTTTTTTGCGCTAACGGAAAGTGTGATTTAAATCTATGTAAATCATGCTCTTAAGTTAATTTTTGCGATTGCCTTACTACTTTCTGGTTAATTCTTTTTGGGTAACTGATCTGGGTCAATTTTTTTCACACAGTGAAATAATATACTCAGTCCTGAAAGCAATTTACTAAGAACGCTGATGTTTAAGGTTAAAGGCAAGCAGCGAATTTAATAAAAAGTTTTTAATATTTATTATTTTAGGAGATCCACCATGCCTGTAACTAACTTAGCGGAACTTGATGCTCTAGTAGCTCGCGTTAAAGCAGCACAAGAAGAGTTTGCAACATTCTCTCAAGAGAAAGTAGACGCAATCTTCCGTGCAGCTTCTCTTGCTGCTAACCACGCTCGTATCCCACTTGCACAACAAGCAGTTGCTGAATCTGGAATGGGTATTGTTGAAGATAAGGTTATCAAAAACCACTTTGCATCTGAATTTATCTACAACAAATACAAAGACGAAAAAACATGTGGCATCTTAGAAGAAGATGACAGCCTAGGCACAATGACTATCGCTGAGCCTGTAGGTATCATCTGTGGTATCGTTCCAACAACGAACCCAACTTCTACAGCAATCTTCAAATCTCTAATCTCTCTTAAGACACGTAACGGCATCATCTTCTCGCCACACCCACGTGCAAAGAACTCTACTAACGACGCTGCTAAACTTGTTTTAGATGCGGCTGTTAAAGCGGGCGCACCAAAAGACATCATCGGTTGGATCGACCAACCATCTGTAGAGCTTTCTAACGCGCTTATGAAGCACGACGGTATCGCGCTTATCCTAGCTACTGGTGGTCCAGGCATGGTTAAAGCAGCATACTCTTCTGGTAAGCCTGCTATCGGTGTTGGTGCTGGTAACGTTCCTGTTGTTATCGATGAAACAGCTGACATCAAACGTGCTGTAGCATCTATTCTTATGTCTAAAACATTCGATAACGGCGTAGTATGTGCTTCTGAGCAAGCTGCAATCGTAGTTAGCGAAGTATATGACGAAGTTAAAGAGCGTTTTGCTTCTCACAAAGCTCACGTTCTATCTAAAACTGACGCAGATAAAGTACGTAAAGTTCTTCTTATCGACGGTAACCTAAACGCTAAGATCGTAGGTCAACCTGCTCCAGCAATCGCAGAAATGGCGGGTGTTAAAGTTCCTGCTGATACTAAAGTTCTTGTAGGTGAAGGTCTTGGTAAAGTTTCTTACGATGACGAATTCGCTCACGAGAAACTGTCTCCAACTTTAGGTCTATTCCGCGCAGACGATTTCGAAGACGCTGTTGCTCAAGCGGTAACGATGGTTGAAATCGGTGGTATCGGTCACACGTCTGGTCTTTACACTAACCAAGACGTAAACGCAGATCGTATTCGTTACTTCGGTGACAAGATGAAGACGGCTCGTATCCTAATCAACATCCCTACTACTCACGGTGGTATCGGTGACCTGTACAACTTCAACGTTGCACCTTCTCTAACTCTTGGTTGTGGTTCATGGGGTGGTAACTCTATCTCTGAGAACGTAGGTCCTAAGCACCTTATCAACAAGAAAACTGTAGCGAAGCGAGCTGAAAATATGTTGTGGCACAAACTACCTAAGTCTATCTACTTCCGTCGTGGCAGCCTTCCAATCGCAATGAGCGACCTAGAAGGTAAGAAACGCGCATTCCTAGTAACTGACCGTTTCTTGTTCAACAACGGTTACGCAGACGACGTAGTACAAATCCTGAAAGCACAGGGTATTGAAGTTCAAGTATTCTTCGATGTAGAAGCGGATCCAACATTGTCTGTTGTTGAGAAAGGTGCTGAAGCAATGAAGAGCTTCCAACCTGACGTAATCCTTGCTCTAGGTGGCGGTTCTCCAATGGATGCTGCTAAGATCATGTGGGTTATGTACGAGCACCCAGAAACTCACTTCGAAGAACTTGCAATGCGCTTTATGGATATCCGTAAACGTATCTACAAGTTCCCTAAAATGGGTAAAAAAGCTGAGCTTGTATGTATCACTACAACTTCAGGTACGGGTTCAGAAGTTACGCCTTTCGCCGTTGTTACTGACGACAAGACTGGTGCTAAATACCCACTAGCGGATTACGAAATCACGCCAAACATGGCTGTTGTTGATGCTAACCTAGTAATGAACATGCCTAAGTCTCTAACAGCGTTCGGTGGTTACGATGCCGTAACTCACGCTCTTGAAGCTTACGTATCAGTTCTTGCGAACGAATACTCAGATGGTCAAGCTCTACAAGCTCTTAAGATGCTTAAAGAATACCTACCATCAAGCTACAAAAACGGTTCAGCAGACCCAATCGCTCGTGAGAAAGTACACAACGCTGCAACGATTGCTGGTATTGCCTTTGCGAACGCATTCCTAGGTGTGTGTCACTCAATGGCTCACAAAATTGGTGCTGAGTTCCACCTACCACACGGTCTTGCTAACGCACTACTTATCTCAAACGTTGTACGTTACAACGCGAACGATAACCCAACTAAGCAAACTGCATTCTCTCAGTACGACCGCCCACAAGCACGTCGTCGTTACGCTGAAGTTGCTGACCACCTAGGCCTAAGCCAAGCTGGTGACCGTACTGCTCAGAAGATTGAACGTCTACTAACTTGGTTAGAAGAGCTTAAGAACGACCTAGACATCCCACTATCAATCCAAGCTGCGGGTGTTAACGAGTCTGACTTCATCGCTAAACTAGACGAACTAGCTGTTGAAGCGTTCGATGACCAGTGTACAGGTGCTAACCCACGTTACCCACTAATCACTGAGCTAAAAGAAGTACTAACAACGTCTTACTTCGGTACTCCTTACGTTGAAGGTGAAACTTTCGAAGGCACTACAGTGATTCTTAAGAAAGCTGACCAAAAGCCAGCTGACGCGAAAGCGGCAAAAGCTAAAAAAGAAAAAGCTAACGCATAATAAGTAAGCATTAGTTTTGAGATAAGTTTTCGCTAGCACGAACCTTATCTATCGGGAAAAGATCAAAGCCCTAGTCGAGAGACTGGGGCTTTTTTTATGTTTACTGCCTGCTCTACGCGGCTTGAAAGGCTAGAGTAACGTCACTCGATTAGAAATGAATGGCTCAAATGTGCTTGGCATCGGGGAAGAACTAAACCTCAGCAGCGACCACTCGCCCACTAAAGTAATCATTAGAGACGATGTATTCCGTTGTTCTGGTCAGTTCATCTTGCAGCTGAGCCCAGTGGCATCGGTTGAGTTTGCCGTCGGAGTTATGAACCGCGGGGACAACACCGCCGACTCGAATACCAAATGGAGTCAGTTCTTTGGCCCAGCTATGGGTAAAGCCAGTAATCATTGAGTTCGCACTTTCTAAGCCGGACACGTCATGGAAGTCATCGTGAGAGATCACATTCACAATAACGCCTTCTTTATCCTCCTCTCGCAATCTCTCGGCACTGATTTGCCCAAATGCGAAAAGAGTCGTAGCCATAGAAGAAAGATCATTGATAAAGCTACTGACAGGTTGATCGCCAATTAGGCTTGGCATCGGGGAGCTTATCCAATTATTGACCAGTACATCGGGCGTAGTGTTGAAGGTGGTTTGAATAAAATCAAACACGCTGAGAATTGCTTGGTTGTCATTACTTTTGAGCGTGTAGTGGTAAACCGAGTCAGAAAAACGAGCACATTGTAAATAGGTCGCTTGAAGTGCTTCCGTGTCTTTATCACAAAGGATGACTGTGGCTCCAAGGTTAACAAAGTGGTTCGCAATCGTCCCTCCGAGTTGCGAGCCTGCAGATGTCACCAATATGATTGAGCTTTTTATTTCCATCCCAGCACCTAAATAAATCGTCCATGTCGGATAAGGATGGGTTAAATTTCATACAATGGGTGTGAAGAGGTTCAAACTAAGGCGTGCCAATTGATAAGTTTTTATGAACTTAGTGGCAGCTCACATTTCGCAGTAACTTCAAGTAGTAATCGACAACTCGTATTTCATGTTCACCCACGACTGGTGGTTCATATCACGCATGTGAATGATTTGAAATGCGCGAACTAATCAAGAATAGCAGTGGATAGAGAACGAAAAAGAGGAAAGGTAAGTGACCGCTATACTTGAGCTTGAATTTGGTACTGACGCTGAGCAGTTGATAGTTCATTGTAGAGCGTAGCAAGTGGCAAATCAGGAACCTGTTTGTTTGCCAATTTACGTCGGTCATGACCAGAAAGGTTTTGGTAAACCTCTTCGGGTAAGTCGGCTGTATCTTCAGGCATGAAGGCAAGCGCTTCCGGTTTCAAGTAATGGCTGAGTTTTGCGCTGGCAAGGCTAGCTTGATGAAAATGATTAGATTGCTGAGCTGAAATTTCATACGAAGATTGGTTCGAACGCAGTTGCTGCGGTTCTGCAACGCCGAAGTGTTTACGCAGGCGATCTTCAGTTGTCTCTGTGACTTCAATGGTGTCAATCGGCGTGCAATCACGAACGTCATTAGAAAACATAGACAACAGCAACGCGAAATCTGCACGGCGACCTTGCTCAACCGCTTGGCTGATCCCGATGCCGAACTTCAGTTCGTTGATGATTCCTGCTTTGTCTAAAGTATGTATTTGCATGCTGCCTCTCATTGGATACACCTTTAACGGCATGGAGTCGGCAAACTTTAGTGTTTAATTACAGGCAAATAGAGAATTTATGCAGGGCGGGGAAGAGTGCTAGGAATTGGTCGAGAAGTAAGCTCTCTTGGCTAACTGGCTAACTGGCTAACTGGCTAACTGGCTAACTGGCTAATAGGTTAATAGGCTAATAGGTTAATAGGCTAAGAAAGGTCAAGATTTTGTGGAATTCGACAGATACAAAAAAGCTCACGCCGAGGCATGAGCTTTCAATAGATAACTCGCTATAAATAGCGCAGCGTAAGTAATAATTACTTAGCTAGGTTCTCTTCTACGAAAGACCAGTTTACTAGGTTCCAGAATGCAGCCATGTAGTCAGGGCGAACATTGCGGAAATCGATGTAGTAAGCGTGTTCCCATAGGTCAACAGTTAGAAGTGGAGTAACACCTTCTTCTGTTAGAGGAGTAGCAGCGTTAGAAGTGTTAACGATGTCTAGAGAACCGTCAGCTTTCTTAACTAACCAAGTCCAAGAAGAACCGAAGTTGTTGATTGCTGAATCAGTGAATTTCGCTTTGAATTCTTCGAAAGAACCGAATGCAGCGTTGATAGCTTCTGCAACAGCGCCAGTTGGTTCGCCGCCTGCTTTAGGAGCAAGACAGTGCCAGTAGAACGTGTGGTTCCAGATTTGAGCAGCGTTATTGAAAACACCACCAGTAGAAGTCTTAACGATCTCTTCTAGTGTTTTGCCTTCAAACTCAGTACCTGGGATAAGACCGTTTAGCTTAACAACGTAAGTGTTGTGGTGCTTACCGTGGTGGAAATCTAGCGTTTCTGCTGAGATGTGTGGTTCTAGCGCGTCTTTCGCGTAAGGAAGAGCCGGTAGTTCAAATGCCATTGCTCAATTCTCCATTGATATGAAAGAGTTAACTCTTTCGATTGCTTCCAGTGATATTATTATTCATGGTTCGCTTTACAGCCAACCATGGTCAATTTGCTGACTTGCGATATAGTTTAGCAAGTTTTTACTTTATTAAAAGCTTAATTCATCACTTTTGTGTGAATTGTTAGCTTAGCTCGTAAACCGCTTTTTTTATATGGTTTTTATTCTTTTGGTTTGGGGTAGAATAAAGGCAATAAAAGCCGTAATCCATTAACGAGGAAGCAATGGAAACTATCGATAAAATCAAACAGCAAATTGAAGAAAACACCATTCTACTTTACATGAAAGGTTCTCCTAAGCTGCCAAGCTGTGGTTTTTCTTCTCAAGCATCTCAAGCTCTAATGGCATGTGGTGAAAAATTTGCTTACGTAGATATCCTACAAAACCCTGACATCCGTGCAGAGCTTCCAGCTTACGCACAATGGCCAACGTTCCCACAACTTTGGGTTGACGGTGAGCTGATCGGTGGTTGTGACATCATTCTTGAGATGTTCCAAAAAGGCGAACTTCAGCCAATCGTTAAAGAAGCGGCTGCTAAAGTAGCTGGCGACGACGCAGAGTAAGCTTTAAGCCTTTGCGCTTAAATATTGAATGGAAGGGGCCCTTAATGAGGCTCCTTTTTTGTTTGAATGGTTTGAAAGACTCGATAAGGAATGAACAATGGACGTAAAACTTCATTATGTGCATGACCCAATGTGCAGTTGGTGCTGGGGTTATAAGCCAACATTAGAACTCTTAAAACAGCAGCTACCTGCGAGTATTGAGTTTAACTACGTAGTCGGTGGTTTGGCCCCTGATTCTGAAGATCCAATGTCAGAAGAGATGAAAGGTAAGCTGAAAGCTATCTGGAAGCAGATTGAAGCTAAGTTGGGTACTGAGTTCAACCACGAATTTTGGACTGAATGCCAACCAGTTCGCAGCACTTACCCTGCTTGTCGTGCCGTGATCGCTGCTGGTTTTCAAGACCATTACGAAGCGATGCTTGAAGCAATTCAACACGCTTACTATCTTCGTGCGATGTTGCCACACAGCCAAGAAACGCATTTGCAGTTAGCTGAAGAGCTAGGGATGAATGTGCAACAGTTTGAAAATGATCTTTCTAGTAAGTTATTGGAAAGTGAATTAGATGACCAGTTAGGCTTTAAAGAAGCGATGGGCGTACATTCTTACCCGACGTTAATGCTTGAAGTGAACGGTATCTTTAGTGAAGTTGAGTTAGATTACCAATCGACTGAAGCGACGCTTAAGTCGATTCGTGAAGTGCTTGTGAACAACGCTCCCGCTGCATAATTCAGCTAGAGCTGTCTGTATTAACGTAAATTATGTCCAAGGCTTACTCATCAGAGTAAGCCTTTTTTGTTTGGCGTCGCTGGTTCATTGAGAGTGAGGAGGAAGGAAGAGTGGAATGAATCCCAGGAACAAAAAAGACCGCACGAGGCGGTCTTTATAATGTCTTTCTTTAGCTTATAGCTTACTACTTACGGTTTATTGCGTATTGATTCTTAGCTAAAGAACCCAATTACAGAACCATAGCCGCAACCCAACCGAATACGATCAGTGGGATGTTGTAGTGTAAGAATGTCGGTACAACGGTTTCCCAAACGTGCTCATGTTGACCATCAGCATTTAGACCAGACGTTGGACCTAATGTTGAGTCAGAAGCCGGAGAGCCCGCATCACCTAGCGCTGCAGCTGTACCTACTAAAGCGATCGTTGCCATTGGTGAGAAACCAAATGCTGCCGCTAGTGGAACGTAGATAGTTGCAAGGATTGGAATCGTAGAGAACGAAGAGCCGATACCCATTGTTACCAACAGGCCAACGATTAGCATAAGCAATGCCGCTAGAGGTTTGTTGTCACCAATGCTGGTTGAAAGTGCTTCAACCAGAGATTCAACGCCACCCGTTTGCTTCATAACTGCCGCAAAACCTGCCGCTGCAATCATGATGAAACCGATCATTGCCATCATGTGAACGCCTTTAGTGAAGACATCGTGTGTCTCCTTCCAAGCGATTACACCACCGAAGGTGAATACCATGAAACCAGCCAAAGCACCGATGATCATAGAACCCGTCGATAGCTGAACCGTTAGCGCAGCAACAATACCAGCAGCAGCCACTAGGATGTGCTTCTTGTTGATCTCTTTCACTTCTGTTGAAACAACAGTGTGAGAGGTTTCTTTGTATTGACGTGGCTTACGGTAAGTAAAGAACACGGCCGTAAGAAGGCCAAAGATCATGCCTGCAGCCGGTAACAACATCGCCATTGGTACTTGGCTTGCTACTACGTTTTCAAGACCGTTGTCGTGAAGGTTTTTTAGCAGGATGTTGTTTAGGAAGATGCCACCAAAACCAATCGGTAACACCATGTAAGGTGTAATCAGACCAAAAGTAAGTACACACGCAACTAGACGACGGTCTAGGTTCATTTTTGCGAATACGCCTAATAGAGGTGGGATTAAGATTGGGATAAAGGCGATATGTACAGGGATTACGTTTTGCGAAGACATGGTCACTAGGATCAAAGACGCTAGGATGCCATATTTTAGACCATTAGATGCTGCACTGTTCTCTTTACCGTGAATACGCTTAATGACGCTTTGAGCAAGCAGGTCTGTGATACCAGAACGTGAGATAGCAACAGCGAATGTACCAAGCATAGCGTAGCTAAGTGCGATAGTTGCACCGCCACCTAATCCACTTTCGAAAGCCGCGACTGCGTCGTTCAAGCCCATACCAGAGGCTACGCCACCGATAATTGCGCTGAACGTGAGAGCAACGACTACGTTTACGCGCATCAAAGCTAAAACAAGCATGATGCAAACTGAAATTACAACAGGATTCATATTATTCTCGGGATGTTGTGTTTTTTATGAAGGCAATACGAGTGAACGTTTACCGACTCTATTTTTTTATTCTTCGTCAACAAGAGGCCAACCACCAAGGGCTTTCCATTTGTTTACAATGCCGCAAAATAACTCTGTGGTTTTTTGCGTATCATACAAAGCAGAGTGTGCTTCTTTGTTGTCAAATTCCATCCCTGCAGTGCGGCAAGCTTTAGCCAAAACGGTTTGACCGTAGGCAAGACCACTAAGAGCTGCAGTGTCAAAAGTAGCAAATGGATGGAAAGGGACGCGTTTAAGCTTACAGCGCTCACTTGCTGCATTAACGAAGTTCAAATCGAATGTAGCGTTGTGAGCAACCATGATTGCACGACTGCAATCTGAAGCTTTTTGTTCTTTTCTCACTAGCTTGTAGATTTCTTTAAGGGCTTCTTGTTCCGACACAGCACCACGTAATGGGCTAAATGGGTCTTTAATTCCGTTAAAGTCTAATGCTGCCTGCTCTATATTTGCGCCTTCAAAAGGCTCAATGTGAAAATGAAGCGTTGATGCAGGGTGCAGATCTCCGTTCTCATCCATTTTTAACGTAATGGCACAGATTTCTAATAATGCATCGGTTTCAGCGTTAAACCCTGCGGTTTCCACGTCGATGACCACTGGAAAATAGCCACGAAAGCGTTTTTTTAGGGTCAGAGCTTCGTTTTCTACAGTCATGTTAGCCCAAATAAGTGTGATTAAGGCTGCATTATTGCAGATAATAGCAGTGATAAAAACTAGGGAAGGGCAATAAATCATAAATTACCTAATCCATTGCGGCTTGATAATTGCATATTTAAACGTGAGAGAAAAATGCGGCAATTGGCTGCATTGTTAAACGAATTGCTTAAGAGATACTCCACTTTATGAAGAAACAACTCATAACAGGTTCAATGCTATTTTCGCTACTTATGTCGTTACCAGTAATGGCACAAGAAAAGCGTTATGGAGCATCTCCTCAACAGTCAAAGTGGGAGATGGTGGCCAACACGCCACTCGAATGCCGCTTGGTTCACCCTATCCCAAATTTTGGTGATGCTGAGTTCTCATCTCGCGCGAGTAAAAAAATCATTTTGGACTTTGAGCTTAAAATGCGTCGCCCAATGGGTGCTACGCGTAATGTCAGCTTGATTTCGATGCCGCCACCTTGGCGTCCGGGTGAAAGTGCTGATCGCATGACAACCATTAAGTTCTTCCAACAATTTGATGGCTACGTCGGTGGTCAAACAGCTTGGGGGATTTTGAGTGAGTTGGAGAAAGGGCGCTACCCGACATTCAGTTACCAAGAGTGGCAGAGCCGCGACCAGCGAATCGAAGTGTCGCTGTCGTCGGTGTTATTCCAAGAAAAATACAATGTGTTCAGTGACTGTGTTGCTAACCTGCTGCCTTACAGCTTTGAAGATATCTCTTTCACTATTTTGCACTATGACCGTAACAGCGATCAGCTGAACAAGTCGTCGCGCAAAAGGCTGAGCCAGATCGCCGATTACGTTCGCTATAACCAAGACATCGATCTTGTGCTGGTGGCAACGTACACCGATTCTGTCGACAGCAAAGGTATTAGCCAAAACCTTTCAGAGCGCAGAGCGGAATCGTTAAGAGAGTACTTCAAATCTTTAGGCTTGCCAGAAGATCGTATCCAAGTTCAGGGCTATGGTAAACGTCGCCCGATTGCAGACAACAATTCGCCAATTGGTAAAGACAAGAACCGACGCGTTGTGATCTCTTTAGGTCGTACGCAGGTTTAAGCAGAATAATTGCTTGTTTTGAAATCAGATAGCCCGTCGTAATGACGGGCTTTTTTGTCTTTAAAATTTGGAGCTATTGTCTAAACGTAACTTGTTTAGTTCAAGCGGAAGCGAGCGATCATTTCACAGTTGGTCGCGGTATCGATTTTTTCAACCATAGAGGCAATTTTAGGGTTGGGATGGCGTTTCATGAAATCGATAAGGGCTTTCTTACAGCAACCAATAGAATCTATAAAGCTGGAGCATTGTGTATTCGGGCACTGCGGAATCAGGGTCAGTACTTTTTCTGAAGCAAGTTGAAGGTACTTGAGTTCGTAGTCTGTATCTCCAGCCCATCGCCAGAATTGAGCAAGGTTATGGCAAGAGATAACTGAAATCAGCAAACGCTCATCAGCCTGAATATCAGTGCGTTCAGTAATTTCTTCGCTTAAGTTTAATGCTTGCTGATAGTGAAGAATACTTCGTACAGGATCGTCGAGCTGCAATGCAGTATCGGCAAGTAACGTGTGTTTTTCCCATTCGCTAATCATTGTATTACCTCACTAATCAATAGGTGGTTAATTTAAATGATAATCATTATCATGTAAAGTTTCATTGGTGAGATTGTTAATAATAATTAGTGAAGGGTATTGTTCATGCGTGGAAACATAAAAAAGAAGCGAGCATAGGGCTCGCTTCTTTTGGTATTGGTTTAGGCTTTTATTTTCAAAGCCAAACTTCATAGCGGTTTGTTAGGAATTAACCTTCTAGACCAGCACTTGCTTGTTTGTTCTGAATAAGTTCAATCATGTAGCCATCAGGATCTTTAACGAATGCGATGTGTGTAGAGCCGCCTTTAACCGGACCAGCTTCACGCGTTACGTTACCGCCTGCTGCTTTAATTGCATCACACGTTGTGTAGATGTCATCAACACCGATAGCAACGTGACCAAAAGCTGAGCCAAGGTCGTATTCAGTCGTGCCCCAGTTGTGAGTCAGCTCAATCACAGCTCCTTGAGATTCATCACCAAAGCCAACGAAAGCCAGCGTGTATTCGTACTCTTTGTTTTCGTTCTTACGTAATAGCTGCATGCCCATTACATTGGTGTAGAACTCGATAGACTTGTCTAGATCACCCACGCGTAGCATGGTGTGTAAAATACGACCGTTTGACATGATTTGCTCCTAGCTTTAATTATGTATACGTTTTTGTAATTCTGTTTTATGCCGCTAGATAAACGCGGCGCTTTTTGGCCAATAGGCTTGTTAGCCTAGACGTCCGTCTTCTCTTTGAACTCACATAGGTCTTCAATGATACAGCTGCCACAGCGTGGTTTACGCGCGACACAGGTGTAACGTCCATGAAGAATGAGCCAATGGTGGACATCCAGTTTGAATTCTTTTGGAATGACTTTGAGCAGCTTAGCTTCAACATCATCGACCGTTTTACCCATCGCTAACTTGGTGCGGTTTGATACACGGTAGATGTGAGTGTCAACGGCAATGGTTGGCCAACCGAAAGCGGTATTCAATACTACGTTGGCAGTCTTACGGCCAACGCCAGGAAGGGCTTCTAATGCAGCGCGATCTTCCGGTACTTCACCATTGTGTAGGTCAAGCAGCATACGACACGTTTTGATGGTGTTTTCTGCTTTCGAATTAAACAGGCCTATGGTCTTGATGTACTCTTTTAGGCCATCGACACCTAGGTCGAAAATAGCCTGTGGCGTATTAGCAACGGGGTAAAGCTTATCAGTGGCTTTGTTGACGCTGACATCGGTTGCCTGCGCAGATAAGAGCACGGCGATCAGCAACTCGAAAGGGCTGTTCCAGTTAAGCTCAGTTTCTGGCTTTGGATTGTTTTCTCTTAAACGCTCAAGTATTTCTACTCGTTTTACATTGTTCATAGCGACATTACTTTCAAATAGTTAGGGCTTGAGTTCCGGCGAAGTTCTTTCAAACTTACTCGTTTTAAAATAACAAGTTCCGCAATGGTTCAGGCTTTATCATCGGTTACGCGCTCTTATGAGCGTCATTATTATGTGTACTTGGTTTATCTATTTACCTGCTGAGCGGTTGAGTTACTCAGCAGGGTTTAAGCTACTGTAACTTATCAGGCATTGGTAACGCGAGCGCGTTCAATAGCTGGTTTTTCTTGTTTGGGCTGTCTAGCTTTAGCTTGGTTGTCGATGATATTTTTCAAAGCAATCAAGAAACCAACACCAATAAAGGCACCGGGTGGTAGCAGGGCTAACAAGAAGCTGTTATCAAATTGGAATATCTGGATGCGCAATACCGAAGCCCAATCACCAAGGAGCAAGTCTGCGCCATCAAATAGGGTTCCGTTACCAATAACCTCACGCATCGCACCCAATACAACCAGTACCGATGTCATGCCAAGGCCCATCCAGAAACCATCTTGAGCAGCAGGTAGCACTTCGTTTTTAGACGCGAAGGCTTCAGCTCTGCCAATGATGATACAGTTGGTTACGATCAGTGGGATGAAGATACCCAAAGATAGGTAAAGCCCGTATGCGTAGGCATTCATCAGTAGTTGAACACAGGTTACCAGTGATGCAATGATCATCACGAATACTGGAATACGCACTTCTTTTGGCACATGGTTTCGAACCAGAGAAACAGACACGTTCGACCCGACTAATACAAGCAAGGTAGCGATACCTAGCCCAAGTGCGTTAGTGACTGTTGACGATACAGCCAGCAGCGGACATAACCCAAGAAGTTGCACTAGGGCAGGGTTATTGGCCCACATGCCATTTTTGATCAGTGTTTTATGGTCACTCATTATTCACCACCACAATTTAGAGGTTGAGCAAGCAATGCTTGGTTGTTTTGGTTAACGTATTGAACCGCTTGTTTGACTGACTTCACGACCGCTCTTGGTGTGATGGTTGCACCAGTAAACTGGTCAAAGTCACCACCGTCTTTACGAACCTTCCAACGGTCAAGATTAGAATCTGTTACTTGTTTGCCTGCAAACGAAAGAATCCAATCACTTACACGCAAATCAATCTTATCACCCAAACCTGGCGTTTCTTGGTGAGAAAGCACGCGAGTACCTAAAATAGTACCGTCGATCTTCATTCCAACAATCACTTTAATCGCGCCGTTGTAGCCGTCAGGGGCAATCACTTCAATCGCAATCGCACTCGGCTCACCATTGATTTTAGCAATGTAAGCCGGCATCGCTTGCTCAGTGCCCAGCTCTTCTGCTTGAACCAGAGTGCAGGCTGAAAAGAGTTCATTATCGTGCAGATCATGCGGGATCACTTGGTTAAGCACAGACAGTAACTGAGCCTGTTCTTGCTGTTTGATCTGATCTTTGGTCAGGTAGTGAGTTACCGCGACCAAACCTGTTGAAGCACACGCAAAAATCGCAAGTACAAGACCGTTTTTCTTAATTGCATTTAGCATAGTATCTGCTTCCTTAGTGGCCGTATGTACGAGGTTTGGTGTAGTAGTCAATCAGTGGAACACACATGTTGGCTAACAATACAGCAAACGCTACGCCATCAGGGAAGCCGCCCCAGCTGCGGATGATAAAGACTAGACCACCGATCAGCGCACCAAATACCAAGCGACCTTTCACTGTCGTCGAGGCGGAAACCGGATCGGTTGCAATGAAGAATGCACCAAGCATGGTTGCGCCAGACAATAGGTGAATGGTTGGAGAAGCTGTTTCACCTGGGGTTAGGATTAAGAACACTAGGCTAAACAGCGCAAGGCTGCCGATGAAAGCCACAGGAATATGCCATTGAATCACGCGTTGCTTGATGAGCACTAATCCGCCGACTAGGTAGGCAAGGTTAACCCATTCCCAGCCCACGCCTGCTAACCAGCTGAATTGTGGTTGAGACAGAGCTTCAGAAGCGGTGTTGCCTGCTGTCAATGCGGTTTTGAAGGCATCAAGTGGTGTTGCCATGGTGGTACCATCAATACCAAGGCGTGCTTGTTGAAGAGATAAACCTTCATTGTTGAAACCGGTAAAGATCATCAAGAAAGAGTCAACAAAGCTTGTTGCTTCAGCCGTTAAGCTGGCCGGTGCATTCCAGCTGGTCATCTGAACTGGAAATGAGATCAGCAAAACAACGTAAGCGACCATCGCTGGATTAAATGGATTTTGTCCAAGGCCGCCATATAGGTGCTTAGCGATGACAATAGCGAAGAACATACCTATGACTAGAATCCACCAAGGAGAATGTGGCGGAATCGCGACACTTAACAGCCAAGCGGTCACAACAGCGCTGTAATCACGTAATGCCATCACTGGCGGACGTTTTCTTAGCAGCATTACAGCGGCTTCAAAGGTAACAGCAAGTGCAATAGCAAATACTAACTGGATGAGCGTACCCCATCCGAAGAAGTAGGTTTGAGCTAGTAGACCTGGCAATGCACAAATAGCGACCCATTTCATCAGATCTGGGGTGCTTCTACGACTGTGTGCGTGCGGTGAGCTGGCGATAAAGAAGGCCACTACTCTTTCTCCTCATTATTCTTTTTGTCTTGCTCTTGCTGCGCCTTTCTTGCTTTAGCACGAGCAATAGCGGCAGCAACGGCTGCTTTTTTAGGATCGACGGGTTCTGATTGAGTTTCAGCTTCCACTTCAATTTCAGGGGCGGTTGCTTGAGCTTCGACCTGCTTCGCTTGTTGTGCTTTTTTCGCCTTAGCGCGAGCAATCGCGGCGGCAACTGCAGCTTTCTTAGGATCGACTGACTCTTGTTGAGTTTTAGCTTCAACCACTGGCTCAGGAGTTTCTGTCGTTTGGTCTTGCTTAGCCTGCTGTGCTTTCTTCGCTTTAGCGCGAGCAATAGCCGCAGCAACGGCATCTTTCTTAGCGTCGCCAGAGCTTTCAACCGGAGCTTCACTTTCGGTTTGAGTAGCTGATTTCGCTTGTTGAGCTTTCTTGGCTTTAGCGCGAGCGATAGCGGCAGCGACTGCATCTTTCTTAGCGTCGCCAGAGCTTTTAGCTGGAGCTTCACTTTCGGTTTGAGCAGCTGATTCCGCTTGTTGAGCTTTCTTGGCTTTAGCACGAGCAATGGCCGCAGCGACTGCGTCTTTCTTGGCATCGCCAGAGCTTTTAGCTGGAGCTTCACTTTCGGTTTGAGCAGCTGATTCAGCTTGTTGTGCTTTTTTGGCTTTAGCGCGAGCAATTGCTGCAGCGACTGCGTCTTTCTTAGCGTCGCCAGAACTTTTAACCGGCGCTTCACTTTCGGTTTGAGCAGCTGACTCTGCTTGTTGAGCTTTCTTGGCTTTAGCACGAGCGATAGCTGCAGCAACAGCATCTTTCTTAGCGTCGCCAGAACTTTCAGCTGAAGCTTCAGACGCTGACTCCGCTTGTTGAGCTTTCTTGGCTTTAGCGCGAGCAATAGCCGCAGCGACAGCATCTTTCTTAGTATCGCCAGAGTTCTCTGCTGGATTATCCGTTGCAGCTTGTTGTGCTTTACGTTCTCTAGCTTGTCTCTTACGCTCTTCTCGTAACTTAGACATTTCAGAGTTATCAGGTCCGGCGTCGTTTGCTTTTTGAGCTGCAGCTTGTTTCGCTTTTGCCTTCGCAATCGCAGCGGCTACCGCAGGTTTCACGGCTGGTTCTGCATTAGCTGTTTGGTCTGCCGCAGCTTTTTGCGCTTTAACGCGAGCAATCGCAGCTGCAATCGCATCATCACCATCCGCAGACTTCATATCTTTACGACGGTTGTCAGCAGCTTTCTTGAAGCGATTTTCACGTTCAGCTTTGTCACGCTCCATACGAGCGTTTTTCTCTTCGAAACGAATCTTGGCGCGTTCTGCGGCCGTTGCTTCATCTTTTCTTGTTTTGATTTCTGCTTTTGCCTGGCGATAGTACTGAACAAGAGGGATTTCACTTGGGCAGACAAACGCACAAGCACCACATTCAATACAGTCTTTAATATTCAGCTCTTCACACTTATCCAACTCGTTGGCTTTCGCATGCCATTGCAGTTGTTGAGGAAGTAGAGACGCAGGGCAAGCTTCAGCACACGCGCTGCAACGAATACATTCCATCTCGTAAGTGCTTGGTGAGATCTCACGACGCGTTGGCGCTAAAATACAGTTCGACGTTTTGGTGATTGGCACATTGGCATGTGGCAAGGTGAAGCCCATCATAGGGCCACCCAAAATCAAACGCGGCAATTTTTTATCGGCTTTGTAGCCAAACTCTTCAAGTAACTCATGTACAGGTGTGCCTAATAGCGCCCAAACGTTACGAGGTTGCTTAAAGGTTTTACCGGTTAAGGTCACAACGCGGTTAACCACAGGTTCGCCGTCAATTACCGCTCGCTTAATAGAATAAAGAGAACCGACGTTCTGAACCAAAACACCAATGTCTGCAGGGATGCCGCCAGCTGGAACCTCTTTGTTGGTGAGGATCTTGATAAGTTGCTTCTCACCACCAGAAGGGTATTTAGTTGGGATAACACGAATGACGATATCTTTGTCTTTCGCAGCAATCTCAAGAGCTTTTATCGCATCTGGTTTGTTGTCTTCAATGCCGATAACCGTCAACTTTGGTTGAAGAATGTGTTCAACCACTTCGATGCCTTTTAATACTTCTTCGGCATGCTCTTGCAGCAACTTGTCATCTGAGGTGATGTAAGGTTCACACTCAGCAGCGTTGACGATTAAAATGTCGGTACGACCTAAGCCTGATTGAAGCTTTTTAGCGGTGGGGAAGCCTGCGCCACCCATGCCTGAGATACCAGCTTGGCGAATTACATCAAGCAGTTCATCGGATGTCTTTGTAGAAAAATCTTCAACCGGGTGTTTTGCAACCCAAGCGTCGAGGCCATCAGGTTTAATAACCACGCACACGTCGCTCAAGCCTGAAGGGTGAGCGGTGGTTCGTGGTTCGATAGCGGTAATCACACCCGATGTTGGTGCATGTACTGGCAAAGTAAAACCAGTCTCTAAGGCCGTCAGTTGTTGACCTTTGAGTACGGCATCACCGACAGCAACCAACAAGTTACCAGGCTTACCGATATGCTGTTTCACTGGAAGAACGATTTCTTCTGGGAGCCTTGCATGCACGATATCAGTAGTATTCGACTGTTTCTTGTTTTCAGCAGGGTGCACACCGCCCGGGAAGTTCCAAATTGAGCCCGTGCGAATTTGTTCAATTAAAGAGATCATACTAACCCTATGCCTTAGGCTCTGACGCGGTCGCATCAGTCGCTTGGTTAGTGATATCAGTAACAGGAATGATGTTCATCTGCCATTTCCAATTTTCAGTCGTTGTTGCCACTGGAATCATTTCGATACAGTCAGTAGGGCACGGTGCGACACATAGATCACAACCTGTACATTCATCTTTGATTACTGTGTGAAGTGCCTTGGTGCCACCAACAATGGCGTCGACAGGGCAGGCTTGAATGCATTTGGTACAGCCAATACACATATCTTCATGAATGAAGGCAACGGTTTTTACTTTGTTGTCTAAGTCATGAGCGGAGTCTTCAACTTCTACGCCCATTAAATCTGCAAGCTTCTCAATCGTAGCTTGGCCGCCGGGAGGACATTTGTTGATCTTATCTCCGTTAGCGATCGCCTCTGCGTATGGGCGACAACCAGGGTAACCACACTGGCCACATTGAGTTTGCGGTAAAATAGTATCGATTTGATCAACGATCGGATCGGCTTCTACTTTAAAGCGAATAGAAGCAAAGCCTAAGATAGCGCCAAAAACAGCGGCTAAAACGGCGAGTGCAATGATTGCAATTAAGATGGTACTCATTCTTACTTCACCAACCCAGTAAAGCCCATAAATGCCAGAGACATTAGGCCTGCTGTGATCATCGCAATCGATGCGCCTTTGAATGGCATAGGAACATCAGCAACCGCAATACGCTCACGCATCGCAGCAAATAGGATCAATACAAGCGAGAAACCAACCGCAGCGCCGAAACCATAGATGATCGACTGAATGAAGTTGTGGTTTTCATTGATGTTCAAAAGTGCCACACCTAACACCGCGCAGTTGGTGGTGATAAGAGGCAGGAAGATACCCAACAGGCGATATAGAGTTGGGCTGGTTTTGTGAACGACCATTTCCGTAAATTGAACAACCACCGCGATAACCAAGATGAAGCTCATGGTACGCAGGTATTCAATACCCAGAGGGGTAAGGATGTAGGTTTCTACTAGGTATGCAGATACCGACGCTAACGTCAGAACGAAAGTCGTCGCGAGGCCCATGCCAATCGCAGTCTCCAGTTTCTTGGAGACTCCCATGAAAGGACATAGCCCTAAAAACTTCACTAGTACAAAGTTATTGACCAGCACTGTGCCAACCAACAACAAAAGGTATTCGGTCATAATGGATTAATTCTTGAGATTCCGATCCCGATATTATCCTGCTTTGCTTACCTAATAACAACCAAGGATCACTAGGGATTTAGACACTTGGTGAAAAAAACATCAGGTAATCGATTGATTATTAAAGTTACCGTAAGTATAGACGGCCAATTTTTACTTCGTGAGACAGTTTATAGGAGTAGTCAAACTGGATCTTTCATAAGATCATTCTTGAATTGAACTCGATTTACTTCCTACGAATAGGGTCATATTTGTGGCTTTTTGTGCTCAGAACTATCAAAAAGAGAAGGAAAGCAGCGAGTCGAATACGTTCCCAAACCGCTAAAACGCAAAAAGCCGCATCGAGTGATGCGGCTTCTTTAAATTTGGCTCCCCTTGTCGAGACTTGAACGCGGGCGGCTAGGTTTGTGACATTAACTTGGAACAAGTTAGTCGCAGTTATATACGAAAAAAGCCCAATCTTTCGATTGAGCTTTTTTCTGAATTTGGCTCCCCTTGCAAGACTTGAACTTGCGACATACGGATTAACAGTCCGCCGTTCTACCAACTGAACTAAAGGGGAATTGCTCGTTAGCGACGCGAATTCTAATAATAGTCCGAATTTCTGTCAATAAAAAATAGCAGAAAAAAATAATATAAAAAACTTTACTTTCTTGGACGCCTTACCGGATTTAGCCTTTCTTTAGTTATCCACCAAAATTGTGGATAAGTGTGTGCGTGAAACTTTAACAACAATAATTAGGATAAATCTGAGAATATAAAAATCTGAGGTAAGGTAATGTATTTAAAAGATTTGTATCAAAATATCACGATTGTATAACTTTTGACGATTATAAAACATACAGTAAAACAAGTGCTATTTTTAGATTTTTTGGGGAAAAGTAGTGGATGAAAAATTAAGTGATTTAGCTGAAGAGATCTTGCAAGGGCACGGATAATACCAATTTCTAAAAGTAAAAGCTATCACTGATATCTAATCTTAAGAAGCATTTCTCTAGATAATAGTTGCAACGACATAGCTCCTAGAGTGACAATGACCTGATTAAATACACAGTATGGAAATGGCGACCTATGAGTAAACTCTTTGACTTGGTATCGGACTATAGCCCGTCCGGTGACCAGCCGACAGCGATAACCAGATTACTAGATGGATTAGATTCTGGTTTGGCACATCAAACTCTATTAGGGGTAACGGGCTCTGGTAAAACCTTTACTCTTGCCAACGTCATTTCTCAATCTCAAAGACCAGCAATCTTGTTAGCGCCTAACAAAACGTTGGCAGCTCAACTTTATGGCGAGATGAAATCTTTCTTTCCGAATAACTCCGTTGAGTACTTTGTTTCTTACTACGATTATTACCAACCGGAAGCCTACGTTCCAACCACGGATACCTTTATCGAGAAAGATGCGTCGATAAATGCTCATATTGAGCAAATGAGACTTTCAGCTACCAAAGCTTTGTTAGAAAGAAAAGATGCCATTATTGTTGCGTCTGTATCGGCTATCTACGGTCTTGGTGATCCTAAGTCTTATTTGAAGATGATGCTTCATTTGAGTCGTGGTGAGGTGATGGATCAGCGAGACATCCTACGCCGCTTGGCTGAGCTGCAATATTCAAGAAACGATGTCGCATTTGAACGTGGGCAGTTCCGTGTTCGTGGTGAGGTGATTGATATCTTCCCAGCAGAATCTGACCAAGATGCGGTTCGAATTGAAATGTTCGATGACGAAGTGGACTGCATTAGTATTTTTGATCCTCTGACTGGTGCGGTGAAACAAAGAGACTTACCGCGTTTTACCGTTTATCCAAAAACTCACTATGTAACCCCAAGAGAGAAGATCCTTGAGGCGATTGAGAAGATTAAGGATGAGTTGCGCGATAGGGCTCAATATTTAAAAGACAACAACAAGCTTCTCGAAGAACAGCGTATTTCTCAAAGAACTCAGTTTGATATCGAGATGATGACGGAGTTGGGTTTCTGTTCCGGTATCGAAAACTATTCACGATACTTGAGCGGCCGTGCGGAAGGGGAAGCGCCTCCAACGTTATTTGATTACCTGCCTGATGATGGTTTGCTGATCATCGATGAGTCACATGTAACTGTGCCGCAAATTGGTGCCATGTATAAAGGTGACCGCTCTCGTAAAGAAACTTTGGTTGAGTTTGGCTTTAGGTTGCCTTCTGCGTTGGATAACCGTCCGATGAAATTTGAAGAGTTCGAATCGATCGCGCCACAAACCATTTTTGTGTCGGCCACGCCGGGTAATTATGAGATTGATAAATCAGATGGTGAAATTGCTGATCAAGTGGTGCGTCCTACTGGTCTGTTAGACCCAATCATCGAAGTAAGACCTGTCGCGACTCAGGTGGATGACTTGTTATCTGAAATCAGAATCCGTTCAGTTAAAGAAGAGCGCGTATTGGTCACTACGTTGACTAAACGAATGGCAGAAGACTTAACCGAATACCTTAGTGAGCATGGTGTTAAGGTTCGTTATTTGCACTCGGATATCGATACCGTTGAGCGTGTAGAGATCATTCGAGACCTACGTTTGGGCGAGTTCGACGTGTTAGTGGGTATTAACTTACTTCGTGAAGGTTTGGATATGCCAGAAGTGTCGCTGGTGGCGATTCTTGATGCAGATAAAGAGGGCTTCTTGCGTTCTGAGCGTTCTCTGATCCAAACCATTGGTCGCGCAGCTCGTAACTTGGAAGGTCGAGCGATCCTTTATGGTGATTCAATTACTAAGTCGATGAGAAAAGCGATTGATGAAACCGATCGTCGTCGTGAGAAGCAGCAAGCCTACAATGAAGAGCAAGGCATCACGCCGCAAGCGTTGAAACGTAATATCAAAGACATTATGGAGCTAGGTGATCTAACCAAGTCGAAGCAGCAGCGCCAATCGAAGCAAGTTCCTCTATCTAAGGTTGCAGAGCCTTCTGAAAGTTATGCTGTACTTACACCGCAACAGCTTGATAAAGAGATCAGCAAGCTTGAAGCTGCGATGTATCAGCATGCTCAGAACCTAGAATTTGAATTGGCAGCACAGAAGCGTGATGAAATTGAGCAGCTAAGAAAGCAGTTTATTACCAACAGCTAATCTCGCTTTTCACTCGAGAAGTTGATCCCCTCAAGACAAAAATTGAGAGTGCTTCAGGCAAAAAAACAGCCAGTAGTAAATATTCTACTGGCTTACGTTTGTGAACACTCGGTCCACTAACAACGTCAGTTGGCTAGGTGACCCGGAGGTCATTTACACTGTTGCATCGTTCGTGCCAGGTAGATAAAACATTGATTATTTGAAGTAAGTAAAAAAACACACTACAAATATTGTGGCTAATTTGCATAATGCAAAGCGGAATGCGACTATAATAAGAAATGCAAATTATAAATGGCTAGGATATGCAATCAAAAACGCTAGATAACAAATCGAAGTATTTGTTGATGGTTGAGGATACCGCTTCGGTAGCAGCTTTATATCGCTCGTATCTTACACCGCTCGAAATTGATATCAACATTGTCGGCACTGGCCGCGATGCAATCGAGAGTTTGAATCATCGAATCCCAGACCTTATTTTATTAGATCTACGTCTGCCTGACATGACCGGTATGGACGTGCTATTTGCTGTAAAACAAAAGTACCCTGAAGTTCCGGTTATCTTCATGACGGCTCACGGCTCTATCGATACCGCCGTAGAAGCGATGCGTCATGGTTCTCAAGATTTCCTTATCAAACCGTGTGAAGCCGACCGACTCCGTATTACGGTGAACAACGCGATCCGCAAAGCCACCAAGCTTAAAAACAGCTCGGAACACCCGGGAAACCAAAATTACCAAGGCTTTATCGGCAGCAGCCAAACCATGCAGCAGGTTTACCGAACGATTGATTCTGCTGCATCGAGTAAGGCGAGCATTTTCATTACTGGTGAAAGTGGTACCGGTAAAGAGGTATGTGCAGAAGCCATTCATGCAGCGAGCAAGCGTGGCGATAAGCCTTTTATCGCAATCAACTGTGCGGCAATTCCTAAAGATCTGATTGAAAGTGAGCTGTTTGGTCACGTTAAAGGTGCCTTTACCGGTGCTGCGACCGATCGCCAAGGTGCTGCTGAGCTTGCTGATGGTGGAACACTGTTCCTTGATGAGCTGTGCGAAATGGACTTAGAGCTGCAAACTAAGCTGCTGCGCTTTATCCAAACCGGTACTTTTCAAAAAGTCGGCTCTTCGAAGATGAAGAGTGTGGATGTTCGTTTTGTGTGTGCGACCAACCGTGACCCTTGGAAAGAAGTACAAGAAGGTCGCTTTAGAGAAGATTTATACTATCGTTTATACGTGATTCCACTGCACTTGCCGCCATTACGCGAGCGTGGTGAAGATGTCATCGAGATTGCGTACTCGTTACTAGGCTACATGTCGGTTGAGGAAGGTAAGGCCTTTGTGCGTTTTGCTCAGGAAGTGTTGGATCGCTTTAACCAATACGAGTGGCCGGGTAACGTTCGTCAATTACAAAACGTATTACGAAATGTGGTGGTATTGAATAATGGTAAAGAGATTACTCTCAACATGCTTCCACCACCATTGAACCAACCGATTGAAAACAGCCTGCGCTTGAAAGAGAAGCAGAACGAAGACATCACGGTAAAAGATATTTTCCCATTGTGGATCACTGAGAAGACGGCTATCGAACAGGCCATAAAAGCGTGTGACGGCAACATTCCCCGCGCGGCCGGTTTCTTAGATGTCAGTCCATCTACGATATACCGTAAGTTGCAAACGTGGAATGCGAAGCAGTAATCACCAAACAATAAGAAAATCATAATGACGAAAGTATTAAATCAGCAAAAAGTTGATGAACTTGCCGGCGAAATCGGGCAAGAGAATGTTCCAGTGCTACTGGAAATATTTTTAGGTGAATTGAAAGGATACTATGAGCACCTAGATCTCAATAAAGACACGGATACATCGAAGTATCTGGCCGACATTAGCCATGCCTTAAAGAGCAGTGCCGCGAGCTTTGGCGCAGATTCTTTGTGTAGTTTTGCGATTAGTGTGGATGCAAAAGTGAAACAAGCGTTACCCGTGACAGACGTTGATTTTCAAGATATGCAAGAACTTCTGTTATCAACGTACACGGAATATCAGCAGTTGATGACTGATCTCTAAAGCGGTTGATGGTGGCATAAGTAGATATTAAAAAAGGAGCATGATGCTCCTTTTTTGTTTTTACTGGTCTCTGTCGTCTAGCCTAAGCTACAAGCATTAAGCTAGTTGATCCCTAATCGCTTGTTGGAGTTTTAAACGGTCGTGTCGCCAATCTCGGTTAGGAGAGGCAAGATCAGTGGTCACACAATTCCATTGCCCTTCTAATTCAGGGTGTGGTTCATTGCCTAGTACAATGTCTATCTTTCTTGCCTTACAGGTACGTTCACACCACTCCAATTGTTCTTGAAGCGTCATTTTTCCTGCAGGGCCGTGTTCTGGCGAAAGGTTTTCAACAAAGATAACTTTTGCCTTGGTATTTTCCGCGATTGCTTTGCCAATTTCTGGCAGTAGCAGCGGGGGCATCACACTGGTTAAAAAGCTTCCTGGTCCAAGGACAATGCAGTCTGCTTGCTCAACGGCAGCTACAGCTTCTTTGGTTGCCGGTACTTCTGGAGATAAGTCCATCATGCGCAGCTTTTCTGTCATGTCGTCAACGTTAGTTTCGCCAGTTACCCAACGACCGTCCATTGATAGAGCCGTTAGATCAGAAGGGTGCTCGGTCATTGGGACGATATTGACATCGACCTTGAGCATATTTCGAATTAGGTTAATTGCTTCCAATGGGCGAACGGAAAGGTTGTCTAACGCCGTTAGCATTAGGTTACCTAAGTTGTGACCATCGAGTTCACCTTGACCGCGAAAGCGATATTCAAACATCATCGAACTGATCGAAGGTTCTGTGATTAATTGGTTGATACAGTTACGAGTATCTCCCCAAGCAATACCACCTTGGCAGTCTCGAATTCTTCCGGTGGAACCACCATTATCTGTCGTTGCAACAATGCCAGTTGCGTTGTTACCAAAGTCTTTTAATGCAGCTAGCATGCGACCTAAGCCATGGCCCCCACCGATTGCTACGACTTTCTTCGAAGAGTAAATATTCATTTTTTGTTCTTGTTAGATTATTACCAACTATAATTTAGGTTAAATGCTTCTCGTCAGATACTCAACAAGAGTTATTTTGAGGGTTTGATACGTTTTTTTTGCCGATGTGACCCGTTTTTTGTCATCAGAGCTAGATTCACGTACAAATATTAAGTATTTTATTACTCAGCTACTGCGCGTGTGAATATAACGTGCAGTTGCCATAACTCCGAGCTCTCGCATGCTAAGTCGCACAGTGGTATTTGCTGTACCGATACGCATCAAGAGCCAGTGACATGTTGTCACAAGGGCTTAATTGGAAATGATTATGCCTCCCGTGTTTGGAAAGGTGTTCCGTGGCGCAACAATTCGAAGATAGATTCCATCGCAAGTTTTATTACTTGCGCTTGTCGGTTACAGACGTCTGTAACTTTAAATGTACTTACTGCTTGCCAGATGGTTATAAACCGTCAGGGCAAAAAAACTCGTCTTTTTTAAGTGTTCCCGAGATCAAACGTATTGTTAAAGCGTTTGCAGATTGTGGTACCTCTAAGATCCGCATTACTGGCGGAGAGCCGAGCCTGCGTAAAGACTTTCCTGAAATCATACATACTGTTGCTTCTACTCCAGGCATCGAAAAAGTAGCCACGACAACGAATGGCTACCGCATGGAGAAACAAGTAGGGCAATGGCGTGATGCTGGTTTAACCCATATAAACGTGAGCGTGGATAGCTTAGATTCGCGCATGTTCCATCAGATCACTGGTGAGAATAAGTTTACAGAGGTTATGCGAGGCATTGATAAAGCGTTTGAGGTTGGCTTTGAACAAGTCAAAGTCAACGTCGTATTGATGAAAGACCTCAATAGTCAGGAATTACCAGCCTTCCTTAATTGGATCAAAGACAAACCTATTCAATTACGTTTTATCGAGCTGATGAAAACCGGCGAGATGGACGAGTTGTTCGATAAACACCATGTGTCTGGCGTAGCGATCCGCAACCAGCTTATTGCTAATGGTTGGCTGTTAAAAGTCAAAGCTGTTAACGATGGCCCAGCACAAGTGTTTGTCCACCCAGACTACAAGGGTGAAATTGGTTTGATCATGCCTTACGAGAAAGACTTTTGTGAGAGTTGTAACCGACTGCGTGTTTCTGCGACCGGTAAACTTCACCTATGTCTGTTTGGCGACCACGGTGTTGAACTGAGAGATCTGATTCAAGAAGATCAGCAAGAGCAAGAGCTCATTGATCGAATTCAGGCTCAGCTTCAAACCAAGTCCGTTAGCCACTTCTTGCATGATGGCAACAGCGGCATGACTCCAAACTTGGCGTCAATCGGCGGTTAACCCGCTATATACTCTAAAGCATTTTATCGCTCAGCTTCTTTAAGCTGGGCGAATAAGTCTAATCATTGAAAAATTTATATAGGTGAACAAATGGGTCACGCAGAAAGCAAATTTCAAGCAGCAAACATCGCAGTACTAACCGTTTCAGATACTCGTACAGAAGAAAATGACACGTCAGGTGGTTACCTAGCTGAGCATGCTAAAGAAGCAGGCCACAACGTGGTTGATAAGCAAATCGTTATCGATGACATGTACAAGATCCGTGCGATCGTATCTAAGTGGATTGCTGACGAAAGCGTTCAAGCGATTATGATCACTGGCGGTACGGGTTTTACATCTCGTGACAGCACGCCTGAAGCACTTAAACCACTATTCGATAAAGAAGTAGAAGGCTTTGGTGAGCTTTTCCGCCAAGTGTCTTACGAAGAGATTGGTACATCGACGATTCAATCTCGTGCGATTGCGGGTTTTGCTAACCACACGGTTATCTTTGCGATGCCTGGCTCTACAGGCGCATGCCGCACCGGTTGGACTAAGATCATCAAGCAACAGATGGATGCTAGCCACCGTCCTTGTAACTTCATGCCACATCTTTCTGTATAAGGTGGTTTGAGTATGAGCCAATTTACACACATTAACGCGTCTGGCGAAGCAAACATGGTCGATGTATCGGCTAAAGCAGAGACAGTACGTGAAGCGAGAGCAGAAGCTTTTGTTCAAATGTCAGCCGAGACGCTAGAACTGATTGTTTCTGGCAGCCACCATAAAGGTGATGTTTTCGCAACGGCACGTATTGCTGGTATCCAAGCAGCGAAGAAGACGTGGGACCTGATTCCACTGTGTCACCCTTTGCTACTGACTAAGGTTGAAGTTCAGCTTGAGGCTATCGAGTCTGAAAGTAAGGTTCGAATCGAATCGGTATGTAAGCTTGCAGGTAAGACAGGCGTAGAAATGGAAGCGCTAACGGCCGCTTCTGTTGCCGCGCTAACAATTTACGATATGTGTAAAGCTGTTCAGAAAGACATTGTTATCGAGAACGTACGCCTGTTAGAGAAGACGGGTGGTAAATCAGGTCACTTTAAGGTGGAATCATGATTACGGTACTTTTCTTTGCACAAACTCGTGAACTTGTTGGTGTTGATAGCCTAGAGATCGATGCGCAATACAATACTATTGAAGCGATTCGCAGCCACCTAGTAACAAATGAAGGCAAATGGGATATCGCATTGGAAGAGGGCAAGCTGCTGGCAGCACTCAACCAATCAATTGTACCTTTGACGACTGAAGTGAAAGACGGCGACGAAGTGGCTTTCTTCCCACCAGTTACTGGAGGTTAACCATGAATGACTCTCGAGTTATTGATCCAAGAGTATTGGTTACTGCTGAAGACTTTTCTGTGGGTGGCGAATACGATTATCTAGCTCAAGGTACGGCTGCGGGAGCGGTTGTGACGTTTGTTGGTAAAGTTCGCGACATGAACCTTGGCGACAACGTTATTGGTTTGTCTCTGGAGCATTATCCGGGTATGACAGAGAAGTCGTTGAGCGAGATCTGTGATCAAGCTGAAGCGCGCTGGCCTATTCAGAAGATGCGAGTGATTCACCGCGTTGGTGATCTAGATATCGGTGACCAGATTGTTTACGTTGGTGTATCCAGTGCACATCGTGGCGCTGCCTTCGAAGCGTGTGAGTTTGTTATGGACTTTCTGAAAACCAAAGCGCCGTTTTGGAAAAAAGAACGTACTACTGAGGCGACTCGTTGGGTTGACTCTCGAGACTCCGACGCGAAAGCAGCGGAGCGTTGGAAGAAGTAATCCACTCCATAGCGTGTTTCGATCTTAACATGAAAGCGTATTTCAGGTTGGGACGTAGATAGTAAGAAAGCCGACATTTGACGTCGGTTTTTTTGTGCGTGCTACAAAGTAATTTATAAATAAAAGGGTCTTTAATAAATGACTAAGCAGTCAAGTTGCATATGAATTCAACGCGTGATTTAGTCTGTCTTGGTGCATTTCCAAATCCGTTTTGGTGCAGTGCTTTATGCTGTTTTGTATAAAGTGATAATCCTCACAAATAGTGCAGTCTATTTAGGGGATATGTGATGTGCAATTAGATTTCATGTGGCATTAATGTTAATTTGCCGACAGTGTTCTAGCATAAGATGCTAAATAAAAGTATCAATTCAGATACATCAACACTAAAGGCTGTTTTTTAATTAATTCCTATGTGTAATTAACTATTCATTAGGTTTTTATTAGAGATTTACACTGTGACCTTGAGTAATTCGGAGAATTATCCGATTTTTTGCGACTTGTTTATGGCAAATTACTTCAATGGTTGATAGTGTGTGCCTCAATCTTTGTAAGGTTTTAGATTTTTATGCTTAAATTTTGAGCTAAATAAATCTAAATCACTGCCGTTCAGTGAACTTAGCAAAGAAGTCATGGATGCAATACGTAAAACTTGGAGTTTATTAAATGTACAAGAATAAAATCACTCAGGCCCTTCTTCTAGGTGCTGGTTTGGCAGTGGCTGCCACTTCTACTCTTTCTATCGCTGCTGAAGTTCCAGCAGGCACAGAACTAGCAAAAGTTCAGGAACTTGTTCGCGGTAACGGTACTGAAGTTGCGACTATCGACCCACACAAATCTCAAGGTGTACCAGAATCTCACGTAATTCGTGATCTTCTAGAAGGTCTAGTGAACCAAGATGGCGAAGGTAATACAATCCCAGGTGTAGCCGAAAGCTGGGAAACGACGGACAACAAAACATTCACTTTCCACCTACGTAAAGATGCAAAATGGTCTAACGGCGATCCTGTAACAGCTGAAGATTTCGTTTACAGCTGGCAACGTGCAGTCGATCCTGCCACTGCTTCTCCATATGCTTGGTACATGGAATATACCAAGATGGTGAATGCGAAAGACATCGTAGCGGGTAAGAAAGACAAGAGTGAGCTAGGTGTTAAAGCTGTAGATGCAAACACGCTTGTTGTTGAACTAGATACAGCGGTACCATATTTCGTAATGATGATGGGCCACACAACAATGAAGCCAGTACATCAGGCGACTGTTGAAAAATTCGGTGACCAATGGACTAAACCGGGTAACTTTGTAGGTAACGGCGCGTTTTCTGTCGATAAATGGGTTGTGAACGAGCGTTTAGTTCTAAAGCGTAACGACCAATACTGGAATAACGATAAGACGGTTCTTAATAAAGTAACGTTCCTACCAATCGAAAACCAAGTTGCGGAAATGAACCGTTTCCTATCTGGTGAAATCGACTTTACAAATGAACTTCCAACTGAGCACTTCAAGCGCCTTAAGAAAGAGTATGCGGAAGATGTATCTGTAGCGGGTAACCTATGTACTTACTACTACATCTTTAACACTAAGAAAGCACCATTTGATGATGTTCGTGTACGTAAGGCTATCTCTTACGCAATCGACCGTAATATCGTAAGTGACGCAATCCTAGCACAAGGTCAAAAACCAGCTTACTTCCTAACGCCTGAAATCACAGCTGGCTTTAACCCTGAACTTCCTGCTTACGGCAAGATGTCTCAAAAAGAACGTAATGAAGAAGCTGCTCGTCTTCTTGAAGAAGCGGGTTACGGTAAAGACAATCCACTTAACTTCAACCTACTTTACAACACTTCTGAAAACCATAAGAAGATTGCTGTAGCGCTGGGTTCTATGTGGAAGAAAACTCTAGGTCTTAAAGTAACGCTTGAAAACCAAGAGTGGAAAACTTACCTATCTTCTAAAGATTCTGGTGACTTCGAAGTAGCACGTGCTGGTTGGTGTGGTGACTACAACGAAGCGTCGTCATTCCTAACGCTAATGAAGAGTAACAACACTACCGGTGGTGTTCACTACGATAGTGCTGAGTACGACCAAATCATTGATAAAGCACTTAACTCTACATCAGCAGAAGAGCGTGAAGCACTTTACCTAGAAGCTGAGGCGTTAATGGCTAAAGACATGCCTATCGCACCTATCTACCAATACGTGAAATCACGTCTACTAAATCCGCACGTTGGTGGCTTCCCTACTAACAACGCAGAAGATAAGATCTTCTCGAAAGACTTATACATCAAAGCTCAATAATAAGAGCTTAGATTCTAAAAAGTTAATATAACTATAACTATACAGACACTACATGCGCAGGGCGCGCATGTAGCGTCTTTCTAATTTTAATTGTCACAGACTGAAAAGAGTGAGTTTATGCTTAAATTCATTATGAAAAGGATATTCGAAGCGATTCCAACCATGTTGGTGTTGATCACTATATCTTTCTTTCTCATGCGTTTCGCTCCGGGTAACCCGTTTTCAAGCGAGCGTCCATTACCGCCAGAAGTTATGGCTAACATCGAAGCTAAATACGGCTTAGATAAACCTGTATTTGAACAGTACACCACGTACTTGACCAACATCCTTCAGGGTGATTTTGGTCCATCTTTTAAATACCAAGATTACACCGTAAATGAGCTGATCGCCGTTGCACTTCCAGTATCTGCGAAGGTAGGTTTTGTTGCCTTTATCTTCACATTGTTGATGGGGGTAACGGTCGGAACCATTGCCGCCTTGAAGCACAACACCTGGATCGACTACACCATAATGTCGACCGCCATGCTCGGGGTGGTGATGCCATCCTTCGTGTTGGCACCAGCGCTTATTTACCTATTCTCTCTACACTGGCATATATTTCCAGCAGGTGGTTGGCACGGTGGTACGTACATGTACATCGTCCTACCCGTTATCGCGATGTCTCTTTTATACGTAGCAACCTTTGCTCGTATCACTCGCGGTAGCATGATTGAAACCCTAAACAGTAACTTTATCCGTACCGCTCGTGCTAAAGGTCTAAGTTACCGTTATATCGTTCTTAAACATGCGCTTAAGCCAGCAATGCTACCTGTTGTTTCATATATGGGGCCTGCGTTCGTAGGTATCATCACAGGTTCAGTTGTTGTTGAAACCATCTTCGGCCTACCGGGTATCGGTAAGCTGTTTGTTAACGCTGCGTTTAACCGTGATTATTCGTTAGTAATGGGTGTAACCATTTTGATTGGTTTCCTATTCATCTTGTTCAACGCAATCGTTGATATTTTACTAGCGCTTATTGACCCGAAAATTCGCTACTAGCAGGGACGCATGGTTATGTTGAAGAAAAAAGAAAACTTAGAAGCGATCGAAAAATTCTCTGAGAGTTTGGAAATTGAAGGTCGTAGTTTGTGGCAGGATGCGCGTATTCGTTTTATGCGTAACAAAGCGGCAATGATTAGTCTGTTCATTCTAATTATCATGGTGCTATCGGTAATCTTCTTACCTATGTTGGCGCAGCATGCTTACGATGATACTGACTGGTACGCAATGCACGTTGGCCCAAATGCTGACCACTGGTTTGGTACTGACAGTTTAGGCCGTGACCTATATGTTCGTACGATGATCGGTGGCCGTATCTCTCTTATGGTTGGTGTGATGGGTGCATTCGTAGCGGTACTGATAGGTACGCTTTACGGTGCGGCTTCAGGTTTCATTGGCGGTCGTACTGACCGAGTGATGATGCGTATCCTGGAGATTCTATACGCCGTGCCATTCATGTTCCTAGTTATCGTACTGGTGACGTTCTTTGGTCGTAATATCGTACTTATTTTTGTTGCTATCGGCGCGATTGCTTGGCTCGATATGGCGCGAATCGTACGTGGCCAAACGTTGAGTTTACGTAGTAAAGAATTCATTGAGGCTGCGCACGTATGTGGTGTTAGCAAATGGAAAATCATTACACGTCACATCGTACCGAACGTATTGGGTATTGTTGCGGTTTACTCAACGCTGCTTATCCCGAGCATGATCCTTACAGAATCATTCTTATCTTTCCTTGGTCTTGGTGTTCAAGAGCCTATGACAAGTTGGGGCGCGCTGTTACAAGAAGGCTCGCAAACAATGGAAGTTGCTATTTGGCAACTGGCATTCCCAGCGGCATTCATGGTAGTTACGCTGTTCTGCTTTAACTACGTAGGTGATGGTCTGCGCGACGCGCTTGATCCAAAAGACAGATAAAGAAATAGCAATTAAAAGCTATAAAAGATTAAGGAAGCAATAATGAGCTTATTAGATGTCAAAGATCTGCGCGTCGAATTTACCACGCAAGATGGTATCGTAACCGCAGTAAACGACCTGAACTTCTCACTCAATCAAGGCGAAACGCTGGGTATTGTTGGTGAGTCGGGTTCGGGTAAATCTCAAACGGTATTTGCACTGATGGGACTGCTGGCTAAGAACGGCATCATCTCAGGCAGTGCAAAGTTTGAAGGTAATGAGATTCTCAATCTACCTGAGAAAGCACTGAACAAAGTTCGCGCTGAACAGATCGCGATGATCTTCCAAGATCCAATGACGTCACTGAATCCTTACATGAAAGTATGTGATCAGCTGATGGAAGTGCTTATGCTGCATAAAGGCATGGGAAAATCGGAAGCGTTCGAAGAATCAGTACGCATGCTGGAAGCGGTTAAAATCCCTGAGGCACGTAAACGTATTACCATGTATCCACACGAATTTTCTGGCGGTATGCGTCAACGTGTGATGATCGCAATGGCTCTGTTATGTCGTCCAAAGCTACTGATTGCTGATGAACCAACAACGGCGTTGGATGTAACCATTCAAGCGCAAATCATGGAATTGCTGAACGAGCTTAAAGATGAGTTCAATACAGCAATCATCATGATCACCCATGATTTGGGTGTAGTTGCCGGTTCTTGTGACAAAGTTCTAGTGATGTACGCTGGCCGTACCATGGAATACGGCACAGTAGACGAAATCTTCTATGAGCCTAGCCACCCTTATGCGGAAGGCCTGCTTAAAGCAATTCCTCGTTTGGATACCGAAGGTGAAATTCTACCGACGATTCCAGGTAACCCACCTAACTTACTTCGCCTACCAACCGGTTGTCCTTATCAAGACCGTTGTCACCGTGTAATGGACCGTTGTAAGCAAGAAGCACCGATTTTGCAGCCATTTGCAAAAGATCGTCAGCGTGCTTGTTTTTCTGATTGGGAGACTTGGACAAAATGAGTAAAGAATTACTATTAGATATTAAAAACCTTAAGGTTCACTTTAGCATTGCAGCTAAGTCTGCTTGGCCTTGGGCGAAACCATCAAATCTTAAAGCGGTTGATGGTGTGGATGTTCACCTTTATGAAGGTGAGACTCTGGGTGTAGTAGGTGAGTCTGGCTGTGGTAAATCAACATTTGCGCGCGCAATTATTGGTTTAGTTGAGGCAACTGAAGGCGAGGTTATGTGGTTAGGTCAAGACCTGACTAAGATGCAGGAAGTGAAGCGTCGTGAGACTCGTAAAGAGATTCAGATGATCTTCCAAGACCCGCTAGCATCGCTTAACCCGCGTATGTCAGTTGGAGACATCATTGCTGAGCCTCTACAAACTTTCTATCCAGAGCTTTCTAAACAGGAAGTGAAGGACAGAGTTAAAGAGATGATGGCAAAGGTTGGTCTACTACCCAACGTAATCAACCGTTACCCACATGAATTTTCTGGTGGTCAGTGTCAACGTATCGGTATCGCACGTGCACTTATCTTGAAACCTAAGATGATCATCTGTGATGAGCCGGTTTCTGCTCTGGATGTCTCTATCCAAGCTCAAGTAGTAAACCTTCTTATGGAACTACAGAAAGAGTTAGGTTTGTCTTTGGTATTCATCGCGCACGATTTGTCGGTTGTGAAACACATTTCTGACCGTGTATTGGTGATGTACTTAGGTAATGCTGTTGAGCTAGGTGAATCAGATGCCTTGTTCTCAGATCCTAAACACCCATACACCAAAGCATTGATGTCTGCAGTTCCGATTCCTGACCCACGCTTAGAGCGCAGCAAAACGATTCAGATGCTGGAGGGTGATCTCCCATCACCAATTAATCCACCATCGGGTTGTGTGTTCCGAACTCGTTGCCCTGAAGCAACTGAGGCCTGTGCGCAAACCAAGCCAACCATTCAAGGCGATGACGTACACGCAGTATCTTGCTTGCACGTACAAGTCTAGAACCCGTTTGATACGGTTCAGCCTGTGACAGGCTTAAGCGCAACTTTTTATAGGTTGCGCTTTTTTTATGCTTACGTATTCGAGGATCTTCACTTCATCAAATTATTTGAACAACTAAGCCAACTTCTTCTAGTTTTGAAAAAGTTGGCTTTTTTTATACTAGAGAAAAGTTTGGATGACAGAGGTTTGGATATGGGTAAGTTAGTTGAAGGTGTTTGGCACGATGTGTGGTACGACACCAAAGAAAGCGGTGGTAAGTTCGTTCGTGAAGATGCGGGCTTTCGTAGTTGGATCGAAAACAAAGCCGGCGCGCAGTTTGAACCAGAAAGTGGTCGTTATCACTTATACGTATCATTGGCTTGCCCCTGGGCGCACCGAACTTTAATCTTCCGTGAACTTAAAGATCTAACCGATCATATTGACGTGACAGTGGTTTGCCCCGATATGATGAGCGAAGGTTGGCAAATGGGTTTACCTGAACCTCTGTTTGGTCATACTCGTATGCACCAAATCTATACTCAAGCCAAACCTGACTACTCAGGCCGAGTAACAGTTCCAGTGCTTTGGGATAAGAAAACCAACACCATCGTGAGTAACGAGTCCTCTGAAATTATCCGCATGTTCAACTCAGAATTTAATGAGTTAACAGGCAACACGGATGATTACTATCCGTGGGAATTGGCTAAGAAGGTTGATGAGTGGAACGATTATATCTATCCAAGCATCAATAACGGTGTTTATCGTACTGGCTTTGCAACCACTCAAGAAGCTTATGAAGAAGCGTATGACGCGTTATTTGAGGCGTTAGACAAAGTAGATGCACATCTTAGTGAACATCGTTATCTAGCGGGTAATGACATCACAGAAGCAGATTGGAGGTTGTTTACCACTCTGGTTCGATTCGATGCAGTGTATGTGGGTCACTTTAAGTGTAACAAGCAGCGAATTTCAGACTACGTCCACATTCAGGGCTACTTAAAAGAGCTCTACCAGATCGAAGGCATCAAAGAGACGACCGACTTTTATCACATCAAGCGTCACTACTATTACAGCCACACAAGTATCAACCCAACTCAAGTTGTGCCAAAAGGACCAATGCTAGATTTAGAATCAGCCCACGGGCGAGGTTAGATTAATCTTAAGATCATCAAATAACCTTAAGCACTAGACATAAAAAAACCCTAGATAAGAATCTAGGGTTTTTGCTTTCTACAAAAGAAAAATTAGTTAATTACTTTTTCTTCAGCTTGAGCTGCTTGGTCTGCTTGGATAGCCGTTAGAGCTACTGTGTAAACGATATCGTCTACTAGAGCGCCACGAGACAAGTCATTTACTGGCTTGCGCATACCTTGAAGCATTGGACCGATAGACACTAGGTCTGCTGAACGCTGTACAGCTTTGTAAGTCGTGTTACCCGTGTTTAGGTCTGGGAATACGAATACTGTCGCTTTACCTGCAACTGGAGAGTTAGGCGCTTTAGAAGCGGCTACGTTTTCCATGATTGCTGCGTCGTACTGAAGAGGACCGTCGATCACTAGATCAGGACGTTTCGCTTGAGCAAGTTTGGTTGCTTCACGTACTTTATCTACGTCTGCACCTTTACCAGATTCACCAGTAGAGTAAGAGATCATAGCAACGCGTGGGTCGATACCGAATGCCGCAGCAGAATCTGCAGATTGGATAGCGATTTCAGCAAGCTGTTCAGCTGTTGGATCTGGGTTGATCGCACAGTCACCGTATACAAGCACTTGATCAGGCAGAAGCATGAAGAAGATTGAAGATACGATAGAAGCATCAGGAGCCGTCTTGATGATCTGGAACGGAGGAACGATTGTGTTCGCCGTTGTGTGAACAGCACCAGAAACTAGGCCGTCAACTTCACCCGCTTCAAGCATCATAGTACCTAGGAATACTGAATCGTCTAGCTTCTCACGAGCGACAACTTCAGTCATACCTTTAGCGCCACGAAGTTCTACTAGACGAGCTACGTAGTTTTCGCGAACTGATGCAGAATCGATGATCTCAACGCCAGCGCCTAGCTCAACACCTTGTTGTGCAGCAACGCGACGAATTTCGTCTGGGTTACCAAGAAGCACACACGTTGCGATACCGCGTTCCGCACAGATAGAAGCTGCTTTAACAGTACGTGGCTCATCACCTTCAGGAAGAACGATACGCTTAGCCGCTTTACGAGCAAATTCAGTTAACTGGTAACGGAATGCTGGTGGGCTTAGACGACGAATACCTTGAGTACCTTCAGATAGAGAATCAATCCAAGGGCCATCGATGTGGCTAGCAACGTGATCGTTAACGAACTCGATACGCTCTTTATCATCTGCAGGTACTTCTAGGTTGAAGCTCTGTAGGTTAAGAGACGTCTGCCAAGTGTTACCTTGAGCCTTGAAGATCGGTAGACCTGAAGCGAATGCTGGAGCACAAAGGTTAGCAATGCTTTCTGGAATGTCGTAACCGCCAGTCAGTAGGATTGCACCAATCTCAACACCATTTTTCGCAGCAAGAGCTGCAGCAACGATAACGTCAGGACGGTCTGCTGAAGTAACCAGTAGTGAACCAGGTTTGAAGTGCTCAATCATGTGAGGTAGAGAGCGTGCACAGAAAGTGATGCTCTTAATACGACGAGTTGAGATTTCACCTTCATTAACGATTTCAGCGTTAAGGTGTTTAGCCATATCAACCGCACGAGTTGCGATTAAGTCGATGCTCCATGGCACACAGCCAAGAACACGGATAGGGCTAGAGTTGAAGATCTGCATTACTTCAACGTTCGCTTGCTGAGCGCTATCTGCATCGTCAAAGATTTCAGATAGATCAGGACGAGTACGGCCAGCTTCATCAACAGGAGCATTAAGCTTGTTAATGATCACGCCTTTGATGTTCTTGTTCTTAGTGCCGCCGAAGTTAGAACATGCTACTTCGATGTGCTCTTTAAGCTGAATAGGGTTGTATGTACCAGGGGTCGCAACGAATACGATCTCCGCACCAAGTGTTTTCGCGATTTCCGCGTTTACTTGGTTTGCAAATGGGTGCTTACGAGTAGGAACTAAGCCTTCGATAAGCGTTACTTCTGCGTCTTTATTGATTTTGTTGTATTGCTCAACAACTGACTCAAGAAGTTCGTCCATTTTTTCGCTACCGATCAAAGCTTCAGCTTTAGTCATTGCGATTGGCTCACCAATCTTAATGTCGCTGTTTGTGCTAATGATAGTAGACGTTAAATCTGGTTGGTTACCACCGCTACGAGGTTGAGCGATTGGCTTGTAGAAAGAAACACTTACGCCCTTACGCTCCATAGCGCGAAGAACACCCATGCTAACACTAGTAAGACCAACACCAGCGCTTGTAGGGATAAGCATAATAGTACGGGACATTGACGGACACCTTTAACTATTGGAAATAAAAAAAGCTCAACTGCTATTCCCACCGATATTTAAATTGGGGTAGGAATAGAAGTTGAGCCCCATTTTCTTGATATGAAAAACTGACTAGCTTCGAGTGAAGCTAGTCAGGAAAATCAATTAAAGACCTGCTAGTTTCGCAGTGTCTTCAGCAATTACTAGCTCTTCATTAGTAGAGATAACCATTGCAGGGATACGGCTGTTAGCTGTAGTGATAGTACCTTCGCCGCCGAAACGTGCTTTAAGGTTAGCTTCGCTGTCAACTTCGATGCCGAAGATGCCTAGACGGTTAAGAACCATTTCACGGATTGGGCCAGAGTTCTCGCCGATGCCGCCAGTGAAAGTGATTGCGTCTAGTCGACCTTCTAGAGTTGCAGTGTAGCCAGCAACGTACTTAGCTAGACGGTGACAGAACACGTCCATCGCACGAGTTGCTTCTTCTTTCTCACCGTAGTTGTCTTCAACGAAACGACAGTCAGAAGTCACTTCAGTTAGACCTGCTAGGCCAGACTCTTTAGTTAGCATGTTGTTGATTTCTTCAACAGAGTAACCAAGAGCGTCGTGCAGGTGGAAGATGATCGCAGGATCAAGGTCACCACAACGAGTACCCATTACAAGACCTTCAAGAGGAGTAAGACCCATAGAAGTATCTACAGATTGACCGTTCTTGATAGCACATACAGAAGCGCCGTTACCTAGGTGACAGTTGATGATGTTAACTTCTTCAACTGGCTTGTTTAGTAGGCCTGCAACTTCACGTGTGATGAATAGGTGAGAAGTACCGTGCATGCCGTAACGACGGATGCCGTGCTCTTTGTACAGGTTGTACGGTAGAGCGTATAGGTAAGACTCAGAAGGCATTGTTTGGTGGAATGCAGTGTCAAAAACAGCAACGTTTTGTAGACCAGGGAAGTTCTGTTGAGCCGCTTCGATACCGATAAGGTGAGCTGGGTTGTGAAGAGGTGCAAAAGTTGCAGCGTCTTGAATACCCTTAAGAACTTCATCAGTGATAAGTGCAGAAGAAGTGAACTGCTCGCCACCGTGAACGATACGGTGACCGATAGCGCCAAGGTTAGCTTTAAGCTCAGGCTTAGAAGCAAGAATAGTTTCTACCATGAAAGATAGTGCTTCTACGTGAGCTGCGCCCGCACCTAGTTGTGCTTCGTGCTTGCCGTCAAGTTTCCATTTCATACGAGCTTCTGGAAGACCAAGACATTCAGCAAGACCAGTTAGGTGCTCAGCACCTGTTTCTGCATCAACAACAGCAAATTTAAGAGAAGAACTACCACAGTTTAAAACTAAAACTAGCTTAGACATTAATGACTACCTGTTTATTTTTCTGATCGAAATCAGTTAAGGATGAAAATTAATCTCAAGAATAGACGAAGCACCATTGCTTGCGTACTAACCTTGGTCAAAAAAACGTTAATTTCCGTATTAAAGTGAAAGCGCACTTTTAAGAAAAGAGGCTTTTGCATTCCTTGCAGAAGTCGTCCCAAAGTTGCTTAAATTGTAAATAAGGGCAACAATGAGATTGAGGTCTGCAAATAATAGCGATATTGTGCAAATATAACAAAAAAAATTGAAAGAATATTATTTTTCGTCAAATTTTTGTGTATTTAGTTGATGATTTCAACTTTTTTTTAATGGGAGACTCATATGAGTAATAGAGTTGGTTTAGCGAGCAGTTTAAAAGATGGCCAAAAGTACATGGATCTCTGGCCTGTTCGAAAAGAGTTAAACGCTATTTTCCCTGAGCAACGCATCATCAAAGCGACGCGTTTTGGTGTTAAGGTGATGCCCGCAATAGCTGCAATAAGCGTCCTTACGCAAATGGTCTTTAACAATTACCAAGCGATGCCACAGGCTGTGGTTATGGCATTGTTTGCGATCAGCTTGCCGCTTCAAGGTATGTGGTGGTTAGGTAATCGTTCAAAAACTCAGCTTCCGCCGGCCTTAGTATCTTGGTACCGTGAATTGCATGAAAAGATCACCGAAACGGGTTTTGCATTAGAACCAATGAAGCCACGCCCTCGTTACAAAGAGTTGGCGATCATTTTAAATCGCGCATTTCGTCAGCTAGACAAATCTTCAATGGAACGTTGGTTCTAAAAGGTCGTCCTATATCTCCCTCTAGTCTGAGAACAGTCATACATCATCGATAGCTCGTTCTCAGATTTGATCCTCTCTTCTAATCGCTTCACTTGCCCTTTATTCACTTAGTCTTTATTCATTTAGCTTTGCCTTTATTTGCCGTGCTTATCTTGTATTCATTGAGTTTTTTACCTTTTAAATCAAACAAACCCGCTTATCCCCACATAATTCGAACCTTGTTGTATTTTTGTTAAATATCACTTCAAGTTATCAATAGTTACTGGTAATAATGTCAATAGTGATTTTTGATGTTGTTCTCTTCGATCGAGTAATAACGAGTAGAGCTTGATTTAGGGAGCGATAATGAGTTCTGTAAGAAAGGTATTGGCAGCGGTTTTAAGCTGTCTGCTATTGCTATGGACTGGCAATGTAATGGCGAACGTCGCTAAAGTGTCGGTTTCACAAGTTGTTAACCATCCAGATCTGAATGCAACACGCTTAGGACTCATCGAAGGGTTAAGAGTTAAAGGCTATGAAGCGGGTAAAAATTTAGAGTTCTCTTATGAAATGGCTAATGGCAGTCCGGCGCAAGCCGCAAAAATTGCCAGAGAGTTAGTCAGCGAAAACCCCCACGTATTAGTGGGTATCGCGACACCTACTTCGCAAGCTTTGGTTTCTGCAACGCGATCTATTCCTATTGTGTTTACCGCGGTTACTGATCCAATTGGTGCAAGACTGGTCAAACACTTGGATAAACCGGGACGAAACGTTACCGGCCTTTCTGATTTGTCTCCGATTTCTCAACATGTATCTCTTATTAAAGAGCTCCTTCCTCAGGCAAGCTCGATTGGGGTTGTTTATAATCCGGCTGAAGCAAATGCCGTCGCGTTAGTTGGGCTTTTAAAGAAGTCTGCACGAGACTTTGGTTTTACTCTGTACACTGAAAAAGTGCTAACCATCGATGATTTAGAATCAAAAACCGAATCCATTGCTAAGAAGTCTGATGTTATTTATGCATTGACAGATAACACTGTTGCAAGTGGTATCGAAGGGCTTATAGAAGCTGCTAACCGGGCTGGAACGCCAGTGGTTGCCGGAGCGACGTCTTATGTAGGAAAAGGCGCTATAGCGGGCCTAGGGTTAGACTATTATGACGTAGGTATTCAAACCGCAGATTATGTCGCTGCAATTCTGAATGGGCAAAAACCGGGGAAACTGAGTGTCAAAACCGCACAGAGCTCTCAGCTGGTCGTGAATCTTGAGGCGGCTCGTGAGCTAGGAGTGACATTGCCAAAGTCCGTAATTGATCGTGCAATAGTCAGTCGTTGAACAACATTAGGTTTCAATTGACGGACTATCTATAAGTTACTTTGTTAACAGTGCTTTAATACAATTTAATGAACAAAAAAATTTACTCTAAATGCTATTTTCTCTCTACTTTATTCATTTTTAAGCAGTTATCTAACCATTACTCATACCGTTAATATCAATTTACATTGTTTTATATCGAGAGGACTGTTGATTAATGTCATAATATTAATGGTATAAATGAAAATAGTTGAGCGCTAAGAGCACATTATATGAAAGTAAACAAGCACTTTAGCCTTAGTTTTATCTTCGGATTCCCTGCGGTGATCGCTTTAATGCTGCTTGGCCTAATTGGTAAGAACCATTTTGATGCGGTAAAAAAAGACATCAACAGTGAGTTTCATCGTATCGAAGAGGTTTTCGCTGGAACCACTAAGGTTGTCACTGCTTTAGATTACAGCTTCTCGAATTATTATAAATCCGGAAATCCACTTTTTCTTGACCATAATAAGCAGGTGGTCAATGGTCTTTGCCGTATTTGGCCTATCGATAGCCTGCTTCTTGCCGATGGCAAAACTACCGACATTCCTTCTGTTGATATTGATTATATGCTGGTCGGTGAAGAATCTTTGTGTACAGAAACCAGCGGTACCTATAAAAGTGCTTCCGAGAAAATAGCTCTAGCACCTATTCTTTCATTTCTCTCTCAACTTGATGAATTCCACAATGGTGTGCATTTTATTGATAAACGCGGATACGTTATTTCGTCACCGGAAGATTTTGCTAAAGGGTTAGGAAAGGAATTACTTTCGACCATCAAAAGCCGTCCATATTGGCAAAGAACCGCCAACAACCCAGATCTACTGACTTTATCTGGCCCTGCATATCGGTTTGATTCCCTTGATCGAATTATTAGTATGACGATTCCTGTGTTCCATCAAGGAGTGCACCAAGGGATGCTCTCAGTTGATATTGATGCTGACAGGTTACTCGCGAGCTCTAATGAGCATCTAGCGGGTCGGATCGATATTATTGATAAGACTTTAGCTAACCCGATTGATACGGCCACGTTCTATCACGAGATTAAGCTAGGAGGGGTCGCGTCTCATCATGCGATGTACTACGAGTTGGATCTTGCTAGCGAAGTGGAGCACTTTTTCGTTTATGAAAAAGACAGCCTAATCGTCGCTATTATCGTGTACCTGTTCTCGGTTACGATTTTCTTTTATGTTAACTCCAATATTGAACGTGGTTACTTCAAAGAACTAGCAGCTAAAGACCCAATGACAGGGTTATTGAATCGACGAGGCTTAGAAGCGTTTTGGCGCAGCATAGAGCACGATCAACTGTTTGCCTTAACGGTATTTGATATCGACGATTTTAAGTCAATTAATGATACTCATGGCCACGATAAAGGTGATGATGTGATTTGTTATATGTCACGTCAAATTAGTAACAGTGTTCGAAGTAGCGATGTGGCAGCACGGTTTGGCGGAGAAGAGTTTGTCGTTTATATGAAAGGCGATGATCGTGAGACGCTGATAAGGACATTAGAACGTGTAAAAAATGCGGTCTGCGCTAACTCGGCCGACATTGTCCCGAATGGATTTACGGTGTCTGGCGGTGTGTGTATTGTTGAAACAAAGCAAAGCCAGCTTAACTTTGAAGAGATATTTAAGTACGCCGATGAAAAGTTGTACGCGGCTAAGACTACGGGTAAAGACCGGATCGTATTTTAGCCACGCTATGAGGTTCAATATCGCGATAGGGGGGAACTAACTCAAACAGGTTGGTGGTATTCTTCTTGGTAACGTTGAAGGCGCTCTACAATGGGTTGCGCTTTTTTGAAAGTACGAATTTCTTTAAATAGTTCGTTCGCTTCAGGGTAGCCTTTACTTAAATAGACAAACCATTGTTTCACTCTATTGGGGTAGTACATGCCTTTATCCCCTTTAATTTGAAACTCAGAATAGCGCAGTAAAAGTGCGATTACTTTATCCCATGGCATTTTCTGGTGGTTGTGCTTAACAACGTTGCCAAGATTGGGAATGTTAAAAGCGCCGCGGCAGACCATTAATGAGTCGACGCCTGTAGCTTCTATGCAATCTTGACCATCTTGGTAGTTCCAGATTTCCCCATTAGCAATCAACGGCAGAGAGGTTTTCTCTCTTATTTGATTGATGTAATCCCATTTGATTTCACTGGCTTTATAGCCGCCAACTTTGGTTCTTGCATGCACAGTGAGTTCGTCAGCTTTTGCTTGCTCGATAGCGTCGACAATTTCAAAGCACTCTTCCGGGTGCTCCCAACCCAATCGGATTTTTGCGGACACGGGAATATGCGCAGGGACTGCTTCTCGACAGGCGTTCACTACTTGATAGATGAGCTCTGGCTCTTTTAGCAGTGAAGCCCCACCATTACTTTTGTTTACCGCTTTTGCTGGGCACCCAAAATTAAGATCAATGCCTTTAGCGCCTAAGTTTGCCGCTTGAAAAGCATTTTCGGCCATCCAATTCGGGTGTTGCCCTAGAAGTTGCAGATGGATTGGTACACCTGCCATAGTTTGAGAGCCTTGATGCAGCTCTGGGCAAATACGGTGGAACACATGCGGAGGAAGAAGTTGATCAACGACGCGCACAAACTCTGTCACACAGAGATCGTAATCATTGATCTCTGTAAGAATCTCACGCATTAGGTGATCTAGTACGCCCTCCATAGGGCCAAGTATTACTCGCATGCTGTTTTACCGAAACTGAGTGGACCGAAAAATTCGAGGCGTGATTGTACGGTTTGCTTACAGGATTGTCACTATGAGTATGGTTTACCTGTCTTGATGATGGTTTATCGCTTAATAGCGACATCTTGGGGAGTATGGCGTTATAATATCGAAAATGCCCCAATATTCAGAGCTTTCATGACATATCAATTATTAAGCCTACCGGAATCAATCACTGACATTACTCCACAGTTCATTGAAGGTTCAATCCTTGCTTCCAACTTAGCGACCAAACCACTCGATCCAGAAGAATGGTTAGCTATCGTTGCACCTGAAACAGGTAAAGAGCTTGTAACAATCGTGACGGAACAGATTAATCGCCAGCACAACCTGATTCAGCGTAGTGAATACTTACTGACAGACGTACTTGTTGATGGTGACTTTAACGAGCAATTCGCGGATTTCGCTGAAGGCTTTATGATGGTTTGGCCAACAGTGGAAGAGCAGTGGCAAAGTGTGACTGTCGCGGATGGTACTCTGCGTATGCTGCAAGCACTCCTAACAACCTTGATGCTTGGGATTGATGAAGAGCAAACTCAGCAACAAATGGTCGCGGCCGGGCTCGAGAATCCACCTGCGCTTGCCGATTTAATCGATCAGATAGATCTGATGATTTCAGAGGTTGCAATGGCGGCTGATGAGGCGATGCTGGGTAATAAGTCACAGAGTGTGAACCCATTTAAAGATATCGGTCGAAACGACCCTTGCCCATGTGAAAGCGGCAAAAAGTTTAAACAATGCTGTGGCAAAAACAGCTAATCACGGCTTGTTGAGTAACTCAGCTGAGTGACAGACATTCTTTAAGTGATAAAAAGCTTAAGCGATAAAAAAGTCGACCTTGTGGTCGACTTTTTTGTTGTTCTATTTTAAATGATCTAGTGTTAATCGTTTTTCGATTTTACAAATTGAGATATAACCACAAAACCGAAAGCAACCAAGTTGCCCGCAAAGATAATCACTAGCCATTGAGGCATTGAAAGCTCTAAGAACTGCCATACCACCTTGCTACAGTCACCGTAAGCTTCAAACATCCACGGAGCCCATTGGTTTAAAGGTGCCCAGCTAGGGAAAGTAACGAATAAATCACAGGTTGCGAAAGGAGACGGATTAAACTGGTAATCGACGTGCTCTAAAGCCAACGTCAAACCTTTGTAGGCGCCAAATCCCCAACCAGCAAGGCCTAACCAACGTGATATCGGGTTATTCGGAGCAATAGCACCAATCATTGCAGCGATACCGATAGCAAGCATAGCAACGCGCTCATAGATGCACATCACACAAGGGCCAAGCATCATCACGTGTTGAAAGAAGAGAGCGCATGCCTCAAAAAAGACAATAAAAGCCAGCAGTAAAAGCCAAGATAAACGTCCCTTAGAGAAGTCTTTGAGCATTGCAAAAAAGTTCACGAATTTAATCCCGTCTATAAAATAAAAAAGCTCTGAATACTCAGAGCTTTTTATCTTGGATAAGTTTCCTAATCAACTAATATTTTTGATTAGTGAGTTACACATTTTATGGTTTGCGACACAGTGTTTAGCTTAATGACCGCCAGAGATAACTGGAGCAACAGCTTCACCAGTGCGCTGAATGATCCAACCTGCATCATAGAACCATGCTGTCATCGGCTCGACGAGGAACATGATACCTGCAAGACCAACAAGCGCTAATACGATGGTGTATGGCAGGGCCATGATAACCATGCGGCCATAAGATAGTCGAATTAGCGGAGCAAGTGCTGATGTTAATAGGAATAGGAATGCAGCTTGGCCGTTTGGCGTAGCAACTGAAGGTAGGTTCGTACCTGTGTTGATAGCAACAGCAAGTAGGTCGAACTGATCACGAGTAATGATGCCTTCAACCAGTGCTGTTTTCACTTCGTTGATGTATACCGTACCTACGAACACGTTATCTGACACCATCGATAAAATACCGTTGGCCACATAGAATAGTGCAAGCTGTGCGCCTTTATCTTCAACGTGAAGTACTGCATCGATCACTGGTTTAAATAGTGATTGGTCGATGATTACAGCAACAACAGCGAAAAAGACGGCAAGAAGTGCAGTAAATGGCAGTGCTTCTTCAAAGGCTTTACCCATTGAGTGTTCTTCGATAACGCCAGTAAACGCCGTTGCTAGGATGATAACTGAAAGACCAATCAAACCAACTTCAGCGACGTGAAGTGCAAGGCCGACAATAAGCCAAACTGCGATTGCACTTTGAACCCATAGTTTTGCTACGTCTTGTTTTGTACGGTTTGCGCGTTCTTTGTTGTCAAATTCAACTAAGATTTGGCGAACATTATTTGGTAACTCCGCACCGTAGCCAAACACTTTGAATTTCTCTACAAGTGCACAAGTTAGAATACCGCAGAAGAAAACAGGCAGTGTTACAGGTAGCATACGGATGATAAATTCCCCGAATTCCCAGCCTGCTTGTTTAGCAATCACTAAGTTTTGTGGCTCGCCTACCATGGTCATTACACCGCCGAGTGCAGTACCCACACCAGCGTGCATAAGTAGTGAACGTAGGAAAGCACGGTAGTTTTCTAAATCATCACGTGTAAGCTCAGAGATCTCTTCATCATGTGTATGATCGTGCGCTGACGTTGTGCCCTTACCTGATGCAACTTTGTGATAGATAGAGTAGAAGCCAACCGCAACGCTAATAACAACGGCGATTACTGTTAGAGCATCTAAGAATGCTGACAAGAAAGCAGCTGCGATACAGAAAGCGACAGAGAGTAGGATTTTGGATTGAATGCCAAGCAGGATCTTCGTGAAAATGAACAAAAGAAGTTCTTTCATGAAATAGATGCCAGCAACCATGAATACTAATAAGAGTAAAACTGGAAGGTTTGCTTGTAGCTCATGATAAACCATTTCGGGTTTGGTCATGCCAATGGCGACCGCTTGAATTGCCAATAAACCACCCGGTTGAAGAGGGTAGCATTTTAGAGCCATAGCTAGAGTGAAAATAAACTCAACCACTAATAGCCAGCCCGCAACAAATGGGTCAACTAGGAAGAAAACAAACGGGTTGATGATTAAAAAGGAAATGATGGCAAGTTTATACCAATCAGGAGCCTTACCAAGGAAGTTCTTGATAAAAGCGTTTCCGAGAGACATCGGCATGTTAATACTCTTTTATGTTGATTATGAATAGATAAGCAATACAACATTTGAGAATCGAGCTATAGAGGTTGTTAAAAACTATAACTAACAGTGACTTAGAAAAACTACATTCCATGTAATGTTCTGTGGTCTTGCCAAGTCACTCCCTTAGAAACTCAAGCACTGCTAATTTTTGAGCGCAACTCTACTCTTAGATAACATTTAGTCAACAGGAAAACCCCTGTAGCCCTAAAAATACCTCTTTTTTGTTGAGAAACGCGATCAAAGTAGCGCAAGCATACCACTTAAAATGTGATAAAAACCGACTAGAATCAATATTTCAGCGAAATGATTGAAATTAACAGAATAACGACGGTTTATATATGATTATTACAACTTAATATTGCAAATTAATAACTTTGAAATTATGACCAATCTCATTGATTTTAAAGAAAATTTGTTGTGTTAATGATTTGTTGAAATGGTGATTTATCGTTGCTTGCTTTTCAAACCTAGGGTGCAAACGTGTGCTGAACTTTAGAGTTTTAACTCTACTGGTGTTTTGGGGGAGTAAAATTTTTGAGGGTGTTTCCGCTGGGTGTGAACTAGTGGTATGATGAGTAAATTAGAACAGAATAATTAAATTGGATTGAAGTGTAGATGGTCATTAAGGCTAAAAGCCCGGCAGGATTTGCAGAAAAGTATATCATTGAAAGTATTTGGAATGGCCGTTTCGCTCCAGGTTCTATCTTGCCCGCAGAGCGTGAGCTTTCTGAGCTGATTGGTGTTACACGTACTACGCTTCGTGAAGTACTTCAGCGTCTTGCTCGTGATGGTTGGTTGACAATCCAACACGGTAAGCCAACTAAAGTTAACCAGTTTATGGAAACGTCAGGTCTTCATATTCTTGATACATTAATGACGTTGGATGTTGATAACGCAAGCAAAATGGTAGAAGACTTACTTGCTGCTCGTACTAATATCAGCCCGATCTTTATGCGTTATGCATTCAAAGCAAACAAAGAAGCTTCAGAGCGTACTATTAGTAACGTAATTGAATCTTGTGAAGCGCTACTTGCGGCACCGACATGGGATGAATTCCTAGAGTCTTCCCCGTACGCTGATAAGATCAAACAATCAGTGAAAGAAGACGCAGAAAAAGATGAAACGAAGCGTCAAACGATCTTAGTTGCTAAAACTTTTAACTTCTACGATTACATGCTTTTCCAACGTTTAGCATTCCATTCAGGTAACCAAATTTATGGTCTGATCTTCAACGGTGTTCGTAAATTGTACGACCGTGTTGGCAGCTACTACTTCTCTAACCCAGAAGCTCGTCGCTTAGCCATGGAGTTCTACAAAGACTTGTTTGTTATTTGTGAAAGTGGTGAGCGTGAAAACTTGCCACTTGTGATTCGTAACTACGGTATCGCAAGCGCACAGATTTGGAACGAGATGAAAACAACGTTACCAACAAACTTTACTGAAGACGACAGCTAAGTCTTTTCATTAAAGTCCTGTTAGGTTGGTTTACTTATTAAGTAAACGACGTAAAGAAAACGAAAAAGCGGCGAGATAATCAAATTATCTCGCCGCTTTTTATTTATCGATAGTTGGTGAAAACTTATTAATAGGCAGTAACTTACCAGTGGCCAGCAACTATCTATAAGTAGTCATTTATCTATCTATGATGAGTAACTTACCCTGCAAACTCTTCTGAGTCTGGACGGTTAGTAAATTGCACGCCATTTAGAAAATCGCAAAGTAGTTGGTCTTCACATACTTTGTAGTTCTTGTTCTCTGGCTTACGGAAGTAAGCACCAATCTCGTACTTACTTAGGCTGATGCCTACCACTTCTAATATATCTAATACATCTTCTGCTTTCATGTTCAACGCAATACGCAGCTTCATGAAAATCATGTTGTTAGTCAGAGCAACTTCAGGTTTAGGCTGAACACCCTCTTTTTTGCCACGCTTAAGGTTGATAAAACCATTTAGAAATACCGCTAACTCTTTATCTTTCATCGTAGAGCATGACTTGTCGTTGTCTTCTTTTAGCCAGTTGATCACTTGGTCATGAGCAACGGTCACATCAGCTTGCTCGATAGCTTTAATGATCTGTGCATTTTTAAGGTTTAGCGCGTGTTGAATACGACGCAAGATTTCGTTGTTAGTCACTGGGAATTCCTAAAAAGGGTTTGGAGAATAAAGAGGTGTTGGTTAGCCCGTTATCGTCGACAAACCAATTTCTACTCTACATAGCATAGTTGACGGCGACTCTAACAGAGAACGCTTATTTTCGGTAGATATAAAAAATCCCCAATGCTTATTAACTCATTCAAGTTAAAAGTGCATTAGGGATTTCGTTATGAGTACTTGTTATCTGACTGAAGCCAGAATTACATTACACGCATACCAGGTTGAGCACCTTCGTGTGGCTCAAGGATCCACAGGTCGCTGCCACCAGGGCCCGCGGCTAGGATCATGCCTTCAGACATACCAAACTTCATCTTACGAGGTTTTAGGTTTGCAACCATTACGGTTAGCTTGCCTTCTAGCTCTTCAGGTTTGTATGCTGACTTGATGCCAGAGAATACTTGGCGAGTTTCACCACCGATGTCCAGTTGGAACTTCAGTAGTTTGTTCGCTTTTGGTACTTCTTCACATGAGATAATACGAGCAATACGCATATCGACTGCTGCAAAGGCATCGAACTCAATCTCGTCTGCGATTGGCTCTTTGTCTAGCTCAGTTTGGCTTGCTTGCTCTTTTTCAGCTTCTGCTTTTTCTTTCGCAGCTGCTTCTGCGGCTGCATCTTCTTTAGAAGACTCGATCATTGCTTCCACTTTCTTCGGATCAATACGGCTAAACAGCGCTTTGAACTTAGTGATTTCGTGATCAGTTAGCGGTGTAGCAATAGCTTCCCACGTTAGTTCTTCGTTTAGGAAAGCCTCAGTGCGAGCCGCAAGCTCTGGCATAACTGGTTTCAGGTAAGCCATTAGCACGCGGAATAGGTTAATACCGACAGAAGAAACTTCTTGAAGCTCTTTCTCTTTACCTTCTTCTTTCGCAAGAACCCAAGGTGCTTTTTCGTCAATGTACTGGTTAGCTTTATCTGCTAGTGCAGTAATTTCACGGATAGCGCGGCTGAACTCACGAGTTTCGTATAGCTGACCGATACGCTCAGCAGCAGCAACGAATTCGTTGTATAGCTCAGGTTCTGCAAATTCAGCAGCAAGTTTTCCTTCAAAACGTTTCGTGATGAAGCCAGCGTTACGAGACGCTAGGTTAACAATCTTGTTTACGACGTCAGCGTTTACACGTTGAGTGAAGTCTTCAAGGTTAAGGTCAAGGTCATCGATACGGCTGTTTAGTTTCGCAGCGTAGTAGTAGCGTAGACACTCAGGGTCTAGGTGATTTAAGTACGTGCTTGCTTTGATGAATGTGCCTTTCGACTTAGACATCTTCGCACCGTTCACCGTTACGTAGCCGTGTACGAATACGTTGTTTGGCTTACGGAAACCAGCGCCTTCTAGCATTGCAGGCCAGAATAGGCTGTGGAAGTAAACGATGTCTTTACCGATGAAGTGGTAAAGCTCAGTTGTGCTGTCTTTCTTCCAGTATTCGTCAAAGTTTAGATCGTCACGCTTGTCACATAGGTTCTTGAAAGAAGCCATGTAGCCAACAGGAGCGTCTAGCCATACGTAGAAGAATTTGTTTTTCTCGCCTGGGATTTCGAAGCCGAAGTAAGGTGCATCACGTGAGATATCCCACTGTTGCAGACCAGACTCGAACCATTCCTGCATTTTGTTTGCAGTTTCATTCTGTAGAGAGCCAGAACGAGTCCACTCTTTAAGCATGCTTTCGAACTGAGGTAGGTCGAAGAAGAAGTGCTCAGAATCTTTCATTACTGGAGTTGCGCCAGAAACCGCTGATTTAGGGTTAATTAGCTCAGTTGGGCTGTATGTCTCACCACAGTTATCACAGTTATCACCATACTGGTCTTCTGACTTACACTTAGGGCAAGTACCTTTTACGAAGCGGTCTGGTAAGAACATCTCTTTCTCAGGATCGAAAAGCTGAGAAATAGTACGGCTAGAAATGAAGCCGTTCTTTTTAAGTTCTAGATAGATGTGAGAAGCCAGTTCACGGTTCTCTTCGCTATGTGTGCTGTGGTAGTTATCAAAACTGATATCAAAGCCAGCGAAGTCTTTTTGGTGCTCTTCACTAACAGCAGCGATCATCTCTTCTGGCGTGATACCCATCTGTTGAGCTTTAAGCATAATTGGCGTGCCGTGAGCATCGTCAGCACAGATGAAGTTTACAGTGTTGCCACGTAGACGCTGGTATCGAACCCAGATATCAGCTTGGATATGCTCAAGCATATGGCCAAGGTGAATAGAGCCGTTAGCGTACGGAAGCGCACAAGTTACCAAAAGTTGTCTTGGATCAGTTGCCATACTTAATAATTCGCTTTTTTGATAGGTATAAATTTTGAGAGGTAATACTACTTTATAACGTGTGATACGCCAAGGTATCAGACAAAGGATTCCCCTAGTTTTTTAGGGGTTCAGTCTTCATCTCGTGGGTGATAGCATAAATAAAAAAAGGAGCCCCAATGCGTAACTTTACTTCTAAGCAAGATTTCTGTTCATGGTTGAATGAGTTCGAGTCACCAATCCTCATCCCAGAGTGGGCGCTACACCAAAATATTGTATCGGTTGATCCTCGTGGGTCGTTTGTCATTACCTTGCCTTTTGCAGCTAATCAGCTCGCGGTTGAACTGGAACATTGGATCCACTCCCAGATTGAACAACAGCTTGTCAGCACTTTTCAGTTTGAAGTGAAAGTGAAGCCGTCTGCGCTGGAAACTACAGTCGCAACACCATTGAAAGGCGTTAAGAACATTATCGCCGTGACGTCGGCAAAGGGTGGGGTGGGTAAATCGACAACTTCGGTAAACCTTGCGCTTGCGTTATCTAAGTCAGGTTCAAAAGTGGGCTTGTTGGATGCGGATATCTATGGTCCATCTGTGCCTATGATGCTCGGTCAACTGGATGCAAAGCCAGAAGTACAGAACAACAAATGGATGATGCCAATCGAGGCGCATGGCATTTTCACTCATTCTATTGGCTATCTTGTGTCGAAAGATGATGCTGCAATCTGGCGTGGCCCAATGGCAGCGAAGGCTTTAGGTCAGCTTGTTAACGAAACCGTATGGCCTGATTTAGATTACCTTGTTATCGACATGCCACCGGGCACAGGTGATATTCAGCTCACACTTTCACAGCAAATCCCAGTAACGGGCGCGGTAGTCGTGACGACACCTCAAGACTTGGCTTTAGCCGATGCACGTAAAGGTGTGGCGATGTTCGATAAAGTGAGCGTGCCAGTTGCAGGCCTAGTGGAAAACATGAGCTACCATATTTGTAGTCACTGTGGCGAAAAAGAGCATATCTTCGGTGCTGGTGGTGCAGAAGCCATGTCTGAAGAGTTCTTTCTTGATATTTTGGCGCAAATTCCACTGCATATTGATGTACGAGAAGACATTGACGCGGGTTGCCCTACGGTTATACGTCGCCCGGACAGCGAACACACTCGTCATTACTTAGAATTGGCTGAAAATGTGGCTGCGAAAATGTTCTGGACGGGAAAAGCGAGACCGGAAGCGATCAACTTTTCTATGGTTGATTAGAGTAGATAAGTTTTAAGGCCATATAAATAATGTTTGGGTGAGATAAATAGCTTTTGTATTTGGCTAAAGAGCCGTTGGGTTTGTGCAAATAGTTGTACGCCAGTTATTCGAAAGCAAACGATTGTATTCATTTAATGTATAGATAACATCAATTTGACTGCAATTAGCTAGAATGGCGACTAGAATCTATGTTGTTTAGCCCCTATAATCAGGCGGTTTATCTCTTCCCACCACCAAACCATATCGGGTGCAAAATTAATGTCTGATAATAATCAATGTGTCATCGTAGGTATCGCTGGCGCTTCAGCATCAGGAAAAAGTCTGATTGCTAGTACAATTTATAATGAGTTGCGCGAGAAAGTAGGCGACCATCAAATTGGTGTTATCACGGAAGATTGCTACTACAGCGACCAAAGCCACTTGAGTATGGAAGAGCGTGTTAAAACTAACTACGATCACCCAAATGCACTGGATCATGATCTATTATGTGAACACCTACAGCAGCTAATGAGTGGCAATGCGGTAGAAGTTCCTGAATACAGCTACACAGAACACACACGTACCTCTGAAACGACTACACTTACACCTAAGAAAGTGATCATTTTAGAAGGTATTCTGCTTCTAACAGACCCGCGTCTTCGTAAACTAATGCACGCAAGCGTGTTTATGGATACACCGTTAGACATCTGTCTACTACGCCGTGTTAAGCGTGATGTAGAAGAACGTGGTCGTACAATGGACACGGTACTTAAGCAATATCAAGAAACAGTACGTCCAATGTTCATGCAGTTTATCGAGCCTTCAAAACAACATGCAGACATCATCGTTCCTCGTGGTGGTAAAAACCGCATTGCGATTGACGTGCTAAAAGCGCACATTGCGAAGTTGTTGAAGTCTTAATCGAATAAAAATTTGCCTAAGTGACTCACTTAGCTTTATTTTTTACCGAATCAGTGGCACTTTTATAGTGCCACTTTCTTTTGGAATCTAAGCAAGGAATATGCGGATGAAGAAACTACTCATTTTCATAGCTGTACCAGTGTTTGTTGTCGTTGCAGCAATTCTGGCACTAGTGCTGTTAGTGAACCCTAACCAATTTAAGCCATTAATTGTCGAACAAGCCCAAAAACACACAGGCCTAGAGCTCGTGATCGAGGGCGATATCAGCTGGCAATTCTTCCCATCTATTGGCTTCGAACTTGGTCAAACTGAATTACGTAACCCTGAAGGATTCACCCAACCAAACCTGTTTAAGGTTGATACCGTTGGCGTTGATGTTTCGGTTACCCCGCTATTTAGCAACCAACTAGAGATCGGCAACATTACTCTAGATGGTGCAGAATTCTATTTAGAAACGCTTAAAGATGGTCGTAAGAATATCGACGCGCTAACTCAAGCATCAGCTCCTCAAGAGTCTGAGCCTGCAGCTGACGCAAGTTCTGAATCAACACCTGCGCCCCAAGAGCAAAGTGCTACAGACGCATCTGGTTGGATGATCAACCTTGCCGGCGTCACTGTTTCAAATGCGTTGTTTGAGATGGACGACAAGCAAGCTGGTTCATTTACTAAGTTATACGATGTGTCTTTGAACCTTTCTGAGTTTGCCGTTGATACATGGACAACCGCGACGTTTGCGGCTTCTGGTGAAAACAATCAACAGAAATTCTCTGCAAACGGCAGTGCTGAATTCAAATTAGCGGAAGGCTTCGCAAGTTACGCACTGCGTAATATTGACCTAAACGCTAAGTTCAATGATCCAGCAACGTCGATTGAGTCAGCAAAAATTGGCTTGGATACGTTTGAGTTCGATAAGGTAAACCAACTGACTTACGCTGTAATCGGTAATGCGGCTGGCCTTGACCTTGATCTTAAAGGTGGCGGTGAACTTACCGTCGATAGCGCGATTTCAAAAGTAACGCTGAACAAATTAACGTTAGACTCAACATTCAAAGGCGACACGCTTCCTCAGTCTCCAATGAAAGTCGACATGCTGTCTGATTTAAGCTTCGATCTTAATAAGAGCCACCTGAGCTTTGTGTTAGAGAAGCTACAAGCTAACGCTATTGCTTTAGACGGTAAAGCAGACGTAACCCTATCTGAAATACCAAAAGTTCGTTTCTCTCTTCATAGCCCGAATATTGATTTAGATGAGTTCTTAGGCTTAGGCAATACAACAGAAACAGCGAGCACAGCTCCTTCTGGTTCTGCTGGTGGCTCAACGTCAAACTCTGGTAGTTCAGCTCCTGCTAAAGAAGTCGAACCTGATCTTTCTGCATTGAAAACGCTCGACGTGAAAGGTGACATCACGATTGATAAGTTCAAGGCGAGCAATGCGAAGATGCAGAATGTTAAAACGGCATTTTCGGTTAACCGTGGTATCGCAGAGCTAACCTCATTCACATCGAATCTTTACCAAGGTTCTATTTCTGCGACCGCTAAGCTAGACGCTCGTAAAACACCAGCGACTTACACTGCTAATAAGAAAATTAGAGGTGTGAAGGTTCAACCGTTACTGGTTGATGTAGCGAACAACGACATGCTGGAAGGGACGGGTAATATCGATGTTAACGTTAAAGGTAAGAGCCTTACGCCAACAGGAATCAAGAAGAACCTAGTCGGCACGATCGTGATTAACTTTGAAGATGGTGCGGTGAATGGCATCAACGTTGCTCAATTGATTCGAGAAAATTACGCTAAGATCAAAGGCGAAAAAGTCGAAAGCAAAGATGAGGCTCAAAAGACGGACTTCAGCGCAATGAAAGCGACACTGAAAGTTGATAAGGGTTGGGTTTCAACGAACGACTTATCGGCACAGTCACCACTGCTACGCGTGACAGGTCAAGGTAAAGCAAACTTCATTAATGAAACGGTCGACTTCCTTGTTCGTACATCGATTGTTGGTTCGCTTGAAGGTCAGGGCGGCAAGAACATTGATGACCTGAAAGATGTGACCATCCCAATTAAGGTGACAGGCCAATGGGCTGACCCGAAATTTGCGCTTGTTTTTGATGATGTGTTGAAACAAAAAGCACAGAAAGAGATCGACCGTGGTGTGAATAAGCTAACGGATAAGATCAAAGACGAGAAGACCAAAGAAGCGGTTGACGGTTTGTTGAAAGGTTTCTTTAACTAAACCTTTCTAACTCGCATATAAAGAAGCGCCACTCCTGTTGCAGGAGTGGCGCTGTTTTTTGGATGCTGATTATTATCCGGGCTTAGTAAACAAAGAGATTCCCTATGAAACTCGTTCTTCGTTCTAGGGGCGTTCCTCGTTCTAGAGAATGACGATCGGTGCTCGTCCTTTATTTAGGGGAGTAACACTGAAGAGTCGTCATCCTCGAGAGGGAAGAATGACCGAGTCGGGGATCTCTAGTTGAATGCGATTACCAGTCAACGCCTTGAAGCGCTTTCACACCAGATTCAAAAGCGTGTTTTACGTTACGTACTTCTGAAACAGTATCGGCCATGTCCGTTAAAGTGCGGTGCGCGCCACGGCCAGTAATGATCACTGACTGCATTTTAGGACGGTTATTCAGAGCTTCCACCACTTCATCCAGTTCGATATAGCCATAGCTCACCATGTAAGTCAGCTCATCAAACAGAATCACATCAATCGACTCATCGGCTAGCATGCGCTGACACTCTTTCCACACGCGCTGCGCGGCTTCGATATCTTGAGCCTTGTTTTGGGTTTCCCAAGTGAAGCCGGTTCCCATAACTTGGAATTCCACATCCAGTTTTTGAAGAACGTTCTTTTCGCCGTTATCCCAAGTCCCTTTGACAAATTGTGCAACGGCACATTTCTTACCATGACCAACTGCACGTGTAATGGTACCAAAACCGGATGTTGATTTTCCTTTACCGTTACCAGTAATAACCAGCAATAAGCCTTTCACTTCTTGTGCTGCAGCCACTCGTGCATCAACTTGTTCTTTTACTTTCTGTTGTCTTGCTTTATGGCGTTGTTCTTTGTTGTCTTCGGTCGACATAACAAATCCTTTTAAGTTGTGATTGCGCCTATCATAGCTTAACTTAACGATAGCAAAAACCATCGGAAGAACAGGTGATTACGGATGAAAAAGATACTCGTTGTTTGCATGGGGAATATTTGTCGCTCGCCAACAGGTGAAGCGGTACTTAGAAAGAAAGCCCAACAGATGGATATTGACGTAACGGTCGACTCTGCGGGGACGATTGGCTTTCATCAAGGTAATCCACCAGATTCACGTTCTAAGTCAGCCGGTGAAAAGCGTGGCTACAGCTTTAAAGGTATTACGTCTCGCAAGGTAGTGATGAATGATTTTGATGAGTTTGATTTAATACTAGCCGCAGATCAGGCGAATTTAGATGATTTAATGAGCCAGTGCCCAGCCCACCTTCAATACAAACTTGCGCTATTCTTGAGCTTTGGAGAGTCACAATATCAAGAGATACCAGATCCTTATTATGGTGAGGGAAATGGCTTTGAGTTGGTGTTGGATTTAATCGAAGAGTCTAGCGAAGCGATACTGCGTTCAATGTAGTGTGGGAACAATGTTCGTCGTTGGGTGATAAGTCTAAGGGCTGACCGGTAGGTATAAAAAAGGCCGACATCGAATGTCGGCCTTTCTAAATCTAGCTTTAAGCCATGACTAAGCTTACTTAGACATTACTTTGTAGATTGGGTCTTCTGCAACGTTCGCTTCAACTAAGCTACCGGCTTTGTGCAGCATAGCAACACAGTCTTGGCTTAGGTGGCGAAGGTGAAGTGTTTTACCTAGTGCAGCGTAACGGTCAGCAATCGTGTCGATCGCTTCAATTGCAGAGTGGTCTGTTACGCGTGAGTTGGCGAAATCAACGATAACATCTTGTGGATCGTTGTATGCGTCAAACAACTCAAGGAAGTTAGCGGTTGAACCAAAGAAGATTGGGCCGTTAACTTTGTACTCTTTAGAGCCTTCAGCGTTAACTGATTTGTCTGCGTAGATGTGTTTAGCATGTTGCCATGCGAACATTAGTGCCGAAGCAACAACACCCACACCAACAGCGACCGCAAGGTCCGTTAGTACTGTTACCACGGTAACCAGAACGATAACGAAGAAATCTTGCTTAGGAACGCGACGCGCAAGCTTGAAGGTTGCCCATTCAAACGTACCGATAACAACCATGAACATTACGCCCACAAGTGCTGCTAGAGGAATCATTTCAATCAGTGCAGAACCAAACAGGATGAACATCAGTAGTGCAACTGCCGCTACGATACCTGAAAGACGACCACGACCGCCTGAGTTTACGTTGATCATCGATTGACCGATCATCGCACAACCACCCATCGCACCGAATACAGAACACGTTACGTTAGCCATACCTTGACCAACACATTCACGGTTAGATTGGCCACGAGTGTTTGTCATCTCGTCTAGTACCGTTAGTGTCAGTAGAGACTCGATCAGGCCGATAGCTGCAAGGATAATTGCGTATGGCAGGATGATCTGAAGTGTCTCGAAAGAAAACGGAACTGCGGGAATAGAGAACGTTGGTAGAGAGCCCGCTAGCGTAGCGGCTTCGTCGCCAGACATAGTACGTAGGAAGTCAACAACAGTACGAGTTTCAAGATCAAGGCCTACAACCAAAGCCGTTACCGTTACAATAGCTACCAATGAAGAAGGTACTGCTGTAGTGAGTTTAGGTAGGAAGTGGATGATACCCATAGTGAGTGCGACTAGGCCTAACATCAGTGTCATTTGACCGCTTGGTAACCAAGTTAATGCACCCGTTACGTCTGGCGCTTTAAATTGACCAAGCTGAGCTAGGAAGATCACAATTGCCAAACCGTTCACGAAACCAATCATTACTGGGTGTGGAACGATACGGATAAATTTACCTAACTTGAATACACCCGCTGCAATTTGCAGAAGGCCAGCCAGCATAACGGCTGCGAATAGGTATTGAACGCCATGGGTTGCCACTAGGCTCACCATTACAACGGCCATTGCGCCAGTTGCACCAGAAATCATACCTGGACGACCACCGAAGACGGAAGTGATTAAACCTACGATGAATGCTGCGTAAAGACCAACCATTGGGTCAACGCCAGCAACAAAGGCGAATGCTACGGCTTCAGGTACCAGAGCTAGGGCTACTGTAAGACCTGAAAGCACGTCATTCTTTACAGAGTGCTTTGAAAATTGTGGGAATTCGAACATGTTTGCTCAGCTATGCTAAAAATGGATTTACCGACACGAGTGTATTGCGTAGCCAAACAGTGATGGAAAAGAGCGGCAATAGCGAAGTGTCGAAAAGATAAGTGCGCGAATGCTACCCAAAAATGTGACTAAGTTCAAGGTTGAACCTAACTTTGAGTAATATATCTGTTAATTTTTATTCGATTAGTAGATATGAAAAAGGCTGCTTTAATAAGCAGCCTTTGATTCTATTTACTGGTGATTATCTATCAGTAATCGCTAGTAGTTTGGCTTAGTCATACCTGCGCCAGCTTGGTTCGACGCTGCCTGACTACCTGCACCTTTCGGTACAAAACGCTCAGTGCGGAACGGAGCTGCAACAACTTCAATCTCTTTGATCTCTTGTGGACCAGGAGCTTTAGTCATTGGTGAGCCTGCTTGCTTCTTAGCAACAGTTGCTTTTGGTGCAGCTTGAGGAGCTTCTGCTTTTACAACAGGCGCTTCTTCAACTTTTGCACTTTCAGCTTTAGGTGCTTCAGCTTCAACAACTGGTGTTGTCTCTTCTACTGCAACAGCCGCTTCGACTTTCGTCGCTTCTACAATCACTGGAGCTTCAACTTTCTCAGTTTCAACGACCACTGGTGCTTCTTCAACGACTACAGGAGCTTCAGTTACCTGAGCTTCAGAGCGAGTTTCTTCAGCAACAACTGCGTCTTCACGAGAGATGATCACTTTACCCATAGCTAATTCAGGACAAGCAAAACCGCCAGCCATCACTACGTTGCTTTGAGGTGCATTCTCTTGAGCTGTATTTTGCTCTTGAGCTTGAACAGCAACGTCCATTTCCGCCACTTCAGGTTTTGTCTGATTGTGGTGAGGTTTTGGAATGAAGCGAGGCATCACTTTACCCATAGCCATCTCAGGAGAAGCTACACCACCTTTACGTAGGCGGAATGGGTTAGGGCGACGATCGCGACCGCGACGACGACGTTGACCACTTGCACGTAGATGACGTGGAGAACGACGGTTACGACGTTGTTTCGGCTCTTCCTGTTCAGTTTGCTCAGAGCTTGCTTGAGTTGCTTCTACTTGTTCTGCAACTTTCTGCTCTTGTGCTACTGACTGATCTTTAGCTACTGCTTGTTCTTGAGTCGCAGATGGTGCTTTCTGTTCATTTAAAGAACTGTCTGCGTTGGTATCTGTTTCTGCTTGAGCTTGCTGGTCTTTAACTCGAACTAGTTTGTTCAGCTTACGACGTTGACGACGCTCTTTGATCTTAACAGCTTTAGCTTCAGGCTTAGCCTTCGGCGCTTCTGGCTTATCAGCTTGCGCTTCTGCAGCTAACTGTAGGCCTTCTTCTGCTAATTTCGATGGTACTACTTGCTCATCCTGTTGCTTCTGCTCATCACGTGGCTTATTGCGACGATCTTGCTTAGGCTTACGAGGCTGACGAGTTTGCTGTGGAGCTGTTTCTTTTTGCTCTTCAGGTTTCTCATCACGTACAGGTTTACGACGGCGTTTGTTGTCACGGGTTTCGTTACGATTGTCGCTACGCTCACCACGTTGTTCATTACGCTGTTCGCCACGTTCACCGCCACGTTCACCACGTTGGTTACGACGGCGATTATCGTTACGGTCACGGCGTTGACGGTTACCGTTGTTGCGGTTGTTCTTAGGTTTCTCTTCTTCTTGCTTCTCTTCTTGTTTCTCTTCTTGAGTCGAAGAGCCAAATAGGAAGCTACCGATAGCTTTGAAGAAACGACCAATTAGGCTAGGTTCTTGCGTTGCAGCTGGTTCAACTTTCTTCTCTTCAACAGCTTTAGGAGCTGGAGCAGGAGTAGGTGCTGATTGAGCTGGAGCCGCGAAACCTTTCAGAGCAGGCTCTTCGATCTTCTTAGGACGAATAGTCTGTTCTGCTGGTTCTTTGCTTTCTGCTTCTTTTAAAGCTTCTAGCTTGGTAGGCAGCAAGTAAGAGAGTAGATCGAACTCTTCACCTTCACGAACACGGATAACCTCAAAGTGTGGCGTTTCCATGTCAGAGTTAGGAACAACAGTGATCTTAACTTCTTGGTTCTTCTCGATGTGGTTTACTGAGCGACGTTTTTCGTTCAGAAGGTAAGAGGCGATTGGAACAGGCACAACAGCAAGTACTTGTGCTGTGTTGTCTTTTAGAGCTTCTTCTTCAATCAAACGTAGAACAGAAAGTGCTAGAGATTCGTTATCACGAACAACACCAGTACCTGTACAACGAGGGCAAATGTGGTGGCTTGCTTCTGCTAGTGATGGGCTCAAACGTTGACGAGACATCTCTAGAAGACCAAAGCGAGAAATGCGACCAATCTGAACACGTGCGCGATCTAAACGAACGGCATCACGTAGACGGCTTTCTACTTCACGTTGGTGGCGAACCGGCGTCATATCGATAAAGTCGATAACAACAAGACCACCTAGGTCACGTAGACGTAATTGACGTGCAATTTCATCGGCTGCTTCTAGGTTAGTGTTTAGCGCTGTTTCTTCAATATCGCTGCCTTTTGTTGCACGAGCAGAGTTGATATCGATAGAAGTTAGAGCTTCTGTTGGGTCGATCACGATAGAGCCACCAGACGGAAGACGAACTTCACGTTGGAAAGCTGATTCGATCTGGCTTTCAATCTGGTAATGGCTGAATAGTGGCACTTCACCATCGTATTTCTTAACGCGATTCATGAAATCTGGGCGTATTAATTGAATGTGCGCTTGTGCACGTTCAAAAATAGTGTTGCTGTCGATTAGAATCTCGCCAATATCACGACGTAGATAGTCACGAATCGCACGAACGATAACGTTACTTTCTTGGTGAATGAGGAAAGGTGCTGCATTTGAATCAGAAGCTTGCTTGATAGCGCCCCAGTGATTCAATAGAACATTCAAGTCCCACTCTAGCTCTTCTGCACTTTTGCCAACACCCGCTGTACGCACGATTAAGCCCATACCTTGAGGAAGCTCAAGAGTGCTTAATGCTGCTTTCAGTTGAGTGCGTTCATCACCTTCGATTCGACGAGAAATACCGCCAGCTCGAGGGTTATTAGGCATAAGAACTAAGTAACTACCAGCCAAGGAGATGAAAGTTGTCAGTGCAGCACCTTTGCTACCACGTTCTTCTTTCTCTACTTGTACGATTACTTCTTGTCCTTCTCTTAGCACTTCTTTAATGCTAGGACGGCCTTGGTATGTATAACCTTCAGGGAAGTATTCGCGGGCAATTTCTTTAAGAGGGAGGAAACCGTGACGTTCTGCACCGTAATCAACAAATGCCGCTTCTAGGCTTGGTTCAATACGTGTAATACGTCCTTTGTAGATATTCGCTTTCTTTGATTCGTGACCTGGACTTTCGATATCAAGATCGAACAGTCGCTGGCCATCAACCAAAGCGACACGCAACTCTTCTTTTTGAGTTGCGTTAATTAACATTCTTTTCATTTAGAAATTCTCATTGTCTTTTCTTATTTTCATCATTGTTCTTATCGCTTTATTTCGTTTCTCATGGTGCCAGATCCCATGGCTTTATCGGTGCAGCCTCCCGGCTGGAGAGGGATGCTCTGGGGCACGTCAGTCATCATAGGGAGTTGGCCTATGATCCGCGATGTGGCGGTGAATACTCAACATGAGGTACGTGAGTAGAGCGATAAGGAACTCAGTTGACCGTGTCTTACGCCGATTGCAGCACTGTCTAATCTGAGTTATCTACTCATTTACTTGCTTATGAATGGTTGGCTGTATAAATAATAGTCAAACCACTAATAGCAGCTCTGAACTATAGCAGCGGTCGGTAAACACAGCAATCTGCTTTGTCGTAATGCGGTAAAAAAAACAGTTTTTGTTTGGGTTTTGATAGCTCTAACTCACTGTCTATAAATAATTTATCAATTGATATTTTAATTTGCAGGAAGCTTGGTGCTTTTTTGTTCGAAGAATCAAAGAAATATAGAACTTCAATCACCTTTTAGGGATAGATCGGCAGGGATTATAGATAAATAAGTTCAGAATAGGGTTAAGAAAATCTCAATTATCAAAAGTGACAGTGATACAATGGCCCAATGAGCGAAATTAGAACCCAAGTCCAATTTGTCGACATTGACGAAGATATGGCTGGTCAGCGTATTGATAACTTCTTACGCAACCAATTAAAAAACATCCCGAAAAGCATGATTTACCGAATCGTGCGTAAAGGCGAAGTCCGCGTAAACAAAAAACGCATCAAGGCTGAATACAAACTAAAAGCAGGTGATTTAGTTCGTATCCCGCCAGTCACTATTGAAGAGAAAACAGAAGAGAACGTGCCAAGCACGAAACTCAATAAGGTTTCTGAATTAGAACAGTGCATCATTTATGAAGATGATCATATGCTGATTCTGAATAAACCATCAGGAACTGCGGTTCATGGTGGTAGCGGGCTAAAGTTTGGCGCGATTGAAGCATTGCGTGCACTTCGCCCTGATGCTCGTTTTCTTGAATTAGTGCACCGTATTGATAGAGATACGTCTGGCATTTTGCTTGTTGCTAAGAAGCGCTCTGCGCTAAGACACCTTCAAGCACAGTTCCGTGAAAAAACGGTTCAAAAATACTACTTCGCTTTAGTGATGGGCGAATGGAAGAACAGCTGTAAAGTGGTTAATGCTCCTTTATTGAAAAATGAAGTAAACAGCATTGTTCGCGTTAACCCGAATGGTAAGGCTTCTGAAACTCGTTTTAAGGTTTTGGAAAAATTCCAAGATGCGACGTTAGTTCAGGCAAGCCCAATTACCGGCCGTACGCACCAAATTCGAGTACACGCTCAGTATACTGGCCACCCAATTGCTTGGGATGACCGTTACGGTGATCGTCGTTTTGATGCTTACACGGGTAAAGTAGGATTGAATCGTTTGTTCTTACATGCCGCCAACATTAAGTTTACCCATCCAGGTAGCGAAGAGAAGATGGATATCTCGGCTCCAATGGAAAAAAGGCTAGAGAGAGCACTCACTGGTCTACGTAAGCTTTAAGAAGATACGAAAGGGTTAGCTGTTTCTAGCCTTACCTATCTACTAACAAAAAAGGTTGACGAAATCCGTCAACCTTTTTTGTTTTCATCTGTTGTAGAAAATCCCCAACTCGCTCGTTCCTCGCTCCTCGCTCATGAGGATGACGACTTTTTAAAGACAGGTTCTACATCATGAGCTGATGGATGATGTAGCTATCTTCGTCATTCCCTAGACTGACAAAGGAAGGAGTAAGGAATCTCTAACAAAGAGAGAGTCTCCGTTATAGTACGCTCATTCCTTGCGCTTCTAACATATCAACCAGATCGATCAGAGGTAAACCGATCAAGGTATTCGGGTCTTTACCTTCCATCTGTTTAAATAGCGCGATACCTAACCCTTCACACATAAAGCTGCCCGCGCAGTAATAAGGCTGTTCTTTCTCAACATAAGAAATGATCTGCTGTTGTGTTAAATCACGGAAATGCACGATGAAGGTATCTAAGCGAGTGTCGGCTTTATTGGTTTCACTGTTCCATACGGTTATCCCAGTATAAAAAGTGATGCTTTTACCGCTTTGGCGAGATAGCTGCTCAATCGCTTTTTCACGAGTGTGTGGTTTACCAATGATTTCTCCATCAATCACACACACTTGATCGGAACCAATCACTAGGCTTGGTTGTTCGACAGTACAAGACTTGGCTTTTGTCTCGGCAAGACGCATCACTAACTGTTGAGGTGTCTCTTCTTGAAGTGGTGTTTCATTGCAGTCAGGCTTCGCTGTGACAAAGTCTAACTGTAGTTTTTTGAGGATCTCTTGCCTAAATGGAGATGTAGAAGCTAAAACTAGTTGGTAATTTCTCATTTTAATTTACAATTCGTGTAAGCATTTAGTTCAGGATAACGTAACTTATCCTGCTATTCATAATGCTCTGAACAGGAAAGGTAGGAAAGTACATTTTTTTTGCCATTTCCTTTGACTAAACACGATTTGGAAGATAAGATTCGCGCCCTATGCAAAAGGAAAAAATACCGCGTACAGTTGATCCGGCAAGAACGGCTCAAAAACGACTCGATATGGATGGTATCATTCAAGTCAGTCTTTTAAAGCGTTTAACCGAAACAACTGAAGGCGTAAAACGTGACGCGCAAGTCTCAATGTCATTTGGGCTTGATGAACAACGATTAGTCGTTATCTCTGGTAAAGCTAACGTCGAAGTCGATTTAGAGTGTCAACGTTGTAATGAGGTTTTCGCACATGAGTGCGATGTCCAATTTACTTATACTCCTGTTTACAGCGAGAAAAGTGAAGAGGAAGCACCGGAAGAGTACGATTTGGTAGATCTGAACGAGTACGGTGAGTTAGACCTGATTCAATTAGTTGAAGACGAGTTCATCCTTGGATTGCCACAAATAGCAATGCACGACGATGCGAAATGTAGCGTTAACTCAAATAACTTGGTGTTTGGTGAACTTCCTGAAGAAATTGAGGAAGATAAAAAGCCGAATCCATTTGATGTTTTAAAAAACTTAAAGAAGTAACTTATTAATAAGTATCTTTAAGAATTTACATAGGAGTAGGGTCAATGGCCGTACAAAAGAGCAAGAAATCACGTTCAATGCGTGGCATGCGTCGTTCACACGACGCGCTAACTACAGCTGCACTTTCTGTAGACGCAACTTCAGGTGAAACTCACCTACGTCACAACGTGACTGCCGAAGGTTTCTACCGCGGCAAAAAGGTTATCAACAAGTAAGGTTGACCTTTGCAAAATCTAACCGTTGCGCTTGATGCAATGGGCGGGGACTTCGGTCCTCGTGTAACAGTGCCTGCCGCCGTGCAGGCACTGTCGTATTTCCCAGAGCTAAAAGTCATTCTCATAGGTGATCGAAATGCGATCACATCTCAATTATCTTCATTAGGTCGAATGTCTGATTCTCGTTTGAGTATCCAGCATTGTGATCGAGTCATTTCCAATTCTGAAAAACCTTCCCTAGCCTTACGTAATAGTCAGGGTAGTTCTATGCGTGCTGCTATCGATTTGGTTGCCGAATCACAGGTTGATGCTTGTGTGAGTGGTGGTAACACTGGTGCACTGATGGCGTTATCTCGTTTCAGACTCAAACTCCTTCCCGGTATTGATAGGCCTGCATTGGTTTCCGCTTTGCCTACTGCTTCTGGCAACCGTACATGGATGCTTGATTTAGGAGCGAACGTTTCTAGTGACGCAGATTCACTGTTTCAGTTTGCTGTAATGGGCAGTGCATTAGCGGAACAACATTTAGGTCGCGCTCCACGTGTCGCTATCTTGAATATCGGTGCCGAAGAAATCAAAGGCAATGACCTTGTGAAACGATGCGCGGAAATGTTGTCTAATACTCAGTCTGTGAACTTCATAGGCTATATTGAAGGTAATCAATTACTTCAAGATGCTGCTGATGTCGTCGTATGTGATGGTTTTGTGGGCAATGTCTGCTTAAAAACGTGCGAAGGTACGGCTCAGCTCTTTATTGATAAGCTAAAAACGCGCATGATGGCTTCAACAATAAAGGGTTGGATCGCCAGAATGTTGTTTTCTGAGCTATTTACTGAATTAAAAACCTTGAACCCCGACCAGTATAACGGCGCAAGTTTGTTAGGATTGCGCGGCATTGTCATTAAAAGTCATGGAAGTGCTGATGTGTCTGCAGTCGTCAACGCGATTGGTGAAGCAGTACACGAGGTCAAACGACAAGTCCCCAGCCGCATTAGCGATCGTTTGGAAGCGGTTTTACTCGAGAGGCATTATTAGTCTTCATGTATAGCAAAATTTTAGGTACTGGCAGCTACTTGCCATCTCAGGTGCGTACTAACGCAGACTTAGAGAAAATGGTAGAGACTAGCGATGAGTGGATCGTTGCTAGAACAGGTATTAAAGAGCGTCGTATTTCAGCGGAAAACGAAACCGTTGCGGATATGGCGTTTTACGCTGCTGAGAATGCCATTGAGATGGCAGGTATCGACAAAGAAGATATTGATTTAATCATCGTTGCGACAACCAGCAGTAGCCATACATTCCCGTCTTCGGCATGTCAGGTACAAGGTAAGCTTGGTATCAAAGGCTGCCCTGCGTTTGATTTAGCTGCGGCGTGTTCTGGCTTTGTCTATGCACTGTCTGTTGCTGATCAACATATCAAGACTGGTATGTGTAAAAACGTTTTGGTAATCGGTGCGGATGCACTGTCAAAAACCTGTGATCCGACTGACCGCTCTACTATCATCTTATTTGGTGATGCTGCAGGCGCGGTGGTTGTAGGCGCAAGCGAAGAGCCAGGTATTTTGTCTACTCACATTTACTCTGATGGTAAATATGGTGAGCTTCTAAGCCTAGAAGTTCCAGAGCGTGGCGGTGATGCGGACAAATGGCTGCACATGGCGGGCAACGAAGTATTTAAAGTGGCGGTAACTCAGCTTTCTAAGCTAGTTAAAGACACATTAGCGGCGAACAATATGGATAAGTCAGAGCTTGATTGGTTAGTTCCACACCAAGCGAATTACCGTATTATCTCGGCAACCGCTAAGAAGCTGACGATGTCGCTTGATCAAGTTGTGATTACTCTTGATAAGCACGGCAATACGTCGGCAGCTACCGTACCAACGGCCCTTGATGAGGCTGTTCGCGACGGGCGAATTAAACGTGGTCAAACGCTTCTACTTGAAGCATTTGGCGGCGGCTTCACTTGGGGTTCTGCGTTAGTTAAATTCTAACCCCAAGCGATAATCAACAAACAAGGCACATAACTTATGTGCCTTATTCAATTTTTTGCTTTGCTTAAAGGAAAATTACAATGAGCAAATTTGCTATCGTATTCCCAGGCCAAGGCTCTCAAGCTATCGGTATGCTTGCTGACCTAGGCGAACAGTATGATGTTGTTAAAAAGACATTTGCTGAAGCTTCAGAAGCTCTTGGTTACGATCTATGGGCATTGGTTCAAGATGGTCCAGTAGAAAATCTAAATGAAACTTTCCGTACTCAACCAGCTCTACTAACAGCGTCTGTTGCAATCTGGCGTGTATGGCAAGAGCTTGGTCTAGAGCAACCTGCAAACCTAGCAGGCCACAGCCTAGGTGAATACTCTGCACTAGTGTGTGCGGGTGTTATCGACTTTAAGGAAGCGATCAAGCTGGTTGAGCTACGTGGTCAACTGATGCAAGAAGCGGTTCCTGCGGGCGTTGGTGCAATGTACGCAATCATCGGTCTAGATGATGAAGCGATTGCTAAAGCGTGTGAAGAAGCGGCGCAAGACGAAGTTGTGTCTCCAGTTAACTTCAATTCACCTGGCCAAGTTGTTATCGCGGGTAACAAAGCGGCAGTAGAGCGTGCTGGTGCACTATGTAAAGAAGCAGGCGCTAAACGTGCTCTTCCTTTACCTGTATCTGTGCCGTCTCACTGTGCACTTATGAAGCCTGCAGCAGATAAGCTAGCGGTTGCTCTAGAAGCTCTAGAGTTCAACATACCGGCACTGCCTGTTATCAATAACGTCGATGTTATTGCTGAAACAGACCCTGCAAAAATCAAAAGCGCACTTGTTCGTCAGCTATACAGCCCAGTTCGTTGGACTGAAGGTGTACAAGCGATGAATGGGCAAGGCGTTGAAAAGCTACTAGAATTAGGCCCAGGCAAGGTTCTTACTGGTCTAACAAAACGTATTGTTAAAACTATGACAGCTGCTGCAGTTAATGACACTGCATCACTAGACGCTGCTAAGTAAATAACCAATTAATAGAGAAGTTATGATGAATTTAGAAGGCAAAGTTGCACTAGTTACAGGCGCAAGCCGTGGCATCGGTCGTGCAATCGCTGAGCTTTTAGTTGAGCGTGGTGCTAAAGTTATCGGTACTGCTACGTCTGAAGGCGGCGCTGCTGCAATCAGCGAGTACCTTGGTGAGAACGGTAAAGGTCTTGCTCTTAATGTCACTGATGTTGACTCAATTGCTGCTACACTGAAAACCATCAACGATGAATTCGGTGCGATTGACATTCTGGTTAACAACGCAGGTATCACTCGTGATAACCTTCTCATGCGTATGAAAGACGATGAATGGAATGACATCATTGATACTAACCTAACGCCTATCTTCCGCATGTCTAAAGCTGTATTGCGTGGCATGATGAAGAAGCGTCAAGGCCGTATCGTAAACGTTGGTTCTGTAGTAGGTACTATGGGTAACGCTGGTCAAGCTAACTACGCAGCAGCAAAAGCTGGTGTGATTGGTTTCACTAAATCAATGGCTCGTGAAGTTGCGTCTCGTGGTATTACAGTGAACACTGTAGCGCCAGGTTTCATCGAAACAGACATGACTAAAGCGCTAAATGATGACCAACGTGCAGCAACTTTGGCGAATGTACCAGCAGGTCGACTAGGTGACCCTCGCGAAATCGCTGAAGCTGTGGTATTTTTGGCGTCACCTGCGGCAGCTTATATCACAGGTGAAACACTTCACGTCAATGGCGGTATGTACATGGTGTAAATTATGTGCAACATTTGTGCATGATTTAAGTCAAGATCATACGTAATTTCGGTTAAAATCGTGAAAATTGTGGTTTGACCAGAAAAGTTGACCTTGCAACTTTCAATAGATTGAATAAACTACGGAAAACATCGCATAAAGCGAACTCTGTAAAGGAAAAGAAAAAATGAGCAACCTCGAAGAACGCGTAAAGAAAATCATTGTTGAACAGCTAGGTGTAGACGAAGCTGAAGTTAAAAACGAAGCTTCTTTCGTTGATGACCTAGGTGCAGATTCTCTAGACACAGTTGAGCTAGTAATGGCTCTAGAAGAAGAATTCGACACTGAAATCCCAGATGACGAAGCTGAGAAAATTACTACTGTTCAAGCTGCTATCGATTACGTAACTAGCGCTCAGTAATAATCTCTCCCAGGCGGTCACCTTGACCGCCTGTGTTTTATCTAACTCATCTATCCTCATCTTAAATCACCTCAATCCCCGGAGTGTAATATCGTGTCCAAGCGTCGTGTAGTTGTCACTGGCATGGGTATGTTGTCGCCGGTAGGCAACACTGTAGAATCTTCTTGGAAAGCCCTGCTAGCTGGTCAAAGTGGTATCGTTAATATCGATCATTTTGATGCAACCAATTTCTCAACTCGTTTTGCAGGTCTAGTTAAAGACTTTAACTGCGAAGAGTATATGACTAAAAAAGATGCTCGTAAGATGGACTTGTTCATCCAGTACGGCGTCGCAGCAGGTATTCAAGCTTTAGATGATTCAGCCCTAACTATTACTGAAGAAAACGCTCCTCGTGTAGGCGTTGCTATCGGTTCTGGTATTGGTGGTCTTGGTTTGATCGAAGCCGGTCACAAGGCTCTAACTGAAAAAGGCCCTCGTAAAATCAGCCCGTTCTTCGTACCGTCGACGATCGTGAATATGATTGCGGGTCACATGTCTATCATGCGTGGCCTACGCGGTCCAAACATCGCGATCTCTACAGCATGTACGACTGGCCTACATAACATTGGCCACGCGGCTCGTATGATTGCATACGGCGATGCTGACGCAATGCTAGCGGGTGGTGCTGAAAAAGCATCTACACCACTAGGTATGGGCGGTTTTGGTGCGGCTAAAGCACTGTCTACTCGTAACGATGAGCCTCAAAAAGCTTCTCGTCCATGGGACAAAGGCCGTGACGGCTTCGTTCTTGGTGACGGTGCAGGCATGATGGTTCTTGAAGAGTATGAACATGCTAAAGCTCGTGGCGCTAAGATTTACTGTGAGCTAGTTGGCTTCGGTATGTCGGGTGACGCTTACCACATGACGTCTCCAAGTGAAGATGGCTCTGGTGGTGCACTAGCAATGGAAGCGGCTATGCGTGATGCTGGCATTACTGGTGAACAAATCGGTTATGTTAATGCACACGGTACTTCGACTCCTGCAGGTGACGTAGCGGAAGTTAAGGGCATCAAGCGTGCTCTTGGCGAAGCAGGCAGCAAGCAAGTCTTGGTTTCTTCTACGAAATCAATGACAGGCCACCTTCTAGGTGCTGCAGGTTCTGCTGAAGCGATCATCACAGCGATGTCTCTAATTGATCAAATTGTTCCACCAACAATCAATTTGGATGATCCTGAAGAAGGCTTAGATATTGACTTAGTACCCCACACTGCGCGTAAAGTTAGCGGTATGGAATATGCTGCATGTAACTCATTCGGTTTCGGTGGTACAAACGGCTGTTTGATCTTCAAAAAGATTTAATCATCTTATTAAAGATGTAAACATTCGTAGATAGTCATAATTAGACTTGTTTTTAAACGGCTTGATGCTTTAGCATTGAGCCGTTTCTTTTTATGGGGAAAAACATGTTTTGGGTTGATGGAGAAAGCCAGCAAACTGTCGATATCTTGGATCGTTCGTTTCAGTACGGGGATGGTTGTTTTACCACCATGCTTGTCCAAGAGGGTCAGGTTCAGCATTTTTATGATCATCAATGTCGTGTCGATGAATGCCTTAAAGCGTTACGTATTCCAACACTTGATTGGGATGTTGTTCGCCTTTGGATCGATAATGCACTTCAACATATCCAAGATAACGATCTTCATGGTCCAAAGAGCCTTTATGGTTCAAAGATCCTCCATGATACAAACAAGCCTCATAATCAAAAAGCTGGGATAAAGCTACACGTTAGCCGTGGAGCCGGCGGTCGTGGCTACAGTACCAAGAATATCGCCAAGCCAACGATAACCATCAGTACATTTGATTTCCCTAGTCATTATTCAGCGTGGCAAGATTCTGGTGTAGAACTCGGTATCTGCCAACAAGCACTAGGTTTGAGCCCACTGCTCGCAGGCCATAAGCACAATAATCGTCTTGAGCAGATCTTGATGAAAGATGAAATGGATCAGGCCGATGAAGCTGATGGTGTAGTTCTTGATATCTCGGGCAATGTGATTGAAACCACCATGGCCAATCTATTTTGGCGAAAAGGTCAGATGATATATACACCTCAACTCACGCAAAGTGGTGTAGCGGGGGTTATGCGTAAGCAAGTGTTAACCGCGCTGAATCAAGCTGAACTTTCCGTTACAATTAGTGACTACTGCTTATCTCAACTCATGCAAGCTGATGAGATTTTCATGACCAACTCCATCTTAGGGGTTGCCCCAGTTACCCGTATTAGTGATACCCAATTCAACATTGGAACCGTTACTCGTAGCCTTCAAGGACAACTAAACTCGTGATCAAAAAGTTATTTATTTTTATTATCTTGTGCTTAATCGCAGCCGCTGCTGCTGGTTTTTATGTTTACAACCAAGCGCAAGATAACCTGAAACAAGTTATTCAATTAGAAAAACCGCAGGTGGTTACCGTTGCTTCAGGTAGCAGCTTTAACCGTGTTCTAGCACAGTTGATTAACGAGGGGCTTTTTGAGGCTTCTCCTTACGAGAAATTAATCCGTAAGTTACATCCTGAGCTTGTAGACGTAAAAGCGGGTACATTCCTGCTTGAACCCGGTTTAACCCTAGAGCAGGCGCTACAAGTGCTTGTAGAAGGGAAGGAGCACCAATTTACCATTACCTTCGTAGAAGGCAGTCGTTTTGACGAGTGGCTTGTTCAGCTAAAAGACAACGAATTCATTCAGCAGACGTTGAATGATGTCTCTGAAAAAGAGATCGCACAAAAGCTTGGTATCGAAAATGAAAAGCTAGAAGGCCTTTTCTTAGCGGAAACATACCACTACACCTATGGCACAACGGATTTAGATTTGTTGAAACGCGCCCACCGAGATCTAATGAACGTGGTCAATGATGAGTGGGAAAATAGAGCCGATAAACTGCCTCTTAAATCGCCATATGAAGCGCTAATTCTTGCGTCTATCATTGAGAAAGAGACTGCAGTAGCGTCAGAGCGTGAACGTGTGTCTTCTGTGTTCGTTAATCGCTTGAACAAGCGTATGCGTCTGCAAACTGACCCAACGGTTATCTACGGCATGGGCGACAGTTACAAAGGCAATATACGTAAGAAAGACTTACGTACTCCAACGCCATACAACACTTATACAATGAGTGGTTTACCACCGACGCCTATTGCAATGGCGGGCAAAGCGTCTATCAATGCTGCGCTGAATCCAGAGAAGAGCAACTACCTGTATTTTGTTGCGAGTGGAACAGGCGGTCACGTATTTTCAAAGAGTTTGACTGAGCATAACCGTGCAGTACGAGCTTACTTAAAGCAATTAAGAAAAAACAAATAAAGAAATAATTATGAATCAGTCGAAATTTATCGTAGTTGAAGGCCTTGAAGGTGCTGGCAAAAGTACAGCAATCAATGCCATCGTTGAGACATTAAAAGCATCGGGTGTTGAAGATATCGTCAATACTCGTGAGCCGGGTGGCACTGTCTTAGCTGAAAAGATGCGCTCATTGGTTAAAGAAGAGCACGAAGGTGAGAAACTTCAAGACATGACGGAATTGCTGCTGATGTACGCGGCGCGTGTTCAATTAGTTGAGAATGTCATCAAGCCTGCACTCGACAGTGGTCAATGGGTATTGGGTGATCGTCATGATATGTCTTCACAGGCATACCAAGGTGGTGGCCGCCAGATCGCACGCACGACTATGGAATCACTGAAATCAACCACGCTAGGCGGCTTTAAGCCCGATCTAACGCTATATTTGGACCTAGACCCTAGAGTAGGGTTAGAGCGTGCCAGAGGCCGTGGTGAGCTTGATAGAATTGAAAAGATGGATATCTCATTTTTTGACCGAACGCGTGATCGCTATCTAGAAATCGCAGGGCAAGACGATTCTGTACTCGTGATTAATGCGCAGCAAGAAATTGAGCAAGTAGCCGCTGATATTAAAGTCGCGCTCAGTGCTTGGCTCAATAAACAGTAGGTAGTCATGGCTGAAGTGTATTCTTGGCTCACACCGGTATGGAGTGAGTGGAAAAAAAGTCTCGATGCAGGGCGTTTTCCTAACTCTGTGATTGTTAATGCGCCGGAAGGGCTTGGCGTTGATGCGCTGATTAGCCAACTTACCGATGCATTGATGTGTACTAATTACGAAAGCGAGTCGTGTGGATTTTGCCACAGTTGTGAATTGATGAAGTCGGGGAGTCATCCGGATTTCCATGTGATTGAACCTGAGAAAGAAGGTAAATCGATTACCGTTGACCAAGTACGTGCGAGTAACCGCTGGGCTCAACAATCGTCCCAGTTAGGTGGTTTGCGCGTTATCTTGCTTAACCCTGCAGAGGCGATGAACGAATCGGCTTCCAATGCATTGCTGAAAACTCTAGAAGAGCCATCAAGTAAGTGCATCTTCATTCTTTCTACTCGTAACAGTAATCGCTTAATGCCGACTATTATTAGCCGCTGTCAGCAATTCAATGTGGTTAGCCCACAGTTGGATACTGGATCGACTTGGCTAGATGGGGAAGTAGGTAAAGCGGTTCCGCAGTATATTCTAGCGCTCAATGACAACGCGCCTTTGAAAGCGAAAGCCATGTTTGAGCAAGGCGGTGTTGAAGCCTCAACAAAAGTGCTCGATGGTTTTGTCAATGTTATCAAAGGCACTCAACCTGACATGCTGAAGTTTTCCACAGAGCTTAGTAAAGACCCTTTGGTTCAACTAGGCTGGCTATGGCACTTACTGTCTGACGTGCAAAAGCTGCATTTTGGTTTGGCGAACCAGGCGATGACTCCGAGTGCGAAAGCTTTGGTTGAGGTGATGTCTTATCAAAGTGCTTACGCAGCATCGAATAAACTGTTGATATTGATTGAGCAGTTAAAGCAACACCCCGGGCTCAATACGGAGCTACTCATAATGAACTGGCTGATTGCCACTTGCGAGGAAACATGTTCGTAGATTCCCACTGTCATTTAGACAAACTGGATTACCAAGATTTACACACCAGTGTAGAAGACGTGGTTAATAAGGCGAAGGCAGCAAACGTAGACCAACTGCTTTCTGTCGGTGTGACATTAGACTCGTTTGAAAACATGCTTGAGATGATCTCGCCGTTTGATAATGTTAAAGCTTCTTGTGGCGTTCACCCTCTCGATGTAGAGAGCGATTTCTGTCTGGAAAGAATGCGTGAGTTTGCGAGCAATCCAAAGGTTGTGGCGATAGGTGAGACAGGCTTAGATTATCACTACCAGCCAGAGACGGCAGAACTGCAACAGCTTAGGTTCAAGCAGCACGTTGAGTTGGCTGTTGAGCTTAATAAACCTTTGATCATCCACACGCGTAACGCGCGTGAAGATACGTTAGCTATTTTACGCGATGGTGGAGCAGAGAAGTGCGGTGGTGTGATTCATTGCTTTACTGAAGATCAAGCATTCGCTGAAGCGGCAATGGAATTAGGTTTTTATATCTCGATCTCAGGTATTGTGACCTTTAAACAAGCCACAGAACTTAAAGACGTTGTGAAAAACTTACCGCTAGATAGGTTGCTGATCGAGACGGATTCGCCATACTTGGCTCCGATTCCATATCGAGGTAAACAGAATCAGCCTGCATATGTGGTCGAAGTGGCGGCTTATATCGCGCAGTTGAAAGGGCTGTCAATGAAAGAGGTTGCTGAACAAACAACCAAAAATTACCGAAAACTTTTTTTGCGATAAAAAACTAACTAAACAAATAAAAGGGAGCGAAAGCTCCCTTTTTGTGTTTTTGATCACCAAAAGTACGTTTTTTTTTAATGTTTACTAATTATGTTGAACTTGAGAGCACTATTTACATCATTTGTAATTTTGTTACTAAAAATAACATTAGCTCCTATTTTATTTACCCAGTAAAATAATACACTCATCAAAAAATACACATATATTTCAATACTTTAATTGCTTGTAAAGCATTGCATTTCTAGATTTGACATGTGATCCAAGACGTGTTTTGAAACTAAATTTCGTAAGTGACTAGAAAGTTAGTTCCGCATCAATATATATTTAGCGGCAGAAAATATAATGCAATACATGGTTACATTTTCACTGGGTGCTAACATATAGGCTACGGGGGTGTGCCGTTAGAACCCATATAATTATTTTATCTTTATCAGGAGCATAAACATGTTTAAGAACCTTTTTGCTAACCTGCAGAAAGTTGGTAAGTCTCTGATGCTACCAGTATCAGTTTTACCAGTTGCGGGTATTTTGCTAGGTGTCGGTGCAGCAGACCTTCCTTTCATTCCAGAAATTGTTTCAAACTTAATGGAACAAGCGGGTGGTTCAGTATTCGGTCAAATGGCACTACTGTTCGCAGTAGGTGTAGCACTTGGCTTTACTAATAACGACGGTGTAGCTGGTCTAGCTGCTATCGTTGGTTACGGCATCATGACTGCTACACTTGGCGTAATGGCTGGTGTAATGGGCGTTGATAAAATCGATACTGGTGTACTAGGTGGTATCCTAGTCGGTGGTGTTGCTGCTTGGGCATTCAACCGTTTCTTCCGTATTCAACTACCAGAGTACCTAGGCTTCTTCGCTGGTAAGCGTGCCGTGCCAATCATCACAGGTTTCTCTGCGATTGGTCTAGCAATCCTACTATCTGTAGTATGGCCACCAGTTGGCGGCGCTATCTCTGCGTTCTCTGATTGGGCTGCTCACCAAAACCCACAAGTGGCGTTTGGTATCTACGGTATCGTTGAGCGTTCTCTAATTCCATTTGGTCTTCATCACGTTTGGAACGTACCTTTCTTCTTTGAAGCTGGTACTTGTGTAAACGCTGCTGGCGAAACTCAAAACGGTGTTCTTACTTGTTACCTAGTTGCTGATGACGCATCTCGTGCAGCGGGCAATGGCTTCGGTCAGCTAGCTGGTGGTTACATGTTCAAGATGTTCGGTCTACCTGCTGCTGCAATCGCAATTGCACACTCAGCTAAGCCTGAAAACCGCGCTAAAGTAATGGGCATCATGGCTTCTGCTGCGTTGACTTCATTCCTAACGGGTATCACTGAACCAATCGAATTCTCATTCCTATTCGTTGCTCCAGTACTGTACGCAATCCACGCTCTACTAGCTGGTTCTGCATACGTTCTTGCGAACACTCTAGGTTTTGTACACGGTACATCTTTCTCACACGGTCTAATCGACTTCCTAGTTCTATCTGGCAACGCGTCTAAGATGGGCCTAATGGTTGTATGTGGTATTGGTTACGCTGCAATTTACTACATTGTATTCCGCACTGTGATTAAAGCACTTGACCTTAAAACTCCAGGTCGCGAAGACGAGTCAGAAGACGACATCGTTGCAACTGGTACTGAGCTTGCTGGTGAGTTAGTTGCTGCATTCGGTGGCAAAGCGAACATCACTGGTCTTGACGCTTGTATTACTCGTCTACGTGTAGCAGTAGCTGATACAGCTCTTGTTGACCAAGACAAACTGAAGAAACTAGGTGCTGCAGGTGTAGTTGTAGTTGCTGGTGGCGTACAAGCTATCTTCGGTACTAAGTCTGACAACCTTAAGACAGACATGGATGAGTGGATCCGTAACAACGGTTAATTCACTGATTCAATAAATTGAAAGGAGGCCGAGAGGCCTCCTTTTTTGTTTTCTGCTCTATGAAAGACCTTGCTGCGTTTAATCCCCATCAACTCAGAGAGTTACCGCTCAACTCGATCAATTGATGGTCGTTCCCAAATTTTTCGTGTCTTTTATCTTTTACCTAGCGATGACACCTTTCGCTGAGATTCTAGTAAACTCCCTTTTTTAAACACAGTCTGAGAATATTATGAAACATCGTTACTTGATCGGCCTTATGTGCTGCAGCGGAGCCTCGTTTGCTCACGCTTCTGAAGCCCCAGCTTTGGAAGTTGGACTCGCCATCGACCAAGACCTAAGTGTCGTTGTGGAGTTTGATCAGAAGTATCGCGCAACTATTGGCAATGATGGCGCTGCATTTGATTATATTTTTAAGCGTGGTCAGTTTGAAACTGAAGCTCCGTTGAGCTGGTATGTAGGTGCTGGTGCTTGGGCTGAATGGAATGACGACTTTGGTTTGCGTGTGCCGCTAGGCGTGAAAGTGAATTTCTACGAAGGTTGGAATGCTTACGCACAAGTTCACCCTGAGCTCGACATGTACAAAGGTGTAGAGTTACAAGTAGGCGGCGCACTAGGTGTGACCTACAAGTTCTAAGTTGAACTGAAAACCGTTTTTATAATGAAAAAGCCAGCATCAAGCTGGTTTTTTCATTTCGTTAGAATACTTCTAATCTAAAGATTTATTGATCCAATATGGGGACTCAACCTAGAAGGTAAAACTCAATCCAACATTGGCTTGGAATTGGTTCATCCAGTCAGTATCAAAGCGGATGATGCAGTCTTGGCCATTGCTCGGTACGTTACAAACACCGGAGGTGTCGTTGTCGACCACAGTACCTAGCCAACGTACTTGTGTATTTAACGCTAAGCGGTCACTAAGTTTGTACTCTAAACCACCAAAGATAGAAGTTGAGAATCCATATTTATCCTTTGCCCAGTCTACATCAACGTAAGAAGCCCCAAGACCGAGCCCTAGATAGCCAGACAACACAGAGGAAGCAGGGTAGTAGATGCTGCTTTGAAAGTGAAGGTATTGGATGGAAGAGCTTAGGTTGAGCGTTTCTAATTCAGAGCTTTGATTAGAATAGAAAAATCCGATGCGTCCTTTTTCAAGTGGCGTTTCAATCGCAAAGGTATAGTTTTCCGAACCTTTCATATCATACGTTTTACCATCCTGGTCTTCGACACTACCGCCTCCGGTATAACCCACCATCGGGGTAATGATGATCTCCGGCGAAGCATACACGCTCGAAACGGAGAAAAGTGCAATCAGTGCCATCATATTTGCTTTGTTATTCATGAGTATATCCTTATCCATACACTTACTAATTGTGATGGTTACATCAATATTGTGCGACTAATTTCGACGATTCTTGAAGATACTTCACACACCTGATAGAACTTATATAGAGACTCGACAAATTAATAATAAGCCAGAGGTGTCTATGGACCATAATCTGAAAAATGCTCTACAAATAACAGTGATCATCTATACCATCATTCTTTCATTTGGTTTTATTGCGATTGGTAGCTAATACCATCTATTGCGAGGCTGAGTTTTTATACTCAGGGAATCATGAATAGTGGGATTATAACCAATATTGATGCAGCAATAGACTTGGATTACTACGCTAAGTTTATTGCTGGGAAAACAGCACTGGTCGCTCAAGGTGGCGGACAGAGAAGTATTTTTACTTCTGGAGTGCTGGATGCCTTTCTTCTTTCTAATTTTGACCCCTTCGATGAATTTTTTGGCACCTCAGCGGGCGCTCTCAACTTATGCGCTTATCTGTGCCGCGATAAAGGCCTTGGCCGCTCTTTCGTTCTCGACCTCACGACTTCACCAGAGTTCTTTAATCTCTTTTCTTATATACGACACAGAAAGAACCTAGGATTAGAATGGGCGTTAGAACAAATCATGGCGTACCCATATAAGCTTGATCTTGACCTCGGTAGGCAAACGCTGGGTGATAGACATTTTTTTGCAGCGGTCACCGCTTCGAAAGATCTTCGAGATCATTATTTCCCTTTGCTTGGTGAAGACTGGTACAAGGTGATGATTGCCACTTGCGCCATTCCACGTTTGTATAGCGATGAAATATTCATTGGCGATAACGCTTATGTTGATGGTGGTGTATCCGCTTGTATCCCGGTTCAAGAAGCGTGGCGTAGACAAGCCCGTTCCATTGTAGTGATCAGAACTGAGCCACCTTTAGAGGAAGAGGTTCGAGTTCAAGTTAACAGTACGGGATTAAAAACACCCAAACCAATATCAGCTGAAGAGCTGGAATGGTTCCGGGAATCTTTTGACAGTGTTCAAGGTCATTGGCAGCAAAAAGTGGAACAGTGGAAAACCGATTGGAGCTCGTTCTTTCAACAACAAATCCTCAGTTCAAAAGAACAGAAGCGCGACAGATCACATTTGGATTTACTTAATGGTGGTCGATGGCTATTTGGGGCGGATGACATCTATAGATTAAGTCATTTAATTGGTGATAAGTTTGATTCCGGTTTGGCTGATATGCTAATGGTACATTATCAAACTTACTCATTGACTCAGGATTTTTTGAATTCCCCACCAGACGATGCGTTTGTCGTGCAAATTGCCCCAAGTAAGCCGCTGAAATCAAGTTCATTAATGAGTAATAAAGACGATTTACTGCACGATTACGACATGGGTTTAGAAGCGGGTTACCGATTTGTAGAGACTTATACCTCTACGGAAAATGCCCGCAGTTCATACATGCCACAGTTGGCAACCATTGCTGCTGATAAGTAATGCTTGAGGTTGATTAGTCACGACGTTAATTGTTCATGTTATTAGTAAAGAATATTCTGGAATAAAAAAGGGTTATTGAACTTGGTTCGATAACCCTTTTTTGTCTTTGAAATTATGCTAATCGTTTCGCTTTACGTTCAAACATTAAGTGACAGGCAAGATTCTCATACAGTTGGTTGATCCTGCCACATCCATAATGTCGCCTTGAGTGACGATCACGAGATCGCCAAACTTAAGATGCTCTTTCTCTTTTAGGCAAGTGAGCGTAGATAGGGCAATGTCAAAGCTATCTTCGGCTTCAGTCTCGAAGTAGATAGGCGTTACACCGCGGTACAAGGTACAGCGATTAAGCGTTCCTTCGTTACGAGACAGCGCATAGATAGGCATATCAGCACTTAGACGAGACATCATCAATGCAGTACGGCCTGACTCGGTGAGAGTGACTACGCCCTTAATGCCTTCCATATGGTTTGCAGAGTAGATGGTTGCCATTGAGACAGTTTCTTCGGCGGTAACAAAAGTACGGTCAATACGGTAATTAGATTGGTTATTAATTCCTGCCATTTTCTCTGCGCCAATACAGACTTCGGCCATTGATTTGACTGTTTCAACCGGGTAATCACCGGCGGCGGTTTCACCTGAAAGCATCACTGCATCGGTGCCGTCCAGTACGGCGTTGGCAACGTCCATCACTTCGGCACGGGTTGGCATTGGTGCTGAGATCATTGATTCCATCATCTGAGTTGCGGTGATTACGGTTCTGTTAAGCGCTCTAGCACGGCGTATAAGCTGTTTTTGTACTCCGACCAACTCAGGGTCGCCAATCTCTACTCCGAGGTCACCACGAGCTACCATGACCACATCTGAGGCCATTATGATGTCATCCATGTTCTCAACAGTGGCTACCGTCTCTGCTCGCTCTACTTTTGCTACAAGGTGAGCTTCTAATCCCGCTTCTCGTGCAAGCTGACGAGCGTAGTGCATGTCTGCGCCGTTGCGTGGGAAAGACACTGCGAGGTAATCCACTTTGATTTGGGCTGCGGTGACGATGTCGCGCTTATCTTTTTCTGTCAGCGCTTCTGCGGAAAGACCACCGCCTTTTTTATTGATGCCTTTGTTATTTGACAGTGGGCCGCCAATGATGACTTCTGTATGAACGCGACAGCCTTCCACTTCGGTCACTTTCAGCTGAACACGACCATCGTCGAGTAACAGGATGTCGTTAGCTGAAACGTCGTTAGGTAATTCTTTATAATCAAGACCGACTGCTTGTTGGTTGCCTACACCTAAACCTAGGCTACTGTCGAGAGTGAATTTGTCACCCACAGCAAGTTGGATTTTGCCATCTTTGAATGTCGATACTCGAATCTTGGGGCCTTGTAAGTCACCGAGAATAGCGATTTGAGTGCCAAGTCTTTTTGCAATTGCTCTGACGTTTTCTGCGCGTTGTATATGGTCGTCGCTGGTACCGTGAGAGAAGTTCATACGGACGACATTGGCACCGGCTTTGATGATCTCTTCAAGCACGTTACCTTTATCAGTAGAAGGGCCTAGCGTTGTGACGATTTTCGTTTTTCTTAATTCGGCTGTCATGAATACTCCTAGAGTGAGGCCAAGTAATCTTTTAAAAGACTGAATTAAGTATATGCATTAATTGATTATTTATTGGGAGCTAGGGAGATATTTCATTATTTGTCTCTAATTATTGAATTCAGGGCTCAATAACGATGTTTTATTCTGAAAATTAAGTCTCAATTTATCGATTTTGGTGTTAATTTTCCTCGAACTATTTGACTCGATACACAAAGATTCATGTATATACGTGATACTGGTCACGGCGATATACCAAGTGACTTCACAATTACTTCGCAAAGTAAAAAAATTAACTCGTTGATGATTTCTGGAGCGTAAAATGTACATGGCTCAACCGGGCCATATTGATCATATCAAACAGGTCAATGCTGGTCGTGTATATAAACTAATTGACCTTAAAGGTCCTATTTCTCGTATCGATCTGTCCAAGCAAAGTGAGTTGGCTCCGGCGAGTATTACTAAAATTACCCGTGAACTCATTGAAGCTCACCTTATTCACGAAACGACGGTTCAAGAAGCCACGACTCGTGGGCGTCCTGCTGTCGGTCTGCAAACCAATAACGAAGGTTGGCAGTTTCTGTCGATGCGTCTTGGTCGCGGATACTTGACGATCGCGCTCCATGAATTGGGCGGCGACGTGCTTATCGATACCAAGATTGATATTCATGAACGTGACCAAGATGATGTGCTTGCGCGTCTTCTACATGAAATTGATGAATTTTTCCAAACCTATGCTGAGCAACTCGATAGGGTAACAAGCATTGCGGTTACGCTACCGGGCCTTGTGAATTCTGAGCAAGGTATTGTGTTGCAGATGCCGCACTACAACGTTAAAAATTTAGCGTTGGGTCCTGAGATTTACAAAGAAACAGGTCTGCCTGTCTTTATTGCCAATGATACCCGAGCTTGGGCATTAGCAGAGAAGCTGTTTGGTCACTCACAAGACAACGATAATTCTGTTCTTATCTCTATTCACCATGGTGTAGGTGCTGGGATCATTCTCGACGGCCGAGTGCTGCAAGGTCGCCACGGTAATATCGGTGAACTTGGGCATATCCAGATCGATAAGCAGGGCAAACTTTGTCATTGTGGCAACCGAGGCTGCTTAGAAACAGTCGCGAGTTCTCAGGCGATCCGTGATCAAGTGAAAGAGCGACTGGCTAATGGTGAAGCATCATCATTAACTGTGTTTGAAGACGTCACTATCGAACAGATCTGTGCTGCCGCTGCTGATGGCGATCCATTGGCTGTTGAAGTTATTGAACAGTTAGGTCGTTACTTAGGTGCCGCGATAGCGATTGTGATTAACCTTTTCAACCCTGAGAAAATCTTGGTGGGTGGTGTTATCAATCAGGCTAAAAGCGTGTTGTACCCTGCGATTCAAAAGTGTATCGAAGAGCAGAGTTTATCGGTTTACCATCAAGATTTAGAGCTGGTGGAATCTCGTTTCTATAAACAAGCAACCATGCCTGGTGCTGCGCTTGTTAAACAAGCCTTATATGATGGCCAACTGTTAATGAAAGTTGTTGAAGGTTAACTCCTTATACTCGTCTTTTAGCTTCACTCGAAACCTTTCCATGTACTTAAGCTTTGTATAACATCATTTGTTGTACTTAGTTTAAGCATTCTGTGCATTGGCGCTTTGCTTTAACCTATTGAAGTAGGCTATTGTAGCCACAGTTATTATTTGTCACTAAGGTGTTGTATGTCTGGCGTTTTAAATTCGGTTGATCAGAGAACCAAACTGGTCGGTGAAAACCGTCTGGAGCTCTTGTTATTCAGCTTAAACAGTCGTCAACTATTTGCGATTAACGTATTTAAAGTGAAAGAAGTCCTAAAGGTGCCAGTACTCACTCGCTTGCCGGGCTCTCACCATCATATTACAGGTGTTGCGTCTCTACGTGGTGAATCGGTGCCTGTTATCGATTTGCGCAGCGCTATTGGCTTCCCACCGTCACGAGATGAGACTCAAGAAAATAACTTGATCATCACGGAATACAACCGAACTGTACAAGGTTTCTTGGTTGGACAAGTGCGTAATATCGTGAATACGACGTGGACTGAAATTCAGCCGCCTCCAAAGACAACGGGTCGTGCCAATTACCTGACGGCTATCACGCATATTCAAGAAGAAGAGCAGCACAAAATCATTGAGATTATTGATGTTGAAAAGGTACTCGCTGAAATCATTGATTATGATGTTTCGATTTCTGACGGTGTTTTAGATGAGCAACTTGCCAATGAAATGGTTGGACGTAATGTACTTATCGTTGATGACTCTTCAACCGCGCGTAACCAGATTAAAGGTACCTTATCGCAACTGGGTTTGAACATTATTGAATGTTGTGATGGTTTAGAAGCACTGACCTTACTTAAGGGCTGGTGTGATGAAGGTAAAGACATCAATCAAGAAATATTGTTGATGATCACCGATGCTGAAATGCCTGAAATGGACGGCTATAAACTGACGCATGAAGTGCGTACGGATCCAAGAATGCATGACCTGTTCATCACGCTAAATACTTCATTAAGTGGAAGTTTTAATGAAGCTATGGTTGAGAAAGTAGGGTGTAATCGCTTTATTTCTAAGTTCCAACCGGACCTTCTGGTTGAAGTGACTCAAGAGCGAATGCGTCAGATTTTATAATTAAGACTGCTGTACGGTTATTTTGAGTGACCTTATGGAAAACGTTTGCTAATATTCACGTGGCATATTTTTCTTAACGAAATATGCTCAACTACTAGCGTAACTTTTCACACACAATCTAAGGTAGTTCCTCTTAATGATATGGTTGACTTCTAAAGTCGTAATGACTTTGAGCTTATTACTGTATAGGGAATTTAAGAAAAGACGTACGGAAGCTGAAGTTGAGTCATAACTCAACAAATTGAATTGAAGGGAAGCTGATGCTTCCCTTTTTCGTTTCTCTGTCTCTCGTTTCTTTAGTCAATGGACGATAGAAAAACAGTTGATACATCGCTAATGAAAATCTCGAGATTTGGTGTTCAAGCCAACAATTTCATCAGTTATATCGATAAGTTTCCCCGCAATCACATGCACGACTTCGCCTTCCTTCTCTAAGACTCCTTGTACCTTTAAAGCCTTAGCTGTGAGGTAAGCTTGCTGTTGCGCGCGGGCGGTGGCTCCCCAGACCACAACATTAATATTACCTGTGTCATCTTCCAATGTGACAAAGGTGACACCAGCTGCGGTGCCGGGTGACTGTTTACCCGTGACTAATCCAACAACGGTGACCATGGATTTGTGTCTTTGTTGTATTAAGTCCTTCATGTGTGTGAATCGACCTAATCGATTGGCTTCTTCGAGCAAAGTGATTGGGTGTTTGTTTAATGAAATCCCGACACTGGTGAAATCTTCGAGTAGATCTTGCATCTCACTGGGTTGATGCAATGAGAGCTCGCCATTATCATCTTCTGCATAGTCATCGACTTGGTTAAACAAAGGTAGATCAGAGGCTGAGTCCATCATTGCCCAACGCGTCTGAAAACGATCTCCGGAGACATTATTCAGCGCATTTGCGGAGGCCAGTAGTTCGATATCTTTTTTATTCATCGATAACTGTTTCACCTGGCTAGGGTGGCGATAACCGGATTGTGGGCGATTGGCGAGCACACTTTGAATTCCATGCTCGCTGAATCCTTTGATTTGTCGTAGCCCTAAGCGAATCGCTAAACCATTCTGATGTTCAACGACTATGTGGTTGTCTTGTGAGGCATTCACACATACTGGAAGAATCGCCACATTGTGTCGTTGTGCGTCCTGTACCAACTGCGATGGGCTATAGAAACCCATGGGTTGGCTATTGAGCAAAGAAGCGTAGAAACATTCTGGGTAATAGCATTTTAACCAAGCGGAGCAATACGCTAATACTGCAAACGAAGCGGAGTGGCTTTCAGGAAAACCGTACTCGCCAAAGCCGCATATCTGTTTAAAGATCTGCTCAGCAAACTCTGTCTCATAGCCGCGTTTTTGCATTCCCTCGATAAGTTTGTTTTTAAACTTAAAGACGTTGCCATTTTTCTTCCAAGCGGCCATTGCGCGTCTGAGTTGATCCGCTTCTCCGCCTGTGAACCCTGCAGCCACCATAGCGAGTTTAATCACTTGCTCTTGGAAGATAGGTACACCTAAGGTGCGCGACAGTACCGACTCCACATCTTTAGATGGATAACTGATTGGCTCAATGCCATCTCGACGTTTTAGAAACGGATGCACCATATCGCCTTGAATAGGCCCTGGACGTACGATAGCGATTTGAATCACCAAGTCGTAATAAGTCCTCGGTTTAAGCCTTGGTAGCATGCTCATTTGCGCTCGTGACTCAATTTGGAATATCCCGACCGTGTCTGCCCGTTGAATCACGCCGTAAACCTGAGGATCGTCTTTGAGGCGTGTGATCTCTGCGATCGTTAGCGAGCGACCATGAATGCGTTTGATTAGGTCAAAACATTTACGAATCGCAGAGAGCATACCCAGTGCAAGCACATCGACTTTAAGCAGTCCCAAGGTTTCTAGATCATCCTTATCCCATTGAATTATGGTTCGTTCGTGCATCGCGGCATTCTCGACAGGAACCAGTTCATACAAAGGCCCAGAAGAGATCACAAAGCCACCGACGTGCTGAGATAAATGGCGTGGAAAGCCGATGATCTCATTCACCAAGTGGATAAACTGTTGCCCCTTCAACGAATCAGGTTGTAGCCCCAATTGAGTGAGCTGAGCCTGCCAGCCTAGGCTTTTGTCCCTGCGATTGGTGTTTTTAATTAAGTAATCAAGTTGAGTTTCTTGTAGTCCCAATGCTTTACCGACATCTCTAACCGCACTTTTAAAGCGATAAGAGATGACCGTTGCAGCAAGTGCAGCCCGTTCTCTACCGTATTTTTGATAGATGTATTGGATGACTTCTTCACGGCGTTCATGTTCAAAGTCGACATCAATATCGGGCGGCTCATCGCGCTCTTTACTGATGAAGCGTTCAAATAGCACTGAGATCTGTCTTGGATCGACAGAGGTGATTTCTAGGCAGTAACAGACCACGGAATTAGCCGCAGAACCTCGACCTTGGTAAAGAATTCCTTGGCTTTTGGCAAACATCACGATGTCATGAATGGTGAGAAAGAAGAAAGGGTAGTCGAGATCATCAATCAATCCGAGTTCTTTATCTATGATTTGTTGAATGTTGCTAGGCACACCTTGTGGGAAGCGATCTTGTTTCCCTCTCTCGACCAACATGCGCAGATAACTCATGGGCGTCTCACCTTGAGGAATCAGTTCACTAGGATATTCGTAGCGCAAGCTGTCTAAATCAAATTCGCACAGCTCAGAGATTCGGTTGCTCTCTTCTAGCCACTCTGCTTTGAAAATACGTGAGAGCTTATTGATGCTTCGTAAACAGCGCTCGGCATTTGCCAGTAAGTGACTGCCCACTTCAGTAATGGGACGTTGATACTTGATCGCAGTGAGTGAATGCTGCAAGGGTAAGCGATTAGCGTTGTGCATCAGCACGCCACCACAGGCAGTAATAGGAAGGTGATGATGTTGTGACAGCTCAACGCAGTAATCTGTGTACTGCTGGTCGGTTTGCTTTAGGTGTCGTTGTAAGCCGATCCAAAGCCGACCTGAATGGTGCTGGGATAGCCATTGCCCCCAGTACGCGTCTTCATTTTTCTGTTGAGGGAGCCAAACAATGAAGCAGTGCTTAGCCGACATGATATCCCACTCAGAGAGTTGATAATGTCCTTTACTGCTACGACGTCTCGCATTGGTAATGATACGGCACAGCTCCGCATAGGCTTGTCTGTTTGGACATAACAATACCACTTGGCACTCTTCATTTAACCAAAACATGCTCCCGACAATTTGTTTGAGCGACAGTTTATGTTGCTTGATTGCTGAGTGAACCTTAACGATGCCCGCCACCGAGCACTCATCAGTAACCGCGAGCGCTTTGTAACGTAAGAAGTCGGCCTGTAAAACAAGCTCCTCTCCGTGTGAAGCTCCTTCAAGGAAGGAGTAATTACTTTGGCAAAATAGCTCTGAGTATTGCTGAGACATAATGTAATCTCACTTAACCACTGCGAGTGAATATGATTGAAAAAGGATGTTGAAATTCAATAAGTAGAACGGACGAGCTAACGAAGTTTCTTACTTTCTTACAGACTAGCTTTCTTACTGACTTACTTTCCTACAAGCTAGCTAAATAAGCCGTGCAAAAACCACTGCTTATCTGGCGTTCTAAAGATCCATAGCCATCGGCCGTTTTCACTATGAGCAATAAAGTAGTCACGAATGATTTTTTCTCCGTCCCACCATCCAGAAACAATGCGCTCAGGGCCTTGAGATAAGGTGACACTCTCGGTTAAGACTTCGGGCTCAGGCAGTAGAATACTCGGTCTCAATCGCTGTTGGCTGACGTTGGAAGCTGTCATAGTTTGTTGCGCGATATCTTGGGAAACTTGTTTCTTTTTTTCCGTATTCCCCAGTGTTGGTAGTGAATATTGGTTGGCTTTTTCTGGCCTAGGATCGTGCAGTATTTTCGGTGTTTGAATGCAGGCTTGCCCTAATTTAGCTTGCAGTAATGAGATCAAATCTAACGCGGCAAGTGTTCCTGTATTGCCATCAAAAAGATCATGGTAGGCGACTTGCGGTTCGCCATGACGAATCAAGGATAGAGTCAGCCCCTGAACCGGTGCCGTGATCTTCAGCGATTCTAAGGTTAGATGAGTCAGATTCGCCCACTTTTCAGCAAGGTAATCGCCTTGTGCCGAATAAAAAGAGACAGGGTGGTCGTCTTTATCCCTTAGGTGCAAAGTCAGCGTTAACTCGAAAGCAACTCGGTCGCGTAGCTTCAAAAAACACTCGAGTTGATTTAATAATTTCAGTAACGGTTTTTCGATAAACAGGATGTTTTCAATATCAAACAATAGCTCGAGATATTGCTGAAAATTCTCCGGTGGATGGTAGAAATCAATCGGGTGCTTGAACTGTCCGTTAAGGCGGCCAACATAATTCACCAAATCGATATCAAAGCGACGTGCGACCTCTTGCAAAGGCAGTTTCAATAGGTCATCCACTAAGTTAATGCCGACGCGGTTCAGACGCTCCACTTGCTTAGTTGGCAACTCACTAGAACTCAATGCTTGTTGATTGACCCATGCTTTCATTTGCTCAACATTATTAGTGACTTGGTTGATGGATTGCTTGCCCAAAAGGATCGCAGAAAGTGGTGAGTAACCCGTCGCGAAGCTGAACTGGATATTGAGCGTTTCTAAGTGGCTTTTGAGCTCATGCCAGTAGTTATCTAACCCATCGTAAAGTGACAGCATATTAGAAGCTTTAATCAACAAACTATTCGGTGGTAGTAAAGCCATGTCAGAAGTGACCAAATACGCCCATTGAGCGATCTCTTTGAGCTTACTTTTTTCTAGCTCAATACTGTAAGGGTGGACGTGTAAGTTATGGCAAAGCGCCGCCGCAGACCCTAGCCCCATACCAAGTGAAATTCCCGATTGCAGCGCAGCTTGGTTAGCTTGCAGCACACGGTGATCTTTTTCATCCACGATGATAATAGGTTGTTCGTGTGACTCTTCATTAGAGTGAACTTTCTCGGAGTTAGATAGCTCAGAATTAAACAAGGTATCCAACTGCAGAGATGGAAAGTGCAGATAAAGCCACAACATACGCTAGCCTTGTTTCGCAATAGGAAAAGCCAGCACGGTGTTATTTGATAAAGCACTATGTGAACTGTCTTGAAGGGTGATTTTTTCAGTGAGTAACGGCCAATTTTGGCTCATGTCTAGAATAAAGCAGCCATACGACCAACTGCCTTTTCTTTTTGTGACCTCAACCTTTAACCCTTGGGCGTGAGAAGATAGCTTCATGCTTAGAGAAACGGGTAGGGATAACTGATTATGGCTGGTGGCCTTAAAGTGAAATTGCAGACACTTACCGGTTTCGCTTGCTGCTTGCAGGCGCTTGGTTTGGTGTATCTCTAGATCGGCTCCCCATAGCAATACCGAGTGACAGGCGCCGCTTTTAAGGCATTGCTCAGCTGCCCACAATGCATCGAGATCGCGCTGAGGTTGGATAACGAGGATGTTCTCTAGTTCAATACCTTGGCTGCTAAAAAACTCAGCACAGATCTTCCCCGGTGGGTTAATGAAGATGGCCAATTGTTGTGAGTTTTGTTGAGCTAAATAGGGTGTAAGCAGGCGAAGTTCACCGATCCCTTGTTGCGATTCAACCTCAATAACACCATGCGTCGGAAAGCCACCATCAAGCTGTTTATCCAATTGAGAATAGCCTGTTGAAGTAGTACTTCCTTGCGTTGTTGATTGTAACCCTGTCCAGATTAGCTGGCGGTCTTGTAAGTTTTTTATTAGTTCATGCATAATTAAATACCTGTATATTTACACAGTATATTTAACAATGGAAAAGATGCAAAGAAAAATGACGAAAATCAGATGAACTAAATATTAGATGGTTGATTTAGATACAAAAAAAGCCGCTATGGAAGCGGCTTCTTACTGTTGGCTAATGATATCAGTTACTTAGGTTGAGCATCGATGCACTGGCCATTAATGTCTTTCACACTTGGGTTCATTAAGTGTAGGTACAGCGGGATGATGTCGAGTGGCGTTTTCAGCTTGTTCGCATCTTCACCTGGGTACGCTTTTGCACGCATGCGTGTTTGAGTGCCGCCAGGATTGATCGCGTTTACACGGATGTTGGTGTCTTCAAGTTCGTCCGCTAGGATTTGCATCATGCCTTCGGTAGCAAACTTAGAAATCGCGTAAGTGCCCCAGAACGCACGGCCAGAGTGACCAACCGTTGAAGAAGTAAAGACAATACGACCCGCTTCCGCTTTCTTAATGACAGGCAGTAATGCTTGAGTCATTAGAAATTCAGCTTTAACGTTGATTTGCATAACGCCATCAAACGTTTCTTCATCGATTTGATCAAATGGACTTAACGTGCCAAGCACACCTGCGTTATGCAGTAGGCCGTCTAAACGACCGAACTGTGATTCAATGGTTTCAGCCATATCAATGTAGTTCTGCTTTGTTGCTCCTTTGAGGTCTAGCGGAATGATCGCAGCCTGAGGGTAACCAGCACTTTCGATTTCATCGTAAATGAATTCAAGGTTTTTAACATTGCGGCCTAACAGAATGACAGTTGCACCATGTTGAGCGAAGCTTAGTGCGGCTTGGCGACCAATGCCAGCACCGGCACCTGTAACCAAAATTACTTTATCTTTGAGGGCATCTGTAGAGATTGGGTAATCCACTGTGCTTATCCTTCTTTCTTTTATTATGTTCGTCATTCCATTGGTGTTTAATCACACAGATAAACGCAGGAATGATGAGAAATTCTTGGTAATCGTGACAAGATGGTTACAATACACTAATTCATACAATAGGGGATATGACATTGGAATTTTTGTTGGACTACGGCTTGTTTTTAGCCAAGATTGCGACCGTTGTAATCGCCATCATTGCAATTTTAGTGATTGCTAAATCGGTGGGTGGAAAATCAAGCGCGATTAAAGGTGAGCTGGAAATCACGAACCTATCTGAACACCACAAACAAACGATTGAACAACTAGAGCACCATTTGCATGATGATGCTTTCATCAAAGCCCGTGATAAAGCAGAAAAGAAAGCGGAAAAAGAAAAAGTAAAATCACGTGGCAAAGAAGTGAAAAAAGCAGCGAAAGAGGGTGAGCTTGATAGCAAGCGTGAACCACATCTATTCGTTCTTGATTTTAACGGCAGCATTGATGCGAAAGAAGTGGCTTCATTACGTGAAGAGGTAACGGCGGTTCTGTCTGTGGCTCGTGAAGGCGATGAAGTATTGCTTAAACTTGAGTCTGGCGGTGGCATGGTTCACGGCTATGGTTTGGCATCTTCTCAACTTGATCGTATCAAAGCAGCAGGCCTGCCTCTGACTATCTCGGTAGACAAAGTAGCCGCGAGTGGTGGTTACATGATGGCATGTATCGCGGACAAAATTGTATCTGCACCTTTTGCTATTGTTGGCTCTATTGGTGTTATTGCTCAACTGCCAAACTTCAATAAATTGCTTAAAAAGCATGACATTGAGTTCGAACAGCTAACGGCGGGTGAGTACAAACGCACGCTTACTATGTTTGGTGAGAACAGCGATAAAGCACGCGAGAAGTTTAAAGAAGAGCTCGAAGAGACACATGGTCTATTCAAAGACTTCATCCGCGACCACCGCCCGGCGTTAGATCTTGAAAAAGTAGCAACCGGTGAACACTGGTTTGGTACACAAGCACATGAGCTTGGGCTGGTGGATGAGATCAGCACTTCTGATGATTTAGTCGTAGCGGCATGTAAGGACAAAACGGTTCTAGCGATTCACTACGTACAGAAGAAAAAGCTGTCAGACAAACTAGCGGGCGTGGCAGGTAAATCTGCAGACAGCGTGCTGATGAAGCTGATTGAACGCGGCCAAAAGCCGATTGTTTAAGCTTATTTAGCTTTAGCTTTAGCTTTAGCTCTAGTATCTAGGTTTAGTGCCTTGCGTCTATTGAAGACGTTTAAGCCTTAAAAAGAAAGCGCATAAGTCATCAGACTTATGCGCTTTTTTATTGCTCCACTTCCGAGCGGGTTTAACCACTATGTTGTAGGGGGAGCGGAGTCTTATACCAACCACTTACTTCCTGTGGCTGGTATTAAATCTTTGCTCCATAATCATTGCGCTTTGGACAAGTGGTCAGAATTTCTCTATGACCAGTATCTTTGACCTCCTCCAAAATTACATCAAAGCCCCATAAACGATAGAGATGTTTCATCACTTCGTCGTAGCCTTTATCAAGCGGGATACGGCCGTGAGGCACATACTGCAGTGTCATCGAGCGATCACCACGAACATCGACGTTAAACACCTGAATATTCGGTTCAAGGTTACTTAGATTGTATTGAGCCGCAAGCTTTTCACGAATCAAGCGATAGCCTGGGTCATCGTGAATAGCACTTATCTCAATGGTGTTTTTGCGGTCGTCGTCGAGCACAGAGAACAGTTTAAAGTCTCGAATGATCTTTGGTGAAAGATATTGGCTGATAAAGCTTTCATCTTTGAAATTGTGCATGGCAAAGTGCACCGCTTCTAGCCAATCACTTCCGGCTAACTCAGGGAACCACTCTTTGTCTTCATCGGTTGGTTCTTCACAGATACGTCGGATGTCTCTAAACATCGCAAAGCCAAGCGCATAAGGGTTTATCCCGCTGAAATAAGGGCTGTTGTAGGCGGGTTGTGCGACCACGCTGGTGTGGCTGTGTAGGAACTCTAAGATGAATTTGTCACTCACCAAACCTTCGTCGTAAAGGTGGTTAAGAATGGTGTAGTGCCAAAAGGTTGCCCAGCCTTCATTCATTACTTGAGTTTGCTTTTGAGGGTAGAAGTATTGGCTCACCTTGCGAACAATGCGAACACACTCACGCTGCCAAGGTTCAAGTAGTGGTGCGTTCTTCTCGATAAAGTAGAGAATGTTTTCTTGAGGTTCGCTAGGAAAGCGGATTTTGGTCTCTTTTTCCTTGTCTTGATTTTTAGGCACAGTTCTCCACAGCTCATTGACTTGAGATTGCAGATACGCTTCACGTTCTTCTTGCCTTGCTGTCTCTTCAGCTATGGAAATCTTCTCAGGGCGTTTGTATCTGTCTACGCCGTAATTCATGAGGGCATGACAAGAGTCGAGAAGCTGCTCGACTTCGGCAACACCGTATTTTTCTTCACAATCGGTAATGTATTTTTTAGCGAATAGTAGGTAGTCGATGATGGAACTGGCATCGGTCCAGGTTTGGAATAGGTAGTTGCCCTTAAAGAAAGAGTTATGGCCGTAACAAGCATGAGCCATTACGAGCGCCTGCATCGTGACCGTGTTCTCTTCCATCAGATATGCGATACAAGGATCTGAATTGATCACGATTTCGTACGCTAACCCCATCTGGCCATGCTTGTAGTTTTGCTCGGTTTGAATGAATTTTTTGCCAAATGACCAGTGATTGTAATTGATCGGCATACCGATGCTCGAGTATGCATCCATCATCTGCTCAGAAGTAATCACTTCAATTTGGTTCTGGTAAGTATCTAAACGGTAATGCTGGGCCACACGCTTAATTTCTACGTGATATTGTTCCAATAGGTTGAATGTCCAATCTGGACCATCAGGCAGCATCTTGTCGTTTCTCTTCTGTGTCGCTTTGTCTTTTTCTGCAACGTTTGATTTCGCTGTCATGGCAAGCCCCCTTACGCTGTCTCTTTCTGGAACAGTTCTCTAAACACAGGAAAAATATCATCCACCGTTTTAATGTTCTTCATGGCGAAGTTATCGAAGCTCGCTTCTAGCTTCTCGTACTCATGCCAAAGTGTTTGGTGTGAACGGCGCGTAATCTCGATGTAAGAGTAATATTGGCAAGTCGGTAATAGCGTATTGACTAGCAGCTCTTTACAGCGAGGGGAGTCATCAGCCCAATTATCTCCATCAGAAGCTTGTGCAGCGTAGATATTCCATTCGTTCGCAGGATAACGGTCTGCGACAATCTCTTTCATTAACTTCAGTGCACTGGAAACGATGGTGCCACCAGTTTCTTGTGAGTAGAAAAACTCATGTTCATCGACTTCTTTAGCCTGAGTATGGTGACGAATAAACACCACATCGACGTTTTCATAAGTGCGATTCAAGAACAGGTAGAGCAACACATAAAAGCGCTTAGCGATGTCTTTCGTGGCTTGGTCCATTGAACCAGATACATCCATTAGGCAGAACATAACGGCTTGGCTAGATGGAATAGGGCGCTTCTCGTAGTTTTTAAAACGCAGGTCGAAGGTGTCAATAAATGGCACGCTTTCAATTTTTTTACGTAACTCGGCAATCTCTTCTTTTAAACGACTTTCTTCAAAGGGTTGTGCCGGTTCTGTCATTTTAACTTGGTCAAGTTGCTCCATCAGTAGGTTAAGCTCGCGCTTTTTACCTGCTGTCATTGCGGTTCTACGAGCCAGAGATTGCTGCAGTGAACGAACGATAGCAATGTTGGAAGGAATCCCCGCGCTTTGATAACCAGAGCGATGTGTCTTCCATTCGGTGATTTTGTTGACCTGATTCTTCTCTAGATTAGGAAGAGCTAAATCTTCAAAGAGAATATCAAGATATTCATCTTTTGAAATTTGGAATGTAAATTCATCTTGGCCTTCGCCATCAGGGCTTGCGTCACCCTGGCCTGCGCCGCCACCTTGACCGCCACCTTTAGGACGTTCAATTTTATCGCCCGTGATGAACTGGTCATTACCTGGGTGAACGCGTTCTCTTACGCCGCCTTGACCTTGGTGAAAGCTTGGCTCTTTGATGTCTTTATGGGGAATAGTGACGTCTTCACCGGTTTCAGTATTGGTGATTGAGCGTCGGTTGACTGCATCGGCCACAGATTCTTTGATTTGCTCTTTATGACGTCGTAAGAAACGCTGTCTATTCACAGCACTCTTATTCTTGCCATTGAGCCTCCGATCGATAAATTGTGCCATAAGAACTCCCTCTCAGCTGATGTCGCGATCCTACTTTTTATTATGTACGAGCTGCTCACTTGAGCAGCTCAGTACAGTTTGGTTATGAGGATTTACGAACTCTTAGGTACCACTCGGATAGCAGTCTAACTTGTTTCTCGGTATAGCCTTTTTCCATCATACGAGCAACGAAGTCGTCGTGTTTTTTCTGATCATCCGTTGAGGTCTTAGCATTGAACGAAATAACAGGAAGTAGCTCTTCTGTGTTGGAGAACATTTTCTTCTCAATCACAGTGCGCAGTTTCTCGTAGCTTGTCCAAACTGGGTTTTGACCGTTATTGTTGGCTTTGGCACGAAGCACAAAGTTCACAATCTCATTTCGGAAGTCTTTAGGATTACTGATACCGGCTGTTTTCTCGATTTTCTCTAGTTCACCATTCAGAGAAGCACGGTCAAATAGCTGGCCTGTTTCTGGATCGCGGTACTCTTGGTCTTGAATCCAGAAGTCTGCGTAGGTGACATAGCGGTCGAAGATATTCTGACCGTACTCAGAGTAAGACTCTAGGTAAGCGGTCTGAATTTCTTTACCAATGAACTCTACGTAACGTGGTACTAAGTATCCTTTCAAGAACTCAAGGTACTTCTCAGCGGTTTCTTGAGGGAACTGTTCACGTTCGATTTGTTGTTCAATCACGTAGAACAAGTGAACCGGGTTTGCCGCCACTTCGGCTTGGTCGAAGTTGAACACTCGAGACAGAATCTTAAAGGCGAAACGCGTTGATAGCCCAGACATTCCTTCGTCAACGCCAGCATAATCTCGGTACTCTTGGTAGCTCTTCGCTTTTGGATCGGTGTCTTTTAGAGTCTCACCATCGTAAACCCGCATTTTTGAGAACAGAGAAGAGTTTTCGGGCTCTTTCAGTCTAGATAAGATACTGAATTGCGATAGCAGATCGAGTGTGCTTGGCGAACAAGGGGCTTTGGATAGCTCACTGTGCTCAAGCAGTTTTTGGTAGATCTTAACTTCTTCAGAGACGCGTAGACAGTAAGGAACTTTTACAATGTACACACGGTCGAGGAAGGCTTCGTTGTTTTTGTTGTTACGGAAGGTCTGCCACTCAGATTCATTTGAGTGAGCCAGAATCATACCGTCAAATGGCAGTGCAGAAAGCCCTTCGGTACCGTTGAAGTTACCTTCTTGCGTTGCCGTTAAGAGTGGGTGTAAGACTTTGATTGGCGCCTTGAACATCTCTACGAATTCCATCACACCCTGGTTGGCTTTACACAGCGCACCAGAGTAGCTGTAGGCATCGGGATCATCTTGAGAGAAGTGCTCAAGTTTACGAATATCGACTTTACCAACCAGAGACGAAATATCTTGGTTGTTTTCATCACCAGGCTCTGTCTTCGCGATCGCAACTTGGTCGAGAATCGAAGGGCGTAGTTTGATGACTTTGAATCTAGATATATCACCACCGAAATCATGGAGGCGTTTTGCCGCCCAAGGTGACATGATAGAGCGTATGTAGCGCTTCTCTATTCCGTACTCTTGTTTCAAAAGATCGCCATCTTCGTTTACGTCGAATAGACAGAAGGGGTGATCATTTACAGGGCTTCGCTCACCGTCAGCAGACAGCACATAGATTGGCAGTTTTTGCATCAGTGCTTTTAGCTTTTCAGCAAGGGATGATTTACCACCACCCACAGGGCCAAGTAGGTAAAGGATCTGTTTACGTTCTTCTAAGCCTTGTGCTGCGTGTTTTAGGTAAGAAACAATCTGTTCAATCGCATCTTCCATGCCATAGAAATCTTTAAATTCGCTATAGCGCGATATGACACGGTTCGAGAAAATACGACTTAGATGGGGGTCTTGAGCGGTGTCTATAACCTCCGGTTCGCCGATGGCCAGTAGTAAGCGCTCAGCAGCGTTAGCGTAAGCACTTTTATCGTCTTTACACAGCCCTAAGAACTCTTGCAATGTGAGCTCTTCTTCCTTGGCTGCTTCATAACGTGATTGATAGTGGTCAAAAATACTCATAGTCACATTCCCCTTGTTAACCAGTCAAAACTGATGAGCGATTGAAAAATAGGCTCTCCCTACATTTTAAGATTAGACCCGCTTCCACAATTTTGCTTAACAATTATGTATTTATTTACAATTTTGCGTGTGAAAAACGTAGCGAGCGCAATAGGCAACTTGAGGCGTGTAGAATCCAATTATTTTACATTCGAGAGGATCTAGCCGTTTGTTTTGTGATTTTAGGTCGCTTAATAATACTCACACTATATTTATGTGTATTAGATGTATAACTGAGCTCTATTGATTTACTGGAATGAAGTACCATATAATGCGCGTCGTTATCAAAAATTGCTCAATAAATAGGTAGATGTAGTGAAGAATAATGGGTTTAAGATAGTGGCTATCAGTGCTGCGTTACTGGCTTCGACAGCAACACATGCAAAAATCTCACAGTGGTCACTGGGCGTCGCCGCTTCTTATTCTCCGGCAGTCTATAAAGATACACCGTCAAACCGTGCTGTGATCCCTATGATTGGTTATGAAGGTGAGCACTTTTTCATGCGTGGATTCAGTGCAGGTTATCGCTTACTTCCTGCTGGCTCACCACAGAATATTGTGTTTCGAGCGGTTTATGATTCTAGAACATTAAAGCCGGGTGATTCTGATAACGTTGATATTCAAAAGTTAGATGAGCGTAAAGCATCAGTATTAGGTGGTATTAGCTACCAAGTGATCACCTTGGTGGGGATGTTTGAAGCGACAGCTGGTTCGGACTTAGGCTTTAGACACAATGGTATTTATGCGGAAGCAGCTTGGCGTTTGCCGATTCGTCGCAATGGTTGGGCGATTACACCCTCTATTGGTTATGCCTATAACAGTGAACGTTTGAATAATCACCTGTATGGGGTGAGCTCAGCAGAAGCGGCGAGAACCAATTTAAATGAATTCGATGCAGACTGGGACGGTCAGTACTTTATTGGTTTAGGCGGTTACTTGCATGTGACGCCAAATATCCGGGTCACTGGTGGCGTTCGTTATACCAACCTTGAAGGTGATATTGAGAACAGCCCAATACTTGAAAGTGGCATTAACATGGCCGCAAACGTCGGTGTTGCTTACGTCTTCTAGTTGTTTTGGTTTTTCTCTCTAAATGCGGACATTAAAAAAGGGTTACTCAAGATGAGTAACCCTTTTTATTTATGCGAAGTACCGACCGATTATTACAGTAATCAAATCAAGGAAAGACATGACATGGCTAGATTTAGCTCCCATCAATGATTTTCCTATAAATCAATTCACAACCAAACTCTTCACCTGTTGGATTAGTTACCGTTAATCGTTAGATTTTCAATAAGTAAGTCGGTTTCAACTACTTTCTTCAGGTTGTCTTTTTGCATAATGATATTGCCATAATCAACATCGATACCATGCAAACCGTCAACGCTCACTGAGCTTGATGGGCGTGCTTCACACCTTAAAACGTGAAACCGGCTTGTAGGCCTAGAGTGCCGTCGCTGCCTAGGTTTAGACCGCCTGAGCTGAAGTCGTACCAATCGAAACCAACACGCGCCATAAACTTCGAGTTACCAAACATTGGTTGCGTTGACTTAAATTCAGCACCGATGCCGTAAGTTGCGCCCCATTCGCTATTTGAATGTTTATTATTCACGGACCAATCTTTGTTAGTAATTGTTGATCTAACATTTACGTTTGAGTAAGCAAGACCAACTTTTCCGTAGATAGCAAAAGACTCATCGAAACTATATTTATACATTGGAGCTAAAGACATTTTGAAATGTTTCAAATTGCCTTTGTACTTAGTCAGGTCGCCGTTTACGTCTGAAGTAACATCGCTGTTGTCTGAGTCGATGTAATTCATGGTTGATTCTAGATAAAATTTTGTATCAAGAACTTGTGAACCAACAGTGAATTGTGCGCCTGTGTCATCTTCGTTAATGCCAACGCCACCAAGTACGTACATTTCGTTAGCTGCGAAAGCTGAAGTAGACATGATAGCTAGTGATGCAAGGATGAACTTTCTCATTTTTTTTTATCGCTCTGATTAATAAATTTCGGGGGCATTCTAACGATTTCTCCAAAATAAAAAACACTGTTCGAAAGGCGAAAGTGGTATTTAATTTGTATTAATGTTTCAGAATGTAATAAATAAAGAGAGAGCGTCTGCTTTTTAGAGATATTTAGTTTTATATTCGAAGGATGATTGTCTAGATAAGTGTAATTAACCAGCAAGCGTTCGTTGTTCGCTAGCTTATCTTTATGATTTTACTTACATTTCCTGTATTTAAAGCATGCTTTATATCCATGTAGCTTCATAAATCGCGTTCTTTTTGTTTGTGAGCATTCACTAGCTCCACACTTACACAACCTCATGATTTCCTTTTGGGCACAAAAAAGCCCACTCCTGAAAGTGGACTATCTGCATGTGACACCAAATGTTCGAGGAACCGATGGTGTTCGATATACCAACCTTGACGGTGATATTGAGAACAGCCCAATACTTGAAAGTGGCATTAACATGGCCGAAAACGTCGGTGTTGCTTACGTCTTCTAGTTATTTTGGTCTGTCTGTTTATATACGAAAATTAAAAAAGGGTTACTCACGATGAGTAACCCTTTTTTGAAACTTTTTAGAAGTTAGAGCTGATCAATCAATGTATTAAGCACTAAAGATTTGAGATAGCTCTGTCGCACATAGGTGGTACTGACGAGGGCAATTACGCCATGTTGTTAGCATGCGACGGTACTTCTCTAGCATTGGCATTTGGCTATTGAAGTGGTGATCTGCTTTGTCGAATTGAGGGTAAAGACCTTCAGAATCAACAAGGAAACGCACGTAATGTACGCTCTGAGCTTCAGAAGCGATATCAAAGCCTAGGAACTGTAGGCGACGTTGGTCTACTTCAGCACGTTCTTGTTCTGCAAGCATTTTGTTCGACTCTTGCATGGCATGGTACATCTCCATGATGTCGATAACTTCGCGACATTCGGCTTCAGTCAAACAGCCAAATTCTTTATTAAGTTCACGCATTTGAAGTTCGTAACCGCGCTCTACAACCGTTTGTAGACGTTGGTATTTAGCGGAGTTCTCAGGATCCATTTGAGACATTAGGTAGTATTGATTTGATAGAATTAGACGCTGAGCATTGGTCATTTCCATGGGAGGAGCCTCACTAAAAAACTAAATGTTATATTCTTTTGTTGCAGTAAGAGTAACAGCATTCCTACGCGTGGAAACATGATCTCAACACGGATTTAATATGATTTTTTGAATTGATAAACAAAAGTTGTAAAGAAAAGTGAAAGGATAGTTTGAGCCACAAAAGAAAACGCCCCAATCGAAATTGAGGCGTTTAAAAACACTATGAACGTAAAAGTCTAGATTAGTATTTTACGTTTGAATGGTACTGGCTTAGAACAGCAACAATCTCGTCCATTTTCTCTTTGCTTGGCGGATTTGTACCTTCAAGAGGGTAGTCATAGCCAAGCGCTTCCCACTTATGAGCACCAAGCTTGTGGTATGGGAGCAGTTCTACTTTCTCGATGTTATCCATGTCTTTGATGAATTCACCAAGAAGATGAGCATCCTCAGGCGTATCCGTGTAGCCTGGAACAATCACGTAACGAATCCACGTCGTCTTACCGATTTTGTGCAAGTAGCGTGCAAAATCCAGAGTACGTCTGTTTGATACTCCAATGAAATCGTGGTGTATCTCATCTCGCATATGTTTAAGATCCAGCATCACTAGATCAGAGGCCTCTAGTACTTCATCGACCACTTCAGTGTGCTTACGAATGTAGCCATTAGTATCAAGGCAAGTGTGAATGCCTTCAGCTTGCGCCGCTTGGAAAAAGTCACGAACAAACTCAGGTTGTAGCATCGCTTCGCCACCAGAGCAGGTGATACCACCACCAGAGGCTTTCATGAAATGACGGTATGATTTTGCTTCATTGATGATCTCTTCGACCGTTACTTCCTTTCCGTCATGAAGATCCCATGTATCGCGGTTATGGCAGTACATACAACGCATTAAGCAGCCTTGAAGGAACACAATGAAGCGGATACCAGGGCCATCGACAGTACCACAAGATTCGAATGAGTGAATGCGACCAGTTGTAGACATGAGCTATTCTCGTAGAGGAATTTATACCGTGTATTTTATTACAAAAACGGTACATAAAATAGGGTCAAATGGTAACGAGGTCTTTAAAAATAAAGGCAATCACCGGTGAAGATGATTGCCTGTATTAAACTTGAAAAGTAAAGGACGAAAGCTTTTACTAATGGCTAGAAGAAAGCAAACATGGTGATACCACCAGTGGTATAAACCGACTCTTTTGCTTCTTCGTAATCAGGGGTTTTTGCAGTTAGCGCGAAAGATGCACCAACGTATTGGTTATACCATGCCACACCAAGCACAGCAGTAGCTTGAATGTTTTCTAAAGTGACATCGTATTGTTCTGGATTCGGCCAATTATCTTCGATTTCAGAACGATCGCCTTCGATAGTCAGGTCGTTGAATCGGTAACGACCTTCAAGGCCTGCATAGGTAAACCAACCGCTGTTTGATGCGCCGATCATGCCCGGTTTGAAAGGGTTTTCCGTGGTGATGTTAGCCGCGCCAAAGTTGCCGCCCAAGTCGGTACCCCAACGGAACATGAAGCCCGTTTGGATATCACTTCTAAAGTTGCCCACATTAATTTCTGAAATGTTAGAGATCTCGAAGTCTGTATTTGCTAGTGCTTGATTACGCATTAGGTTGAAATGGCTTAAGTAACCAACGCTCCCCGCCCACTCATCGTCAACCTGATATTCCCAACCCATAGGCTCATCTGATTTTGTGATCGAGTGAACCAACTTTTGAGCATCTTCAGACAGTGCACGTTCGCCTGTTGTACCGAAGGTAATGTTAAAACGTTGGGCTTGTTGTGGGTTCAAACTGATGTAGTTGAATTCTGTATGTAGGTAACCTGCGTATGGGCGGTCATTAGCCGATGGCGTTTCTAACTCAATATCAGAAGGCGTATACATCTTGTGGCCAATGGTGATTTCCCATTTATCTAGAGAGCTTGCGCCCCAGTAAGAGAGACTCAATGGTTTCACCCAATTGTATGGCGTAATACTTGACGATGTGTAACCCAGAAATAAGCCGTTGGTATAGTCTTGGTCGACACCAAAAATACCATCATTATCTAAAGCGAAAGTTAGCGTAGAACGCTCAGATGCTAAAGATGAAAAAGAGAGAAGGAGCAGGGGTAAACAACGCAGGTATTTCATGGAGCAGTTACTCTTAAATTATGAACCAAGATAGTACCGTAATTAGAGTTTAGGTGTGAAAAAAAAGTGAATAGATGACGGGTTTTTTGCTCAATCTGACGTTTCGTATAGTGAAGACGAAATAATAAATTTCTGAATGATATAAAAAAGCCCCGCACATTGGCGGGGCTAATATCATTTTACTTATCTATTTAGCGTGAGCTTATAGAGACTCAGTAAATGTACGTGCGATTACGTCAGCTTGCTGCTCTGTAGTCAGAGAGTTGAAGCGTACAGCGTAACCAGAAACACGGATTGTTAGCTGAGGGTATTTCTCTGGGTGCTTAACTGCGTCTTCAAGAGTTTCGCGGTTAAGAACGTTAACGTTAAGGTGTTGACCACCTTCAATGCCAGCTTCGTGGTGGAAGTAACCATCCATTAGGCCTGCAAGGTTAGCACGTTGGCTGTCTTGTTCTTTACCTAGTGCGTTTGGCACGATAGAGAACGTGTAAGAGATACCATCTTGTGCGTCAGCAAACGGTAGTTTACCTACAGACGTTAGTGAAGCTACAGCACCTTTCTCATCACGACCGTGCATTGGGTTAGCACCAGGAGCGAAAGGAGCGCCAGCACGACGACCGTCTGGAGTGTTACCTGTCTTCTTACCGTATACCACGTTAGACGTGATAGTAAGAACTGACTGTGTAGGGATTGAATCACGGTAAGTCTTAAGCTTACGGATCTTGTTCATGAACGTAGAAACTAGTTCACAAGCAATGTCATCTACACGAGAGTCGTTGTTACCGTATTTAGGGTAATCGCCTTCGATTTCGAAGTCAGTTGCAATGCCATCTTCGTCGCGGATTGGTTTAACAGTCGCGAATTTGATTGCAGACAGTGAGTCAGCAGCAACAGACAGACCAGCGATACCACAAGCCATAGTACGACGAACGTCACGGTCATGAAGAGCCATTAGAGACGCTTCGTAGCTGTACTTGTCGTGCATGAAGTGAATGCTGTTTAGAGCTGTCACGTATTGCTTAGCTAACCAATCCATGAATGTGTCTAGGCGACCCATTACGTCATCGTAGTTAAGTACTTCGTCAGTGATCTTGTCGCCAACTGGGCCAACTTGCATTTTAAGCTTCTCATCAACGCCGCCGTTGATTGCGTAAAGCATAGTTTTTGCAAGGTTAGCACGAGCGCCGAAGAACTGCATTTGCTTACCAACGATCATTGGTGATACACAACAAGCGATTGCGTAATCATCAGAACCAAGATCAGGACGCATTAGGTCATCATTTTCGTACTGGATAGAAGAAGTATCGATAGATACCTTCGCACAGAAACGCTTGAAGCCGTCAGGCAGTTGCTCTGACCAAAGAACCGTGATGTTTGGCTCTGGAGAAGGACCCATAGTGTATAGAGAGTTAAGGAAACGGAAGTTCGAACGCGTTACTAGCGTACGACCATCAACACCCATACCACCCATAGACTCTGTAGCCCAGATTGGGTCGCCAGAGAATAGCTCATCGTACTCAGGAGTACGTAGGAAACGAACCATACGCAGCTTCATTACGAAGTGGTCGATCATCTCTTGTGCTTGGTCTTCTGTGATTTTGCCAGCAGCGATATCACGCTCGATGTAGATGTCTAGGAAAGTCGAAGTACGACCTAGAGACATTGCAGCACCGTTTTGAGACTTAACAGCAGCTAGGTAGCCGAAGTAAGTCCACTGGATAGCTTCTTGAGCAGTTTGAGCTGGCTCAGAGATATCGAAACCGTATTTCTCAGCCATTTGCTTGATTTGACCTAGAGCACGATGTTGCTCAGAGATCTCTTCACGCAATTGCATTGTTGCAGAAAGATCTTCGCCGTTCTCGAAACGCTCTTGTAGAGATGCGAATTGAGCCGCTTTGTCTTTCATTAGGAAGTTGATACCGTATAGTGCAACACGACGGTAGTCACCAATGATACGACCACGGCCGTAAGCATCAGGAAGACCAGTCAGAACACCAGACTTACGACATTTTAGGATATCAGGAGTGTAGATATCGAAAACGCCAGCATTGTGTGTTTTGCGGTATTCTGAGTAGATTTTTGAAACCATTGGGTCAAGAGTTTCACCGTATGCTTTACAAGAACCTTCAACCATACGTACACCACCGTTAGGGATGATTGCACGTTTTAGTGGCTTCTCAGTTTGTAGACCAACGATAGTCTCAAGATCTTTCTCAATGTAACCTGCATCGTGAGCAGTAATGGTAGAGATAACAGAAGTATCGAAATCTACAGGTGCTTTAGTTGCGTTTTCCTGTTTGATACCTTCCATTACCGAAGACCAAAGCTTGTTAGTTGCTTCAGTACCCTCAGAAACTAGGAAAGACTCGTCGCCTTCATACGGCGTGTAGTTCTTTTGAATGAAATCACGAACGTTTACTTCGCTTTGCCACTCACCTGCAGCAAAATCTTCCCAAGCTTTAGCAAATTGCTCTGCCATGACATACCTACCTTTTTAGTAGAAAAAATACGTACATTAACACTGTTGAGCCAGCGCCCCTCGTAAGGGTAGTACACTCTTATTAATAACAATATATATGAGCATATTCGCATCATATGGTTATATATATTGTCACTACCTTTTATATGTTGTCTTTACTCTATGTATTCAAGACTACGCTAAAAAATTTCTGTAAACCTTAAACTAAATCAATAAATGCCAAAAAAAGTTGAAAAAAAATGGGTGGCAGGGGTTGCCACCCAAACTTTTTTTTAATCCCAATACTACTTTTGTGTAGTTAGAACCATTATAGCCAAGCTTTTAGGCCATATTGACTTTCTAGCATACCAACTGCAAGCATTGCGACTAAACAGATAACTAAAACGCCAACTGGGATAACAATCTTGTCTACAAATGATAGACGCTTCGCACGCTCTTTATCACCAATTAGACCGTTATTATCTAGAAGCATGGTCAGCGCCCATGCTAATACTGGGTTAACAACCGCAGAACCGAAGATACAGATACCAGCTGCTTGAGAATCTTTTGAATCCTTAACCATTTGCATACCCGCTTCAAGTAGAGGCAGAGATACACCTACAAGCAGTGCAACACGCATCACTGGTGGCCATACAGCTACGTCCATTGGGAAACCAAGAATCGCAACAATAATACATAGAGAACCAAGCAATATTGCGCCGCCAGGAATCGGACGTTTCGCGATTGCTGCTGGGATCATGTAAGTACCCCAAGAAGATGTGATGTTACCACCACCAACTGCAGTACCTACCATTTGGCGAACTGAACACATAGTCATTGTGTCATCAACATCCATAAGTACTTTTTCAGAACGTTTAGGGTAGTTCAGTTCTTGGAAGATACGGTGACCTAGGAAATCTGGCGACCACATTGCTACGGCAAGAATTGCGAATGGTAAAGAAGCAATGAAGTGTTCAACGTTTGGCAAGCCAAGCATCCAACCTTCAGAAGTAGAACCCCACCAGTAAACTGGGTTTAGGTTTGGAATGCCCATTTCAGTTTCGAATACGATATCGAAACCAGCACCTAGTGCTAATGCAATAGCAAGGCCTGTGAATGCACAAACTGGGATAGCCAACCAACGCTTGTTCACTTTTGCTAAGAAAGCGTAGATAGCAATCGTAATAGCAAGAACGATTAAACCAACGTAGCCCATGCTGCCCGCTTCAACAGTAGAAGATTGAAGACCAACCGCCCATGCTTGAATCGAGTTAATTTGGCTCATGGTGCCTGTTAGGCCTAAGAAAATGAGTAAGCCGCCAGCGGTACCTTCCGAAGTCAGGTTAACCAGCTTGGAGCCGCCTTTTAGGAAACTTAGGATTAGACCGAAGACACCGATAAGGATTGCCAATGCAAGAGGGTGAGCACCAGCGAGAGCGATGGTACCAATAAGAGGGATCATTGGGCCGTGGTTACCGGCAAGGTTTGCTTTAGGGTTGAAGAAACCAGAAGCAAGAATACAGAACAGCAGTGCAGGAATAAGCATTTCTACACGAGCAACTTCAATTGCGAAGTCTTTACCTAGGTTTACGTGATCCCAAGCTTGAGTTAGGCCATCAGCCCAAGACATCATTACTGCTGAGTACATCGCGATGATACCGATGGTACCAGCAAGTGCAGGAACAAGATCTTCAAGTTCAAAACGGAAATCACGGCCTGGAAGGTTTAAACCGAAGCGGCGAGGCTTCATGATTTGAAGTTCGTGATCTAGATAATCTGAGCGGCTCTCAAATTCCGAAGAAGGGCGGTGTAGCTCTTTATAGCTTTTCTCTTCTACTTCAGAGTTCGCATTATTCACAACGTCTGACATAGATTCCTCATATTTTTATGTTAGTAATTCTAAAATTGAATTAAATAAGTTCGCGTAATTGCGTTATTTCTTAGTTATAACTTATTAACATTATGTTGCACGGTTTTGATGTGCTTTATGTAGCTAAGTTAAAAGAAATGTTTGGCATTTTTAATGCCTTATTTTGTATTGAGGAGTCTAACAAGCTTACCCTTTAGGGTGATTGATCTTGATCACTTTATGAGTGTATGTGAAAGAAAGCTACAAAACGCAGCGATTCATTAACGTACCGTTGATAAAAGGTGTAATTTGTTTTCACAAATTGACGTTTTCATCGTCTTGTCACATTTTTCATCCTTTATAAATTATGAGCTGAATGATTGGCTTACTTTTTGCTTTATTGTTGTCAGATATTTAATTTTGGCGAGCTGTTGCCACAAACAGGACGATAACAGATGAAAAAGACACTAATGTTGCCACTAGCGGCAATGATTTCAGGACTACTTGTTGGTTGTGGCGGCGGAAGCGGCGGTGGCGGCGGTGGCGGTACACCATCAACAAAGTTTGAATTTTCGTTCTCTACCCCGAATACAATCCTTGAAAGTAGCAACACTTCGAACTGTACCGTATACGAGCGAAGAGAGAATAGTAGTCAGCAAGCGACGGTGTTGACTTACCAACCAGCAATTGAGTCACAGCTCAACAATGAAAATGTGGTTGCATACTATTCGGATGCGGCTGGTTCAATGGTTGGTGATTTAATTGTCCCAAGCAATTTGAAGCTCTCGTTTACCTTGGAAGGTATACCTGATGGTGGCTTTGTTACGTTCCAAATTCGCGAAGCGAACAACACACACTTCACAGCTAATACATTTTCTAAAGAATATTTGGAAGATCTTACTCTGAGAACAACTACGTTTGGTATGAATCGTGAAGCTGTTAGTAGTTGCGATAAAGGTGATAACTTTGGTAAGACAACACGAAATGACTTGTCTTACCTTGCCGTAGCTTCTGGTGGTGGAGATTATAACTTTCAATCCCAGCTAAAAGAAGAGTCTGTGCCGACGTATTCGATTGATAAGTTAGATGTACGGGCTCTGCCTAATGGGACACCTGAATCAACCATTGTTACGCAATTTAAAGATGGGTATTTGCATCAATATGGTGTAAGAGCTTGGAGTAACGCCGATCAATTGTTACTGGTTGATATGGCAGGAAACAAAGCTCAATTGACGCACACAAATGACTTTGATTACTCGAATGTTGAGATTAAGGTTAGTCAGGGTGATTTTAGTTATGGCATAGCAACAATTCCAAGCACGCAAGGTGACTTTACAAGTCCGGATGAGCCAAATACTGAACACTGGAGCTTAAATGTTGAATCAGACACTCCGCTTAATGGCTGGAATATTGATCTCAACAAGAAGTTATATGTTGAAGGTTCTTGGGACGTAGATATCGCTCCAGACTCATTTTATGACTTAAGTTCGTTGCCGACTGACTCACCAAACCTTTCTGGTAATAACCTAGACCTTGATTTTAGTTTTACAGATGAAGTCGGAAAAATGAGAGTTGCCTATACAACAGAAAGCCTAAGTGGCGGCCTTCATAAATTGACACATAAAGTATTTACTCATTTGGAAGATACAATTGTTTTACCAGAGCTTCACTACTACGACTACTCAGATACTGTTAAGGCTGAATTGAAGTTAGATCCTACCTCAGATCCCATTCATCAGACTGTTCTTGTTGAGACAGCAGAGTCGGAGATTACAGGTTATGATTTCATGACTGCGTTTGCGCACGGTAATGTAACGGACTTAGATGAAGATTTAGATGGGCTTGTTGTTAATGAAGTTACACTAAACAAAACGGGTGTAAAGGTTCAGAACCAAGGCTATTTGATGCTTACAAAATAGCGCCTACTTAACAAAAATAAAACAAACAAGCCCCGTTAATCGGGGCTTGTTTATAACTGCTATTCATGTAATTGAGAGGAAAACGCTACCTTTTGCATAATAAGTCAGAGTGAATCGCTATTTATTCTAAACTATTAGGTTAATAATTTGTTGCATGTTATTTCGTGTGGTGCTAGTTTGTATCGCATGAAAAGGTCGGAGTACCTTGCATTTTCACAAACTTGGGAGAGAAAGCGCATGAAAGATGTACCAGCGCTGGACATAAAGGATCTACACAAAACGTTTGGTCAAAATGAAGTTTTAAAGGGAATTTCACTTTCTGCGCACAAAGGCGATGTAGTATCGATTATCGGGTCTTCAGGGTCAGGTAAAAGTACTTTCCTTAGATGTATCAACCTTTTAGAAACACCAACTGCTGGCGAGATTTGGGTTAATGGTGAATTAATTCAAATGAAAAACAACCGCCAAGGTGTTTCTGTTCCTACCAATGAAAAACAAGTACAGCGAATCCGTTCTCGTCTGGCAATGGTTTTTCAGGGATTCAATTTATGGTCTCATCTGACCGTTCTCGAAAATGTTATCGAAGCACCAGTTCACGTATTAGGTGTGCCCAAAGCACAAGCGATTGAAAATGCAGAGTTACTGCTGAAGAAAGTAGGCCTGTACGAGCGCAAAGATTACTACCCAGGACACTTATCTGGTGGACAACAACAACGTGCAGCTATAGCAAGAGCGTTAGCGGTCGATCCGGAAGTTATGTTATTTGATGAGCCAACATCGGCGCTTGACCCAGAGTTAGTCGGTGAAGTTCTTGGTGTAATGCGTGATCTAGCAGAAGAAGGAAGAACCATGCTTGTGGTAACACATGAGATGGCTTTTGCTCGTGACGTATCAAACCACGTGATGTTCTTGCATCAAGGTCTAGTGGAAGAGCAGGGTGATCCAGCTAAACTGTTTACGGAACCTGAATCTGAGCGATTGAAACAGTTTATCTCTTCGATTTATTAATCGGTTTACTTAGAGATAAATCGTTAGCGCGAATCAGAATTGAAATACCGCCGCTAAGGAAAATGGCGACGGTATGAACAATAAAACACAACAAGTAAGTTAATAAGTAACAACAAACACAATATTAAAATTAGCAAAACATAAAAACCTAAATCACAGGAGTAGGGATATGAAAAAGTGGTTATTAGTCGCGGCACTTGCTGCAACTGCTGCAACGGGCGTAGCTCAAGCAAAAGAATGGAAAACAGTACGTTTCGGTATTGAAGGTGCTTACCCTCCATTTAGCTGGACGGAAGCTGATGGTTCACTAAAAGGCTTCGATGTTGACATGGCTAACGCGCTTTGTACCGAAATGCAGGTGCAGTGTAAGATCGTTGCACAAGATTGGGATGGCATTATTCCTTCTCTACTTGCTCGTAAATATGATGCGATCATCGCGGCAATGTCTATCACGGAAGAGCGTAAGAAAAAGATCGATTTCACTGGTAAATACGCCCTTATCCCAAATAAGTTCATCGCTAAAAAAGGTGCAGGCCTTAACTTTGATGATCTAAGTGGTCAAAAAATTGCCGTTCAACGTGCAACAACTCACGATAAGTACCTAACAGACAACTATGGCGACACAGTAGAAATCGTTCGTTACGGTTCATTCGATGAAGCTTACCTTGATCTAGCTAACGGTCGTGTTGCTGCTGTACTTGGTGATGCATCGGCTCTAGAAGAAGGCGTACTAAACAAAGCGGGTGGTGAAGACTACGAATTTGTTGGTCCATCATTAACAGATCCTAAATGGTTCGGCGATGGTTTTGGTATTGCTCTACGTAAGCAAGACAAAGATCTGACTAAGCAATTAGATGCGGCAATCCTTTCACTACGTGAAAAAGGCATCTACCAAGATATCGCGGCTAAATACTTCAACTACGACGTATACGGTCAGTAATATCTAGCGTCAATTCTTAAGGGAGAGGTTCTCCTCTCCCTGTCTTACCAACTTTTTCGCAGTTCTGTTGGAATTCATTATGTTTGATTTACAAGGATATGAAGCTTCGATCCTGAAAGGGGCGGTGCTTACAATCGAAGTTGCCTTGCTGTCGCTAATTTTAGCTATGGTTCTTGGTATGCTAGGTGCCTTAGCAAAACTTGCGCCTTATCGCTGGGCTCGTGCAATTGCAACCCTCTACACAACCGTCATTCGAGGCATCCCCGATCTCGTCTTGATGATGCTGATTTTCTTTGGTGGACAAATCCTTTTAAACAACAGTTTGTATTCCATCAATGAGTGGCTCAATGAGTGGTTCACATCAAGTGATCCTAACCATGAATGGACCGCTTACTTACCTGATTATATCGATGTCAGCCCATTCATTGCTGGTGTCTTAACCATTGGCTTTATCTTTGGTGCTTACATGGCTGAAACTTTCCGTGGTGCAATCATGGCTGTCGACAGCGGTGAGATGGAAGCGGCAAAGGCCTACGGCATGGGACCCGTTTTAGCGTTCCGCCGTATTCTGTTACCTCAAATGATTCGTCACGCACTGCCGGGTTTTGGTAACAACTGGTTGGTTCTACTTAAGACCACCGCGTTGGTTTCGATTATCGGCCTAGAGGACATGGTACGTGTTAGTGCATTGGCTGCTGGTTCAACCAAAATGCCATTTACCTTTTATATGACAGTGGCTCTTATTTTCCTATTCTTCACCAGTGTTTCGACGGGCTTGCTTAAGTTGGTTGAACGTAAATTCAGTATCCACGCGAGGTAGTTATGGACTTTTCATTGATAATTGAAAGCCTGCCGATTTACCTTAGTGGTTTATGGACAACGGCTTGGATGGTTTGCGTCGCTTTGATCATTGGCTTATGTGTAGCAATACCACTAGCTATTGCTCGTAACAGCCCAAATATGCTGATTAACGCTCCAGCTTGGTCGTTCATCTATTTCTTCCGTGGTACGCCATTATTGGTGCAGTTGTACCTGATTTACTACGGAATGGATCAGTTCTTCCCAGTAAAAGATACACTATGGGAAAATGCATGGTTTTGTGCTTTGGTGGCATTCATTCTTAATACATCGGCATACACAGCAGAAATCATTCGTGGCGCTATCAACGGCTTGCCTAAAGGTGAGGTTGAAGCAGCAAAAGCTTATGGTATGAGCACACCCAAGACATACCGCCGCATCATTCTGCCAAGCGCTTTACGTCGAGCATTACCGGCTTACAGTAATGAAGTTATCTTTATGCTTCATGGTTCGGCGGTAGCAGGTATCGTAACCATTATGGATCTAACTGGCGCAGCACGTTTGGTTAACTCACGTTACTACGCACCATTTGAATCGTTTCTAACGGCAGGCCTGTTCTACATGGGGTTAACGTTTATCATTATTGCGATTTTCAAATTCGCAGAGAAACGTTTCCTAGCTTACTTAAGACCACTTAGCTAATTACACTTTACAAATCATAGTTAGAAAAACGGCGCTTCTATAGCGCCGTTTTTTATAGCATTAAACAAGTAGGGTGCTTTTGAATTCTACGAGCTTTCGAGAAGTTACGTCCCAACGAAATAGTTACCTTGCTTCAAATTAAACTAACGTATTCATGAGATTGATTGCTTTAGGTTTGGCGATAGATAAACTCAGAAAAATTTTTTTGTTGTATGGAATGATGATGAAAAATAGTAACTTACTATCCAATTTGGCTCTTTGTGTTATTGCGTTATCACTTTTAGGATGCGGAGGTGGTAGTGACGGTGGAAGTGGGGATCCTGGTATCACTCCGGCTCCACAAACTGCTGTTCAAAAGGCGTTGTCCACAGGTGACGCTTCTTATGTTAAGGATTCCAAAGAGTTCATTGATGCCAGCCGAGCATTAGTTGCTCAATACAACTCGAACTTCAATCATATTAAGCAAGCATTATCCCAAAATTCTGAAGGAGAGCCTTTACGCAATCTTCATTGGGATCCAACACACGATACGGCAATTATCTTACCAACTTATGGTTTTAACGATGTCATCTTACAAACCAATAAAGCGATGCAAGATGGGTATTCCGACCAAGAGCTTGTCATTGGTATTGCGGGTTATACGTCAGATAACAGTCGCTATGCAGCATTGGCAAGTAACCCGTTTCGAACTAAGCAGCGCTTTCCAGATTCTGTTAACGAAGAGATGGATATTTGGCTAGAAAACTTGGTTAAGTGGGCTTCTGATAATGATTCGCCACAAAATGTCGTATTAGCTCAGCTCGATCAATCTCATTATTTTCCTGACGACCAAGCAACACGAGATTGGTTGACTAGTAATATCAATCCTTCAATGGTTATTAATGCCGACAATGCTTGTGATGGTAGTAAGTTAAGCCAGTGCCTTGAAAGCAATAACCCTGATTTGTTGATTTTGTCTCAAAAGTTAAATGATGGCGATGACATTGACGATGTGATTACAGGCTTACGTTTAGCGTTCAGTAAGAATATCCCCGTGTTGTACCTCCATCTTGATGGCGGTATGACGGACTTAGGTAAGGCATTGTTTACCGAAATGCACATGACCTACGTTGGCGACAACTACTGGCGCAAGCTTGGCCTGACCAATTGGGACTCTACACAGCTTATTAATCAGATTCCGGATAATATTGTTCAACAACAAGCGCTTTTACAGCGATTGAAAGACAACAGTTTCACCGTCGATCTGAATTCGTGTGATGACAAATCTTGTCCTGACGATTCCAACATGAATGAAGAGTTCTATGTCGCTGCGAACAGTATTCGTTCACACCTAACGACTCTTGATAGTAAAAAAATTGATCTGTTTGCAACCGATGATTACGAATATGAAAAGTTGTTGCTGTTACTCGCTGATCGTTATCGCCAAGATGTTCAATACCCGATGGGTAAAGGCGTAACTGAGAGAATCGAGTTTCTTCGTTCTTACTATAGTGATTACGCCACATACAACAGCCGTTTGTATAATGCAGCGCAACCAAGCTTAGGTAATTTCAGTTCTAAGAGTTTTGATAATGTACCGTTGGTCACCAAGCTTATTTCCTTAGAGTCTAAGAGAAACTTTCGTGCGGCTGGTGTCTATGCTTTGCCGGGTAAGACAATCAAAGTGACTCGTTTGGACAACAATGAGGTAGCGACATCGATAGCATTTAATACCCTACGTAGTGGCGCGACTCACGAATTTTCGGGCGATGACGGCTATGCTAGGCCGAAGTTTTTGACGTCAGTAACCTATCCAGTGAAAACAGGAGAGACGATTTCTCTGACTTCTGCCTATGGCGGAACATTACAGGTTCATTTTGATACCAATGATATTAATGTTGAGCTACGTTTTGAAAATGTTGCTCAACACCCTGTTTGGCGAAGTGAAGCCGACAACGACAGTTTTGTCGCGCAGCTGGAAGAAGGAAAGTTTGATTGGGCCGAGTTGGTCACACCTGGGTTCGAAGTCCATTCTAAACTAGACAAGATGAAAGAGTCTATCGGTGCCTCAGATTGGGCGCAGCCGCATGATATGGCACTCGCCACTGAGCGTTATGTACATAACTTTCCTCATGCGCTTGCAGGTTTTAGAGGTCCTGGGATTGATGAAATTACTGAAGTTCATCAATACGGTGAGGCAAAGGGCTGGGAAATTGCGAATATTGATATCGTGAAGCACATGAATGCCGATCAAGCGAACTGTGGTTACGGCTGTTCAGGAAACCCTTACGATGCTTACTGGTCTTTTCACCCGTTAGGGCATGGTGATCTTCATGAGTTAGGGCATGGCTTAGAGAGAGGTCGTTTCAGATTTTCTGGATGGGATGGTCATTCAACAACCAACTACTATTCGTATTTTAGTAAATCAAAATACTACAAAGACACAGGAAAGGTATCTTCTTGCCAAGGCTTAGATTTTAAAGGGCAGTATCAGCTTTTACAGCAGAGCCGGACTCAACCTGATCCCAATGCTTTTATGGCGGCTCAAAATCAAACTGGTTGGAGTTGGGGAGCTCGTATCTACATTCAAATGATGATGCTTGCAGAGCAGCAGGGTGTATTGAATTCGGGGTGGCATTTATTAGGGCGCTTGCACTTGATTGAGAGAGAGTTTAATCGCTTGAAAGGCGGTGATGAACTTTGGAACGATCGAAAAGGCTCGATTGGTTTTTCAGATTATACGAGACAAGAAGCGGTAGATATTACAAACAATGATTGGTTGCTTATCGCATTGAGTTACGTTGCAGAACGGAATATGACGCAATACTTAGATATGTGGGGATTCAGTTTCAGTGACAAAGCGAAGCAACAAGTCACAGCTCTTAGTCTAAGTAACATGCCTTTGACATATTTTGCATCGTCTAATCAAGGATATTGTTTAGATGAGTTTGCTAAGACGCCGTTAGACGTTGACGGCACGACCATTTGGCCGCTTAACTAGACCATACGATATATAAAAGTGATATAAAAAAGAGAGGAGATATTATCTCCTCTCTTTCGTTATTAGCTTCTGATCAGCGTTGTGAGTACTATTTGCTTGCTACTTGATCTGGCTAAGTTTTGCTACCTAAAAATGACTATTTAAACGTCGACCAAATCGGAGCGTGGTCTGATGGTTTTTCAATGCCGCGTAGCTCGTAGTCGATGCCCGCTTCAGTACACTTATCAGCAAGCTTCTGAGTCACAAGTACCACATCAATGCGTAGGCCGCGGTTATCCACGAAGCCTTTTGAGCGGTAATCAAACCACGAGTATTGATCGTTCACTTCAGGGTGTAGTAAACGGAAGCTGTCTACAAAACCCCAATCCATCAGTGTTTTCAACCATTCGCGCTCTTCTGGTTGGAAAGAACACTTACCTGTTTTCAACCAACGTTTCGCATTAGGTTCACCAATACCGATATCAATATTGGTAGGGCTGATATTAATGTCGCCCATTACGATCACTTGTTCATCTTTGTTGTGGTAATCGTTCAGGTACGTCATTAAGTCTTTGTAGAACTCACGCTTATACGGGTATTTGGTTTCATGCTTAATGTTATCCCCTTGAGGGAAGTAACCATTTAGTACGGTAACCTTTTCACCATTTTCATCTTCAAATGTCGCCATGATCATGCGTTTTTGATGGTCTTCATTGTCAGTAGGAAACCCCTTCTGCACAGAGATAGGTTCTTGCTTACACAGCATTGCTACACCGTAGTGCGCTTTTTGGCCGTGGAAGTAAACCTTGTAACCCATTGCTTCAACATCGGCTAATGGGAAGGCTTCATCATGCACTTTTATCTCTTGCAGACCAATCACGTCGGGTTGGTGCTTATCGATAATAGCTTGCAGTTGGTGAAGACGGGCTCTAAGGCCATTTATGTTGAAGCTAATGACTTTCATTTGTTTTTATACCTCTCGTAAACCCTTGTGCTTGCTTGTTTATCAAGGGTTTGTTGATTTGGTGGATTTCATGGTTAATCGTATTTAACCATGCTTAATAATTTCTGTCGCCACTTTATAAAGACTAAATGGCGACGTTAAATTGTGTGAATACCTACAGTTACGCTGAGTCTACTGAGTTTTTAGTAAGTCTAAAAAGAACGCGTATTCAAGTGCGTCTTCTTTCAATCTTTTGAAGCGACCAGAAGCCCCGCCGTGACCAGCTTCCATATCGGTTTTGAACAACAACACATTATTGTCTGTTTTCATTTCACGCAGTTTCGCCACCCACTTCATTGGTTCAAAGTACTGTACTTGTGAGTCATGAAGGCCTGTTGTTACTAACATGTTCGGGTAGCTTTGAACTTTCACATTGTCATATGGCGAGTAACCTAGCATGTAATCGTAGTAGGTTTTATCGTTGGGGTTGCCCCATTCGTCATACTCGTTGGTGGTGAGAGGAATCGATTCATCAAGCATAGTCGTCACCACGTCTACAAACGGAACATGTGCACCAATACCACGGTACAGTTCTGGTGCTTGGTTGATGATTGCGCCCATCAATAGACCGCCCGCTGAGCCGCCTACCGCAAATACTTTATCTTTTGCGCCATAACCTTCTTCAACAAGCCCTTTAGTGACATCAATAAAGTCGTTGAACGTGTTTTGTTTGGTCAGTTTCTTGCCATCTTCATACCAAGGGCGACCAAGCATTTCTGAACCTCGAATATGTGCGATAGCATAAACGAATCCGCGATCAAGTAAGCTGAGGCGAGCCGATCCAAAGGTTGGTTCGATTGTGTGGCCGTAAGAGCCATAGCCATATTGGTAGATAGGGTTAGTGCCGTCTTTCTTGAATAAATCTTTACGATAAACCAAAGAGACAGGAACTTGCTTACCATCGCGAGCCGTTACCATGATTCGCTCTGATTGGTAGTTATCCGCTTCGAAATCACCTAATACGGGTGTCTGCTTCATTAGCTCAGGTTCACCTGTACTTAGATCGAAATCATAGTAAGTACCTGGCGTGGTTAAGCTGCTGTAATAGACACGAACTTTTGAGTTATCTAATTCATAGTTACTCGTTAGGTAAGCGGCAAATGCGGTGTCGTTAAATTCAAGTGGGAACTCGTTACCTGTTGATAGTTGGCGAACTTTCACGGTAGACAAGCCATTCGCACGTTGTTCGTAAACAAGATGGTCATCAAACAGTTCGAAATCGACAAGTTGAGTGCCGTCGTCTGCTGGGATGACGTCGACCCATTTTGAACGGTCATGCATGTCAGCCGTGTTTACTTTCATTAAACGGAAGTTGACGGCTTGGTAGTTGGTGTCGATGTAATACCAATCATCTAGCTTAGCGATGCTGTACTCGATGCCAGCCTCTCGTGGGTAGAAAGGTTCTGCTTTCGCGTTTGGGTTGTTGGCATCAATGATCGAAACACCACTGGTTTCAGTGCTCGAGTGCCAAATGTAGACCTGTTCACCGTCTTTGCTTTTACTCAAAGAGGTGTAGTAAGCGCTGTCGGTTTCTTCGTAGATTAGCTCATCGCTTGTCTGAGATGTGCCCAATACATGTCGTAAAACTTGGTAACCCAGCAATGTTTGTGGATCTTTCTTGATGTAGTAGAAGGCTTGGTTGTCGTTTTGCCATGCAATTGCACTCGAGGCATCTTCAATTTCATCTTTCAGATATTCACCTGTCGTGAGGTCTTTAATCTTGATGGTGTAGATTCGGCGGCTAAGCGTATCTTCGCCATAGGCCAACAAGTTTTCGTTTGGACTGATCGTCAAGCCACCAACACTGAAGAATTCATGTTCTTTTGCCAGTGCGTTAACGTCTAAAATGATTTGCTTGTCTGCGCCTGCAAAGTCTTTTGCACGTAAGTGAACGGGGTATTCGTTGTCACCTGTGACTTCATTCGAATAGAAGTAGCTGCCTTTGCGAACCGGTACTGAATTGTCGTCTTTTGCGATTCGCCCTTTGATCTCTTCAAATAACTGTTCTTGTGATGCTTCAGTGTGTTTCAGCACGGCCTCTGCGTACTGGTTCTCTTGCTCAAGATGCTGCAAGATCTCTGGGTCTTGGCGTTCATCATCACGCATCCAGTAATAATCATCGATTCGGGTATCACTATGAATCGTCATTGCATGAGGGACTTTCTTAGCTACGGGGGCTTGGGTTTGATGTGCGATGAGTTGCGATGGAGAGTTGTGGTCCATGGTTGTTATTCCTTGATTGCTGCATCCGGCGACAAGCGCGACCGATACGGCTAATGTGGTTAAAGCGAAACGCATCTGTATATCTTTAGTGTGCACCTTACTCGTTTTAATGCCAGCATCCTTTGTAATCTGAACTTGGGTTCTTCCAGTGATGTTATTTATAATTGGATTCTGGATAGGCACTTTCAGCGTAAGTGTCTGTTATTGTTTTCAAAAAATCAAAGTAATGTTAAATGAAATTGCTGATAAGTGAGAGTGGAAGGAATAAATGCGAAACAAAAAGGGGACACACTTTTCAGTATGTCCCTCTTCGTTGTTTGGGCAGGGTTCGAGTTTTACTTTAGATAGCCAATGGCATTTCATTTGAATGGTCAGGTTTACGATTAACCCAACGTAAACCAAGCATGGCGATGAATGACATTGCAATCATCAAGCAACCGAGTGGCAGTTGGTCTTGAGCAGGGAAGAACGATGCCAATAGTGTTGCGATGCCAGCACCTAGATTTTGCATACCACCGAGGATCGCGCCCCCTGTACCTGCGTGGAATGGGAATGGCGAAAGCGCTCCCGTTGTTGCTGCTGGAAATAAGATACCAGCGCCTAAGAAGTAAATCGTTGCACCGCCAATCAAAGTTAATGCTGTTGTTTGACCGAATAGACCCGGTATCAATACCACTGTTGAGCCTACCAAGATAGCAACCAGACCAACATTCAGTACGCGGCGCTCACTGCGACGTTGTGCGATGTAACTAGATAGGCCTGCACCGACTAAGTAACCTGGAATGGGTAAGACAAACAACAAGCTTACTGTGGTTGCTGGTAAGCCAAGTACGCCGCCAAGCAACACACCTGCCGCTGCTTCAAATACGGCTACACCAGCAAAGGTTGCGACTAATACCAATAAGAAACCTTGGAAACGTTTGTCAGACAGAACGAATTTGTAGCTGTTGGCAACCGATTCATGTTTGCGTCGTTCTTTCGGCAGTGTCTCCATCATGCTCGTCATCATGGTAATCACAACAGCGATACCAAACAGCGCAAGGAACAAGTAGCTAGAACGCCAGCCGAAAGCTTCTGTTAGGTAACCGCCCAATACAGGAGCCATCAATGGTGAGAAAATCACACACATGCTAATCAAGCTGTTTGCACGGTGCAGCTCTGCGCCTTCAAAGCAGTCGCGAGTCAATGTACGAGACATCGCACCGCCACAACCGATACCCAAACCTTGGATAAAGCTACCCGCTAAGAACCATTCATACTCGTGAGCGAACAATGCCACCAGAGTGCCGATGATGTAGATGATCAAACCAATCACGATGATCGGTTTACGACCTAGGCGATCAGAAAGTGGACCGTAGACAAATTGCGACAGACCATAAGGGATCAAGTAACACGCCATCACTGCTTGGAGTGAAGACGCCGAAACCAAGAACTCACCTGACATATGACCGATAGAAGGCACGTACATCGTTTGAGTCATTTGACCTACGGCAGTCAGAATAGCGATTAAAAAGGTAAGTTTCGCTAATGGAAACGAGGCGGACATTTGCGTATCTCTCCAAAAAATAAAGACGTAAAAAGCCTTAGCGCTCCTTTGAGGAGAGCCAAATGAATAAAGTGTTCAGGGAATCTAGGCGCGAGATATTAGATCTTGAATGCCGAGTTAGCAATCAAAAAGTGTGAAGTTGATCAAGATAAAAATCTATAGTTTGGATTATTAAAACTAATCCGAAGTTACTGTGTTCTCAAAGATCAAAAGGGGGAATGTTTTTCCTGGAAATTTCGATGCTATGGTTATGCTTAAAGTGTTAGTTCAATAGTTACATGGCCCATGATGGCGTGAATACATTTAGTTGAAATCACAGAAAAAAGGCAAAAGACACGGCCTATTAACATTTGTGTAAACTTTCGTTTTATATGTAAGCAATTTGTGCTGTAATTATCCGCTAAGCTATTCGTCAAACTTATTTACATTGTGCTCTTCAATTCATCTCAATGTGGTAGTTACGGTTATGGAAGTCTTTTGGCTTAAATAAGGATATTAAATGCGCTCACTATCGGTACAGTGGAAAATCACCCTGCTTGCAGGCTGCTGTCTAATCATTACTTCACTGTCTCTTATTGGTTTTTCAATCTATAACGCGACCAGTAACCAACAAGTCATCAAATCTCAAAGCTCAGAATCAGTTATCAATAAAACTCAGCAGTTGCTGGCGTCTGTTTCTCAGCTTAATGCTCAAGAAACCCAACGCTATGTAGACGAAGCGGTTTACCGCGCAGAAATGTTAGCAGCCAGTGCTCAGTTTCTAAAGAACAATGCGGATGAAAACTTTACCCCAAGTGAAGAGCTTCGTACTGCGTTAGATGAAATGGTTCGTCGCTCAGTTTTGAACTTTGATTCTATTCAAGGTGCATATTTAGTTTTCCAACCTGATTTACTTGATGGTGAAGATGCGAATTATGTCGATGCGGACTATGTTGGATCTAATGAAAAAGGTCGTTTTGCTCCTTATTGGAAGGTGGCGGATAACGGCGAAAATGTTCTAGCGAACGTTCTGTCAGAACCTATCTTGAGCGATGATAGCAATAGCGAACGCTTTTATTGTCCTTTGTCTTCAGGGCAAACGTGTATCAGTACTCCACGAGTCGTGAATAGCGGTGGTACTGCATTACTTACCTCTTCAATTTCAGTACCTATCTTAGTTGATGATGTTGCTATTGGCTTCTTGGGTATTGACCTAAGGCTAGATGGCTTGACCAGTGTGGTCACGCAATCAGATCAAAGCTTATTTGATGGCGCTGGTGCCGTTTATGTTGTCAGCCTAGACGGTTCGGTTATTGCTTCAGATGACTCAAGTATTGCAGTCGGCTCGGTCTTTCAAAGTGACAATACCAACAGTGATTTAATGACCGACTTTATCTTCGGTGGCGAAGTGACGACTCAATGGAGTGATAATGGTGAGTGGTTACTCGCATTTGCTCCTGTTACCGCGGCGAACCAAACTTGGGGCGTGTTGTTTGAGATCCCGCGTGAGAGCGTAGTTGCCGATGCTAACCGATTGGATTCAATCATTAGTACTAAAGTAAGCGAAGGTATCCAAACGGAAGTGATCGTAGGCGTCATCTTTATTCTTTTTGGTTTAGCTATTATCGCGTTTTCTTCATTATCTATCGTTAAGCCTATCCGACAGGTAGTCGAAAGGCTCAATGATATCGCTTCTGGTGAAGGTGATTTGACTCAGCGTTTGGAGGTAAAATCTCAAGACGAAATTGGTCAGTTATCGCAAGGGTTTAACCTGTTCTTAGACAAGCTTCAGCACACGATTAAAGAAGTGATTCAAACCACTGAGCAAGTAGCGAGTACGACAAGTCAAGCTAAGGCATCAGCATCGAGTACACGTGAAAGCAGTGAATCTCAATTTAAAGAAGTCGATCTAGTGGCAACAGCCGCTGAAGAGATGACTCAGACTGCTGGCTTAGTGGTACAAAATGCAGAAGTTGCAGTTGATGCTGCTTGTGAAGCGAACCGTTCTGCTCGACAAGGGCAACAAGTCATCGAACTCTCAGCTGGAGAAATGAGAAAGCTGGTGGAGCGTATGTCGAGCGCTGTTCCTATTGTTGAAGAGTTAGCTAAAAATAACGGTAACATCACCGAAATCTTAAGTGTTATTGAAGGGATCTCTGAGCAAACCAACTTACTAGCATTGAATGCGGCGATTGAAGCGGCGAGGGCGGGTGAGCAAGGACGAGGTTTTGCTGTTGTAGCTGATGAGGTAAGAAACTTAGCAAGTCGTACACAATCATCGGTTGGTGAAATCAGAGCGGTGATCGACAAGGTTCATGCTGGAACTCAAGATGTTGTCGAAGCGATACAAGAAGGTAATATCTTAGCCAACGATACTGCGTTACATGTTCAAAATGCAGTTGAAGATCTTGGTTCGATTTTCACTTCAATTGAAGAGATCAGCGATATGAATAGCCAGATCGTCAGAGCAGCAGAAGAGCAGCAATCGGTTTCCGGCGAAGTGAATCAAAGTGTGGTTAACATTCGCGACTTAAGTGCGAAAATTTTGGAACAAGCTGCAGCTTCTGAGCAAGTGGGCAGCGAAATCGAGCAACTATCTCAACAGCAACAGAAATTGGTGAATCAATTCAAGGTCTAGTAGTTGAAGGTCTAGTAGTTCACGGTTTGGCTATTTAAGTTTAGCTAACGGTTGAATCGAAAAAGGGACAAATGAAGATTTCATTTGTCCCTTTCTGTTGTTCTAAGGCTATTAGGCTATTAGGTTCTAGGGCTCGGTGATATTCATCGAAACCAATTAACCAAGTTAGTCTTCGATAAACCAGTAACCTTTGTTTACCAATTCAGTCACGGCAGTTACACCTGAAGGAGTCAAAGTGGTTGCTGAGTTAATCACCGAGTCATCACACAGTACGTTTAGTAGCGATGAATCCGCTTCTTCAACCTTGACCACTTCACCATTGATGTAAGCCGTGTTGCTTTCATTCTCATGGTAGAGCGCTTTTAAGCCCGATACTCGACAGATCTCGCCTTCTGACTCTAAGTGCTGAGCGATCTCTTCTTCTGTCCATAATGGCTCAGGAGCGACGATATCAAGCTGGTGGCGTGATTGGCTTAGCAAACATCCCATGAATTCGCTGATGGTTTCAGGTTGCTCTAGTGCAGATTTCAACATGTCAGTTAGATTGCTTAAATCCGATGAACGAATCTTGCCGTAACCATCTTGCGTTTTGAATTCTGGATCGTGAAGATGAACGTCACCCATATCATGAGCAAGTACAAAATCGGCGAAGTTGCTGATTAGCTCTTGTTCTTTAGGGGAGCGATAGCCAATAGAGTAGCTCATTGACGGCTCTAACGTGTTCCCTTCATGCGGGAAACCCGGTGGGATATAGAGGATATCGCCTGGCTCTAAAGTTTCATCAATGATCGGTTCAAAACCTTCGATTTGACGAAGTGCAGAAGCTTGAACGGTCTCTTTGTATTGGCCCACATCTTTTGCGCCGACTTTCCACTGGCGTTTACCTTGACCTTGAATGATGAATACATCGTATTGATCAATATGGGGGCCAACGCCACCTTCTGGTGCTGAGTAGCAGATCATTAGATCGTCGAATAACCAGTTTGGTAAGGCTTGGAACGCTTCAGTCAGCTGATTTGCACCTTGGTGCCAGTGGTTCGCTGCTTGAACGATCAATTGCCAATGTGTTTCAGTTAGCTCGCCAAATTTCTCTTCGGAGAATGGACCATGTTCTGCAGTCCATTGGTTGTCGAGGTTAGAGACAAAGCGAGAATCCACTTCTTCTTCCATCGATAAACCAGCAAGTTCTTCCGGCGAAATTGGGTCGACGAAGTCTTGGAAGCCACCTTTTAAGATGGTTGGTTTTTTATGCCAGTAGTTTTCAAGAAATTCGGGCATAGAAAAGCTAAGTTGGTACATGTGAATCCTGTATGTTTTTATGCTAGATGCTAGATGCTAGATGCTAGATGCTAGATGCTAGATGCTAGATGCTAGTTTGGCTTGTAAATCTTGTTGGACAATCTTAATTGCTTCTAACGCCACTTTTGGGTCGATTTCGTTGCTTTCGAGCAGATAGATCAGGTCGACAGCTAACTTGACTTCTTCTGGCGCATTATCCAGTGGTGATGATGTGTTTTCAGTGTTCATTTCGCTTAGGGTTCTCTAAGTTAATCAGTCTCTCAATATTTTTCATTGAGTCTTCACAGCGTTCTAATCGTTCTTTTGCTAATTGCCAAGCCTCGTCCGCTTTTTTCTTACTGTGGCGAGGCGCAGAATCAAACGCTAACTTTCGTACTCGTACTAAATCGACCAGTCGCTTTTGCCAATCTTGGTGCTGAGCGAGTTCGTTGTATAGGTCGTTGAGATTTTTGCCTGACTTACTTTTTCGGTCTAAGCGTAAATCATGGTTAGCGAGCTCCCTTTGGATTGCAGCTATCTGGTTAGTCAGCTTTTCCGTCAGGTAGTTGGCCCGCGATGCGGTCAGTTGATTTGTCGCTTGTTCACGAATAATGGTGTTGTACGTTGTTTGAGTTTCAAGTGCGTAGGGCAGTAAAATAGAAGAGCTGCACTTAAATAAGGTTCGGTCAAACAAGGCTTGATGATAAGCACCACGGGCTTTGTCGACCTGAGAACTGTGCCCAATTAAGGTATCCAGTACACTTTTAAGATTTGAAAAATGGTTCATTTCGCTTCCCATTGGCTGGTGGCTATAAGTTTACAAACCACGCTTCGTAAGCTAGTTTAATCGCAAGGACACTCACAACAGTCACAAAGACAGGTCGTATAAATGTAGCACCAAAGCGAATAGCAGAATGTGCTCCAACAAATGCACCAGCCATCAAACAAAGCCCCATGGTTAAACCTAGAACCCAATCAATATGACCGAGAATCGCAAAGGTCACCAAAGAGGTGAAGTTGCTAGTGAAGTTCATCGCTTTAGACAAACCAGAAGCCAGTAAGATATTTAAGCGATAAAGTGCCATAGAACTCACCGTCCAAAACGCGCCAGTACCTGGGCCTGCAACACCATCATAAAAGCCAAGAATGAATCCTTGGTACTTTTGTTTTCTTTTAAGTACCGGACACGGTTTAGGAGACACATTATGGCTCACATCCGGAGTTTTATGAAAAATGGTATAGACAGCAGCGGCAAGAATAACTAATGGCAATACCTTCTCTAACCACTCTGTACTAATGGCATCAACAGTCAGGGTGCCGATTGTTGCACCTATTAATGTCGATATGAATGCATTGGTCCAACATTCAGGTTTGAACAGTTTCTTACGATAGTAAGTAAAAGCTGCAGTTGATGAGGCAAACGTTGCGGCCAGCTTATTAGTTCCGAGTGCAATATGTGGCGGTAAACCAAGCGATAGCAAAGCTGGGACGGTTAACATCCCTCCGCCACCGGCGACAGCATCGATAAAGCCTGCTGCAAATGCAACCAAGGCAAGTATGACCAACATGGTTGGCTCAATCATTTCCATAAATAGCTAGTGTTCTCGTTATCGGCTGTTAGGGCAACTACATGAATAATCAATGGATTAGTCATGTTGGGTTGTGAATGCGAGGGCCTAGCGATGACAGGCCCATAACTACCTTGAGGGCAGTAAAATTAGTATTTTATTGTTCTTTTAAAAGGCGGTAGCGAATCGAGTAGGGATTTCCCGTATCGCTTCGTGACTATGCGTCTATCAAGGATCGTGACTCTACCAGAATCTCGTTCTTTACGCAGCAATCTACCCACAGATTGAATAAGCTTTTTACTCGCTTCTGGAACAGTAATCTGCATAAAAGGATTACCGCCGCGTGATTCAATATATTCTGAATGTGCTCGCTCTACAGGAGAGGTAGGAACACCAAAAGGAATCTTGGTAATAACGAGGTTTTCAAGTAGCTCACCAGGTAGATCAAGACCTTCAGAAAAGCTACCCGTTCCAAAAAGGACGCTGGTCTTACCTTGATCTATCAGCTTTTTATGTTTTTTTAGGATTTCGGTTCGTGAAGTATCACCTTGAACCTGCAATGCCCACGACTTTTTAACGAAATCTGTTGCCAAAGCTTCTGCAACTTTATTCATTTGCCAATAAGAAGAGAATAAAACGAGATTGGCTTTGTTGTCTTCTATTACCTTAGGCAATATTTCAATAAGATATTCAGTAAACTGAGGTGCTTGCGGTTCGTACTTCATTGCAGGAACAACCAGCTCAGCTTGGTTCTGATAATCAAACGGCGATGCCAAAGCAAGAAATTGTACACCGTCTTCGGCTTTTTGACTGATACCAGCTTGATGACAGAAAAAGTTGAAGGAGTTGAGTGCTCTCATTGTCGCAGAGACGAGTACTGCACCAACACAACGACTCCAGATCTGTTGGTCCAGTTGCCAACCCACCTCTAGTGGCGAAACATTCACAACGAAATCGCCTTCACTCTCTTTATTTAGTTCAAGCCAACGCGCTAAAGGCGCTCCCTTCTCTCTCTTAGGTTCAGCCATTAAGCGCCAAACCTGAGCAAGGTTTTCTGTCCTTTGAATATAGAAGCCAATTTCTGCAAGCGCAGGCTCTGCCAGTTTTGTTGAAAGTTCTCCGTCTTTAACTCGTTCTGCAATCAGGTCTGCAATCTTCGCAACGGCTTGGCTCGCCTTTTGTGTGAGTTGCTTGAGATCTTTAGATTCATTCTCTAGCCAATCAGGTAAGTCGCCATGCTCGAAGCGATACAAGCCGTCTTCAAAGTGGCTTGCATCAAACTGTTTGCTCATTTGAGTCAGGGTAGGGATTAGCTGTTGCACTGAGTTTTGCAGTTCATTTCTAAATCGATGTACACGTTTCTCGTCGGCGAGGCCAGAAAGCTTAGTGATGGATTGATTCAAACGTTCTAACCACGATGCCGCGCCTTTTAAGCTCGCAGCTGCAGAGGAGTGATCTCTGGCTACATGCGGTAAATGGTGAGCTTCATCGAATATATAGATGCTATTTTCTGGCTCGGGCAGTATCACGCCGCCACCAAGGTCAGCATCAGCCATCACTAAACTGTGATTGGCGATAATCACGTCTGCTTTATCTAGCTCTGAGCGCGCTTTTTGGAAAGGGCAGTCTCTGTGCGTAGGCATACTGTTGTTACAGCTGTGCTTATCACTGACGATCATCTGCCAAATCATGTTGTCGATAGGTTTTGGCCACGAATCACGGTCGCCATCCCATTTACCTTGGGTTAGGCTGCGGTACATGGTTTGGAGTTGTTCGATGTCTTTCTTTTTTGGTTTGGACTCGAACATGGCCATTTGTCCACCATCAACCCCACAAGCGGCGGCTAACTTCTCGGTACAACAATAACGCTGTCTACCTTTGGCGAGTATAAAAGAGAACTCTCTATCAGTAAGTCTTCTATATAGAGGGAGATCTTTATTTACGAGCTGTTCTTGAAGCGCAACCGTCGCTGTTGAAATGACGATTTTTCGATTGTTTAGCACAGCGACAGGAATCGTTGCCATGAGATAGGCGAGTGATTTCCCGATTCCTGTTCCCGCCTCAGCAACAATCATGCGATTACTTTTGTGGTATTGACCACAAAGTGTCTTAGCTATTTCTGCAACTAGGTAATTTTGAGCACGTCGAGGTACAAAGTTGTCCAACTGATCTTGGAGGTTTTGATAACTGGTGCGAATGGATTTTTGAATTTTAGTAGTTAGCATACTGTGACCTACATAACGGAGCGAGGATAGTAGCACATATCACTAGTCGGTACATTTGCGGCGAAATAGCTTGCTTTTGAATCAAAGGTAGATCTTGTTCACAAAAAAAAACTGAACCATCAGGAACTTAACGATTTTATTTATGTTGTGAAATATAAATTTTAAAAAAGACTGGCTTGTAGGTGTTAAATTCTAATTTGTTACTTTTTTATTGGGTTATCTAGCTTTAAATTCTGTTATGTTCTTTTTTTATATTATTATATTTCCTGGTAAAACTAAGGATAAGTTACTCGTAAAACAATGAAAAAAAATGTAAGTCTTTGATTATTATTGGTTTGTGTTTTTTTTAGATGTGCTTTTAGTTTATTTGACACGCAGGATAATCTTTTGCAATCTAGACCTCGAAATTTAGTGACGGTGATTAACTAACAAAGAGTGGTAATGACCAGTCATAAAAATAAAAGGGAACCGGGCAAGGATCTCCCATTCTTAGAAAAGGCAGTGGATTTATTATGAAAAAGACTCTATTAGCGCTAGCAGTAATGACTGCAGCAGGTTCAGCAAACGCAGCTATCGAAATTTACAACCAAGATGGCGTATCTGTTGATCTTAAAGGCGACATTGAAGTTGTTTACAGCAACGAATTCGAAAAAGGTTCTTCGATGGAACAAAAAATCGAAGATGCGGACTTCGGCTTCGATGTAAAATATATGGTGAACGATGAGTGGAAAGTTGGCGCTTACTGGGAATTTAACGGTTCTACTAACGCAAACGCTGAAAACACTAAAAACGGCGATACATACGTAGCGGCATACCACAATACTTTTGGTTCAATCAAGTTTGGTCGCCTATGTACTGCTGTTGATGATCTAGGTATCGGTAGCGATGAAGCATTTGGTATTTCTACGCTTCTAGACAACGAAACTAAAGAATGTGCTGACGAAGCTGTTCGTTACGATTTCGATAATGGTGATCTTTACGCTACGTTAGGTTACGTTCAAGATAAAGTTGACGGTTCTAATAACGAAGAAGCTGAAGGTTCTAACGTAGAATATATTGATGCTCGTATCGGCTACCGTTTGACTGATTTCGATATCTCAGCATTTGTGGCTAACCTTAACGCTGAGGGCGCAGACGCTGATCACCAAGGTTACGGTGCTGAGCTAGTATACTCTGGTATTGAAAACGTATACCTATCTACAGCATATTACGGTGTAGCTTCTGACGCTGACAACGATGACAATTCTGTGATTGCATTTGCTGCTGGTTACACTGTGGGTCTTTGGGGCTTTAACGCTGGTTACTCAATCGGTGACCACGACCTAGATGTTAGAGACGAAGATCGTTGGTTTGTAAACTCAACTTACGCAATCGCACCAAACACGAAAATGTACGCGGAAGTGGGTGGCATCGATTACGATTCAGCGCGTCTCAACGACAAAGGTGAGAAGTACTACAAAACAGATACTGGTCTAGCTATTGGTGTTGAAGCATCATTCTAATTGACTTCTTAATTGAGTCTTAAAAAAAGCCACCTTAGGGTGGCTTTTTTGTTAGGATAAAGAGTAGTTTATTCGATTTGAAAGAGAGATATGATGAAGAAAGTATGGTTAGCTTTGGGCTTGCTTACAAGCGTTATTGGCAGTGTAAGTGCGGCAACCCTAACGCCTCAGAAAGGCGTATCAATTTTGTTCATTAATGGACAACAAGCTGAAAACAAAATTAGTGAGAATCACATCAATGAAGGCTTTAACCAAGTTCTAGTTCGCTTTGATAAAAAATTTGGTAATAGTGGAGTATACTCTTCAGCGCCTTATATATTGAGCTTTAATGTTACCGGTGATGAAGTGAAAATTAAGTCCCCAAAAGCACGTAGTTATATTGAAGCAGAGAAGGTCTTCGAAAGCGGAAATCCTTCATGGAATGTTATGCAAGATGAAGTGGCAATCAAATATCAACAGGATATCATTGAGCGTAAACCTGGTTTTGTACCTTTTGGCGGGCTAGACTCCCGGTTGGTTGAGTATAATGAAAGTAATGCGATCTACTTCAAGGATGGTGTGTTGCTTGATAAACCGGCCGACGCCGTGGTTTTAGTTCCTGTGGCAACAGGAATGGTTGTAGAAAATGAAGCTAAAGCTCAAACGAAAACTGCGTCAACAGAAGCTCAAAGTGTCGAGCAATTGAAAGCTTGGTATCTAAAATCTTCTAAAAAAGAGCGCAAAGAATTCCGTAAATGGATGATTGACCAAGAGTAATCATCCTTCAGGTACAAAAAAGCGAGACTAAATAACTGTCTCGCTTTGTTAAATTGCTATGAGTTAAATCTCTTTCCACTCACCAGGCTGAAGCTGCCCCACGTTCATATTGCCCATCGAATAGCGGATAAGACGCAGGGTAGGGAAGCCGATATTTGCTGTCATTCGTCTTACCTGACGGTTGCGCCCTTCAATGATAGTAATCGCTAACCATGTTGTCGGTATTGCGGCTCTGAAACGCACTGGAGGGGTTCTTTCCCACACAACAGGTTCAGACATCACCTCAACCTGAGCAGGCAGTGTCATTCCGTCTTTTAGCTCCACGCCTTTTCTCAATTTATCTAAATCTTCCTCAGAAGGTGCGCCTTCAACCTGCACCCAGTAAGTCTTTGGTGATTTTGAGTTTGGTTGAGTTAACTTAGCTTGGAAGATGCCATCGTTGGTCAAGACCATTAACCCTTCGCTGTCGCGATCTAGTCGACCCGCCGCGTAAACATCTTTAACAGGAATAAAGTCGGCGAGTGTTTTTCTCCCTTCGCCATCAGTGAACTGGCTGAGAGTATCGAAAGGCTTGTTGAACAAAATGACTTTGCGATCTTCGATTGCCACCTTAGGTTTCACGTTGGTAGGTTTGCTTTTATATCGATGCTTACTCGAGTGCGATTTTTTATGCGAACTACCCGTGTTATTTTTATCACTGCTTCGGTTTTGTCTATTACCGCTTTGTTTTAATGTTGCACCAGCACGAGCTGGTTTGTCTGAACGAGATACGCTGTGTGAGCGAGTAGACATGTTAACTACCTTGCAAAAATGTAAACGAAGTGTGCTGAAAAGTTTTCACTGAAACGGAATTGAGCTATCATTTGCGCGCCTAAAAGACACAAAATAGAACAAGTTGATGGACTCTTAAGCCTGATTTGTTTAATTATACCTTCGTGTTTTATTATAACTGGCTCTTTTATTAAAACAATGCACTCACGGATTTGGTTCATGCTGTCATCAAGATTGCATGAAAAATAAGATAGAGTACGACTATCGAGTAAGCAGTTTTCACTCTTTGAGTGGCTTACTGGTCAATTTATAACATGCTCACTATTTTAAATGAGCTTGTAAGAACTATAGGGAAATTTCATGCCTACTGAAAAACCAACGATCATCTATACCATTACAGATGAAGCTCCGGCGCTAGCAACTTATTCTCTACTGCCAATCATTCAATCTTTTACAGCTTCTTCTGGTATTAACGTTGATACTCGCGACATTTCACTTGCAGGGCGCATTATTGCCAACTTCCCTGACTATTTGAACGAAGAGCAACGTATTGGTGATGCATTAGCAGAACTAGGTGAATTGGCTAAGACACCAGAAGCGAACATTATCAAGCTTCCAAACATCTCTGCATCTGTACCTCAACTTCAAGTAACGATCAAAGAGCTACAGTCAAAAGGTTACGCACTTCCTAATTACCCAGAAGAAGCAAACACTGACGAAGAGAAAGCCGTTAAAGCAACTTACGATAAAATCAAAGGTAGTGCAGTAAACCCTGTACTACGTGAAGGTAACTCGGATCGCCGTGCTCCACTTTCTGTTAAGAACTATGCGAAGAAGAACCCACACTCAATGGGTGCATGGTCTGCAGATTCTAAGTCGCACGTTTCAAGTATGGACGACAAAGACTTCTTCGGTAGTGAAAAGTCAGTAACGATTGAAGGTGCTACAGAAGTGAGCATCGAATTTGTTGGCAAAGATGGCGCGAAGAAAACACTGAAGCCAGCTTTTGCACTACAAGATAAAGAGATCATTGATGCGTCAGTGATGAACAAAGCTGCTTTGGTTGCGTTCTTTGAGAAAGAAATCGCATCGGCTAAAGAGCAAGGCGTACTGCTTTCTCTTCACATGAAAGCGACGATGATGAAAGTGTCTGACCCAGTGATTTTTGGTCATGCGGTTAAGGTTTACTACAAAGATGTATTCGCTAAGCACGGTCAACTGTTCAACGAGTTAGGTGTTGATGTAAATAACGGCATCGGCGATGTATACGCAAAAATCGCTGCACTTCCTCAAGATCAGAAACAGGCAATCGAAGCTGACCTACAAGCAGTATACGAAACTCAGCCTCCACTAGCGATGGTTGACTCAGACCGTGGCATTACTAACCTACACGTTCCAAGTGACATCATTGTTGATGCATCGATGCCTGCAATGTTACGTTCTTCAGGTCAAATGTGGGATCCAGAAGGTAAGCAAAAAGACACGAAAGCAATGATTCCAGATCGTAGCTACGCGAGCATCTACCAAGCGGTTATTGATTTCTGTAAAGAGAACGGTGCTTTCGACCCTACAACAATGGGCAGTGTACCAAACGTTGGTCTAATGGCTCAAAAAGCGGAAGAGTACGGTTCTCATGATAAGACTTTCATCCTTGAAGCTGCTGGTCAGGTTCAAGTTGTAGACGCTTCAGGTTCAGTGCTTCTTGAGCAAGACGTAGAGGAAGGTGATATCTTCCGTATGTGTCAGGTTAAAGATGCACCAATTCAAGATTGGGTTAAGCTAGCGGTTACTCGTGCTCGTGCATCGGGTGTTCCAGCGGTATTTTGGCTAGACGCGTCTCGCGCACATGACGCGCAGCTTATTGAGAAAGTAGAAGCGTACCTTCCTGAATACGATACTGATGGTCTTGAAATTAAGATCCTTGCTCCACTTGAAGCAACTCAATATTCATTGGTTCGTATCAAAGAAGGTCTAGATACTATTTCTGTTACAGGTAACGTATTACGTGACTACCTAACGGATTTATTCCCAATTCTAGAGCTTGGTACGTCAGCTAAAATGCTATCGATTGTTCCACTAATGAACGGTGGCGGTCTGTTTGAAACAGGTGCTGGCGGTTCTGCTCCTAAGCACGTGCAACAAGTAGAGAAAGAAAACCACCTGCGTTGGGATTCTTTAGGTGAATTCTTGGCATTAGCGGCATCTCTAGAGCACCTAAGCGTAGTCACTGGCAATGCTAAGGCACAAGTTCTAGCTGACGCGCTTGATAAAGCGACGGGCGAGTTCCTAGATAAAAACAAATCTCCTTCACGTCGAGTAGGTGAGCTTGATAACCGTGGTAGCCATTACTACCTAGCAGCATACTGGGCTAAAGCGCTTGCTGAGCAAACGGTTGACGCTGACCTTGCTGCTGAGTTTGCAGGTGTGGCAAGTCAATTGGCTGAAAGTGAAGAAGCTATCGTTGCTGAGCTAAACAACGCTCAAGGTCAAGCCGGTGATTTAGGTGGTTATTACCTACTTGATGATACACTGGTTTCATCACTAATGCGTCCAAGCTCAACACTGAACGCATTCATTGACGCATAGTGATTAGACTCATCGTTAGCAAATTATGATCATGATTTACTAACGAGTTGCTTGGTCTGACAGTTAAGTCATAGATCAATACAAAACGAAAGACGCTTTAACGATAACGTTAAAGCGTCTTTTTTATTCATAATGTTTTGCTAGACCTAGACCTAGACCTTGGGGGCAAACATCCTCGAGCGAATTGTACTGTGAGCAACGTTAAAGCTTCTAGATCGAAAAACCGCTCATTTAATCCTGTATTAGGGGTATCAAATGAGCGGTTTCAATATTCTGTTTACCTGTCAGCCGTTAATTAGGACTGATGGAGGTCAACATGATTTGGCCATCGCCTATTTAGCGGCGCTGCCTTCTACAGGAACAACAGAGCTAGCGTGCGAGCCTTTAGGTCCACTTTCTACTTCATAGTCGACCTGCTGACCTGCCTTTAAGGTTCGATAACCTTCCATCTGTATTGTGGAGTAGTGCGCGAAAATATCGCCGTCTTCACCTTCTGGACAAATAAAGCCAAACCCTTTGGCATTGTTAAACCATTTTACTGTACCTGTAGCCATGCTATACATCCCTCATGCATTTTGTTACTAACGTTGTTATATCAATTGTTGTAAGTGCGATTGATATCATTCCTACCAACTAAATAATTTCAGCTGATAGCTTGAATCTCATACATTGCTTACGGAAATTAACGCTACCCTGCGTAATTATTCCTTATTGTTCATTCTTAACGCGTATTACTCGATTTTGAATCTTGTTATAAAGTTGTATCAGAAAAACCTTTTAGCTCCAATGTAGCTAATGATTGAGCGCAGTCAATAGTAAATTGGTATAAAAGTGATCAATTTTAATAACAAATCACATTCGAGATTTACTGCAAGCTATTAACTAAATAGTAACTTATCGGTAATCTTATCGTTAGCATCAATAGTTGTGGTGTCTTTTTAATCAATCACATATGTTAATCCTGTTAATAGAGATCTTTTATTTGCAGCGATGGAAATGGTGGATTAGGCTCAGTATAGAGGAATATTTTTTGGTACTGTTTCTCGGTGCAGTTTCTTAGTACACCGTAATGCGTGAATGTGGTAAATTTGAATGACGTAAAACTCACGACTTCCGAAAAATAACTCTTAGCAAAGCGATATGAGCAGAAACTTTGAATGGGCATCTCCAGGCTCAGATTTACTGGAGAAAGAAGATACAAAAGTAAAGCCACCGGCGATGTATAACGTTGTATTGAATAACGATGACTACACGCCTATGGACTTTGTAATCGAGATCCTAGAGCGATTCTTCTCACTAGATATCGAACAGGCAACGGAAGTGATGCTCAAGGTTCATTATGAAGGTAAAGCTATATGCGGCACATACAGTGCTGAAATAGCGGAAACAAAGGTAGCGCAAGTAAAGATGTACTCAAAGGAAAATGAGCATCCGCTACTATGTACAATGGAGCAAGTATAAATTGCTCGAACAACACTGTTGTTCCCTTAGGAGGTACTTATGCTAAATAAAGAATTAGAGACGAGTTTAAATGGTGCATTTGCTCGTGCGCGAGACAAGCGACATGAATTCATGACTGTCGAACACCTCCTACTAGCATTATTAGAAAATGATGCGGCCAAGGAAGCGCTCCAAGCTTGTCAGGCTGATCTCGATGCTCTTCGCAATGAGCTCGATATTTTTATCGATCAAACAACCCCACTTATCCCAGAAAGTGACGAGACTCGTGAGACTCAGCCTACGTTGAGCTTCCAACGAGTACTTCAACGCGCTGTTTTTCATGTTCAGTCTTCAGGCCGTAGCGAAGTTACAGGTGCAAATGTACTTGTGGCTATTTTCAGTGAGCAAGAATCTCACGCGGCATATTTACTCAAGAAAAACGACATTAGTCGCTTAGATATTGTTAACTTTATTTCTCATGGCATTACCAAAGCCAGTAACGAAGGTGATAGTTCATCACCGTCTGACTCATTTGGTGGCGCAGAGAATGCAGAAGAAGCTAACTCTGAAGATCGTCTAGAAAATTTTGCAACTAACCTTAACGAAGTGGCGAAACAAGGTAATATCGACCCGCTTATCGGGCGTGATAAAGAGCTTGAGCGTACGGTTCAAGTTCTATGTCGTCGTCGTAAAAACAACCCTTTGTTAGTGGGTGAAGCGGGTGTGGGTAAGACCGCAATCGCTGAAGGTCTTGCATGGCGTATTGTTGAAGGTCAAGTACCTGAAATTATTCAGAGTAGTGTGATTTATTCTTTAGATATTGGTTCACTTCTAGCTGGGACCAAATACCGTGGTGACTTTGAGAAACGTTTTAAAGCGATTCTTAAGCAACTAGAGAAAGAAGAAGACGCAATCCTATTCATTGATGAGATCCACACCATTATTGGTGCAGGTGCAGCATCGGGTGGTCAGGTTGATGCGGCAAACTTAATTAAGCCACTACTAAGCAGCGGTAAATTACGTTGCATCGGCTCAACGACATACCAAGAGTACAGCAGCATTTTTGAGAAGGAGCGTGCTCTAGCTCGTCGCTTCCAGAAAATTGATATTATTGAACCATCGTTAGATGACACAACCAAGATTCTGATCGGTTTGAAGCCAAAATACGAAGCTCACCACGAAGTGCGTTACACCAACAAAGCGTTGCGTGCCGCTGTGGAGTTGTCAGCTAAATACATTAATGAACGTCACCTTCCTGATAAGGCAATTGACGTGATTGATGAAGCCGGCGCTCGTAGTCGTTTGGCACCAGCAAGCCGTCGTAAGAAAACGGTAAGCGTGGCTGATATTGAGTCAATGGTCGCGAAAATGGCTCGTATTCCTGAGAAGTCAGTATCATCTTCAGACAAAGATACGTTACAGAAACTGGATGACCGCATGAAAATGTTGGTATTCGGACAAGACCCAGCGATCGATGTATTGAGCGAAGCGATTAAGCTGACTCGTGCAGGATTGGGTGCAGACAATAAACCTGTTGGTTCATTCCTATTCGCTGGTCCTACTGGTGTAGGTAAAACAGAGGTGACTGTACAGCTGTCTAAGTTGATGGGTATTGAACTGTTGCGCTTTGACATGTCTGAGTACGGTGAGCGTCACTCTGTGAGCCGTTTGATCGGTGCTCCTCCTGGTTATGTTGGTTATGACCAAGGTGGTCTGCTCACTGATGCTGTAATCAAGAATCCACACTCTGTTGTGTTACTTGATGAGATAGAGAAGGCTCACCCAGATATCTTTAACTTGTTACTACAGGTGATGGACAACGGTACGCTAACTGACAACAATGGTCGTAAAGCGGATTTCCGTAACGTGATCCTAGTGATGACGACCAATGCTGGTGTCGCTGAAACTGAGAAGAAATCGATCGGTTTGATCCAACAGGATCATGCGCCAGACGCGATGGGTGAGATCAAAAAGGTATTTACACCTGAGTTCCGTAACCGTCTTGATAATGTTATTTGGTTCAACAGCCTTGATCCAAGTGTGATTAACCAAGTTGTCGACAAGTTCATTGTTGAGCTTCAGGTTCAACTGGACGCTCGAGGCGTGTCTTTAGAAGTTTCTGAGGATGCTCGTCATTGGTTAGCTGAAAGAGGTTATGACAAGACTATGGGTGCGCGTCCTATGGGACGAGTGATTCAAGAGAAGCTTAAAAAGCCTCTTGCTAATGAATTACTGTTTGGTAGTTTGGTTGACGGCGGTACGGTTAAAGTATCTCTGATTAAAGACGATCTAGATTTCATCTATGTTGGTGCTAAAGAAGAGGTTATGCATTAAGCCTATTTCTTAATAGTTTAAGCTGTTGCTGACTGCTTATTGAGAGCGCGGTACAGCTAATCACGATAATAAACGCATGACTTCGGTTGTGCGTTTTTTATGCTTGTGAGATGTGAGATGTGAGATGTGAGATGTGAGATGTGAGATGTGAGATGTGAGATTGGTGTTGTTGGAGTGGTAAAAAGTTCAGGCGATAAAAAACGGAGCATAAAGCTCCGCTTCTTATCGTATTCGGTAATTAAAAATTAACGAGCACGGAAGACGATGCGGCCTTTAGAAAGGTCGTATGGAGTCATCTCAACAGTTACTTTATCACCAGTAAGAATACGGATGTAGTTTTTACGCATTTTACCAGAGATGTGTGCTGTCACTACGTGACCGTTTTCAAGCTCAACACGGAACATCGTGTTTGGTAGAGTATCAAGGACCGTGCCTTGCATCTCGATTACGTCTTCTTTAGCCATCTAATCCTCTTTCGAAATTTGGCGGTTTTCAACGGCTTGATTGTGCCGTTAAAATCAAAATATGTAAAGTTGTCGCGTATTCTACCCTTGCCACCGCTGATTTACTAGCCTTTGATGACGTTGAAATCGTACTTTATAGTTCATCGCAGGACATTCATCGATTTGATAACCCAAATATAACCACTGTTTCTGTTCTTTCTGGGCGTGCTGGATTTGAAACAGAACACCTAATGTTCCCATAGAGATGTCGATATCAGGATCGAAGAAGGTATAAAATGCGCTTGTGCAGTGAGACATCACATCAGTGACGGCGATGCCGACTAACTGGCTATCATCATAGATGTGCATGAACTTTGTGGCAAGCCATTCATTTTTAGAGAATTGTAGAAACTCTTCTTTTTTGGGGGGATACATGGTTCCGGAACGGTGACGAGCGGTTATATAGCGACTATATAAGTCAAACCAGTTGTCATCCATCTCGTCTTTCAATTCCCAACGTAGTGATTTGGCTTTGTTGAGGATTCGTCGTTGGCTTTTGGAAAACTTGACTTCGGGAATCGAGAGGCGAATAGCTTGGCACGCAGAGCAATTATCGCAATGTGGCTTATAAATGGTCGCTCCACTGCGGCGAAATCCGTTGGCGAGCAGGACTTCATAATTATCTGAAGTATGCATGTGCTCATCAAGCGTGACCGCTACTCTTTCTTGAAGATGTGGCAGGTAGCTGCAAGCATGGTTATCGGTCAATCCAATTCTGATTTGTTGTAAATCTGAATTCATGAAGGCGTTCCCTCTAGCCATTGTGATTTAAAACATCCATCGCTAAGTTGATTTTCTTTAAGTATTTTCAAAGCACTAAGGAACTCATCTCTTTCTACTTCGATAGCGCCCAAGGATTCCAAATGAGGGTTCATGACTTGGCAATCGATGAGCTTACCTCCGAATCGTGTAAAGTGTTCACAAAAGTACCACAGTGCAATTTTAGAGGCATTGGTCTTCAGACTAAACATCGATTCACCACAAAAGACTTGGCCTCTTTGTAAGCCGTATAGTCCGCCGATAAGCTCGTCGCCTTGCCAAACCTCAACGGAGTGGCAGAAGCCTAATGAAGAAAGTTCGCGGTACGCTGACTGCATGTCACCGTTTAGCCAAGTTTCTTCTTCGGGTCTTAGCGAGGAGCAGTAGCCAATCACTTTGTCTGTCGCTTGGTTGATGCTGACACGGTAATTATGCTTTCTTTGAAACTTTTTAAGACTTTTTGACGGTTCGAATGTCTTAGGATTAAATACCGCTCGTGGTGCAGGGCTCCACCAAAGTATAGGCTCCCCTGGACCGTACCATGGAAATATACCTTGGCTATAAGCGTTTAAAATTCGCATGGGTGACAAATCACCACCGAAGGCGAGCAGACCGTTAGGTTCATCAAGCGCGTCGAAAGGCGAAGGAAACTCTATACTAGTAGTATCAAGTTCGGTTAGGTATATAGTCATAAGTACCGCGTTACAGATTAATCACTGACCAAGAGGTCTTTAGGAGTTTTACCATGAAAAAGTTGCTTTGGATTTTACTTGTTTTGCCCATGTTGGCAAATGCAGCTTACAACAGAAACCAAGCTCGACCAGTCAATGAGGTCGTTTATGGTGAGATTGACACAGTCAGATACATTACCCAACAAGAGATCGTAGAGTCGAAAGCGAATGGTTGGGAAACCTTGTTAGGTGCGGCTATTGGTGGCTTGATAGGTAATCAATTTGGTGGCGGTACCGGCAAAGAAGTCGCAACGGCCGTCGGTGCTGTGGCGGGCGCCGGGATTGCTCGCAATCGAGGTAACACACAATACAAAGTGGAATATAAGCTCGTCGAGTTATTGGTCAAAACTAAAGATGACAAGTTGGTTAACATCATTCAAGACGTCGATAACTCGATGTTGTTTAACCGAGGTGATGATGTGCGAATTCTTTATTTTTCAGATGGCGTTCGAGTTGATCTCGTGTACTAGTATGTAAATGTGTTTAGTTGGCTAATTAATCGCCTTTATCGAGGGGATTAGCTCTGGAGTTCATTGGAAAAGTTCGTTAGTCTGCAAGTACGAAGAATTATTCATCACCCGAAAATAAATACGCGCCAGTGACTTCGGGTGGTACAAGGACTATAAGATTTAATGGAAAGCCTTACGTTACAACCAATTCAAAAAGTGAGCGGGGAAGTTAACTTACCTGGCTCAAAAAGTGTTTCCAACCGTGCGCTTCTTTTGGCAGCACTTTCAACGGGAACCACGCGCCTAACAAACTTACTAGACAGTGATGATATTCGCCATATGCTGAATGCTTTGACGCAATTAGGTGTTGATTATCAGCTGTCTGCAGATAAAACCGTCTGTGAAGTGACGGGTGTGGGTGGTGCATTCTCAAGTGACAAAGCCCTAGAGCTTTTCTTAGGCAATGCGGGTACGGCGATGCGCCCGCTGGCTGCTGCACTTTGTTTGGGTCGTGGTGAATATGTTCTGACTGGCGAGCCTCGCATGAAAGAGCGACCAATCGGTCACTTAGTGACTGCACTGCAAGAAGCCGGCGCCGACGTTGAATACCTAGAAAACGAAAATTACCCACCATTGAAGATCACGGGTACTGGCCTTAAAAGCGGTACGGTTTCAATCGATGGTTCTATCTCTAGCCAATTTTTGACGGCATTTTTGATGGCTGCGCCTTTAGCTGAAGGTGAGGTAACAATCAAAATTGAGGGTGAATTGGTTTCTAAACCTTACATCGATATCACGCTACACATTATGAAACAATTTGGTGTGGATGTGATCAACAACGATTACCAAGAGTTCGTAATTCCGACTGGGCAATCTTACTCAGCTCCGGGTGATTTCTTGGTTGAGGGTGATGCATCATCTGCGTCATACTTCCTTGCTGCCGCAGCGATTAAAGGCGGTGAGATTAAAGTAACGGGTATTGGTAAAAACAGCATCCAAGGTGATATCCAATTCGCTGATGCGCTTGAAAAAATGGGTGCTGAAATTGAATGGGGTGACGACTACGTTATCTCTCGTTGTGGTGAGCTGAAAGGCATTGATATGGACTATAACCATATCCCAGATGCAGCCATGACCATCGCAACGACAGCTTTGTTTGCTAAAGGTACAACGGCAATCCGTAATGTTTACAACTGGCGTGTGAAAGAGACCGACCGCTTAGCAGCGATGGCGACAGAGCTTCGTAAAGTTGGCGCAGAGGTCGAAGAGGGTGAAGATTACATCATCGTTAACCCTGTTGCTCAACTGACACATGCGGCGATCGATACCTATGATGATCACCGTATGGCGATGTGTTTCTCGCTGGTGGCGTTGAGTGATACACCTGTGACAATTAATGATCCAGGTTGTACTTCAAAGACTTTCCCTGACTACTTCGACAAGCTGAAAATGCTGAGTCAATAAAAATGCTAAGCATATAACGGTCCAGGAAGTAAAAAAGCTTGCCTAAATGGCAAGCTTTTTCGTTATTGCTGAAGCGTAAATTCTTTTGAAAGATGGTGCGCTAAGTATTTAAACATGTTAAATACTGCGGTTGTATTCTCTGTCGGCATTCCATTGCTGTCTAAGAAGTATTCACCTTTGAAGATGAGGACATCGTCTTTTTCTACTACGCTGTTTGCGCGCATGCCTTCAATGTAGTCATCATGTGATTGGATAATTTGGTTTGCGATAAGCAGTAAATCAAATTCTGCTATTACTTTCTTTGTCATGAGTTTATCTCTGATAACTGAATATAACGTTGAGTTTATGGTGTCGAACTAGAAATTCAATGATTTCACAACCGATTAAGAGAGTCTTTTTAAACATCCACAATTTATTTTGTGATTTACGGCAAAAATAATTGAATGGGGCTCGCGTTAGATTCGCGGACAAGCTTAGTATGAGCCCGTTTAGACGTAATGCCTGATGAATAGGCTCTTGCAAGTATTCTTAGTGAGTACTTTATAGCTTCTTTATATTGTGCCCCTTTTCTCTATGAGTCGTCGAATTGTCGAGCGATCAGATCCAATTTTGAAAAAAGCGGTTGATCTTCTAGTAATCTCGCACAATAGTAAAAAAAGAAGCAATGAATTTAGAATATCATGCGTAAAAGCCCACAAGCTAAATTGTTGGTGCTGAAGCATCGTGATTAAGGACGTTAGAGTCAATATGGGTAAATCGCTCGTTATAGTGGAGTCGCCAGCCAAGGCTAAAACTATCAATAAATATCTTGGCAAAGACTTTGTCGTTAAGTCGAGTGTAGGTCACGTACGTGATTTACCAACGGCGGGTCAAAGTACTGGTCAAAAGGCTGCTGCAGTTTCAACCAAGGGTATGAGCCCAGAAGATAAAGCTCGTATCAAGAAAGAAAAAGATCGCAAAGCTCTCATTAAAAAGATGGGTATCAACCCATATCAAGAGTGGGAAGCGAACTACCAAATTTTACCTGGTAAAGAAAAAGTCGTTGCTGAATTGCAAAAACTGGCTGAGAACGCAGACCATGTTTATCTCGCAACCGATTTGGACCGCGAAGGAGAAGCTATCGCATGGCACCTTCGTGAGATCATCGGTGGCGATGAAACGCGATACAAACGAGTGGTTTTTAACGAAATCACTAAAAATGCTATTCAACAAGCTTTTGAAACTCCAGGAGAGCTAAACATTGATGGCGTAAACGCACAACAAGCACGACGTTTTATGGACCGTGTTGTTGGCTTTATGGTGTCACCACTGCTTTGGAAGAAAGTAGCACGAGGCCTGTCCGCTGGCCGTGTTCAATCAGTCGCTGTAAAACTACTGGTTGAGCGTGAGCGCGAGATCAACGCTTTTATCCCCGAAGAGTTCTGGGATGTGCATGCTGATACCAAAACAGCAGAGAAAACAGATTTCAGACTGCAAGTCGCTCAGAAAGACGGCGTTGCGTTTAAACCTGATAATGAAGCGCAAACACAAGCTGCAGTTAGCGTTTTAGAAAAAGCTCAATACGAAGTATGTAAACGTGAAGACCGCCCAACTAAGAGTAAGCCGTCTGCACCTTACATCACGTCTACGCTGCAACAAGCGGCGAGTACGCGTCTTGGTTACGGCGTGAAGAAAACCATGATGTTGGCTCAACGTTTGTATGAAGCGGGTTACATCACTTATATGCGTACTGACTCAACCAACTTGAGTTCAGAAGCTGTTGAAGCCGCTCGTGAATACATTGGTTCTGAGTACGGCGAGCAATATCTTCCACCTAAAGCACTTGTATACGGCAGCAAGGAGGGCGCTCAAGAGGCCCACGAAGCGATTCGTCCTTCAAGTGTAGATGTTAAGTCGGAAGACTTAAACGGCGTAGACGCAGACGCACACAAGCTATATTCACTGATTTGGAATCAATTCGTTGCTTGTCAAATGACACCTGCGCAATACGATTCAACGACAGTAAGCGTTAAAGCGGATGAGTACACACTAAAAGCGAAAGGCCGTATTCTTAAGTTTGACGGTTGGACTCGCGTTCAACGTCCAATGGGCAAAAATGAAGATACTATTCTTCCTGCTGTACAGGTTGGTGAAAAGCTAGACTTAATCGCACTCGACCCTAAACAGCACTTCACTAAGCCACCAGCACGTTTCACTGAAGCTGCGCTGGTTAAAGAGCTTGAGAAGCGCGGTATTGGTCGTCCTTCAACTTACGCATCAATCATCTCGACGATTCAAGATCGCGGTTATGTAAAAGTTGAACAGCGCCGTTTCTATGCTGAGAAGATGGGTGAAATTGTTACTGACCGTCTAGATGGCAGTTTCAATGATCTAATGAACTATGACTTTACTGCCCGTATGGAGCAGAAGTTAGACCAAATTGCAGAAGGCGAAGCAAGCTGGAAAGGCGTGCTAGATAACTTCTTCGAAGACTTTACTGGCGATTTGGAAAAAGCGGATCTAGACGAAGACGCTGGTGGCATGAAGCCAAATCATATCGTAGAAACCGATATTGAGTGTCCAACTTGTAGCCGTAAAATGGGTATTCGTACAGCTTCGACAGGCGTATTCCTAGGTTGTTCTGGTTATGCACTTCCACCAAAAGAGCGTTGTAAGACAACAATCAACCTTGGTGATGAAGAAGGTATTATCAACGTTCTTGAAGAAGACGTTGAAACAGCAGCACTTCGAGCGAAAAAGCGTTGTCCTATTTGTGAAACGGCAATGGATGCTTATCTGATTGATGATAAGCGTAAGATGCACGTGTGTGGTAACAACCCTAACTGTGAAGGTTATGTGGTTGAACACGGTGAATTCAAAGTCAAAGGCTACGATGGTCCACTTGTTGAGTGTGACAAATGTGGTTCTGACATGGTTCTGAAGAATGGTCGTTTCGGTAAATACATGGACTGTACGAGTGAAGATTGCAAGAACACTCGTAAGATTCTGAGAAATGGCGAAGTAGCGCCACCTAAAGAAGACCCAGTGCATTTTCCTGAACTTCCATGTGAAAACTCAGATGCGTACTTCGTACTTCGTGACGGTGCTTCTGGTCTATTTATGGCAGCGAGCAACTTTCCTAAATCACGTGAAACACGTGCGCCATTAGTGGAAGAGCTGGTGCGTTTTAAAGACCGTATTTCACCTAAATTCCAATATCTGACATCAGCACCAGTTGCTGATCCTGATGGCAAGCCGACAGTCGTTCGTTTTAGTCGTAAGACAAAAGAGAACTACGTTCGTACTGAAGCGGATGGTAAACCATCTGGTTGGACTGCTTTGTACATCGATGGTAAGTGGGAAGTTACGGATAAACGTAAAAAGCCTAAAGAGAAGTAACTGAACGTTATTTGAAGAAAAAACAGCCATTAGGCTGTTTTTTTTTGACCAAAATACGACTAATTATGCAACTGGTTGATTTGGTGTGTCGATTGCGAGAATTTATTAAATTCACAGGGCGAAATAAATGGAGGTGATAAATTATATCTTCTTATGCAACTTTAACGAGAATGTAACTTAATTCAAATATTGTAACTCAAAGATCAGTGTTTAGTTGTATACCTGATGTGTGACGGGTGTTAATGTAATGTTTCGCCCGCACGGTGTAGTGTGAGCTGCTTTAAGTCTTAGGAAAGCAATCAGCTTACATAGCACAGAATGGCGTATTAAAAATTGAAATCGACCGAAAAGTCGATAACGTATATAAAACCAAGTGCAAAGAATAGTGCACGCATAACAACGTTTGGCTTAGGATATTGTCACTGTATGTGAATGAATATTCGTTAAGTACCGAAATAAGTGTTAGTGCTCATCCCCCAGAGGAAGACACCTCTACGAGTACTGACATCGACAAGCTATAGATATATGGAGAATAAAATGGCTGGTGTATTGGGAATGATTCTTGCTGGTGGTGAAGGCTCTCGCTTAAGACCTTTGACTGAATCTCGCAGCAAACCCTCGGTTCCTTTCGGTGGTAGTTACCGCTTAATTGATTTCGCTTTGAACAACTTCGTTAATGCTGATCTTATGAAGATCTACGTATTAACACAATTTAAGTCACAATCTCTGTTCCACCACATGAAAAAAGGTTGGAATATCAGTGGCATCACAGATCGTTTTATCGACCCAATTCCTGCGCAAATGCGTAAAGGAAAGCGTTGGTATGAAGGCACAGCAGATGCTATCTACCAAAATATGGGTTTTATGGAGCTGGAAGAACCTGATCAAGTCTGTATTTTTGGTTCTGACCATATCTATAAAATGGACATCAAACAAATGCTTGATTTCCATAAAGAAAAGAAAGCAGCGTTAACCGTTTCTGCACTGCGTATGCCGCTTGCTGAAGCATCAGAGTTCGGTGTTATCGAGGTGGATGCTGAAGGCCGTATGATTGGCTTTGAAGAGAAACCTGCAAACCCTAAGTCGATTCCGGGAGACCCAGAGTCAGCGCTCGTTTCAATGGGCAACTACGTATTCGAAGCGAAAGAACTTTTTGCTGAACTAACGGAAGATGCAGATAAACCTGAATCTTCACATGACTTCGGGAAAGACATTATTCCAAACATGTTCCCACGCGGTGATGTGTTTGTTTATGATTTCAGCACCAACCGTATTACTGGTGAGAAAGAAGAAGTTTACTGGCGCGATGTAGGTACGATTGATGCGTACTGGCAAGCACATATGGACCTTCTTAAGAAAGATGCACCATTCTCGCTATACAACCGTAAATGGCCTCTACACACTTACTATCCGCCACTACCACCAGCGACGTTTACTGACTCGGCTAATGGTCGAATTCAGATCATTGATAGCCTTGTGTGTAGCGGTAGTTACGTACGTGGTTCGCGTATTGAAAAGAGTGTATTAGGCTTCCGCAGTAATATCGCATCAGCGTGTGATATTAGTGAGAGTATTTTATTAGGTGATGTGAAGGTGGGCGAGGGTTGTATACTTCGTCGCGTTATCATTGATAAAGATGCAGACATCGCACCGGGCACTCAAATTGGTGTAAACCTGACAGAAGACAAAAAGCATTACCACGTATCTGACGATGGTGTAGTTGTAATTTCTAAAGGAGCGCGAGTTGGTTACTAAAACTCTCTCGGTACTTTTTGTAGCGTCTGAAGTTGAAGGCTTGATTAAAAGTGGTGGCTTGGCTGATGTAGCCAAGGCACTGCCGAAAGCGTTACAAACACTCGAACAGGACGTTCGAGTGACTATCCCCGCGTATAGAAACATTCCAAACATTGATGCAGCCGAAGTCATTTTATCGACCGAGCTCGATCATTGGCCTCATACCGCTTACCAAGTCAAAAAACTGAGTGTAGAAGGTGTTCAAGTTTTTGGTATCGAATGTGCCAAATATTTCGACCGTCCAGAAATGTACGCAGAAAATAATCAAGCTTACGCAGATAACGGAGAGCGTTTCTCGTTCTTCAGTGCAGCCTGCCTTGATATGCTTCCTAAGCTTGCCTTCCAACCTGATATCATTCATGCAAATGACTGGCATACAGGCTTTGTTCCTTTTTTGCTTAAGTCACGTTATCAACAACATGATTTCTTTGAAAATACGCGCAGTGTTATCTCAATTCACAACGCAGTTTTCAAAGGTGTGTTCGCATACGATGAACTGCAATTTCTACCAGAAATGCATAGCTACAATGTGCCTGAAGCTTCAGTGAGTGACACGCATGTCACAATGCTGAGAGCCGGCGTGATGTGTGCTGATAAGGTGAACGCAGTCAGTCCAACGTATGCCGAGGAGCTGAAAACGGAATTAGGCAGTCACGGTATGGCAGCAGAATTCCAGTACAGATCCGCGGATCTTTTTGGCATTTTGAATGGTTGTGATTACGGAGCTTGGAACCCGGAAACGGACGCTTTCCTTCCTCGTAAATTCAAAGCGACAAAGCACAGCATGGTTCGTGGGAAGTCAGCTTGTAAGCAAAAATTGCAACAAGATGTTGGCCTCCCCGTCACCGATTGTGCGGTTTATGGCATGGTTTGTCGTTTGACTAATCAGAAAGGTGTTCATTACTTACTGCCTATCATCGAACAGTTTTTGAAAAACGATCTTCAGATCGTGATTGTCGGTACTGGTGATCCAGTTTTAGCGAGTCAGCTGAAAGAGCTGTCGGCACTTCACTCAGATAAGTTCTCGTTTGTAGAAGCGTATAATAATGAGCTTGCGCACTTAGTTGAAGCGGGTTCTGATTTCTTCTTGATGCCTTCGGAGTTCGAACCTTGTGGCTTAAACCAAATCTACAGCATGGCTTACGGTACGTTACCGATTGTTCGCTCTGTGGGCGGTTTAAAAGACAGTGTGAATGATTACGATCAGAATCCCGAGATAGCGACCGGCTTTGCTTTTGAAGAGCCAACACCGCAAGCGTTACTGGCAGTATTGCATCGTTCATTACTACTTTATGCACAAAATCCCGCTGAAATTAAGCGTGTTCAGCTTTACGCGATGCAACAAGACTTTAGTTGGGAAGATGCGGCAAAAGAATATCTTACGATGTACTATTCTGCATTTTAACGTGCTGAATTAGCTGTAAAATAAGCTGATGTATAACAACTGAACTTAATAGTAGAAGGCGCTCTGATAGTAGAGTGCCTTTTTGTTTTCTGGTCAGGTCACATCACGTTTAGGAAGAGAAAACTTGCAAACTCATTTTAGTCAGGTAGAAAAGGTGGGGTAGGTATTCACATGATTAATGTTAGGTTTGACACTATTATCACTTAAATTTCTTGATTGCGTGATATCCTTAGCCATCGCCTTGTGATGAGGCAGAGCTCCATTCCAATAATTAAAGCGATAGGTATGTCTGAGAGTTTACTATTTCATAAAACATTTACTCACCCTACGAGCGATGAGTGGGTTGTATTTGTGCATGGCGCAGGAGGCAGTTCCTCCATTTGGTTTAAGCAGATCAAAGCGTATAAACAGCACTTCAACTTGCTTCTCATTGATTTGAGAGGGCATGGTAAATCAGACAACATCCTCAAAGAGCTGATTTCGAATCGTTATACGTTCAAAGCGGTAACGCTCGATATTCTTAAGGTGTTAGACCATCTGAAAATCCGTTCTGCACACTTTGTAGGCATGTCTTTGGGCACGATTATTGTCCGTAATGTCGCAGAGCTAGCGGCTGGTCGAGTACGTTCAATGGTGCTAGGTGGTGCCGTGACCAAACTCAACACTCGCTCTCAAGTCTTAATCAAGTTGGGTAACTTGAGTAAGCACATCATTCCTTATATGTGGTTATACAGCCTTTTTGCTTACGTTGTGATGCCACAAAAAAGCCAAAAAGAATCACGTCACCTGTTTATCCGCGAAGCTAAAAAGCTGTGCCAAAAAGAGTTTAAACGCTGGTTTATCCTTACGGCTGATGTGAACCCATTGATGAAGTACTTCAAAGACCGAGAGTTGCCGATTCCAACTTTGTATTTGATGGGCGAGCGCGACTACATGTTCATCAAGCCAGTAAAAGAAATGGTAGAGGCGCATAAGTCGAGCGAGCTAGTAGAAATTCCGAATTGTGGACACGTATGTAACGTAGAAAACCCTGAAGAATTCAATCAACGATCTATCGCTTTTATTCAAAAGCAAATTCAGTGATTATCTCGATTCTTCATCAGAACAGACGCTCGAATAGAATTGAGACAAAAACGGGAAGCTAATTTTAGCTTCCCGTTTTTATTTGGAGGAGGTATCTGACCGAGTGGTTATAAAAGGCCGTTGGAGCCACTTTACCTTTCAAAACCTGCTATTCAGGTGAAGCAGCACCGCACTGCCAACAAGAACCGAATTGTGCTTCGTTGACTTCATGACATTCTGCGCAACGCCACTCTTCATAAATGATCGAATCTTGCTGTTTCTGGTAGTCATTAACAACTGCCCGGGCTTTGCTCGCCAACTCTGGCTCATATAACCATACGTAAGGGTCAGTTTCTTCGGTAAATGGGATTTCCCCTTTCAAACCGAATAACCCTTCACCACGAACTTCACACGCAATATTCACACTTTCTAGTAATCCACAAATGATGTGGGCTTCTGTCGGATTCGATGCACTGAAGATTTTCATTGAGATAGAACCTTATCTGGCTATATGCGTTATTTAGCTATTATAGGTACACGTTATTCAGTTATATACGTTATTCAGCCACAGGTGCTGAGCGAAATTTATTCATCAACCATTTAGCAATGATTGGGAATACACCCAGTAAGGCAAATGACAATAGTACTGAAGGGGACACGATACCCGAAAGTGAATCAATTTCCGCGAGTTGAGTACCAGCATTCAAGAAAACAGCGGTACCCGGTAACATCCCTATTTGACTCGTGATGTAGTAACGACTCACGGATATCGGTGTTAGACCCATCAACAGATTGATAAGGAAAAATGGGAATACAGGAATCAGACGCAGAGAAAACAAGTAAAATGCTCCGTCTTTTTCAACGCCCTTGTTAATCGTTGCTAATTTGTCACCAAATTTGGTTTGGATCCAGTCACGTAAAAGGTAGCGGCTACTTAGAAATGCGAGGGTTGCACCAATGGCACTGGCGAAAGAGACCAGCAGCAAACTATTCCAGAAACCAAATAGCGCAGCTCCTAACAGGGTCACAACAGCAGCACCAGGAATTGAGAAAGCAGTAATCATTACATATGCGACAAAATAGATAGCAGCGGCAGCAATGAAGTTGCTATCAATGTAGTCATTTAAAACGGCTTGTTGGGCCTTGGCATTTTCAAGCGTTAGGTATTGGCCGAAATTGACGCCTAACAAGACGATGGTTACGACCAACACAATACCCAATATCATTTTCTTACTCATTGATACTTCCTCTAAATTTTCAATGTATACCATTAGTATAGATAGACAGGCAAAGCATAGATTAACTTTCAGCAGATATAAAAAAAGCCGCAGTAAATGCGGCTTAGTTATATAGATAATTTGCACTGACAATGTTAATTGACGCGATTGATAAGCTCTTCACGACGCTGCTGCGGTATAACAGACCAATGTGTGCCATTGATCGCGCCTTCTAACGCCCAAAGTAGTTCAATACTGACAGAAGACGCATGTGATTCTTTGATGGCGTTAAATGCGTTTACAGAGCCAGATTCATATAAACGTTCTACGGAATCGATCCCTGCTTTTTTCAACATACGCTCAGTGGCGAGTCGAAGGTTGGGCAGATCTTTGAGTCGAGTAGGCTTAGCTGAAGATTGCTCAGCTTTTTCTTCTTTAGCAAAACCCAGAGACGTCGTTGCAAGCTGCAAGATTTTCTCTTGGTCTTGCCACAGGCCTTCGGGTAAAGCGAAATATTTAGTAACGACAGGGAAACCACGTTTTTTGTAGACGTACGGTTGAAACCCTTGTTGTTCGAACTGTTTCGTTGTGCATTTGTCTGCTCGTATGTGCAGCTGGTCATTTACAACCAGAGCAAACATAGTGTCATCAGCAAAAAGACCGAAGCCACCAAACATCGAGCGTGATTTTATTTTTCCTAGGGATTCAAATAATTTCATTGAATCCTTTAGTATCGGTTTATCCATGTTATTTATCTCGGTGTATTTGAACTACGCCACCAAATAAGCAGGTCCGAGAGATTAGCAAAATGTTGCAATTAAATTGTCAATTAGCCGTAAATTACTAAATTATTAGTAGTTACTGCATTTTGCCATCGGTAACCCCGCTACCATACCAACGAGTGGTTTAGGCCGGAAGCTTTGCGTCTCACTCTTTCAAGTGATTTGCCCTGTGCGTGACTGATTGAATAGAATAAAGTTTTTGTTGAATGAGGCTCACACTTGTTATTTCAAAATGTGATATTGCTTCAATTAATGATCTTTCCAGTATGATACCAGGTTCATTCATGTTGTTGATAAAAAAAGCGCACCTAAAGGTGCGCTTAATTATATTAAACTGAATTTATCAATTAATTTAACGTTTTAACTGTGCTTCGCTCAACAATTTCAGGGTGCATTTCGAACACACGCTTTTCATGGTCTTTATCTTTGATGCGTTCTAACAAAATTTCGAAAGCGTTCTTACCAACACGACGTTTGGGTTGGTGAACCGTTGTTAACGGCGGAGAGAAGTATTCAGCCAACTCGATGTTGTCATAGCCGATCACTGAAATATCTTCAGGGATACGAATTCCTTTCTCTTGCAATCTGCTCATTAGGCCGAGTGCCATCGTGTCGTTAAAACAGAATACGGCCGTTGGGCGATCTACCATCTTAATGATTTTCTCTGCAGCAAGAACCGCAGTATCACACTCGAAGTTACCTTCAATGATCATGTTATCATCGGTAGCAATCTTAGCTTCGTTGAGTGCGCGTTTGTAACCCGCGATGCGTTCAACACATGCCGCTTTGTCTAAGTGGCCACTTAAACAAGCAATCTTGGAGTGACCGTGCTCAATGAGGTATTTGGTCGCTAGGTAACCACCTTCCTCAGAGTTGTCGATGATCTTATCTGCTTGAGAACTCTCAGGGCCCCAATCCATAATCACTTTAGGAATGTCAGCGTGACGGTCTAACATGCCTCTTAGCTCTTCAGTTAGGTCAGAACACATAACTAAGATGCCATCTACACGTTTCTCTGCAAGCATTCGAATGTAGTCACGTTGCTTCTCATAGATACCGCCCGTATTACACAGAATCAAAGTGTAACCTTGACGGTAGCAGTAGCTTTCAACACCATCGATAACTTCAGAGAAGAATAGGTTAGTTGATTGAGTAACTAGCATGCCGATAGTGCGGGTTGTATTGCACTTCAAACTACGAGCAACGGCACTTGGTGCATAGTTCAGTTCGTCTACGGCTTTATTTACTTTTTCTTGCGTCGCTTCTGCAACAAAGCGAGTTTTGTTGATTACGTGAGAAACGGTTGTTGTTGATACGCCTGCTAAGCGAGCGACATCTTTTATAGTGGCCATGGTTTTATCCTATTAGAAGCTACTTTCCCAAAGTACGGAATGAAGTAGCCGTTAAGCTACCTAACTAAGAGCTTAAATTTGTAGGGCTCTTTGGGTACTAAAGTGCTAAAAAACAAAAAACCGCTATTGAGCGGCTTGTCTTAACACCGAAATGCTCAAAACTATAATAAGCATAGCATTTCGTGAATGTTTCATATTTTATCGTTTGCGGTCACAATTTTAGACTGACTAGAAATTACTCGCAATAAAATTCACCCGGAAATCCGGGTGAATTGTCACATTCTTCTGAATTTATTTAACGAGTCATCCAATAAGCTTATTCACCAGCGAGGTATTGGGTGTCCAATTTACAGAATGCAAGTAGCAGAGATGAGACTGATGCGTAGAAACCGAATTCGTCAACGTCATGACATTTAACGTTGAACTTTGGTACCCAAGTAAGAAGTTGTTGCTCGATAAATTGCTGTTGAACAATGAACGATTTCTCTAGCTCTTCTTCAAGTTCCGTTTCATTAGAACGGATGATCAAGTTGCCAAGGAAGTCGAGTGCGATAGCGATGTGGTCAGCTGGTTCTTTTAGGTCTTGGTTCACCACTAAGTTGTGCTTGGCCATGATCTCTTCCATATCTTTTGCTGGCTTATCATTCAAAAGGCCAGTCTCACCGATATACATAGAAGCGTAAGGAAGTGCGCCATGCTTATCTGTTTTTAAGAATAAGTCACAGAAGTCAGCAGACAATTCTAGTTGAGCATCCTCACGCGTTTGTAGGCGGTTTAGCGCATCCACTAGGCTATCGATCGCCGGCTTTAGTGTTTCATTTTCGCCTAAACCAGTTAGGAAAGAACGAATTTCAACAGAGTGGTAGTGATCGAGTTCTTCTTGAGTGAGCTCTTTAGCGAATAAGCTTGATAGCCACCAGTATATTTCTGCTCTTTGCTCGTTGAACGCTTTCGTATCTTTCATTTCTTAGATCCTGATTTAGTCTTGTGGTGTTACTTATATGCATCTTGAAGTTACTTGTGCAAAGCACACCAAGGCTGAATAACAAGGTTATTTGCGAAACGCAAAGTTACTCGTTAGTAGTAATGCCTATATTGAATTGCGATGGACGATAAATAGCAAGGTTTAAGATTGTCTTGTATCAAAAAAGATCCATGTTTCTGGCTTTTATCTTGTGTACCACTAGAATTGTTACGAGTTATGAATAGAATAGTCACTGAAACTATTAAATAAGAAAAGTGGTGTAGATGAGCTATCACGTATTAGTCGTAGAAGATGATGTGGTAACCCGCAGTAAACTGGTCGGATACTTCCAGAACGAAGGTTACACAGTAAGCGAAGCGGAAAGCGGCGCTCAAATGAGAAACGTGTTAGAAGATAATAACGTTGACCTCATTATGCTGGACATCAACTTACCAGGCGAAGATGGATTGATGCTAACTCGCGAATTACGCAGTCAATCAGACATTGGAATTATTTTAGTTACTGGACGCACGGATAGCATCGACAAAATCGTTGGCCTTGAAATGGGCGCTGACGATTACGTTACTAAACCCTTCGAACTTCGCGAGTTATTGGTTCGAGTTAAAAACCTACTTTGGCGCATTTCTGCCGCTCGTAAAACAGCAGCAGGTAAGGTTGAAGAGACTGAAGACGAATCTGTGGTTCGTTTTGGTGAGTGGACGTTTGATATCCCTCGTCGTGCGCTAAGCAAAAACGGCGAACCGGTAAAACTGACTAAAGCTGAATATGAACTGTTGGTTGCGCTCTCTTCTTACCCTAACCAGGTATTAAGTCGTGAACGCATTCTGAATATGATCAGCCACCGAGTGGATGCTCCAAACGATCGAACTATCGACGTGTTAATCCGTCGTATGCGTGCGAAGATGGAGTTTGACCCTAAGAATCCACAAATTTTTGTAACGGTTCACGGTGAAGGTTACATGTTCGCTGGTGATTGATTTCCTTTAGGAATGACTAATCAACAACGATATTTAAACGTAAAAAGCCGAGACATCATTGATGTCTCGGCTTTTTTATTGCTTAGCTTTTACTGTTTACGAACTGGAAACCTGCAAATTACTTGGTTAATCAGTTTTGCCTATCTGGTCGAGTCTACAGATAAAACTATGTTTACAGGTAAGATTATGTCTACTGATAAGATCCAGTTTACTTATTCGGTTGAGTTTATTGAGGCTGCGCCGCAGAAATACCACCGTCATCTTCAACTAAGCGAGATGTTTCAGGAACAACAATGGGTTCTTCAACGGTGTCATTACTTGTATCAAGCCAATCACGCAGGCTTTGCCACATCAACCCCATTGTTTCGTGCCAGTAACGCTCAGTTTGCTCAAGGTAAAGAGCTTTGGGCATGTACTTATTCCAAGGTTCAACAATCCCTTCTTGTGCAAGGTAGTTGGTTGGTGCTGGTAATGGCCTCATGCCGGCAGCATGGAATTCATTCAATGCGCGAGTCATATGGCTAGCGGAAGTTACCAGTACCATTCTTTTATTTTTAACGAACGCAGCGGCTTGGCGGGCTTCTTCCCAAGTGTCTTTTGCTGTTTCAAGCAGAATGATATCGGGCTTTGAGACACCTAGTGCCAACGCAACTTTGGCCATCATTCTAGCATTGCTCACTTCAGTGCCTGCGCCATAGCCCGACAAAATGAGTTTTGCACCAGGGTAAAGGCGTAGAATACGAATCCCTTCACTTAAACGCATTAGACCGGTGCGACTAAGCTCTGATGTTGGTGGGATTTGGTCGTCTACGACGTGACCACTTCCGAGAACCATCACGTAATCGATGGTTTCATCGACAGGTAAAAAAGCGGTGTGTTGCCTTTCCATTGGCATTAAAAGTTGATTAGAAACTGGCTGGAAAGCGATGAGGAAAATACCACAGAGGGCTGAAAGGGTGATTAGGCAACCCGTCTTCCTTTTGGTAGTAAACATCACTAGGGCTAAACCCAGAAAAGCGAGAATTAACATTGCTGGCAGTGGCATCAGTAACGAAGACACTACTTTTTTCAGCTCAAACATATCCGAATAGTCCGAAAAAACATCACTTAGTAGTAAAAAGAGACATCGCCTCTTTATTCCTGAAATTCCTGTGACAGAATAGCAGGCACGATAGGACATAATAACTCAAGTAGCCGTGACTGAAGACCGTAATTTCGACGATATTGCCCACAAATTTGCAAAAAATATTTACGGCTCTGACAAAGGAGAGATCCGTCAGATCATCGTATGGGAAGATTTAGAACAAGCTTTGAGCAAATTTGAGCAATCAGCTTCGCCGCTGCATGTGCTTGATGCTGGAGGCGGCCTTGCGCAGATGTCGCAAAAAATTGCATCGCTTGGGCATAACGTTTCTCTTTGTGACCTCTCTTCTGAAATGCTGAAGCTAGCAGAAGAAAGTATCAGCGAGGCGGGTTTGTTAGATCAGTATCGATTCATCCATTCTCCGGTACAAAAAGTCGCAGAACATCTCGATGAAAAAGTCGATTTTGTGATGTTTCATGCGGTAATGGAATGGTTAGCCGATCCTAAAGAGGCGCTTGATTTATTGTTGGAGCAAGTAAAACCCGGTGGCGTTGCTTCGATAATGTTTTACAACCACCACGGATTAGTCCTGAAAAATGTGATTTGTGGCAACATTCCTCATGTATTGAATGGGATGCCACATCGAAAACGGTTTAAGCTGCAACCACAAAAAGGCTTGAAGCCAGAAGAGGTTTACCAATGGATAGAAGACGCCGGTCTAGAAATCTGTGGTAAATCAGGCATTCGTTCTTTCAGTGACTACATAGGTAATATGGAGTACATGGGCGATTACCAATTTGAAGATGTATTGGAACTAGAAAAACAGCTATGCCGCCAAGAGCCATATCTGTCACTAGGCCGTTATATTCACGTTTGGGCTCAAAAACCTGCGCAATAGCAGCGGTGAATGTGGTAAAAGAAGCCACAACATGCGCTATGCAATCGTAACAAGCCCGCGTCATAAAGAAATAGGCGTCATATCTAATACGTTCGATATGACGAAGAACAGTAACAGGAACCACAATGAGTGAAATGACTCAAACTGCCGAAGAGCAGCCAATTGATGAGTTGGTGGGCTGGGTCAAGCAGCATGATTTTTCATTAAACTTGCCACCAGAGCGCTTAGCATTTTTGATTGCTATCGCAGTACTAAGCAATGAAAGGTTCGATGAAGAGTTGGGCGAAGGTGAACTGCACGATGCATTTACCATTGTCACTCGACTGTTTGAAGATACTGGCGAAGCGTCTGCGTTTCGTGCCAACAATGCCATCAATGAGCTAGTTAAACAGAAGTTGATCAGCCGCTTTACCAGTGAAATCACCGATGGTGCGAGCATCTACCGCTTATCACCGTTGGCCGTTGGTATCTCTGATTATTACTTACGTCACCGTCAGTTCTCTAAATTAAAACTGTCTATTCAGCTTTCTATGGTTGCCGATGAGATGGCAAAAGCCATTGAAGCTGCGCAGAAGGGCGGAACTCCGGGGCATTGGAAAAAGAACGTTTACGGCGTGCTCAAATATTCAGTTGGTGAAATTTTCGATCAGATTGATCTTAACCAACGTGTTATGGATGAGCAGCAACAAACCGTTAAGCAGCAAATTGCCGACCTTTTAAATAAGGACTGGCGAGAAGCGATTAATAACTGTGAAGCTTTGCTATCAGAAACTTCTGCGACGCTAAAAGAATTGCAAGATACCTTGCAAGCGGCGGGTGATGAACTGCAAACACAGATCCTCGATATTCAAGAAATTGTTTACGGTGACGATGAACTCGAGTTCGTTGGCGAAACCCTGTTCGGTTTGCAAATGAAGCTTGACCGAATCACCAGTTGGGGTCAGCAAGCAATCGACTTGTGGATCGGCTACGACCGCCACGTTCACAAATTTATCCGTACCGCTATCGATATGGATAAAAACCGTGCCTTTAGCCAGCGGTTGCGTCAGTCAGTCACCGACTACTTTGATGCGCCTTGGTTATTGACCTACGCCGATGCTGAGAAGCTGACAGATCTTCGTGATGAAGCGCTCGTGCTTCGTGATGATGAAGTGATGGGACAAGCGCCAATCGACGTTGAGTACGAAGAATTTGAGCAAGTGAATGATCTGCTTTCAGAACGAATTGCAGAGATGTTAAAAGCTCATAAACAGCAAGGCGCGCCAATTGACCTTGGCCTTGTGTTACGCGATTACCTCGCAGCACACCCTCGCACACACCATTTTGATTTAGCCAGAATTGTTGTCGACCAAGCCGTGCGCTTAGGTTACTCAGCGTCTGACTATCAGGCTATTCAGCCGGATTGGCAGGCAATCAACGATTTCGGTGCAAAGGTACAAGCAAATGTCATTAACAAGTACTGATGATTACATGCCAGAGAAACTGGTAAAAGCGATAGCGAACCCACTGTTCCCTGCGCTAGATAGCATGCTGCGTTCAGGTAAGCATGTTTCAACAGAAGACCTAGATAACCACGCGTTACTGTCTGATTTTGAAGTTGAGCTTCAGCATTTCTATCAACGCTACAATACGGAGCTGGTAAAAGCACCGGAAGGTTTCTTCTACTTGCGTCCGCGCTCTACGTCTCTGATTGGTCGTAGTGTGTTGTCTGAGCTAGACATGTTGGTTGGCAAGGTGTTGTGCTTCTTATATCTAAGCCCAGAACGTCTGGCTCATGAAGGTATCTTCACCAACCAAGAACTGTTTGATGAATTGATGTCGTTAGCGGATGAGAAAAAACTCATGAAGCTAGCAACCAACCGTGCGTCTGGTTCTGACTTAGACAAAGAAAAGTTGTTTGAAAAAGTGCGTACTTCTCTACGTCGCTTACGCCGTATTGGCATGTTGATTGCGATTGGCGAAACCGGCAAGTTCCGCATCAGTGAAGCGGTATTCCGTTTTGGCGCTGACGTTCGTGTTGGCGACGATATGAAAGAAGCGCAATTACGTCTTATCCGTGATGGTGAAGCTGTTGTTCATACCCAAGAGCCTAACCAAGGTAGCTTGTTGAATGAAGAACAAGCGGAAGCCGCATCAGAAGTAGATGCAGGCGTAGACGAAAACGGTCAACAAGACATTTTTAACGATCAAGCTGACTTCGATCTAGAGTCGAACGACGGCGAACAAACAAAAGTAGAAGGTGAAGCATGATTGAAAGAGGTAAGTATCAATCATTAACCATGATCAACTGGAACGGTTTCTTTGCGCGTACTTTTGATATTGATGGATTGGTTACAACGCTTTCTGGCGGTAACGGTGCAGGTAAGTCGACCACTATGGCGGCATTCATCACAGCGCTGATTCCTGACCAAAGCCTTCTGCATTTCCGTAACACAACGGAAGCGGGTAGCTCACAGTCATCTCGTGATAAAGGCCTTTACGGTAAGCTTCAGCCAGGCGCATGTTATGCAGCGCTGGATGTTGTGAACTCTCGTAATCAACGCCTACTGTTTGCAGTAAAGCTGCAGCAAGTAGCGGGTCGTGACAAGAAAGTAGACATCAAGCCGTTCGTTATCCAAGGCCTTCCTAGCCATGTGAAACCAACGGATGTATTGATTCAAAACGTTTCAGACAGCCATGCCCGCGTATGTCAGTTGAATGACGTGAAAGCAGCGGTAGCACAATACGAAGGCGCGCATTTTAAAGCATTTTCTTCGATTGTTGATTACCACTCACAGATGTTTGAATACGGTGTGGTTCCAAAGAAACTGCGTAACAGCAGTGACCGTTCTAAGTTCTACCGTTTGATTGAAGCATCACTTTACGGCGGTATCTCAAGTGCGATTACACGTTCTCTGCGTGATTACCTTCTGCCGCAAAATGGCGGTGTGAAGAAAGCATTCCAAGATATGGAATCAGCACTGCGTGAAAACCGCATGACGCTAGAAGCGATCAAAACGACTCAGTCGGATCGTGACCTGTTCAAGCACTTGATCACTGAATCTACGAATTACGTGGCAGCAGATTACATGCGCCATGCCAACGATCGTCGTAACAAGCTTGATCAAACCATGAAGTTCCGTGGCGAACTGTTTGGTTCTCGTGAAACCTTGCTTGATCAAAACAACTTGTTGAACCGCGTTCAAGAAGAGCTTGAGCTGTTGGTCGATCAAGAGTCAGCGCTAGAGCAAGATTACCAAGCGGCTTCGGATCATCTTCAATTAGTTCAAACTGCACTTCGTCAGCAAGAGAAAATTGCTCGCTACAGCGAAGATCTAGAAGAGCTTAATGAGCGTCTAGAAGAGCAGATGATGGTGGTTGAAGAAGCTCAAGAGCGAGTGCTTCTTGCTGAAGAACAGGCAACCATTACTGAAGAAGAAGTGGATAGCCTGAAAACTCAGCTTGCTGACTACCAACAAGCGTTGGATGTTCAGCAGACTCGTGCGCTTCAATATCAGCAAGCGGTTCAAGCATTAGAGAAAACTAAGCAGCTACTCGGTGATGAATCTATTACCGCAGAGAGCGCATTAACTCTGGTTTCTGAGCTAAAAGCACAAGAAGAATCAAGCACTCAAACGCTACTGTCTACTAAACATAAGCTCGACATGTCTTCTGCTGCCTCTGCGCAGTTCGACAAAGCGCTCGCTCTTGTTAAAAGCATCGTTGGTGAAGTTGAGCGTAAAGAAGCGTCTAACAGTGCTAAGCAAGCTTTAGAAAAAGGCCGTAACGCAAAACACGTTGTTGAAAACGAACAACAGTGGCGTGCTCAGCACCGTGACATGGCTCGTGATGTGGCGCAGCAGCGTCAAGCAAAAGAGCTTGCGACTGAATATCAAAAGCAACACAACATCTCACTGACTGACGAAGCGGTTTTCGATGAAGAACGTGAACGCCATGCAATGCAGATCGAGTCTCTTGAGTACGCTCAAGAAGAGCTGCGTGAAGCGAAGAGTGAGCAACGTCGTGTGCAACAAAACCACGACCAAGAGATTCAAAAACTTGAGTCTATTGCTCCAGCGTGGATCACGGCGAACGACGCACTTGAAGCCCTAAGAGATCAAACAGACGCTGAGCTAGAAGATAGCCAAGCAGTAATGACTCACATGCAGCAAGTGCTTGAAGACGAGAAATCTCAAGCGGTAGCGAAAGATCAATTGGCGACGCGCCGAGCTGAACTTGAGCAAGAGATTGAACGCTTAGCTTCTCCGGGTGGCTCTAACGATCCTCGTTTGAAAGGTTTAGCGGATACGCTTGGTGGCGTTCTGCTTTCTGAAATATATGACGACATTACCATTGGTGATGCACCGTATTTCAGTGCGATGTACGGTCCTGCTCGTCATGCGATTGTGGTCTCTGATCTTGATGGTATTAAAGAGAAGCTGGTGGATCTTGATGATTGTCCAGATGACCTTTACATCCTTGAAGGCGATGTTGATGCGTTTGATGACAGCTCATTCAATGCTGATGAGTTAGAGGGCGCGGTGTGTGTTCAGCTGAACGATCGCCAAATGCGTTACTCTCGTTTCCCTGAGATCCCTCTGTTTGGCCGTGCGGCTCGTGAACAACGATTAGAGAAATTGCGTGAAGAGCGTGATGTTGTTGTGGAAAACCACGCGAAAGCGGCGTTTGATGCACAAAAGCTGAATCGCCTATACCAAGCATTCAATAGCTTTGTTGCTAAGCACCTACACGTTGCGTTTAACGCTGACCCTGAACAGGCACTAGTGTCTATTCGTGACAAGCGTAACCAGATTGTACGCTCTTTGGCTGAATTAAATTCTAAAGAGCAACAGCAACGTAGTCAGCTACAACAGAGTAAACAAGCGTTGGGTGCTCTAGACAAATTAGCACCAATGGTTCGTATTTTAGAAGACGAAACATTGGCTGAACGCCTAGCTGAATTAGAAGCGCAACTAGAGCGCTTGAGCGAAGCTAAGTCGTACTTGAACAACCATGGCAAGGCACTGGCGTCTTTAGAGCAGATCGTTTCTGCACTAGACGCAGACCCTGAACAGTTCGAGACACTAGAAGCACAATACCAACAAGCTGACCAAGCTCTACAAAGCCTGAAAGGTAAAGTGTTTGCTCTGTCTGACTTGATTGAACGTCGTCACTACTTTGCCTATGCGGATTCTGTTGATCTTCTAAACAAGAGCAGCGAACTAAGCGAACAACTGAAAGCGAAATTGGTTCAAGCTGAACAAGCTCGAACGAAAGGCCGTGATGGCTTGAAACAAGCTCGTGAACAGATGAACCAGTACAACCAAGTATTGGCAGCACTGAAGAGCTCACATCAAGCGAAACAAGAAACGGTTCAAGAGTTCAAACAAGAGCTACAAGAGTTTGGTGTCAATGCTGATGAAGGCGCTGAAGAACGTGCTGTACGTCGTCGCGATGAACTGCACGAACGTCTGCATACTTCTCGTGGGCGTAAGAGCGAATACGAGCGTACGATTACATCAACTGAACTTGAGATGAAAGCACTGGCCAAGCGTCTTAAGAAAGTTCAGAAAGAGTACACAGAGCTTCGTACCTTCGTAGTTGCAGCAAAAGCAGGCTGGTGTTCAGTACTTCGTTTAGCTCGTGAGAATGACGTTGAACGTCGTTTACACAAGCGTGAACTGGCTTACCTAACGGCGGGCGAACTTCGCTCAATGTCAGACAAGTCATTGGGTGCGCTACGTCTGGCTGTCGCTGACAATGACGACCTACGCGATTCGCTGCGTCTCTCTGAAGACAACGCGCATCCAGAACGTAAGGTTTTGTTCTACATTGCAGTTTACCAACACCTTCGCGAGCGTATTCGTCAGGATATTATTCGTACGGATGATCCGGTTGAAGCTATCGAAGAGATGGAAGTTGAGCTAGCTCGACTAACAGAAGAATTGACGCAGCGTGAAAATCGCCTGGCAATCAGCTCTGAGTCCGTAGCAAGTATCATCAAGAAAACGATTCAGCGCGAGCAGAACCGTATTCGAATGCTGAACCAAGGTTTGTCTAACATTTACTTTGGTCAGGTTAAAGGCGTACGTCTGAACGTTAAGATCCGTGAAAGCCACGAGATCTTGCTATCAGGGCTAGCGACTCAACAAGAGCAACACAAAGACTTGTTTGAATCAACGCGCTTTACCTTCTCAGAAGCGATGGCGAAGTTGTTCCAACGAGTGAACCCGCATATCGATATGGGTCAACGTTCTCCGCAAGTTCTGGGTGAAGAGCTACTGGATTACCGTAACTACCTAGAGCTAAGTGTTGAAGTTAACCGTGGTTCAGACGGTTGGTTACAAGCGGAATCGGGCGCACTGTCTACGGGTGAGGCGATCGGTACGGGTCAGTCAATTCTATTGATGGTTATTCAGAGCTGGGAAGAGGAATCTCGTCGACTTCGCAGTAAAGACATCGTTCCATGTCGTTTGTTGTTCCTTGATGAAGCAGCACGTCTGGATTCTAAATCGATCTCTACGCTGTTTGAACTGTGTGACCGCTTGGGTATGCAACTTCTGATTGCAGCACCTGAAAACATTAGCCCAGAGAAAGGTACAACCTACAAACTGGTTCGTAAGGTCTTCAAAGATCACGAACACGTACATGTTGTTGGCTTGCGTGGTTTTGCTCAAAACAAGCCAGCATCACCAGTTCAAGAGCTTATCGAAGAAACTGAGCAATAACTTTGATAGCCGAGTTATAACCTTGATAGCGCACCTATAAGCTCGAAAGTGACTCAATGATATTTGTTCAAAGCCCCTAATCATTAGGGGCTTTTTTGTACCTTGAATCTAATTCCTTACTTCTTACTTCTTACTTCTTACTTCTTACTTCTACAGCAGAACCCCTCCCGCCTAATCCTCTCGTCGATACTGATAAGACCTCTCATGCCTTATGGTTATTATCAATGGAACTTGTTTGAGGTCACACGCACAAAACCACAAATAATGTATGGTAATGACATAGGTTTAATAATATTAATAATATTGTATTACTTAAATTTTGATTGTTGATAACTCGCGTGTGCGAAAGGTAAAGGTAGGACTTAGGTATGATTCAAATCGTTATTGATGGGAAATATCGAATCGTCGATCAAGGGCAAACCGTTCTTGAAGCGGCAAAAACATGTGGTTTAGAGATCCCATCTTTATGTGGTTTGAACAAAACAGCGGATAAAGTACCGTGTGACTTGTGTGTTGTTGAAGTTGATGGCGTTGGTGTCACTCGTTCTTGTGAGCTTGAAGTGTCTAATGGGCTGAATATTACCACTCAGTCAAAACAGTTAACGATTCATCGACAAGAAGCACTAAATCGTATCATGACAGATCACTACGCTGACTGTGAGGCGCCATGCCAAACGGCTTGTCCTGCTGGCGTTGATATCCAGTCTTACCTCCATCATATTGCTCAAAATGATCACATTAAAGCGATTGAGGTGATCAAAAAGACACTACCAATGCCACTTTCAATTGGTCGAGTATGTCCTGCTTTCTGTGAAACGGAATGTCGTCGCAACTTGGTCGATGAATCCATCGCGATTCGTCAACTCAAACGACACGCTGCCGACGCAGATTTAGCCGCTCAAGAGAGCTACATGCCAACTAAGAAACCAATTAAAGGCAAAAGTATTGCGATTGTTGGTAGTGGCCCCGGTGGTCTTACAGCAGGTTATTACCTATCTAACGAAGGCTACGATGTCAGTGTTTATGAGTCGATGCCCAAAGCGGGAGGTTGGCTGCGTTACGGTATCCCTGAATATCGCTTACCTAAGTCGATTCTAGATAAAGAAATCGAACTGATGTGTCGTAATGGGATGTCGGTAGAGTGTGATAAAAAGCTCGGTGTTGATTTTACATTGTCTGATTTGAGTAACGATTTTGATGCGGTTTGTTTAGCCGTTGGCGCGTCGAAAGCGGTTGAAATGAATTATCCGGGCAGCGAGCTTGGCGGTTGTTACCTAGGCGTCGATTATCTGAAAGATTACGTGACCGATCAGCAGTATGTCACTGGTAAAAAGGTTGCAGTGATCGGTGGCGGTAATACCGCGATTGACTGTGCTCGAACAGCGGTTCGTGATGGCGCTGATACCACGCTGATTTATCGTCGCACTCGAGACGAGATGCCGGCAGAAGATTACGAAATCGAAGAAGCTGAGCATGAAGGCGTGAAATTCCACTTCTTAACCAACCCGGCAGAAAACATAGCCGATGAAAATGGTCATGTATCAGAAATACGATTAGAGCGTATGGCTTTGGGACCAGCAGATGCCTCTGGTCGTCGTAGCCCTAAACCAACGGGCGAATTCTTTGTTGAAGCGTTTGATACGGTTATTGCTGCCGTGTCGCAAAAGCCGGATCTGAGCTTTATGGACAATGAAGCGATTGATATTCCTCTTACTCGTTGGAATACCGCTGATGCCGATCCGCAAACCATGCATACAGGTACCGGCAATATCTTTAGTATCGGTGATTTCCGACGCGGCCCTGCAACCGCAGTGGAAGCGGTGGGGGATGGGCGCATTGCTGCACAGGCGATTGATCGGTTCTTTCATGGCGACATGGATAATATTCCGGTTAAACCGTTTAATTCAAGAAAGCACAAGCAGCTCAAAGCGGTGGATCCTGAGCAATACAAATCCATACAGCGTATGGCGCGTAAGATCATGCCAGAGCTAACCCCCGAGCAGCGTGAACAAAGTTTCGACGAAGTAGAAACAGGGTTTGATAATGCCGATGCAATTGCGGAAGCAGCAAGATGTCTAGAATGTGGTTGCCAAGCCAATACCGATTGCGACCTACGAGACTACTCGACCGAATACAAGGTAACGCAAACACATCCAGAGTACAAAATCGATATGGCTTCGAATGAGAGTTGGCAGGCGATTCGTGCAGAAGAAGCGAAGGTCGGTTTAACAAGACAAAAATTTGCAGTTGATGACAGTTCAGAATTTATTATCTTTGATGCCAACCGCTGTATCAGTTGCGGCCAGTGTATCCAAGCGTGTCGCGAACAGAATGTTCATGGCGTTTTAAGCTTCATGAATCAATCTGATGGCAAGCCTGCATCAAGACCTGAATGTCGTCCTAATTTTGGGGCAGACAAGACCTTAATGGGCGACTCAAACTGCGTTCAATGTGGATCGTGTATTCAGGCGTGTCCAACCGGTGCAATGGTGGATGCTCGTGATAGAAAGCAGGGAGACACAGACCTACTCAAGAAAGTCGATACCATCTGCACCTATTGTGGTGTGGGCTGTAAGCTAACCATGCATATCGATGAGCAGACAAACAAAATCCGTTATATCGAAGGCGGTGACTCTCCGGTTAATGAAGGCATGTTGTGTGTTAAGGGGCGATTCGGCTTCGATTTTGTGGGCAGTGATGCGCGTTTAACCACACCATTAATTCGTAAAGATGGCTGGTTGCAACCTGCAAGTTGGGAAGAAGCGATTAAGCTCATTGCTGATAAATTTACCGCGATTAAACAGGGCTTTGGTAGCAATGCTTTGGCGGGCTTCTCATCGGCGAAAACCACCAATGAAGACAACTATGCCTTCCAAAAATTCATACGCCGTGAATTAGGCACTAATAACGTCGATCACTGTGCACGTCTTTGTCATGCTTCTACTGTTACCGGTTTAGAGGCTTCGCTGGGTAGCGGGGCGATGACCAATGATATTCCAAGTATCAAGCATTCAGATGTGATCTTTATTATCGGTTCAGATACTACTTCAGCACACCCAATTATTGGCTCGCACATCAAGCAAGCGGTGAGGCATGGTGGCGCACGATTGATCGTTGCTGATCCAAAACGAATCGATATTGCTGACCATGCTGAGCTTTACTTAGCGCACCGACCGGGCACTGATGTGATGCTGATTAATGGTGTGATGCAGCAGATCATCAAACACGGTTGGTACGATCAAGATTATATTGATGATCGTGTTGACGGCTTTGATACCTTATTGCAGGAAGTCATGTCACCAAGCTATTCACTTGATAAAGTTGAATTAGTGACTGGCGTGAAAGCGGAAGATATCTTCGCGATGGCTCGCTTGATTGGTACTGCAGAACGCACCGCAGTGTATTATTCGATGGGTATTACGCAACACACTACTGGTCACGACAACGTACGTTCAATCGCTAATCTACAACTCTTGTGTGGCAACATTGGTATCGAAGGCGGTGGTATAAACCCATTACGTGGTCAATCCAATGTTCAGGGCGCGTGTGATATGGGGGCATTGCCGAACAACCTTCCAGGTTATCAGAAAGTGTATAACCCGATAGTTCGTCAAAAATTCGCGATGGAGTGGGGTGTTTCTGACTTACCAGCGGAAGCGGGGTTAACGCTCACCGAAATTATTGATGGAGCGTGCCATCGAGATGTTCGCGGTCTGTATGTCATGGGTGAGAACCCAGTGTTGAGTGACCCAAATCAAGCGCATGTGATTGAAGGCCTTGAAGCGTTAGATTTCCTAGTGGTTCAAGATATTTTCTTAACCGAAACCGCTCAGTATGCCGATGTGGTTCTGCCGTCTTGTTCGTTTGCTGAAAAGTCTGGCCACTTCACTAATACAGAGCGCCGAGTCCAACGTATTAATCCTGCTGTTAATCCGCCCGGTGACGCGAAAGAAGATTGGGTGATTATTCAAATGCTAGCCAATGCAATGGACGGCGGTTGGGACTATAAAACCGTTGCTGATATCACCAATGAGATAGCACGTGTAACGCCGCAGTATGGTGGTTTACGTTGGGAGAATATTACGGTGAACGGCGTCCAATGGCCAAGTAATAAGAATAACCCTGACGGTACACGCATCATGCACCAGACTCAATTTACTCGCGGGCGTGGTCAAATGGAAGCGATTCCGTTTAGATACGCAGCAGAACTTCCTGATGCGGAATACCCGCTAGTATTAACGACAGGTCGCATCCTAGAACAGTTCCACACCGGGACCATGACACGTAAAACCAAAGGGCTTGATAACTTGGCAGGACCACGTGCTATGGTGAGTGTTCATGATGCCGAAGCGTTAGGGATCTCGAATGGCCAGATGCTCAAAGTATCAACCCGTCGTGGAGAAATTGAAATCGCGGCATTTGTCACTAAGCGAATGCAAAAGGGGGTGGTATTTATTCCATTCCATTTTGTCGAATCTCCAGTTAACCGCTTAACTACGACTGCAACCGATCCGCACGCTAAGATCCCAGAGTTTAAGGTGGCGGCAGTCCGCATTGACCCAATTCGTGAGCCTGAAGCCGAAACAACAGAAGCTTAGTTCCGAGCGTTAAGCTAATTAACGATAGGCATTAAAAAGCCGCGTAACTCTCAGAGTTATGCGGCTTTATTTATTGAGCTAGATTCGGTGTCAAATGACCGAGTTAGTCGCTTAGTTTGAAGCGAGTTCGTTACCGTGAACACCAAATTGCTTTGCGGCGTATGCCACGCGCTCTGCAGGTTTTGGATATTCAGCTGGCGTGCCTAGGTTTTCAATATGATGCAAGCGAGGCAATAAACCCGCGCCGTTTGCAATCTGTATTGCTAATCCTGGACGAGCGTTTAGCTCTAGTACCATTGGACCTTCTTCTTGGTCTAAAACCATGTCAGTGCCCATGTAACCAAGGCCTGTCATTTCCCACGCGCTTGATGCTAGCGTAAGCAGTTTTTCCCAATGCGGTACTTGAAGTTGTGCCAACTCTTTGTCCGTGTCCGGGTGGTGAGTCACAGGGTGGTCAAATTGAACCGCACGAACGGCTTTACCCGTCGCGATACAGATGCCCACACCCACAGCGCCTTGGTGCAAGTTTGCCTTGCCGTCAGAAGCTGAAGTAGAAAGACGCATCATCGCCATCACAGGGTAGCCTTTGAATACGATAATTCGTACATCGGGCACACCTTCATAACTGAAGCCATCAAAACACTCGTCAAACTTGATGAGGTTTTCAACCACGGCTACGTCGTTCTTACCACCCAGTGAGAAAAGACCCGCGAGAGCGTTACTGATGTGACGCTCTACGTCTTCTTCATTGATAGTCGAACCCGATGGCTTGGTATAAACACCATCCTTGTGAGAAATAACAACAAGGATACCTTTACCACCACTACCTTGAGCGGGCTTGATTACAAACCCCGGCCACTCTTTAACCATCTTGTGGATTGTTTTTACTTCAGCTTGGTGACCAATAACGCCAATCAGTGTTGGTACGGTTGCACCAGCTTGTTCAGCAATAATCTTAGTCTTAAGCTTGTCATCAACGAGTGGATACTTGGAACGATCATTGTAGCGACCAATATAGCTATGGTTACGCTTGTTCATTCCCATTATGCCTTTGTCTTTCAACTTAAACGGTGAAGTAAATTGATCAAACATAACTTAGTCCTCCGCTAGCGGTTTAAAGCGACGAAGCTCGGTTAGACGGTAGCCTGTGTAGTTACCTAGTAGCAAGATGGTCGCTAGAATAACAAGCTGTAAACCAATAAAGTTAAACGTTAAATGCTGGATGAACGGGTTAGTCATGCCTAAGTAAACAAGAACAGCGGTAAATAGAGAACCACCACCTTGTAGCACTACCTCTTTCGCCCCTTCTTCTTCCCAAAGGATAGACATACGTTCGATAGTCCAAGATAGGATAATCATTGGGAAGAACGTAATCGATAGACCTTCGGTCAGACCGACTTTAAACGCCACTACAGTAAACACAGAGATAATCATGATTACCGTAATGATTACGGCGGATATCCTGGCGACCAGTAGCAAGTTGAGCTTGGATAAGTAACTTCGAATAATAAGACCTGTACCTACGATAAGTAGGAAGCCGACAATACCCGTTACCAATTGTGTTTGTACAAAGGCTACTGCAATCAGTACAGGCATGAACGTACCAGACGTTTTCAGGCCGATGATGACACGTAGGAACACAACAATCAGAGCACCGATAGGAATCAGCATGATGGTTTTAAACATCGCTTGCTCTTCTAGCGGCAGACTATGAATGGAAAGGTTTAACAGTTGATCCGCAGAGACTTTACTGTTGGTTGCTTCAGTGGGAGTCACCTCCTGAGCAATCATTGAGAAGTGAACTTTACTGTTCTGACCGCCAACCACGTCTAATAGAGATACATTTGATTCATCCCAAATTAGCAGGTTTGGCTGAACTTGCTGTTCGCTTGATTCAGGAGAGAATAAAACCCATTGGTCGTTATCCCAGATCTGGTTCATTTGCTGGATAGATTGACGACGACGTCCATCTTCTAGCTCGATAACACCAACCACTTTATTGTGAATGTTTGCTGCTGAAAGTAGCTTGTGTGTTGCTTCAACTTTGCTCATGTTATTCAGAATCAGCGCAGAGTTTTGGCTGTCTGGATCATTAAGCGTTTTGATAAGTTCACGAGTGAAGGTGATGTTGTCTGCTGAGCGCTTGGTTGCTCGGTCAATCAGTGCCAACGCTGCCGCTTCTTCTGGACCATCAAAGCTTGGTTGCGTAATTTCACCTTCTGGTGGTATCGCATCAATTTTTGCTTGGTTATCAACTAGGAATTGAGTCTTGTAGTAGATAGTTTGCGGGCCATCAGCGTGGCGAATAGACCATTCTGCACGACGACCTGACTCGGTGTTCAAGTAAGAGATGCCGTAACCTGGAGATGAAGCTGACTCACCAATAAGTGTATAATTAGATTGAGTGTGAGGAGCAGCTAATGAAACTTTTGCTTCTTTACCAACCGCATTGAACTCGATACGAGCTTCAACGTCCCAAACCTGCCTGGTTTCCCCTGGAGTCCAAGGTACGCCGTAGGTGGTATGTCTGAACATACTCAGTGTTATACCTGCCACGATGAGCAGGAAAATAGAGATATAAAATGGAATTCTTGACGTCATAGCTTACCCTACTATTGTTATTTAACTTCCGTTTGTACGTACTTTTTACTTACATCTACTAGCGCTATGTCTTTGATAAATTCGCGCCCTAGTAATACAGGGTGACTCATTTGAGAGCGATCCGCCAATGTAAATTGCGCTTTTTCATGGATATTTCCAACTTTTACCCATAATTCGATCACAGCTCGACGTTCTGTCTGGTCATTCGTTGACTGACGGATTTTTACATACCGCACAACGGGCGCTTCAATCCATTTTTGGTCTTCTACGGCTTGTGCTTTATCGGCCAAATGGAATCTCACCCAGTCTTTACCGTTACGTTCGAATTCTTTGATGTCGACAGCATTTAAAGAAGAGGTGGTTGCGCCAGTATCAACACGCGCATCAAAGCTCTGTTTGATCGAGTCGATAGACACTTTTTCGATTCCGCCAAGGATGGTCGGTTGTAACGTAGTAGTGACAGGAGTAGCGGTAACGACGACTGGTTCTTCTTCCTCTAGCTCTTCAATAACCTTATGTTCCATGCTGGTCAGATGAACATCTAATTGACTAGAAAGAGTGGTGATTTCGTCTTCTAAGCTTTCAATATAATCACTTTGATTACTTAATTGCAGTTCAAGAATTTGAACCTTATTTGCGATGTTTGTCTCTGAGCGGGCAATAGCGTCGAGAGTTTCTTGGTGGTAGGTAGCACCGTTCGTGAGGGTACAACCAGAGAGCAAACCAACCGCCACGATAGGCGATAATCGCTTAAACATATAAAAAACCTTTGAGAATTAGAGAATAGTTCAGACTATTTAGTAGTTTATCCCACAAAAAAGGACGCGTGAAGCATCCTATTGTAAGAGTCTGGTCATATTGAATCGCTATGTGAGCGCTACGAAAATTATTGTGATCTGAGTTCGTTCATTTGTTAAGCATGAGCACGGATTTTATACAATTCATGCTCTTGCTAATCAAAACTTACACATATAAATAACTAAGACTTAGTGACCACAGACTTCATGGCTTTGGTCTTATAGAAATTACGGTTTCGTCGCAACAAGAACAGCACGTCTCGGTGCCGGGTGACCCTCAACCGTTTTACTTGGATCATTCGGATCGAGGTAATCTGGAAGGGAGTTGTGTGTCATCCATTCTGTTGTGCGTTGTTCGCCAATCGTCGTGACATTTTCGTCAACGATACGCACGTCTTCAAAGCCAACCTGTTCTAGCCAGCGTTTCAGTGCGCGAGCAGAAGGGAAGAAGTACACATTTCTCATTTGCGCGTAACGGTCAACAGGGACTAATACCGCATTCTCGTCACCTTCAATCACCAAGGTTTCAAGAACCAACTCACCGCCAGAAGCCAATTGGTCTTTCAGCTGAATCAAGTGATCCAGTGGTGAACGACGGTGATACAACACACCCATGCTAAATACAGTATCGTAGGCTTCTAGTTTTGGCAGTTGCTCAATACCTAAAGGTAATAGATGAGCACGTTGGTCATCGCCCATTAACTTACGAATCGCTTCAAACTGAACCAAGAATAGGTGAGAAGGGTCGATACCCACCGTTAGGCGTGCGCCTTCACCTAGCATGCGCCACATGTGGTAACCATTGCCACAACCCACATCGAGCACAGAGCGGTTTTTCAATGGAGAAATATGAGGAAGGACACGGTCCCATTTCCAGTCACTGCGCCACTCCGTATCGATATGGATATCGTGAACGGTGTAAGGACCCTTCCTCCACGGGTGGAAGGTCTTTAGTAAGCTTTCTAACTTCTTAAGTTCACCTGTGTGAAATGGTGTCGAGCTACCAATGGTTACTGAGTTTTTCAGATCAACTTGGTCAGGCACGCCTTGGGGGATTTTATTCAGTGCACGTAACCAACGGTCGAAGTCACCGTGCTCTGAATTTTGCCAATCCGTCAGCTGTTGAGGAAGAACATTGAGCCATGGCTGTAGGCGAGTGTCTTGGGCAATGAGTTGATAAAAGTTAGCAAAATTAAACATGAATAATATTAACCGTTGTGGAATTCATAATGTGTACAGCCTTATAGCCATAACACAGGAAATTAAGGGCTAAAGTATGAGAGTTTCAGACTTTAGCCAATTGTGGTTCAGCGCTATTTAATCGCGAACATTGAACCAAAGTTGAAGCATTGGAACCACACTTCGCTGCTTGAGAAGCCAATCTTATCAAAGCGTTCCTTGTGGACAGGGATCGAGTCTGGACGCATCACGTTTTCGATTGCACTGCGTTTTTGGCTTACTTCAAGTTCGCTGTATCCATTGGCACGTTTGAAATCATGGTGCAGGTCGATAAGCAGTTCATTTGAACTTTCATCTTCGAATACGTATTTTTCTGACAGAATTAAGATCCCGCCCGGGCGCAAGCCTGCATAAATTCTCTCAAGCAGAGCGTATCGGTCGTCTGGAGACAGAAATTGCAGCGTAAAGTTAAGAACCACAACAGAGGCGTCTTTAATTTCTACTTCACGGATGTCGGCTTCAATGACTTTAACTGGCGTGTCACTGCGATAAGCATTAACGTGCAACTTGCAGCGTTCAACCATCGCTTGTGAATTATCAACAGCGAAAATGGTGCAGCCTTCTTGCTGAATATGGCGACGCATCGAAAGTGTCGCCGCGCCAAGAGAGCAGCCAAGGTCGTAAATATTTGAATGTGGCTTTACAAAGCGCTCAGCCAGCATGCCGATTGCGGAGATAATGTTGCTATAACCAGGCACCGAGCGTTGAATCATATCCGGAAATACTTCAGCAACCCTTGCATCAAAGGTGAAATCACCAATTTTATCAATAGGAGCGGAAAAGATATTGTCTGTGTTGCTCATGGCATTTTCTCTCGACAGTCAGCGTAATTGGCACAAAATTCATACCAAATAAAAGGGGACGTATTTTACGTAAAAAAAGCGCGGCTGTCACGAAAACTGAGATTTAGCTCAAGGTTCGAAGTTACTGATAGGTGAGGGGTTAAAACATCGAGATTTGGTGATTGCCTTTCTGTGCTGGAAATTGAGCGAGATCAGGCAAGATAAGTGATGTATTTTCAGATACTTGCTTTTGCAGCTGTTTATAAATAGCAATCGCCAACTCAGGGGCGTGATTGTTGTCTGGTGTGTGAATCATTAAATAAGGCTGCTTACCTTCATTTAACCAAGTCGGTAATTTCGCAAACCAAGGTTTAAAGAAAGCCAGATTGGGTTCCTGATCTGGATGACCAATAAAACGAACCATCGGATTATTGGCGGTCGCAATCGCATGCACGGGAACGCGCGGCTTTTTCTGATGAGCATCGATCACCGCTTCCGTTGTTGGTGGTGCGGAGAAAACGGGACGGCTATCCATAATAATGCGATTGATCCCTTCTTCTATTAACCAATGATTGAAGCGCTTTTCCGCATCACCCTTATCAAAAAAACCAAGGTGACGAACCTCTACACCGAGCTGCATATTTTTGGGGAACAAGGTACAAAACTTTTGCAGGGCAGGGAGCATGCTAGGTTCAAAACTGTGTGGTAGCTGAATCGTCCATTGGCCAATACGGTCGTGGAGTGGCGACATGGTCATTAAAAACTCTTTGAGCTCGGCTTGGCAGTGCCTAAGTTGTTGCTGGTGGGTGATGAACTTTGGCAGCTTGAAGGTAAACCTAAAATCACCGTGACTGGCGGCTTTCCAGTTGTGAACGGTCGACATACTCGGTGTGGCGTAGAAGGTCGTGTTGCCTTCAACCGTATGAAAAACTTGTGTGTACTTCTCTAAGCGTTCAGTAGGTTTTGTTCCCTTACCATAGAACTGACTTTGCCACTCGGAATGAGACCACATGGTTAATCCAAGTCTTAGAGGTAAAGTTTCTGTTATTACACGATCATCCATCTATTACACCGTTATTCATCACGCTATCAGTCATTACAAAAAGTTTTTGGTTTGAAATTAGGGCGTGTTGATCTTTCGAGCTGGTTTTTGCAGCGAGTTGCTGGGTATTTATACAAGGCAGAGGCTTTGATGTGTAGCTAGCCTACATGAGAAGCCGATAACGTAGTAGAAATACCCAGCAAACGCTGCCCGAAGGGTTCGGCTAAAAGCGTTTTACTCTTTGTTGAGGGAGATTTGCTTAGAATGACTAGGCTACTTTTCCCTCGCCGCGATTAAAACGCTTTTATCTCGAACAAAATTTAACCACGAAAGGTCAACGCGCCCTAAAATCTACTTTACGAGAGTTTTGCTGATTAAGGTACTTTCGAGATATAATTAGCGCAATTTTTTCGGTTTTGATGAATCTTTGCGCACTTGATGGGCTAAAAAGCAGCAAAGCCAGATAAAACACAATAAATTCGAATGTGGAAGGTCGATTTTAAGCGAGTTTCCGCGTATAAATGTTCCTTTGCTCTGTTGTGTGGAATGACCACTGACAGCTTGGAAACTAGTAAATAATTAAGAGATTGGGAAATTCATTATGCGTACCCATTACTGTGGTAACCTGAACAAGTCCCTGGCGGGACAAACTGTAGAATTGTGCGGCTGGGTAAACCGTCGCCGTGATTTAGGCGGTCTTATCTTTATCGATATGCGAGATCGTGAAGGCGTCGTTCAGGTTGTTGTCGATCCAGATATGAAAGATATCTTCCCGATCGCTAACCAACTGCGTAATGAATTCTGTATCAAATTTACTGGTGAAGTACGTGTTCGTCCTGACAGCCAAGTAAATAAAGATATGGCGACGGGTGAAGTTGAGCTTTACGCAACTGGCCTTGAGATCATCAACCGTTCAGAAGCGCTTCCACTGGATTTCAACCAAACGAACTCTGAAGAACAGCGTCTTAAGTACCGTTACATCGATCTTCGTCGCCCAGAAATGAGCGATCGTATTAAGCTTCGTGCACGTGCTTCTAGCTTCGTTCGTCGTTTCCTAGACGAGAATCTATTCTTAGACATCGAAACACCAGTACTAACGAAAGCGACACCTGAAGGCGCTCGTGATTACCTAGTACCAAGCCGTGTTCACAAAGGTAGCTTCTACGCACTTCCTCAGTCTCCTCAACTGTTTAAGCAATTGCTGATGATGTCTGGTTTTGACCGTTACTACCAAATCGTTAAATGTTTCCGTGATGAAGATTTACGTGCTGACCGTCAGCCTGAATTTACTCAAATCGATATCGAAACATCGTTCCTGTCTTCTCAAGAAGTGCGTAACATCACTGAGAAGCTAGTTCACGATATGTGGAAAGAGCTTCTAGATGTTGAACTGGGCCAATTCCCAGTAATGCCTTTCTCTGAAGCGATTCGTCGTTTCGGTTCTGATAAGCCAGACCTACGTAACCCACTAGAATTAGTAGATGTTGCTGACTTGGTTAAAGACGTTGAGTTCAAAGTATTCTCTGGCCCTGCGAACGACGAAAAAGGTCGCGTAGCGGTTATCCGTGTACCAGGTGGTGCTAAGCTAACTCGTAAGCAAATCGACGGTTACGCAGAGCACGTAAACATCTACGGCGCGAAAGGTCTAGCGTGGATGAAGGTTAACGACCGTGCTGCTGGCATGGAAGGTATCCAATCTCCAGTTGCTAAGTTCCTAAACGAAGACGTAATCAACGGTCTTCTTGAGCGTACTCAAGCTGAATCTGGCGATATCATCCTATTTGGTGCAGATAAAGCGAACATCGTTGCTGAAGCAATGGGCGCACTTCGTATCAAGCTAGGTGATGACTTAGAGCTAACCGATAAGAAAGCGTGGGCACCTCTTTGGGTTATTGATTTCCCAATGTTCGAAGAAGATGGCGAAGGCAACCTTCACGCAATGCACCACCCATTCACATCACCACTTGGTGTGAACGCGGAAGAGCTAAAAGCAAATCCAGCTGCAGCTAACTCTGATGCATACGATATGGTAATCAACGGCTACGAAGTAGGCGGCGGTTCTGTACGTATTCACAGCGCAGAAATGCAAACGGCTGTATTCGGTATCCTAGGTATCGAAGCTAAAGAACAACAAGAGAAGTTCGGTTTCCTACTTGAAGCGCTTAAGTACGGTACGCCACCGCACGCAGGTCTAGCATTCGGTCTTGACCGTTTAGCAATGCTTCTTTGTGGTACAGAGAACATCCGTGACGTTATCGCATTCCCGAAAACAACAGCTGCAGCATGTCTATTAACAGACGCGCCAAGCCTAGCAAACCCAGCATCACTGGAAGAGCTAGCAATCGCTGTTAAATTGGCTGAGAAGAAAGAGCAAGCGTAAGCCTGTTATCTTTCTCGTTGATGAAGAGATCCTAGTTGATAGAGAGCTCTTAATTAATTAGCCAAGATTTGTGAGTAAATTAGAAAATGCCCGTTAATTTGACGGGCATTTTTTTTTGCGTTCGATATACTAAGCTGAAAAGCATGTATAAATAATCAGTATTGAAGTTATGTCTATTATCTTAGGGATTGACCCTGGCTCTCGCATTACCGGCTATGGCGTGATTCGTCAAAATGGTCGTCATCTATATTACTTAGGTAGTGGTTGTATTCGTACTTCCGAGAAAGAACTGCCAGGTCGTTTAAAGCAAATCTATGCGGGCGTGAGTGAGATCATTACTCAGTTTCAGCCTGACGTATTCGCCATTGAACAAGTATTTATGTCTAAGAATGCCGATTCAGCACTTAAGCTTGGACAAGCTCGTGGTAGCGCGATAGTGGCAGCCGTGAATGCGGATTTACCCGTACATGAATATGCGGCAAGGTTAATCAAGCAAGCGGTAACAGGAAACGGCGGTGCAGATAAGTTAATGGTTCAAAACATGGTAATGAGTATGCTTAAACTGCCAGCGAGACCACAAGCCGATGCTGCAGATGCTCTCGGTGTGGCTATTACTCATGCTAACACCAACAAAACCTTAATCGCATTGGCTGGTAAGGCAACAGGCGCTCGAAAAGGGCGTTACCGTTAAATCTCATTCTATTGTTAGTTCCTAATATTCTGCCTTTTAAACTTATTCTATTGATGAGCCTTACAGCCGGTTTGGCTCATATCAACACAATACGCCGCTAAATCCTTGATGAAATGAGATCTTTCGGACATAACCCAGATAATAACATTGCGTATCATTTAACATGTTATTAACATTGGTCGGAGGTCTTACAAGTTAATCAAGGATGATCACTGATGAACCCAATCAAGCTGTGGCGCGCGCTGTTTCTACTCAAAAGCAATGGGTGGAGTAACAATGAAGTCAGACAAGCCGATATCTTATTACTCTTCACTTTTATCGCATTCTTCGTGGGCGTCTATAGCTTAATCAAGTGGACTAAGCACGAAGAGCAACTTCTGATCGCCACATCTGTATTTCTTATCGTATTCGAACTGATCTCTGCACTGCTACTTCGTGTGACGAGTAAGCCGAGCCTTGCACTTAACTTTGGTTTTGTCGGCATGGCTGTCCACGCGTTGAACATCATTTACCAAAGCGGTGGGGTTGTGGCTTCCACTCAAGCTTATTGGGTGCCTTTGTTAGTGGTCGCTTTCTTCTTATCTGGAACACGAATTGTGGCTTTGGTGTGGAGTGGACTGGTTATCGGTGTTTCATTAGTGATGACCTCAGCACATCTCAATGGATTTGTATTTCCCCAGCTTGAGCTAACCCCTGATGCGGTAGTGGTAGAAACTTGGTCTGGTGTGATTATGCCGCTGGTGGTGATCTGCATTGCCCAAGCATTTACTGCGAAACAGAAAGAGGTGGCGATCGAAATGGCAGAGGATGCGATTTCAGAAAGCCAACACGTTGCCAACCAAGCTACGCAAAGTGAAGGTCGACTTTCCATTGTCCTTGACCAAGCTAACTCAAACTCTGAAAGTTTACAGGGCGTATCTATTCATTTAGACCAGCAGTCGCAAGATCTGCATGCTCAAGTTGAGGTGTTGAACATCAATTGTGAATCTCAGGCGAGTGCAGCAGAACAGATGAGCCAACAACTGCATCAAATGACTCAAGGTATCGAAGAATCCAATTCATTTGTGGGTGAACTGAAAGAGCGCAGTGAAGCGGTTGGAACCAAAGCGCAAAAGAGCTCTGAGTCACTAGAAGCCTCAACCAGTGCAATCAGCCAGATCATTCAAAGTAATCAAGAGATCATGAAAGTCGCCGATTTGATTACTTCCGTAGCCGAACAAACCAACCTATTAGCACTCAACGCAGCAATAGAAGCCGCTCGAGCCGGTGAACAAGGACGAGGCTTTGCTGTTGTGGCCGATCAAGTGAGAGAGCTATCGGCGAAAAGCAGTCATTCAGCAATAGAAATTCGAACCTTGTTAGATCGCAGTAAAGAAGAAGTAGAAAACGGTCGAGCCATTATTGAAACTACGGCGAATGAAATGAACGGCATCATCTCAGAGGTGCAAACCATTTCTACTGATGTTAATCAGCTCACCAATATCATGGCTATGCAGATGAGCTCTCTGAAAGAACTCGATCTCGCGAGTTCAGAGGTGGCGCAGAGTGTGGCAGAAACTAAATCTGTATCGGGTTTAGTAGCCAATTATGGTTCTGAATTAACAGGCCATGTTACTTCGGTAAAAGAACTGGTTGAAAGCCTGAATAGTGTGGTTTCCCAAGCTAAGCAAGCTTAAATAAATCACCTTAATAAACACAAAGAACTGGATAAGCATCCAGTTCTTTTATATTCTGTCCCTCAAATAATATTCCATCAAGAGAGTGAATTGTGATCGGACGCCTACGCGGTACATTAATAGAAAAACAGCCACCAGAGTTGCTAATCGAAGTCAGTGGTGTTGGTTATGAAGTACAAATGCCAATGAGCTGTTTTTATGAATTACCAAACGTTGGCGAAGAGGCAATTATCTACACTCACTTTGTCGTACGTGAAGATGCGCAGCTACTTTATGGTTTCAATACGGTAAAAGAGCGTGCTCTGTTCCGTGAAGTCATCAAAGCAAATGGTGTAGGTCCTAAGCTAGGTCTTGGCATACTTTCAGGCATGACCGCTAGCCAGTTTGTTCAGAGTGTTGAACGTGAAGATATCTCTACGCTGGTTAAACTTCCTGGTGTGGGTAAGAAAACCGCAGAACGTCTGGTTGTTGAAATGAAAGACCGCCTGAAAGGGTGGGGCGCAGGTGATCTGTTTACGCCTGCAACGGATGCTGCGCCAATGGACTCGATGCCAGCGGTTCACGATGCTGAAGAAGAAGCGGTAAGCGCACTACTTGCGTTGGGTTATAAACCGACTCAAGCCTCTAAAGTTGTTGCTCAAGTGGCTAAAGATGGCATGACCAGCGAACAATTGATTCGCGAAGCACTGAAGTCGATGGTTTAATACCTCATATACTTGTTCTACAAAATAGACTCATTCACTTTGCCTGTGCGCAGAGTTAGGAATAACAGAATTTATGATTGAAGCCGATCGCCTGATTGCACCGGATAATCCGGTCTTTAAAGATGAAGATGTTATCGACCGTGCAATACGTCCAAAGGCGCTAGCCGACTATCAAGGTCAGGACCACGTTCGTAACCAGATGGAGATTTTCATTCAAGCCGCTCAAATGCGAAATGAAGCTCTGGATCATCTGTTGATTTTTGGCCCTCCCGGTTTAGGTAAAACCACGTTGGCAAACATTGTTGCCAATGAAATGGATGTGAGCATCCGTACCACTTCAGGCCCTGTTCTAGAGAAAGCCGGTGACCTTGCGGCGCTACTGACTAACCTTGAAGAAAATGATGTGCTGTTCATTGATGAGATCCACCGTCTGAGCCCAGTGGTTGAAGAGGTGTTGTATCCCGCAATGGAAGATTACCAATTGGATATCATGATTGGTGAAGGCCCTGCGGCACGTTCTATCAAGATTGATCTTCCTCCTTTCACTTTGATTGGCGCAACCACTCGCGCTGGCTCACTGACGTCTCCGTTACGTGACCGTTTCGGCATTACCCAGCGTCTTGAGTACTACAAAGTAGAAGATCTTCAAAATATCGTTCAACGCAGCGCGGATTGCCTTGGCCTATCTCTGGAGTCTGAAGGTGCATTAGAAATTGCTCGCCGTGCGCGTGGTACACCACGTATTGCTAACCGTCTACTACGTCGTGTTCGTGACTATGCGGAAGTGAAAGGCGATGGACATATTTGCCCAGACGTTGCAGATAAAGCACTCAACATGCTGGATGTCGATGCTAAAGGTTTCGACTACATGGATAGAAAGCTTCTGCTTGCGATCATGGAGAAGTTTGGTGGTGGTCCGGTTGGTATCGACAACATGGCAGCTGCGATTGGTGAAGAGAGAGACACCATTGAAGATGTGTTGGAGCCTTACTTGATTCAGCAAGGTTACTTACAAAGAACGCCAAGAGGTCGAATCGCGACCGACAGAGCGTATTTACACTTCGGAATAGATAAACCTTCTAATCGTTAACTTATTCATTTCTAAAGATCCCAGTTGCATAAGCGCTGGGATTTTTTGCTTTTTACTGAATAACAACTCTTTGAGCGATTCGATAAAAAGGCTGAATAGCCTCTGTCAAAAATGAAAACTTTGATTGCAGGTTTGATTTGGCTAGCAAAAAATGAAATAAGTTGTCATATTTTTTGTTAATACTTTATAGGTAGTTGTAATTCGTATGTTGAAGTGGTGCTGAGCTTTTGTCACAGATATCATGCGCTGTTATTAACAGAGGCTAAATTGGTGTGATTTTAATCATGATTGTACAAAAATAACTCTAATTTGCTCGAATAAAATTGATACAAATCAACGCAAGGTTCTCCTATAAACCTTTTGAAACATACTGATTTTACCAGTAATATTAGCGCCAGCTATATTAGCTCATGCTTAACAATAATCTAACTATAACGGTACGTTTTTGCTACAAATTTCAATTTGTAATAACAATTACATAAATTGTTTTAACATGGATTTTTGCGGTGAATAATCACACAAGTGTCATTCAGCCGACACAAAGGAGTTACCATGATTGATGTTGTTGATCTGTCGCGATTGCAGTTTGCATTTACAGCGATGTATCACTTCCTATTTGTTCCACTGACCTTAGGTATGGCATTTCTTCTTGCCATTATGGAGTCAGTATATGTAATGACGGGCAAACAAATTTACAAGGACATGACCAAGTTCTGGGGTAAATTGTTTGGTATTAACTTTGCTCTTGGTGTAGCGACAGGCTTAACCATGGAGTTTCAGTTTGGTACAAACTGGTCTTACTATTCTCACTACGTTGGAGACATCTTCGGTGCTCCGCTAGCTATTGAAGCGCTTGTTGCATTCTTCCTAGAGTCTACTTTTGTTGGTCTTTTCTTCTTCGGTTGGGACAGATTGTCGAAGCGTCAGCACTTAGCGGTAACGTGGTTAGTAGCACTTGGCTCTAACTTCTCAGCGCTTTGGATCTTGGTAGCGAACGGCTGGATGCAAAACCCAGTGGGTGCGGAATTTAACTTTGAAACCATGCGTATGGAAATGGTGAGCTTCGCTGAAGTTGTACTAAATCCAGTAGCGCAAGTTAAATTCGTACACACAGTGGCGTCTGGTTACACAACGGGTGCAATGTTCATCCTTGGTATCAGCTCATACTACATTCTTAAAGGTCGTGACCTTGCCTTTGCTCGTCGTTCTTTTGCGATTGCAGCATCTTTCGGTATGGCGGCGATCCTGTCAGTAATCGTACTAGGTGATGAATCTGGCTACGAGCTTGGTGAAGTTCAAAAAGTGAAGCTCGCTGCGGTAGAAGCAGAGTGGCATACTGAAGAAGCACCAGCCGCATTTACTGTTTTTGGTATTCCAAACCAAGAAACAATGAATACTGACTACGCAATTAAAATCCCATACGTAATGGGCATCATTGCAACGCGTTCGCTTGATACTGAAGTAACGGGCCTACGTGACCTACGTGATGATCACGTTGATCGTATCCGCACTGGTATGTACGCATACGAGCTGCTTGAAAAGCTACGTTCAGGCGACAAGTCTGAAGAAAACATCGCAGCGTTCGACGAAGTGAAAGGTGACCTAGGTTACGGTCTGCTTCTTAAGCGCTACACAGATGACGTTGTTGATGCAACAGAAGATCAAATCCAAATGGCTGCGGATGATTCTATCCCAACAGTTTGGCCTCTATTCTGGTCATTCCGTCTGATGGTTGCTTGTGGCTTCATCATGCTGTTTGTATTCGGTGCGGCGTTTGTTCAAACGTGTCGTCAGAAGATCGAACAGAAACCATGGGTACTTAAAGCGGCGCTATTCTCAATCCCACTACCTTGGATTGCGATTGAAGCAGGTTGGTTCGTTGCTGAGTTTGGTCGTCAGCCATGGGCGGTTGGTGAAATCCTACCGGTTAATGTGGCTGCATCAGCACTGACTATTGAACAGCTTTGGACTTCTCTATTCGCGATTCTGGCACTGTACACAGTGTTCTTGATTGCTGAAGTTTACCTAATGCTGAAATTCGCACGTAAAGGTCCAAGTAGCTTAAAGACAGGCCGTTACCACTTCGAACAAAACGATAACTCTGTTGAAGACAAAGTTAGCCGTTCAGTCGAAGTATAAGTGAGGGAATATTATGTTTGATTACGAAAGCTTACGACTTATTTGGTGGGTATTGATCGGTGTTCTACTGGTTGGTTTCGCCGTAACTGATGGCTTCGATATGGGTGTTGCAGCCCTTTCTCCTGTTATCGGTAAGAGCGACACTGAACGTCGTATTATGCTAAACACGATTGCCCCTCACTGGGATGGCAACCAAGTTTGGCTTATCACTGCTGGTGGTGCATTGTTTGCTGCATGGCCACTGGTTTACGCGACGTCTTTCTCTGGTTTCTACTTCGCAATGTACGCGACGTTAGCAGCGCTTTGGCTACGTCCACTTGCTCTTGATTACCGCTCTAAGATTGAAGATCCAAAATGGCGTAAAACTTGGGACTACGCACTTTGCTTTAGTGGCACAGTACCACCAATCATTTTCGGTGTGGCATTTGGTAACCTACTACAAGGTGTACCATTTGATCTGAACGAATTTATGATGTCTAAGTACCATGGTACGTTCTTTGCTCTGCTTAACCCATTTGCATTGCTTTGTGGTGTGTTGGCTCTGATGTTGTTCGTGATGCAAGGTGCAACATGGCTTCAAATGAAGACAACAGAAGAACTGCACAGCCGCGCTCGTAACGTTGCTCAGATCACGGGCCTAATCGCTATCGCTCTGTTCGTTATCGGTGGCTTCTGGGTTCAGTCTATTGAAGGCTATGTAATCACTAGCACGATGGACACGTTTGCTGATTCAAACCCACTAAACAAAGAAGTATCACTTCAAGTTGGTGCTTGGATGACAAACTTCGAAACGTATCCAGCAATGTGGGCTGCGCCGATCCTTGGTGTAGCAATGCCACTGCTTGCTGTGATTGCATCTCGCTTTGAGCGTGGTGGTTTCGCATTCTTGTTCTCAAGCCTATCTAACGCTGGTGTTATTTTAACGGCTGGTTTTGCAATGTTCCCATTCGTAATGCCATCAAGCCTGAACCCTAGCCATAGTTTGACTATGTGGGATTCAACAGCGAGTGAGTTAACGCTTGGTCTTATGACCGGAGTTGCGGCGGTAATGGTTCCTGTGATTCTTGGCTACACAACTTGGACATACTACAAAATGTTCGGTCGTCTAGATAAGAAACATATCGAAGATAACGACGTTTCAGCTTACTAAGCTAGAAGTTAAATAACTTAGGAGAAATTTTATGTGGTATTTCGCATGGATTTTGGGTGTACTTCTAGCATGTGCATTCGGCATCATCAATGCTCTATGGTTAGAGCATTCAGAAATGATGGATAAAGACAGTGAGTAATCTCGCGGAGCAAATCGCTAAACTGCATCAACCAATGGATAAGACTCTGTTAAGAGCTTTATCCCTCGTATTGGGTTTCATGCATGTTGGTTTAGTGATGTGGGATCCTGAAGCGTATGCGACAAGCATCGGTGGCTTTAACGCGATCATCGGGCCAATGTTTATTTGGGCAGTGTGCTCAAGCATGGTTTACGGTATCGGGTTTAAGCCTAGAGCTTGGATGTGGCAGCTACTGTTTAGCCCATACGTTTCACTCACAATTTTGCTCTACCTAACGGTGTTGCGCCTTTTATAAAAGGCAGAAGATTTAGGTTCATAACGACGTGAACCTTTATACTTGTTGGGTTTTTAGTCAAAAAGAGGTCATCTTATACAGATGGCCTTTTTTTTCGTCTATTAAATCAAAAAATTCACAGCGATATACTATTAATGATAAGGAGTTAGGTTATAGTGAGATCTTTATCGTTTTGGATTGTGGTATCAAATTGCAGGGAATATCTAAGCCATTTACGTGGCCAGTGACAGTGTATTACGAAGACACCGATGCAGGTGGTGTTGTATACCATTCAAACTATCTTAAGTTTTTCGAACGCGCTCGAACTGAGATGTTGCGCTCAATTGGCGTCTCTCAGCAAGTCTTGTTAGAACAAAATATCGGTTTTGTAGTCCGACATATGGACATTGATTTTATTCAAGGTGCGCGACTTGATGATTCTTTACAAGTCATTACAAATATTTACGAGTTGAAGCGAGCTACCTTGGTCTTCTGTCAAGAGATCGTAAATCCTGATGGCAAGGCATTGTGTAAAGCAATGGTTAAGGTAGCATGTATCGATAATCAAAAAATGAAACCCAAAGCAATGCCAACATTTATTCTCACGGAGCTAACGAATAGTGACTGCTGAAATCTCAATCTTAGGCCTAATTTTAGAAGCTAGCTTACTAGTTAAGATGGTCATGCTGATTCTTATGGGCATGTCTGTTGTTTCTTGGGCAATGATCATAAAAAGAAGTAAAGTATTATCTCAAGCTTCTAAACAAACTGACGTATTTGAAGATAAGTTCTGGTCCGGCGTTGATCTCGCAAAGCTGTACCAAGAGAGCAATAAGCGCAAAGACGATCTTTCTGGTACTGAAGAAATCTTCTACGCAGGCTTCACTGAATTTGCTCGCCTTCGTAAATCTAATGCCACTTCTCCTGACTTCATTATGGAAGGCACAGGTCGTGCAATGCGTGTTGCGGTTGCCCGTGAAGTGGATGAGCTAGAAACTAACTTACCTTTCTTAGCGACAGTGGGTTCTATCAGTCCTTATATCGGCCTGTTTGGTACGGTGTGGGGCATCATGCACTCATTCATCGCATTAGGTGAAGTGAAGCAAGCGACACTCGCAATGGTTGCGCCTGGTATTGCAGAAGCACTGATTGCAACAGCAATGGGTCTATTCGCTGCGATTCCGGCTGTTATGGCTTACAACCGCTTCAGTAGCCGTGTAGGTAAACTCGAACATAACTATGCGACTTTCTCTGAAGAGTTCCACAGTATTCTTCACCGTCAAGCGATGGCTGGCAGGGAATAATAGATGGCCGGATACCAACCTAAAAAACGCAAAATGACAGCAGAGATTAACGTTGTACCTTACATCGACGTTATGCTTGTTTTGCTGATTATTTTTATGGTGACTTCGCCATTCGTTACTCAAGGCGTAGACGTTGAATTGCCTAAGGCTTCAACGGCTCAGTCTGCACAAGATCTATTGGGTGACGACAATGCGAGCTTTATTATCGTTGAAGTGAACAAAGACGGTGAGCTTGGCTTGAGTGTGAACAACGAAGAAGTACAGCGTGGTTTATCAATGGAAGACATTATCGTCCGAGTGAAAGCCGAGCTGTCTCTTAAGCCAAACTCTCCAGTGGCAGTTGGTGGTGATGCCGCAACGCCTTACGCTGAAGTGGTTTTATTACTTGATGAATTAAGCCGTGCAGGTGTGCCAAAGGTTGGCCTATTAACGGATATAAGGGAATAGCTCCGTAGCATTCATGAAAGCGAATAATAAGAAATCCAATAATTTTAGATCACCGCTTCTTATCTCTCTTGGGCTGCACGTCATCTTATTCGTTGCGCTTATTTGGGGGGCGGATTTCACAATGTCGGAACCAAAGCCTACTGGGCAGATGGTTCAAGCCGTGGTGATTGATCCGCAGTTGGTTCGCCAACAAGCTCAACAGATTCGCCAACAAAGAGAAGCAGCGAGTAAGAAAGAGCAAGAGCGTCTAGACAAACTAAGACGTGAAAGCGAACGACTTGAAAAAAATCGTAAAGCTGAAGAAGAGAACATTCGAAAGCTGAAAGAAAAGCAGGCTAAAGAAGCGAAAGCCGCTCGCGAAGCCGAAAAGCGTCGAGTTGAGAATGAAAAACAACGTAAAGTTGAAGAGGCTCGTTTAAAGCAAGAACAAAAGAAAGCCGCTAAAGCAGAAGCTGATCGTAAATTGAAAGAAGCAGCGGTTGTGAAAGCGGAAAAAGAGCGCAAAGCCAAAGAAGTGGCGATAGCTAAAGCTGAACAAGAACGCGTGGCAAAAGAAAAGGCCGCGAAAGATGCTGCAGATAAAGCTCGTAAAGAAAAAGAAGCCGCTGAACGTGCTGAAAAGCAACGTATAGCGAAAGAGAAAGAAGCGGCAGCCGCAGCGGAGAAAGCGCGCAAAGCAAAAGAAGCTGCAGCAAAAGCTGAAAAAGAGCGTAAACAGCAAGAAGCAGCATTGAACGACATCTTTGCTGGACTGGAGACTGAATCGACTCAAAACTCTTCAGCAAGACAACAGTTTATTAGTGATGAAGCACAGCGTTATGGCGCTATTTATACCCAACTGATTCAGCAGAACCTGTTGCTAGAAGACAGCTATAGAGGACGGTCATGTCGAGTGAACCTTAAGCTGATTCCAACGGGCTCTAACGCGATATTGGGTAGCTTAAGTATCTTAGATGGCGACAGCCGTTTATGTGCAGCAACCAAGCGTGCTGTGGCACAAGTGCAATCGTACCCGTTGCCGAAAGACCCAGACATTGTGAAATCACTGAAAGACATTAACTTAACTGTATCACCAGAGTAAAAGGACGAACTTGTGTTAAAGAAACTATTACTGAGTTTTGTTTTCTTAATAGCTACAAGCAGCCAGTTTGCACACGCGGCACTGGAGCTGGTTATTACAGACGGTATTAACTCCGCAAGACCTATCGCTATTGTCCCTTTCCGTTGGGAAGGTGCAGAACAATTGCCACACGATGTATCAGCAGTTATTGCTTCTGATTTACAACGCAGTGGTAAATTCAGCCCAGTTGCAACAAGCAAGATGCCACAGACGCCTTACAGCGAAAGTGAGGTGGATTTTGATGCTTGGACTAACTTAGGCGTTGATTCATTGCTAACAGGTAGCATCACTAAAAATGCCGAAGGGCAATATGTAGTCAACTACCAGTTGATTGACATTGTTCGTGGTCAACTGACCAAAGGACAAAGCCGTGCGTTAAGTGATGAGGGCCAACTGGTACTTTCTAAAGACCACGTGTTGTTCAATAAGAAAGCGACAGTTCCTGGTAAACGCTTGAGAGAGTATGCACACCGTATTTCTGATTTAGTTTATGAAGAACTGACTGGCGAGAAAGGTGCGTTCTTAACTCGTATTTCTTATGTGGTAGTGAACGACAAAGATAAATACCCATACCAACTTCGTGTTGCTGACTACGATGGTTTTAACGAGCGCTTGGTACTTCGTTCTAAGCAACCTCTAATGTCACCGGCATGGTCACCAGACGGCAAAAAGCTTGCTTATGTGAGTTTCCAAAATGGCCAAGCTGAAATATTCATCATGAATATTTACACGGGTGAGCGTGAGAAAGTAACGTCATACCCTCGTCATAATGGTGCGCCAAGATTCTCGCCAGATGGTAAAACATTGGCATTGGTATTGTCTAAAACAGGCAGCCTTCAGGTGTACACACTTGACCTTGCTAGCCGTAAGCTGACTCAAATTACTCGTGGCCGTTCTAATAACACGGAACCATTCTGGCACCCAGATGGCAAGTCTCTTATTTTCACATCGGATCGTGGTGGTAAACCACAGATTTATAATGTAAATTTGTCCAATAATTCGACTTCTCGTATTACTTGGCAAGGTAGCCAAAACTTAGGTGGCCAGATCACCCCTGATGGTCGATTCCTAATCATGGTCAATCGCAGTAATTCAGGCTTCAACTTGGCTAAGCAAGATTTGGAAACCGGTGCGGTTCAGGTGCTAACAAAGACATTGTTAGATGAATCTCCAAGTATTGCGCCAAATGGAGGTATGGTTATCTATAGCTCTATTTACAACAAAACAAACGTATTATCGATGGTTTCTATCGATGGCCGTTTCAAAGCTAGATTACCGGCAACCAACGGACGTGTAAGAGCGCCTGCATGGTCACCGTTCCTCTAGTTAAAGTGATACATTCTTTTAGCTATTGATAGTGTTAACTATTGTGGCAATTAACTATCTATAGCACTTAGTCGCTGTAGAAACTAAGTTTGATAACGTAAGGAAAAAAAGATGCAACTTAACAAAGTTCTTAAAGGCTTGATGATTGCACTACCAGTGATGGCAGTAACGGCATGTAGCTCAACTGATGAAGCAACATCTGCAACTTCAGGTACTGAAAGCAACCAAACAACTTCAGGTTCAGAAGGCAACGTAGACACAACTGTTGTAACGCCAATTGATGCTAACGCTCAACTGTCTGAGCAAGAGCTTAAAGAGCAAGCGCTACGCGAAACTCAAACAATCTACTTTGCATTCGATAACTCTACTATCGCTGGCGACTACGAAGAAATTCTAGCAGCTCACGCAGCTTACCTAAGCAACAACGTTGACATGAACGTTACTATCGAAGGTCACGCTGACGAACGCGGTACTCCTGAGTACAACATCGCACTTGGCGAGCGTCGTGCACAAGCTGTAGCGAAATACCTACAAGCTCTAGGTGTTCAAGCAGACCAAATCTCTATCGTAAGCTACGGTGAAGAGAAGCCACTTCTTCTAGGTCAATCTGAAGATGTGTACGCTAAAAACCGTCGCGCAGTACTAGTTTACTAATTTTAGTAGACTATATAATTGAGGAATTGCCTCATGTTCAGTAACACAAAGCGAGTCATTTTGCTTTCGTTACTGGCAAGTGCAGCGAACACTACGTTCGCTGCACCAGCTCCAGTATCCGATCTCAATAGCACCGCAACCAATTCATCATCTTCCTCTCGAGCAGCGTCTGCATCTAACGAATCAGATATTGAGCGTTTAGAGCGCCTGCTTCAAAATCGCAATCTCGTTCAGCTTCAAATGCAACAGCAAATCGACGACATGGCACTGGAGATCAGTGAACTTCGTGGTGAGCTGGAACGAAACAGCTACGATATGAAGCAAATGCTAGAGCGCCAACGCGAACTGTTCATTGAACTGGATCGTGTGAGAGGCGAGGTGAAAGCAGCAGGAACGGCAACGGTAGCAGTAGCGGCGAGCGAAGGCTCTAAAGACGCTTCTGGTACGTTCAGTACTGATGTCGATGAGCAAACCGCTTATCAAAATGCTGTAGATATGATTCTAAAGCAACGAGACTACACGGGCGCTATCGCAGCATTCCAAAAGTTTCAAAAAGACTTCCCAGATTCAACCTTCACACCTAACTCACATTACTGGTTAGGTCAGCTTTATTTCGCTAAGAAGCAAGATAAAGAAGCCGTGAAGAGCTTTGCCGCTGTTGTGTCGTACAAAGACTCCAACAAGCGAGCAGATGCGCTGGTTAAGCTTGGTGACATAGCTGCGCGCAACAATAACGCGACGCAAGCTAAGAAATATTACCAACAAGTCGTTACCGAGTACCCAAACAGTGCTTCGGCTAAAGTGGCTAAAACCCACTTGTAAAACAAAATAGGGGTGCTCAGGTACCTCTTTTTTATACCTGAGCACTCCCGTTTAGTGTCTACTTATCTTCTTTATGCTGCCAACACATCGCCTTGTTTATGCGTTTTAAGTATTAGCTAGTCACTACTTGCAACCAATCCTTTTTGATCCTCATCGCTGTCCTGTGTAGAATACTCTAATCCTCGGAAGAAGTTGCGTAGAGCAAGAGCAATGAGTCATATACTAGATAAAATCGATACAGTTTACCCGTTTCCGCCTAAGCCAGTTCCATTGAGCGACGCTCAGAAACAGGCCCACATCGCAAACATCAAAAAACTACTTCAAGAAAAAGATGCAGTTCTAATTGCACACTACTACACCGATCCTGAAATTCAGGCTCTGGCAGAAGAAACTGGTGGTTTCGTTGGCGATTCATTAGAAATGGCTAAGTTTGGTAACCGTCATTCAGCAAGCACTTTGATTATCGCTGGTGTTCGTTTTATGGGTGAATCTGCAAAGATCCTTACCCCTGAAAAACGCATTTTAATGCCAACGCTTGAAGCTGAATGTTCACTTGATCTGGGTTGTCCTGCTGACAAATTTGCAGAATTTTGTGATGCTCACCCCGACCATACCGTGGTTGTATACGCGAACACCTCTGCAGCGGTTAAAGCTCGTGCAGACTGGGTGGTTACGTCGAGCATCGCTTTAGAAATCGTTGAAAGCCTGGACGCTGAAGGCAAACCCATTATTTGGGGGCCAGACCGCCACCTAGGTTCTTACATTGCAAATCAAACTGGCGCTGACATGTTGCTTTGGCAAGGTGAGTGTATCGTTCATGATGAATTCTCAGCTGATGCTTTGAAGAAAATGAAATCGGTCTACCCAGAAGCGGCTATTTTGGTTCACCCAGAATCACCAGCAAGCGTGGTTGAACTGGCTGATGCTGTAGGCTCAACAAGCCAACTGATCAAGAAGGCGAAAGAGCTTCCTCATCCACAGATGATTGTCGCGACAGACAAAGGTATCTTCTTTAAGATGCAGCAATTGGTTCCTGAAAAAGAGCTGATTGAAGCGCCGACTGCGGGTGCTGGTGCAACTTGTCGCAGCTGTGCACACTGTCCTTGGATGGCTATGAATGGCCTTGAAGCGATTGAAAACGCACTTGAGCATGGTGGTAAGCAACACGAAATTTTCGTTTCTGACGAACTACGTGTGAAGTCTCTTATCCCATTGAACCGCATGCTAGATTTTGCCGAACAGCTTAACCTACAGGTTAAAGGCAACGCTTAATTTCGTTGCCGTGATGATATATAGCAGTCCAGCTTAATCACTGTTTTGCTTTACCATCAAGAGAAAAACCAGCCGAGTGCTGGTTTTTTTGTATCTGAATATTGGCTATCGATATCAATGTTGTTCTTATGTATCTTTTTCTGATGATATATCTTGTTGATATCGCGTATTTTTTCTAGCATGTAAGTAAGAGATTAAGATTGGGGCTCGAATGATAATCTGGTTACAACTCAAACGCTGGATCAAAGCAAACATCTTTGTTTTGAATGGCAAAAACTTACTGTTCACTTTTCTTGGCTACATAGCTCTATCGTGGTTGATGTTGTATTTGGCGGGTGAAACAGATTTAACCAGTTCGGTTACCGTATTTGCTTACTACTTGGTGGTGACGGCTTCTACAGTAGGTTATGGTGATTTGTCACCGACCACGGCTGCGGGGCAGTGGATAGTCATTCTATTTGTGATTCCGGGTGGACTCAGCCTTTTTGCCGCATTACTCGGTAAAGTGGCAACAGAAGGTGTTGAATATTGGCGAGCGGGCTTGCTAGGGAAAAGGAGAGTTAGAGTGGACAACCACATTTTGATGCTGGGATGGAATGAACAAAGAACTATTCACCTCATCCGCATGCTGCAACACGAAGAAACGGGTAAGCGACCAATCGTATTATGTACTCGTTCAGATATCGAAAACCCGTTACCCGGCGAAATCAATTTCGTCAAAGTAAACAGCTACACAGATGGCAAAGAGATGGAGAAAACGGGTATTGAGTCTGCGAGTTGCATCCTGATTGATAACCCGGAAGACGACATTACCCTGTCTGCGGCACTTTACTGTGCTAACCGAAATCCGAAAGCTCACTTACTGGTTTATTTTAAAGATGAAGCGTTGAGCGACCTGCTACACAAACATTGTCCAAACTCTGAATGTATTCCGGCTGTGGGTGCAGAGATGCTAGCAAAGGCTGCGGTAGACCCAGGTTCAAGTGCGCTTCATCAAGAGCTATTGAGCTCAACAAGAGGTATGACACAATATTCAACGTATTTCCCTGAAGATGCTGAGCCTGTCACCGTCGCGCCTATTTTCTCTGTGTTTAAAGAGAAGTACAAAGCAACGCTGATTGCGATTGATACTGGGAGTGGTATTGAACTTAACCCAGAACTAGACCAAGTTGTCAGCAGCGGCACTAAACTATTTTATATCGCCGACGAGCGAATTGATGACTTCGATTGGAAAGGCTTCTAGAGCTACTATTTTAATCTCGTCCAAAAACGAAAAAAGGCCTCATTGTGAGGCCTTTTGGATCAGTATAAAGCTAACTTTTATTGAGCTTCAGCCAGTGCAATACCACGCTGCGTTAATCCGCAAAGCATTACAGGAACAGCGTTAAAGATCTCTTCAAATTGCTCTAGGCCTTCGATGCCTTGCTCTGCAAGTGTTGCAATTGACGTTTCTGGATCGTAAAGCATGCTCAGTGAAAGTAACACGCCGCCCACGAGTGCGTTGTCTTCGCTCTCTTCAGGCATCAATGTTTCCCAGTCATCACGGGCGATCTGCCATCCTTGAAGCAAGCCTTCACAGAAATCGCGAGCAGCGGTATTCACCACTTCTGCATCATCCAATTGGCAAGCTTCAGGCCACCCCCACGTTCCTTCAATTAGCTCAGGACGTGTTTTATTCCAAAGCGTGATGATAACTTCAATGTAGCTCTCTAGTTGCTCACCATCCGTAAAAGGTGCGACTTCTTCACCACCCCATAAGAACGGCAGCCACTCATGAGGGGTTAACACATTAGGTGCCGCTGCCATTGCAGTGACAAAGCCCATTGTTTTGTGTTCTGTGATTAGCTTTCCTTCCAACTCTGGAAGCGCAAGAATATCTTGTAAAGTCAAAGTGAGGTACCGTAAAAGGGAACATATTTGCGCTTATAGTACCAATGAACTTGTGCCAATCAAGCTTCAATCTAAAAAGGCTTGATGTCATGGATGATAAACACTAGGTTTAACAGAAAAGAAAACAATAAAAGAATTATGCAGATACGGTCGTCTTTAAAGAAAAAAAGTATGGTAGCGCTTGGGTTATACCTTGCGATGTTTATTGCCATTGTCGGTAGTGTGACGTATTACGTCGTAGAATCCCCTGTGCGCGCCAAATTACAACAAAACCTCGACTTGCGTACACAACTTTTATCCGCATTGATTACAGAGCCACTCAGCAGCTCTCAAGGCTTTGTAGATAGTCTAGTTGGCTTTGCTCAAGCACATCACAACACTGATGATGTTATTCCGCTCTTTAAGTCGATGTTGGCGGCGAGTGACGATACGATCGTCAGTGCCGGAATTTGGCCTGAACCTTATGCGCTTGACTCTAAAAAGCGTCTTAACAGCCACTTTTTCAATAAAGCCGACGATGGAAAAATTGATCAGCTGTTTTCTTACAACAATCCTAAAAATGTTCCTTATCAAGAAGAGTATTGGTACACCTCTGTAGTCAACAAAAAACAAGGAACCATCTCTTGGAGCGATGTGTATATCGACCCATACACACACGTTCGAATGATTACTGCTTCATCGCCTTATTATTACGACGGCATTTTTGCTGGCGTTGCGACGGTGGATCTCTCGCTTGAAGAGTTGCTAGGCTTTATCAAGAACCACGCCGAAGAATACAATCTTGGCATTATGCTCAGAGATAAACTCAATCAAGTGTTGGTTTCGCATAACTTCAATCTCGTTGAAGGGATCTATATCAGTAGCAATCAATTTGGTGATTTCGGTTGGCAAGTGGATGTGGTTAATTCTAAGTCACGTGTAGCAGACGAAGTATTTCGTCAGGTGATGAGTATTGAGGGCGGTATTGTTCCGCTATTACTACTTTGTGTGATGGCGGGTTACTACTTATTGAACCGCTATTTGATTAGCCCAATTACAACGATTGCCGCACAGGTAGATAGTTCGAAAGCAGGCGAAATCATCGATGTTGACTACTCAAGTGATGACGAAATCGGTCATTTGATTAAAACCTTCAACGAAAAGACCATTTATCTTGAAGCGGAAAAGGTTAAAGCTCAGGCATCCACTAATGCTAAAACTGCTTTTCTTGCGACCCTGTCACATGAAATTCGCACCCCTATGAATGGGGTATTAGGTACTGCTCAGATCCTGCTTAAAACGCCTCTAAATTCTGAACAAGAGAAGCATCTTAAGAGTTTGTATGAGTCCGGTGATCACATGATGACCTTACTCAACGAGATCTTAGACTTTTCGAAGATCGAGCAGGGAAGGCTGGATCTTGATGAGACTCGCTTCCCACTCGATTCGATCATCGGCAGTATCAACAGTGTCTACTACACACTCTCTTCCGAGAAAGGGCTGCAATTCAAAGTGTACTCTGAGGTGCCTTCTGGTCGTTGGTACTTCTCAGATAAAGCACGTCTACGACAAATCTTGTTTAATCTATTGAACAACGCGGTGAAGTTTACTTCCAGAGGATTTGTCGAGGTGTACCTGAAAGAAGTCGTAGAGGGGAGTGACACCTATCTTAGTATTCGAGTTCGCGACACCGGAATTGGTATCTCTAAAGAAGCTCAAAAGCGTATTTTTAAACCATTTGAACAAGCGGAGTCTTCGACCACAAGACGTTTTGGCGGTACAGGCCTTGGCTTAGCGATAGTGAAGAAAATTGCCCAATTGATGGATGGCAGTATTACCGTTACCAGTGAAGAAGGGATAGGCACGAGCTTTGATGTTCGATTGAAGATTCAACCATGTCAGCCTGGTGAGATAGAGAGTTTGCCACATAAGAAGTTGGACTACTCAGGCTTAAAAGTATTGATTGTCGAGGATAACCGAACGAATACGGTGATCATTGAAACCTTCATGAGCAGCAAAGGTTTCACTTGTAAGAGCGTCGAAAATGGCGAACTTGCAATACAAGCAGTGGTTGCCGAGCGCTTTGATTTGGTACTCATGGATAACCATATGCCTGTGATGGATGGCGTTGAATCAACCACTGCGATTCGTGCTTTGATAGGTGATGTGTCATCGGTACTGGTATTTGGTTGTACGGCTGATGTCTTTAAAGAGACTCGCGAACGTATGCTCGGGGCGGGTGTGGACTACATTATCGCTAAGCCGATTGATGAGCGTGAACTGGATGACGCGTTGTTCCGCTATTCAAATAAGCTTTACCAATACCATGAAGTAAAAGCGGATGCTCTCGAAAGCCAGGATGAAAAAAAACACAACTCGAAAAGTAAAAGTGAGTCACTGCCTAAACCTGATCTGCGAAATAAAGATAACACCGAAGAGCTGTTAGTGACGCTGTATGTGGCGCTAGAAGACAACAACCTAGAACTGATTCAATTTGCACTAGAGAGCCTACGTGTCCACGTTGAACCTATGAACAACGCTGAACTTACTGAACAAGTCGATAAAGCGCTAGAGCAGGTTTCTTTAGGAGTACCACCTACACAAGATGTCATCAATATCATTACTGTAAATTTACCTATGGCCTAGATGTTGTTTAATTACAGAAAGTAAATAACGAATTGTCTATTATTTGACCTTGGTGTGGTTTTTTGGTGAAAGTGACTGCTTTTTAAGTGGTTTTTGGTTGTTAATTTACAACTTGATTTCTAATTTGAAATGTATGACTGCTAGTCTTATGGTTTAATAGCGACATTATCTGGTAGGGTGTAAATACACCTTGTTTATATGTTGCTAATTCACTCAATAGGCAGTGATATATTTTAGGTTAACGTCAATGAAGTCTCGTGGTCCATTCTGTATTCGAAACGCAGCTGCGGATACATTTGCTATGGTCGTTTTCTGTTTTATTTCAGGCATGATCGTAGAAGTGTTTATTTCTGGTATGACATTTGAGCAGTCTCTCGCTTCTCGAACGTTATCTATCCCAGTAAACATTGCTATCGCTTGGCCTTATGGTGTTTTTCGTGATTGGTTCTTGCGTAATGGTGCAAAGCTTTCACAAAGTTCGTTGATGAAGAATATTTCTGACCTTTTAGCTTACGTGTTGTTCCAGTCACCTGTGTATGCTGGTATTTTATTGGCGGTTGGTGCTTCAAGCGACCAGATCGTTACGGCTGTAACCAGTAACGCTGTGATCTCATGCGGTATGGGCGTGCTGTACGGTTACTTCTTAGATATGTGCCGTAAATGGTTTCGAGTTCCGGGCTACTACCAACAAGCGTAAGTGCAGCGAAAGAATGAAATTTGGTTTGTTTTTGATCTAATGAGTTAATTTGTAATCGAACAAACTGAAAAAGGCACTTTTTTTGACAATGCCCCTTGACCAAAGCAAGCAGAATCAATAAAGTAGCGCCTCGTTGAGTCACAAGCTCAACACACAATTTGTGGAAGGATGGCTGAGTGGCTTAAGGCGCTCGCCTGGAAAGCGAGTATACGTTTATAGCGTATCTGGGGTTCAAATCCCCATCCTTCCACCACTATTCAAAACCCTAGCAGAAATGCTGGGGTTTTCTCGTTTTAGAGCCCCTATATTTCACTTCATCTACATTCATCCCTAGTATCAGTTCCTTTAATCATTCCTTTATAGTTATTTCCTCTATTAATGCTGTCGCAGATTGAACCATATTTGGTGTTTTTGTCATCGATAAACGCTTGATCTTTTGGCATGAATCTAGATTATTAATAGTACGAAATATTATTAATAATCTAACTATTAGGAATTCATTCCCCCATGACAGAAACCCTAGTTTCTCCAATGCTCTCTTTTACTATCGCGATTTCATTACTGTTTATCGGTAAAGGTTTGATTGAACGATCTGAAGTATTAAGAAAGTATTCATTACCAGAGCCTGTGATTGGTGGCTTGGTTTGTGCTGCGACCGTAGCGGCGCTTTACTATATTTTTGAAATCCAAATCACCTTTAGCCTAGATGTCAGAGACTTTTTACTTCTCTACTTTTTTGCTGGTATCGGACTCCAAGCGGATATTAAGACACTGATTAAGGGTGGGCGACCGTTGTTCATTCTATTGTTTCTTGCTGCCGTCTTTATCGTTCTGCAAAACGTGGTCGGGATGGCTGTAGCTTCTGGCTTTGGAATGGATCCTAAAGCTGGTTTGTTATCGGGCTCTGTTAGCTTAATCGGTGGCGTAGGTACAACGTTAGCGTGGGCGCCAATGTTTGTGGAAGAGTTTGGTATTGCTAACGCGCTAGAGCTAGGTGTTGCGTCAAATACGGTTGGTTTGATAGCGGCGTGTGTGATTGGTGGCCCAATTGCCAACTACCTACTAAACAAGCACAAAGTGAGTCCATCCAATGAAGAAGAAGTGACAGTTGGTGCGTACCAAGAAAGTGAAACTCGCACTGAATTGAGCCATTACGGTGTCTTGTGGGCGTGGTTGATTCTCAACTTAACATTGATGCTCGGTTACAGCCTGAGCGAAGTTATCGACTCGATGGGCTTAAAACTCCCGTTATTCGTAAGCTGCTTAATTGCCGGTATCCTCATTGGAAATATTGGTCGAGCATTGTTCAAGAAGCGCCGTACACAAGAGAAAATAGCCCAAGGCCGCAAAGGCTTAGCGATGATCTCTGACATCTGTTTAGGCATGTTCTTGACCATGGCCTTGATGGGGCTGCGTATCTGGGATCTCGATGGACTGTTTGGCTATATCTCTGTTGTCATGAGTATCCAGATCCTGCTTTCGCTGTTGTTTACCATCTTTGTCGTTTATTACTTGATGGGAAGAAACTACGATTCTGTGGTGATATGTTCAGGCTTCGGTGGTATCACTCTAGGCTCGACCGCAACTGCGATTGTTAACATGACCGCGGTAACTCACCGCTATGGCGCAAGCCCACAAGCGTTCATTGTGGTGCCATTAGTGTGTGGTTTCTTTGTTGATTTGATCAACGCGCTAGTGATCAGTTTCTTTGTTGGTCTGTAGGTGACGTGACTGGTTATTGACAGCTTGAGATTAACATCGAGATAATGACTACAAAGGCGATAACGAAAGTTGTCGCCTTTGTATTATTTACAGCAAACTAAATAATATGAATATTCCTTCAACCTTTGGCTTGGCAGTGACTCGGTGCACAAGTTAGTAAGTGCAAACACGATCTTGATAAATTGGGATACATGTTCGCAGCAAATTTGTGAGACGCTTAATTAAGTGTCAGTTGAATCAAAAGGAAGTTGAATGCACCACTTTAATATCCGCGCGCTGGAATACCTTAATGCTTTATCGAAATATGGGTCGTTACGTAAGGCATCTAAGATGATGAACGTTGACCCTGCCGCGATGAGTAGAATGCTGACACAGTTAGAAGCGCAAGCGGAAATGAAAGTATGGGAGCGCAATAACCGCCAATCACTGTTAACCGAAGCGGGTAATGAACTGCTGAATTACTACCGTTCCATTGTTCGTGGAGAGGCTGCAGTGCTTGCTCGACTAACCAAGCTTAAAAACCTCAAAGGAGGCAATGTCAGCATTGCCATCGGTGAAGGATTTATTACCAACTTGGTGTCAAAGCCGATGCAAACCTTCATGACTCGTTATCCTGATATCAACCTTTCTATTGAGATTGCTGGGGCATTGGACGCTGTCAAGATGTTGGAAGATCAACAGATAGATTTTGCGATAACCTATGCTTCTGCTCCACATCCTAAACTGCACTCCCACGTTGAACGCAGCCATCCACTCGAATTGATTGCTCCGAAAGGACACTTCCTTACGCTGAAAAGTGCACCTGTGACACTACGAGATATTAAAGATGCTTCTCTCGCCTTGATCGATAACTCGACAGGCATGGGGAGGCTGGTAAAGCAGGCCGAACAAATTTCCCATCTTACCTTGCAGCCAAAGCTTCAAACTAACTCGGTGACCGCACTGACTAACTTTGTTTCAGCAGGTTTGGGTGTAACCTTTATGCCCAAACTCACCGTGATCGATGAGATAAAGTCCGGACAGATTGAAGTGGTTGCGACCGAGTTGGATATCTTATCGAAGGCAACCGTTAAGGTTCAATCTTTGAAAGGCCGCGCACTCACGCTACAGGCCGAAACCTTGTTAGATTTCTTACTTGAAAACGCCACTTTCTTGAGTCATGACGCTTACAATATCTAGGCATAGTAGATTTATGTAACGATCCCTCCCAAGCTCCCAAGCTCCCAAGCTCCCAAGCTCCCAAATACCGCCAATGTCACAGTTCCAAGCTGCCGAATTCGTTTTTAAGTAGAATTGAGTTTTTGTCAACGCTATCTCTATTGTTAAGTCAACATATGCGGAATAAGTTACAAAGCATTAACGAAACGAGTTTTAGACTGACAGCTGTGTTCGACAGGTTTTAGCTTTGTCAGGTATTAGGGGAAGAGAATGGAAGTTATTGTAATTGGCAGCGGTGTTATTGGGTTGACCAGTGCTTGGTACCTGGCGAAAGAAGGTCACTCGGTGACGGTTATCGATCGTCAAGATAGCAGTGGTAAGGAAACCAGTTTTGCGAATGCTGGCCAAATCTCTTACGGCTACTCCTCCCCATGGGCCGCCCCCGGTATCCCTTTAAAAGCGATGAAGTGGCTCACCCAAGAACATGCGCCATTAAAAGTGAAACCGTCACTTTCTCCTGAATTGGTTTCTTGGGCGTCTAAGATGCTCGCCAACTGCAATGAAGCCAAATACGCACAGAATAAATCGCGCATGCTGAGAATCGCAAATTACAGTCGTGATTGTCTGACTGAGCTAAGAACCAGTGAAGAACTGGCTTATGAGGGCAGACAGAAAGGGACGTTGCAAGTGTTTCGAAGCGAGAAGCAATTGGATTTCATTCAGCAAGATATGAAGCTGCTTAAAGAAAGTGGAATTGAGCACTCGTTGTTTGATGTTGAGCAGTGCCTATCCATCGAACCTGGTTTATCAGACGTGAAAGATAAGCTCGTAGGTGGCCTGTATTTACCACATGATGAAACCGGTGATTGCCATCAATTCTGTTTAACCTTAACTGAGAAAGCCAAGCAACTCGGTGTTAGGTTCGTGTTTGATACTGAAGTGGTCAAGCTCAATCATCAGAATCAAACCATTGTAAGTATTACCACGACTCAAGGTGACTTCAAAGCGGACGCTTACGTAGTCGCGTCTGGCAGTTATTCTCGTGATCTGTTGAAGCAAGTAGACCTGTCTATTCCTGTCTATCCAGTCAAAGGGTATTCGCTGACATTGCCTATCGTGAATGCTGATAAATCACCGACCTCTACCGTGATGGATGAAACCTACAAAGTGGCGATGACGCGTTTTGATGACCGCATTCGCATTGCGGGTACGGCAGAGCTTGCTGGTTTTGATTATCTCATTCCTGAAAAACGTAAAGCCACGATTGATATGGTGATCAAAGACCTCTTTCCTCAAGCCGGGGATTTTTCTAAGGCAGAGTATTGGACAGGACTAAGACCAATGACGCCAGATGGCACACCTATTATCGGAAAAACTCCAATCAAGAATTTGTTTACTAATACGGGGCACGGAACCTTGGGTTGGACGATGGCGTGTGGATCAGGAAAGATCTTGGCAGGCGTGGTCAGCGGCTCAAGTAGTGATATCAAAACTGATGACTTGAGTATTCATCGTTATCTATAAATGTACGTAGTTAATAATGTAGCCTCTACTCTGGCTCAATGACCCTAGATTAAGATCGTTTCGAGGGTCATTGTGTTGTTTTCGTAACTTTTCGATGGATTTGGGACAAGTTAGGGCTCTATTGTCTTGACCATTTATGTTTATGAGGCGAATTGAGACTGAAATGATCCAAACTCGTCAGGCAACTCTGGATTGGTGAGGTTAATGATCTTGCGGCTTTCTAGTCCAGTTGAGCTCACCACATTTCCAAAATGCTGGTTAAACAGTGAATCAAACTCACCACTTAACATGAAGTCTTGAAGCTTATCATCCAATAATTGTGCAAATTGCACTTTGTCTGGGTGTACATAAAAGACCAAGGGAAGAGGGTAATAAAGCAAGATGCTTTCTTCTATCGTTAGCTCTTCCAGCAAGCTTGCGTGTTCTTGGTATATACTTTTTACTTCATTGGCGCCGAGTGACACATAATCACATTTTTTATCTGAGAGAAGTTTAAGAACCTCTGGTAACGTTCCTTGCTCTAGTACTCGATATCCATTTGCTCTAAACAGCTCAGCGTCAGCCCATGTCGCCGGAACTCCAGCTGTCAGTGATTTCAATTGATCACTATGGATATGATGGAATGTAGGTTGATCTTGTTCCCGAACGACTAAAATACGGTGCCCAAGCAATCCTTTGCAAATTGGAGAGTTGAGCTTGATTAAAGGTTTGTTTGCAAATTTTTTGTTCCCTGCGACTGTAACGAGTACGTCATAATCCTTGTTGAATATATTCCCCTCATCCTCTGCTCTCGGAAAATCGGTCTTGTCGTCGTGAACGACAACAGATTCATTTGAATTCCAATTCAATAAGCTGCGGATCAGTTCGAATTCGTAGTGCTGTCTTTTATTTGATTTATTGCCATTCCAAAAGTTAAACATATCTGTCCTAAGGGCTAACTCATATTTTAATCTTGATATGCTGTCATAGGTTTAACAATCAAGAAAGCGCTTTCTTGAATTTTTGAGAGGAGCATAGATAGTTGGAGATTATGAAAATGGAGAACGGTGATGAAAAGACTATTTGAGAAAGCGTACAAGCTGATAAATGACAAAGAAAATAGATGATCAGTATTCATGATGAGGTCACTTTGGTTTTTATTTAATTTACTGTTTTATAAGGTTTTTATTGTTATGTTGGTAATTAATGTGATGAATGGCACTGTTATATATATCCGCTCTCTGTCTGTTTTAAATTTGTGATCTATGGTTCGTTTCATTCAATTGTAAGTTGAAGAATCATAGAATCAGCTTATTATCCACCTAAAGAAAGCGGTTTCTTGAGATGAGTAACCGATAGTAAATACTAAAGCACCCCCTTTTTTTAAAGTTAAAAGAAAGCGCTTTCTTTCTGGTTATTATCATTAAAAAGGACAACGTGATGCACAAAAAGACATTGATTGCTTCGCTCGCTATTGGAGCTTTATTTGGAGCATCTGTACAAGCAGATGAAGTAAAGCAGGGCGGTACGCTAACGGTGCCAATTATCAATACTGGCTTTGTTGAAAACTTCAACCCGTACACAACTAAAGACCTACTTCACGGTGTGATGTTTGAACCTCTAGTTGTATTTAACAATATGACGGGTGATGTTGATTACCGATTAGCTGAATCAGTTGAATTTTCAGAAGATCTTAAGACACTAACTCTTAAACTTCGTGAAAACCTGAAGTGGTCTGATGGTACTAAACTAACAGCAGAAGACGTTGTGTTTAGCTTTATGCTAACTAAAGACGCTCCAGCATTTGACCAAAAAGGTATTTGGTCAGCGGGTAACCTGCAAGAAGTTACTGCTTCTGATGAGAGAACCGTTGTCTTCTCACTGGCGGAAGCTGATTCTACTTTCGCTTGGAACCTAGAGCGCTACCACGTTGTACCGAAGCATATTTGGTCGAAAGTTGAAGAGCTGACAACGTTCACCAACTTGAACCCAGTAGGCAGTGGCCCAATGACCACAGTTAAATACATCAAGCCGCAACAGATGGAGCTATGCCGAAACCCTAATTACTACCTAGAGAACCGCCCGTACCTAGATTGTGTGAACTTCCGTTCTTACAATGATAACTCTCAAATCCAACCGGCCTTAATTAAAGGTGAAATTGATTGGGGTTCAAACTTTATCGCTGACGTTGAGTCAACGTTTGTTGGTGTTGATAAAGAAAACCATCATTTCTGGTACCCCGCTAACGATGCGATTCATCTTTACGTAAATACTAAAGAAGCGCCTTTTGATGATCTTCGCGTTCGCCAAGCATTATCTATGGCACTTGACCGTGAAACTATCGTCGATATTGCAGCTTACGGCTACCCAACGCCTAACTACAATGCTGGTGGTATTGCTGAGCTTTACGAAACGCATATCGACAAAGCTGTATCTGCTAAATACGCGGATCTGACACAATACGACGCTGAAAAGGCGAAAGCCTTACTTGACGAAGTTGGTCTAGTCGATAAAGACGGGGATGGATTCCGTGAAAAGAAAAATGGCGAAGCATTTGAGTTCGACATTGAAGTCGTTGCGGGTTGGACTGACTGGATTCAAGTTGTTCAGATGGTATCTGAGTACTACGAAGAGGTTGGTGTAAAAGCGAATATTAAAACGGTTGACTGGTCTGTCTATGATAGCAACTTGAAAGACAGTAAATACACAATGTCTATCAACTGGTCAATGGTTGCGACTAACCCAATCTTGGCTTATCAAGAGTACTTCTCGACATCACGTATCGGGAAAACTTGGCATGCTGGTCATGGCGTTAATTCACCAGAGATCGATGCATTGATCGATAGCTTCGGCAAAATTGGTGACGCTGAACAGCAAGAAGAAGTGTTGAGTGAGCTTCAAGAATTTACGGCTAAAAATCTTCCGTTTATTCCTCTGTTCTCTAACCCGACTTGGTTCCAGTACAGCACTAAGAACATTGTCGGTTGGCCTAGCGCTGAGAACCCATACGTACAACCAGTATGGTACGACGGTGGTAAGCGAGTAATCATTCTCAACAACCTACACCTTAAGTAAGTTATTTCTAATTTGGCCGTAACGTAAGTTGCGGCTCTTAGGTTAAAAGATATTTATGTCATTTCTGTTTCGTCGATTCGGTTTTTATTTCACAGCCTTTCTGATTGCTATCTCGTTTAACTTTATGTTGCCTCGTTTAATGCCTGGTGACCCAGTAGATGCTCTGTTTGCTGCTGCTCAAGGTCGTATGGATCCTGCTCAGATGGATGCGGTTCGTGAGATGTATGGTTTTGTTGATGGTAATGTTTTCGAACAATACTTTGCATATATGAAGAGTGTATTTACGCTTGATTTGGGGCCGTCTATTTTGATGTTTCCTATTAGTGTTTCTGATGTGCTTGCTATGGCACTGCCGTGGACTATGTTTCTGGCGCTTGGTTCGCTCATTGTCGCTCTCATCATCGGTGTCAGTATTGGAACTTATGCGTCATATCGACGTGAAGGGCTGTTTGGGCAAATTGTTCCTCCAGTCTTGGCTTTTATTAGCAACTTTCCGTATATCGTAACCGCGTTACTGTTGTTCTATTTCTTCGGTCTAAAGTTAGATTTACTACCTTTGGCTTACACTTATGACCCGTCACTTGAGCCCGGTTTTACGTGGGAATTTGTTTCTAGTGTGGCTAAACACGCTGTGCTTCCAATGGGCTCTATGGTCTTGGTTGGAATCGCAACATGGGTCTTCAATATGCGTAATGCGATGATCAATGTCTTGGGAGAGGATTACGTGACGATGGCTGAGGCCAAAGGCTTGAGCAGCTATCGTGTGATGTCTCGATACGCTGGTCGAAATGCCATTCTTCCTGTCGCGACCGCTATTGCTATGGCAATCGGCTTCTCATTCGCTGGCTCAATCATGACCGAAGTGGTCTTTAACTACCAAGGCTTGGGCAACATTCTTCTTAAGGGAATTGTGGCGCGAGATTATCCTTTGATTCAAGCCATTCTTCTTATTTTAGTGACCGCAGTGCTTGTTGCTAACTTTATCGCCGACTTACTGTATGTCTGGCTTGATCCACGAATTTCGAATTGAGGCACATCATGGATAATTTAATTGACACTCAAAAAATTTCGAAGCGAACAAATATACCGGCACGAGAGCCGAAATGGTCGTGGAAAAATGTAAAGAAAACATTAGGTAAAGCCTATGCTTTTTTTTACGGTAACCCACCAGCAATCATCGGTACTTTTTTACTTACGATAGTTTTAGCTGGTGCACTATTTGCCCCTGTTTTATCAACGCACAATCCCGAAAAGCGTGTTGCGCGCCCGCATGAAGCACCAAGTGCTGAACATATTATGGGCACAACTCGTAGTGGACGAGACGTGTATAGCCAAGTTCTTTTTGGGGCGAGAAAGTCACTGACTGTCGCGATTTCTGCGGGCGTAATCGCAATGACTATCGCAGTTTTAGTCGGCGTTTCTTCTGGCTACTTTGGCGGAAAAATTGATGAGCGCTTGAACTTTATTACTAACGTATTTCTCGTGTTTCCGCAGCTACCCTTGCTGATTGTTCTCGCTGCATTCTTAGGGCAAGTCGGTTCGTTGGTTATCACTATGTTGTTAGGAATAACCTCCTGGCCTTGGGGGGCGAGGGTAATTCGTGCACAGACCATGGCAATTAGAAGCAAAGAATTTATCATTTCTGCAGAGGTTATGGGTGAATCAAAAATTCGTATTATTTTAGTCGAGATTTTACCTAACTTAGTTTCGATTGTTTTTGGTGGCTTCCTTGGCACGGTTATCTACGCAATGGGGTCTGAAGCTGGTCTTGGTATTTTAGGTTTAGGTGATGCAACGGAAGTGAGTTGGGGTTCAATGTTGTATTGGGCACAGACATCTTCGTCGCTATATACCGGAGCATGGTGGGAAATGATGGTTCCTGCATTAGCGTTAGCGATTACTGGTGGTGGATTAGCACTGATTAACATGTCCATTGACCAAGTGAGCAACCCTAAATTACGTACGGGCCCACACATCAAATTGTGGCACAAACTTAAAAAAGAAGCAGACAAACGCCGAGGTTTATAATGAGCAAGCTACTAGAAATTAATAATCTGTGTGTTGATTACGTTTCTCCTAATGGTGTAGCGAGAGCCGTAAACGACGTAAGTATTTCCATTGCGCCCGGAGAAACGCTCGGTATTGCTGGTGAGTCTGGTTGCGGTAAAAGTACATTGGCTTTTGCAATATCAAGGCTCCATAAAGCACCAGCCCTTATCTCTGAAGGCGAGATACTTTACAAAGGGCAAGATGTTTTAAAAATGAATAACAAGCAGTTACGTGACTTCCGCTGGAATGACGTTTCTATTGTTTTTCAAAGCGCAATGAACTCACTTAACCCTGTCATTACTATTGGTGAGCAGTTAACGGACGTTATTCTCGCGCATAAAAAGACACCTTATAAGCAAGCTCATGAGCGTGCGGTTGATTTATTAGAAACGGTCGGGATGCACGGCGATAGAATGTCGAGCTTTCCCCATCAACTGAGTGGGGGAATGCGCCAGCGTGTTGTTATCGCAATTGCATTGGCGTTGGAGCCTAAACTGATCATCATGGACGAGCCAACGACGGCACTCGATGTGGTTGTTGAACGTGAAATATTGAATGAACTGTATGAGCTTAAGAGTAAGTTTGGTTTCTCCATTCTATTTATTAGCCATGACTTAAGTTTGATGGGTGAGATTGCTGATCGAATTGGCGTGATGTATGCGGGTAACCTTATTGAGTTAGGCGATGCTAAAACGGTATTTAGTGACCCCAAGCATCCTTATACCAAAGGGCTTATCTCTTCATTCCCGACTATTCATGGGCCAAAAGAACGCTTGTATGGGATCCCTGGAAATCCCGTCAACCTACTCGACACTCCTCAGGGATGTAACTTCCAAGAGCGATGTGGCGAATGCATTTCAATGTGCATCAAAAGTGAACCTCGTTTAGGCACAGTTGCGACTGGGCATCACGTATCTTGTCATCTAGTTTGAGCGAAAGATTATGAATACTTTAAATAACGTTGATAAAAGCGAAGTTATCTTATCAGTTAAGAACTTGGTAAAAGATTTTCCACTTGGCCAGTCAGTGAAAAGCAACATGATGCGAGCGGTTAATGATGTTTCATTTGATCTTCGAAAAGGAGAAGCATTAGCGATTGTTGGCGAATCTGGTTCTGGAAAAAGTACTGGTGCTCGAATTCTTACTCGCATTTACGATAAAACTGCTGGGGATATTGAATTTAAGGGCGAGCCATTATCTGACTATATTGAAAAACATGGTGAGCTTGAATATGCACGCCAAGTGCAAATGATTTTTCAAGACCCGTTTGGTTCGTTGAATCCTGTACACACGATTTACCACCATATTGCGCGGCCATTACTTATTCATAAGCGAGCAGAAAAAGATGCGGTTCCTAGCCTTGTTTATGAACTCCTTGAAATGGTTGGGTTGACGCCAGTAAAAGAGACAGCAGAGAAGTACCCCCATGAATTGAGTGGTGGACAACGACAACGTGTGGCTATCGCACGTGCAATTGCAGTGAGTCCTGAAGTTATATTGGCGGACGAGCCTATCTCAATGCTTGATGTGTCCGTTCGATTAGGCATCTTAAACCTAATGGCTGACTTGAAAGATAAGCATGGTATTTCGTTTATGTACATTACTCATGACATCGCGACGGCGCGTTATTTTGCTGAGAAAACGGCAGTTATGTACGTTGGACATATGGTGGAGTGGGGCAATAGCGACAATGTAACGCAGAATCCACAACACCCATATTCTCAGCTGTTGCTTTCAGCGGTACCTGAAGTCGGTAAATCAGGTAAGCGCGATATGAATGTGAAAAAGGGCGATATCCCTTCTTGGAAGCCAAGTAGTGTCGGTTGCCCGTTCGCAAGCCGTTGTATGAAAGCCGATAAGCTTTGCACGCAATCGATCCCAGAACCGACTCAAATTGCAGAAGAGCATTTTGCTCGCTGTCATCACCTATAAACCTTTAATCCTTTTTTGAAACGCAAAAGAAAGCGCTTTCAAAAATTTAAGAGTAAGAATTTTTTTGGAATTTTGATATGAAAAAAGACAATAATTTCACATCTGAAGTCGATGGTAAGTTCGTTGATTTAGATGGTGAGCGTTACTACCAAATCTCTAATGTTGACCAAATGACGCCGTTTTTTATTAGCGTTGTATCGTCGAGCGATCACTGGTTATTTATTTCATCGACAGGCAGCCTTTCAGCAGGACGCATTCGTCCGGAAAATGCGCTTTTCCCTTATAAGTCTGTCGACCATATTCATGAAAACGCTGAAAATACCGGGTCGAAATCCATGTTTCGCATTGAACACGGTGACAAGGTTGTACTTTGGGAACCGTTCAACACGTTTCATGATGGGATTTTCCAGGTTGAACGTAACCTTTACAAAAATACGATTGGAGACAAGATCGTATTTGAAGAAACAAACCATACTTTGCAACTGAAATTCCAATACAGCTGGAATACGAGCGAGAAATACGGCTTTATTCGTCGTTCAAAGCTGACCAATTTAGCGAGCTTCGAGCGTAAAGTTGAAGCGCTAGATGGCTTACAAAATATACTACCTTCAGGCGCTCCACTATCAGCACTCCAAACAAGAAGCGCATTAGTTGATGCGTACAAGTGGAATGAGCAAGTTGATGGTAGTTCATTAGCACTATTCAGCATGTATGCCAAATTGAGCGATAGAGCGGACCCTGCTGAATCTTTGCTGGCGACGACAGTCTTTAGTTTAGAAACAGAAACTAGCCAAATTTTACTGACTAGCACTCAGGTGAATGCATTTAGAAAAGGGCGACCGATTGAAAGTGAGCCTTTGACTAAAGGGATTAGAGGAAGCTATTTAGTTCATAAGTCTCTGACACTGCGAGCACATCAAACCAAAGTTTGGTCGATTGTCGCTGATATAGACAAGACTCATTCCGATATCTGTCAGCTTCAATCTGAGCTCTCTGCTCCTGCTAACCTAGTATTAGCTTTAGAAAAGAGCATTGCAGATAATCAAAATGAATTGATCACATTGATGTCTGGCGCGGATGCGTGGCAAATAACAGCTGAAGAAAATACAAGCGTTCACCATTATGCCAATGTGTTGTTCAATAACATGCGTGGTGGCGTGTTTGAAAACGGCTATATGTTAGAAAAGGCTGACGTAGTTAAAACTATGGAAAAGGCCAACTCTCAGGTAGTTGGCCGCCATCAAGACTTTTTTGAACAGTTAGGGGAGGTTTTCAGCCATTCCGAATTAGTTTCGCGCGCTAAAGCGACAGGAGATTCTCAATTAGTTCGATTGAGCTACGAGTATCTACCGCTTACTTTTGGACGTCGTCATGGTGACCCTAGTCGCCCTTGGAACCACTATGAGATTAAGCTCAAAGATGAAAATGGCGAACGCTTACTTTCTTATCAAGGCAACTGGCGTGATATTTTCCAAAACTGGGAAGCGATGGCTCTTAGTTATCCTGGGTTCATCAAATCATTCATCTCTAAGTTTGTTAATGCTTCAACGGTGGACGGCTACAATCCGTATCGAATCACTAAAGATGGTGTAGATTGGGAGCTGTTAGAGGCGGATGATCCTTGGAGTAACATTGGTTACTGGGGCGATCATCAAATCATCTATCTATTAAAATTCCTTGAGCTGGCAGACAAATTTGAGCAAAGCGATCTTATCGAATTACTAGAAAGTGACATTTTTAGTTATGCCAATGTGCCTTATGAGCTTTGTGGAGTGCAAGGTCTCTTTGATAACCCTAAAGATACCGTAGAGTTCAACCAAGACCTGCAGGAACTGACAGAGCAACGTGTCAAGAGTTTAGGCAGTGACGGTCGCTTGTTGATGACGGGTGACCAAGAAGTTTATATGGTCAACTTAATGGAGAAGATACTCGTACCTTTGTTGGCGAAATTGAGTAACTTAGTGCTTGATGGTGGTATTTGGCTCAATACACAACGTCCAGAATGGAATGATGCAAACAACGCTATCGTTGGCAACGGTCTGTCAATGGTAACCTTGTACTACATGCGTCGCTATGTTGCCTTTATGCAGCGCCTGTTAGAGAAGTCACCATCTTCATACAGTATTTCCAAAGAAGTGTTTGAGTGGATGTCTTCTGTTACACAGATTGTTTCAGAGGCAAATACAGAGATTCGTCAAGATACGGTAACTCGTCAAACTCGCAAAGCAATGCTGACTAAGCTGGCTAAATCTGCTGCTAACTATCGTGAGCGTGTTTACCGAGTAAATGGATTTTCAGGGAAAACGAAAGTTGAGAAAGAAGCGATTGTTCAATTGATGGGCGCGAGCTTAAAAATCCTGGATTCTACGATTACAAACAACTTGCGTGAAGACGGTTTGTATAATGCGTATAACATCTTGAGTTGTTCTGGTGAGAGCTTAATGGTTGAAGAGCTTTACCCGATGCTAGAAGGACAGGTTGCAGTATTAAGTTCGGGTCTATTATCACCTAAACAAGCGGTTGAGTTGTTGGATAAATTGTTTGCCAGTGATATGTATCGTGCTGATCAAAATAGCTTCATGCTTTACCCTGACCGCGAGCTGGCTTCTTTTATGGACAAAAACTGTTTAGACGCTAAAGACATTGATCAGAGCAAATTGTTAAGCATGATGGTTGTTGCCAAAGATAACAGATTAGTAAACCAAGACAGCAAAGGTTCTTACCATTTCAATTCAAGTTTTGAAAACAAAGGTTTCCTTCAGACTGCGATTGATGAAATTAAAGCCGATTACCCGTCAATTAGTGATGATGAATTTTGTCATGTATCTAGTTTGTATGAGCGTGTATTCAACCATAAAGCTTTTACTGGGCGTTCGGGCACCATGTTTGGTTATGAGGGTTTAGGTTGTATCTATTGGCATATGGTTTCTAAGTTGCTGCTAGCTGTGCAAGAAAATTATCAGCATGCTTGGAGTATGGATTCTAATAGTAAGGAAACTCTGAAATTAGCGGATTACTATTACAAAGTGAGAGCTGGTATTGGCTTCAACAAAACGCCGGAAAACTACGGTGCGTTTCCGACGGATCCGTATTCTCATACGCCAAAGCACTCTGGAGCACAGCAGCCAGGGATGACAGGGCAAGTTAAGGAGGAAGTGATTACCCGTTTTGGAGAGCTAGGTCTAGAGGTCGTTGATGGCACAATTGTAATCAACCCATCACTTCTTAGTCCTAAAGAGTTCTTGCAAAAAGCGGCGACTTTTGACTGCCAAAATATTGAAGGACAAATGCAGAGCTTTATTGTTCAGGCTGGGCAACTGGCGTTTACTTACTGTCAGGTACCATTTATTTACCAACTCAATGATGAGCCAACACAGGGTATTGAAGTTCAGTTTAAAGACGGATCAAGTGAGGTATTTGCATCGTTAACGCTAAATCGTGAAATGGCTTCACAGCTCTTTTCTCGTAGTGGCCTCATTGAGAAAGTTGTTGTCGTATTGTCAAAGCACCAGTTACGCTAATTCTAGTTTAAAGTGAAATAAAAAGGCTCTAAGTGAATACTTAGAGCCTTTCTTATAATTGTAAAAATAGGGTGTTTAATTTACGAAAATCAAAGCTTGGCCACGGACTCTCTTACAATCAATGTCGGGGTTAATTTGTGCTTCAATGGGTAGTCGCGTTTATTAATTAACGATAAAACACCTTTTGCAGCTTCTTCTCCCATTTCATGGACAGGAAAGTCGACCGTCGATAAGCGAGGACGAATATGCTGGCTATGAGTATCGTTATCGAAGCCTACGACCGAAAGGTCTCGCCCAATAATGAGGTTTCGCTCTGCTGCTACGTCATATACCGCAAGTGCAATGTTATCGTTTTGACAGAAAATTGCGGTGATCTCCGGGTCTCGATCTAACAAGCGTCGTGCAGCGTCGTGGTTGCCTTGATGATCAAAGCGCCCCTCTACAAACAGCCCTGCATTGTATTCGATTCCGAACTCTAACAATGCATTTCGATACCCTTGAAAGCGATCTCTACTATCAACTTTACTCAACTGGCCTGTGATACAAGCGACTTTTTTATGCCCGTTTTCAAGTAAGAGCTTCGTTGCAAGGTAGCCACCAAGCTCATTATCAATGTAAATACAGCGATCAGAAATCTCAGGAATAAAACGGTTGAGAACAATCATTGTTTCACTGCCTTTCGCTATTTTGATCAGTTCGTCATCACTGAGCTTGTCTGAGTGAACAATGAGGCCATCCACAAGTTTAGATTGCAAAAACTGGATGGAGTCTAGCTCTTTGGTGCGTGATTCTTGGCCACTGGTAACGATCAAGTGGATATTGCTCTGGCGAACAGTATCTTCAGCCGTGTGCATTAATGGGCCATAGAAAGGGCCATCAAGTGAGCCGACTAACATGCCGATACTATTTGAACGGCTAGATGCTAGAGCTTGGGCAAATGCATTCGGTTTGTAACCTAACTGCTCAATCGCTTTGAATACTTTTTCGCGATTGGCCTCTTTTACCGTAGGGTGACCATTCAATGCTCTTGAGACGGTTGATTGAGAAACTTGAGCAAGTTCAGATACTTCTTTAATGGTGATCAATGGTAGTGGCCTTATCTCTATTAGGAGTTAACTAAGCTATATTACCTTTGTGGTTTGCACGAGCCTAGTAATCCAATGATTAATATTTGAAAACTCTGAACTGCTTAACGCTTAATTTAATTCTTAAGCATACAAAGTAAGATAACGGATATTTTCATAGACACCATAAAATATCAAGAAAGCGTTTTCTTTGGTGCTGTTATCAAAGAAAACGTACTTTTTGAGTATTGAACAGATATTTTTTAAAAAGACACCAGTAAATATAAGCCTCTTAGGAAATTAATTCATCGATCCGCAATGAAATTTAATTGGGGTTCTGCTCGAATTACAATCAATTTTAACAAAATGTGAAATCAAACAAGAAAGCGCTTTCTTTGGGTGATCTTGGTCTCTTTTTAACGCTAGGCACTTTTATATACTCATTTTCATAAAGGCGAGCATGGTATCTCCGTGTCATGTTCGTAAGTCACTCATTAATCGATTTTATCTTTATGGGGCACCCATATTACGTGTCGCCTGTTTGGAAGGTCGTGATACAAGGAGCTGTAATGCAACATCTCAACACTCAGGTAAAAATATTAGCGTCTTTGACTACCGCGGCATTGATGTCCGGTTGTACGACGGTAGAACTACCGGCTTCTGGCAGTGCCGACTTAGCTCAAACCGAAAAGCCGATTGTGCTATCCCATTTACCGGTTGTTTCAAGCTCTGATTGGCAATTGGTGTGGGAAGACCAGTTTAACGGTGAGCAAATAAATAAACGCAATTGGTCATTAGAAGCGAACTGCTGGGGAGGAGGGAACAATGAACAACAGTGCTATACGGATGATCCGAATAACGCGTTTGTTAAAGATGGCCTTTTACACATTGTCGCGCTGAAGAAAAGTCATACAGGGCCTGATAATGCTGAAGGCTCGCTTGGTGGAGCAACGAAGACTCTTCCTTATACCTCTGCGAGATTGAGCAGCAAAGACAAGCGTGACAATAAATATGGCCGTTATGAAATCAGAGCAAAGTTACCTGGTGGACAAGGTTCATGGCCCGCAATCTGGATGCTGCCAACCGATAATAAATATGGCTCATGGGCAGCTTCTGGCGAAATCGATATTATGGAAGCGGTTAACCTAAACACACTTTCAGATGCGGCGGGAGCGAAAAATGATGATCTAGAGAGCCGAGTCTATGGGACGTTACATTACGGACGAAATTGGCCAGACAATGTTTATAAAGGGCAGGCCGCGATATTGCCAAATGGTGTGAACCCTACTGATGGCTTCCATACATACGCGATTGAGTGGGAAGAAGGTGAAATTCGTTGGTATGTAGACAATATTCATTACGCGACTCAAACTCAAGAGGGTTGGTACAGCCAATATGAAGCGGAAGAAGGGAAACTCATTAATGCGAGTGGAGCAGCTCCGTTTGATGAAAAGTTTCATTTGTTATTGAACTTGGCTGTCGGTGGGGCGTGGTCAGCAAACGCAAATGATAAAGGAATCGACGAAGGTTTGTTTCCGAAAACAATGCTAGTTGATTCAGTAAAGGTTTACCGTTGTAAGGTTGATCGTTGGAAAGGAAAAGGGTGTGCAAGTCGTTCTGAACACGCAATACAAGTAATCGGGCACGAAGCTCCAGAGATCTTAGCAACCGATGATAGTTATGCCGATGGACCAACGTTGGAGATTTTTACCGAAACTCTTAACGCAAGCTTGGCTTATGCAAGTTATGACCCATTGGATATTGTTGACTATCAAGAACTGACCGAACCAAATCGTGGAACAGTACTACAAGTGAATAAGAGTCAAGGAGCAGGAAATATCTATTTTCGTTCTCCTGTAACGGATGTGACACATTGGCAAGAAACGGGTGAACTGGTCTTTGATTTGAAAGTTGAGAGTATGGCTGATGGGGTTGAACTACTGGTTAAGATGGACAGTGGCTGGCCGAAAACAAGTGACTATACCGTGCCGCTATCAGTAATGAATGAATGGAAGACGGTACGTATTCCAATAGCTGACATTTTAAAGAGAGACAACCGTTTTGCTGGTGGGAATCAAGCTGATCCTACAGTGATCACTAATCTTTTAGTGTTTGAGCCTCAAGGAGAAATGAGTTTTAAATTAGACAATATTCGATTTGAAAAGTAAGCCTTTTAACTAGTTACTTTTAATCAAAGCTTGAATAGAAAGGGAGCATACTATGTATGTTCCCTTTTTTTTGCGATGATTTTTGCGGGAGGAAATCGTTTATGTGCTCGAGGCAAATTCTGCGTGATTGAACGGATCGATACGTTCTTATTATGTGGTCAGTGATATTTTACTTAGTTCCATAATTGTTCAAACAAAATACTTAACATCTTGGGTTTTTGTGACTCACGCATAAGAAAGCGCTTTCTTTGTTGGGTTTGATCACGGTTTATATTCACAGGATCGATTTATACTCTTTCCATACCAACTGAGCGGTTAAAGCCAATAAGATTAAGAGTGCATAGTAAATGTGGGCTTAGATTTGATCTTCTTTAAATCTGTTCGATTGGTTTTTTTAAGAAAAATAAAGAAAGCGCTTTCTTTGTGAAAGTATAATTTAGAACATGGAGTTATTATGAAACTTTCTAAGCTTACCCTTGCTTGTTTAGTCGCTACAGCTGGCTTGTCTACTGCACCTGCTGTACATGCCGAAAAATCGGATGGATTTGAATTTCACGGTTATTTCCGTGCTGGTGTTCTATTCAGTGAAAATGATGATTTTAAACGTGCAAAGTTCCCTGCATCTAAAGAGCGTTTAGGTCGATTGGGTGTTGAGTCGGATAGTCACTTTGAAGTTGCACTGCAGAAAAATTTTGAGAATGACGGTGGTCAGAAAATTCGAATCAAAACACGAGCTGCAGCCAACAATGCGGAATATGCAACCAACCAGCTTGGTGCCAATGCCGATGCAACCAACAGCGAAATTGGTATGGCAGAAACTTTTGTCGAGTTTGAAGGTGTATCTGAAACCGGTGTTGTATGGGGGGGGAAGCGCTTTTATGGTAAAGATAATTACATCTTTATGACCGACTTTTTCTACACGGATATGTCGGGTACTGGTGTTGGTATTGAAGGTGTTGAGCTAGGTGGTAATAAGTGGGACTTTGCTTACATTGCCAGCGATGATTCTGGCGATACAAGTTTCTGGGGTGACAGCAACAATATCATGCATGCACTTCATGCTGGCGTGAACTTTGGCAGTGTTGAACTTCACGCTATGGCTAAGTATATGCCAGACAATATGGTCGATTTAGGTTTTGGTAATGGCCCAGAAGCATTCGCTGAGAATGGCTATGAAATGACGGCAATTGTTCACACTGAGTCTGTCTTTGGGTTGTCAGATAAAGGCTTTACAAAATACATCGCGCAGGCTGGTAAAGGCTTAGGTTCGGGTAACCTTTTAGGTGGTACTCTTACAACTTACAACACGTACAAGCCTGGTAGCGACTATCAAAGTTGGTTAACGACAGGCACGGGCTGTGGGACGTCTTGTTTGAAGGCTGTTGATGAAAACGATGTATCACTACGTGCTTTAGCATGGGGTGGGTACTTTTTTGACAATGGTGTGAATATTTTCCACTCTCTTCAAACCCAGTACAACGATTTTGACAATGGCGACACAGACGGCTGGGTATCAGCAATGGTGCGACCAACGTTCCCAATTTCAGAAAACTTCTTTATCGCTACCGAAGCTGGTTACATGTACAACTACGAAGACCGTAATGGTGAGTCAAAGAATTCTTATGATTACAAGCTAACAGTAGCACCGACTCTAGTTGTGCACTCTGGCTTCGGTCCATCTCCAGAAATTCGCTTTATGGCATCTTACCTTGATGGTGAAATGCAAGACGGCACGGGTAAAGAGGGCGACTTTGTTGTAGGTATTCAAGCTGACATGTGGTGGTAGAATTTTTTACCTTCGGGTCTTAAGTGATATCGAGCATACCGGGGGAGTGGTATGACGGCCTTGCCTTTAGGGCGGGTAAGGTTCTCGATATCCCTATTTATTGCAATAGTTGATCTCTTTCCTAGCAGCACAAAGAGTTTCATTTTTATTGCTATGAGTCTTCCATATTTGAATTTCTTTTCAAATGTGTTCTTGCCAAAGATACTCATTGACCGCTTCGAAAGAAGCGGTTTTTTTATGTGTGACATATCTAATCTTTTAATCTTTTAAGGTTTAAGGGGCAAAGGATTATGAGTTATGGGAAGAATGTTGCTTTCTAAATTCTCGAGGGCTGTATCCATTTTGGGTCTTAAAACACTTGGAGAAATAATTGCTGTCAGAAAAGCCGCAAGACTCAGCAATGTGTTGGATGCTTTTGTTGTCGTTTAACAATAAGGTTGCCGAGTGTCTAATTTGAAGGCCTTTGATGTATTGGTTCGGGGATGTATTTAAAAACTGCCTGAATAACCTTTCTAGTTGCCTTTTGCTGATATACGCCGCTTGTGCAATGGCTTCTGTATCTAATCCTACTTCTTTGTAATGACGGTCAATATGTGCGAGAGCACGGCTCAATGCTAGGGTTGTTTTTGGTAAGCTATGGGTCTGTTCTTGATATCGCCGAGCAAGTTCTATCGCAAGTTGCTGCATTGTGCTCGTCAATATGATTTCAAACCCCTGTTCTGCATTGTCGTATTCCGATTTGATTTGTTGTAGAAGTTCATTGATTCGTTTCAACTGAGAAACTGATAACGTAAGCTTTGCTTGATATTCCGACGCTTGTCGAGCAATCGGTTCTACCTTGAAAAGTGCTTGATAGCCCGGCATTTGACGCATTGAAGGAACCTCAAAAAAAGGCAATGCCGTATCAAACATCAAGTTTACAATCTTCAGTTTATTTACTTCACAAAATCCATGCTCAATATCCCCATTAATAACAAATACATCTCCTGTACTTAAAGGGTAAGTGTGGCTAGCTACCGTATGCTTCCCGCTACCACTCACAACTAAGAAAAGTTCAGAAAAGTCATGGCTATGTACGTCAAAGTCGAAATCGTGATGACCATCGACATAGGCAAATTTTATCTGGGGATATCTCTGATGACTTTGGAGTCTAAATTTGGTTTTCATGTCGCTATTTTACCCATAACTGTCGCTTATTTGGTAGTTACACGCCGTAGTTAAGATTACTATTTTTTGAACAAAGACAATATTAACTTTTAGAGCGAGAGGTCAAATTTTTGCTCTAAGTAAAAAAATGGTAGGACTCAAAATGAATACTGTGGAAATTCTCGAAGCACAGAAGCAGCTTGCACCAATAAGTCGACAAGCGGCTACTGAGGGCATTGTGCTACTAAAAAATAGTGATTCAATATTGCCATTGCAGACTAGTGATACGGTGTCTCTTTTTGGTCGATGTCAGATTGATACCTACCGAAGTGGCACTGGATCTGGTGGAGCGGTGAATGTGCCTTATTCCGTAAATGCATTACATGGCTTGCATGAAAATCCAAACATCAATCTTAATCTCAGTTTGGTGGAGGTATACCAACGTTGGGTCAAGGACAACCCGTTCAATGACGGCGGTGGTGGTTGGGCAGTAGAACCTTGGTTTCAAGATGAAATGCCTCTTTCAACTTCAGCTGTGATGGATGCTGCCGCCAAATCTAACAAAGCCATTATCTTTATCGGTCGAACGGCGGGTGAGGATCAAGACAATGCACAGCAGCAAGGCAGTTACAATTTAACCGCGCTCGAAATGCAAATGTTGGAGAAAGTGACGGGACATTTTGATGATGTCATTGTGATACTGAACGTGACCAACATTATTGATATGTCATGGGTAAGCTCACTCAAAGATGCAAGGTCGCTCAAGGCGATTTTGTATAGCTGGGCTGCAGGGATGGAAGGTGGGCATGCATTAGCTGATGTTTTATCAGGTGATGTTAGCCCGAGTGGACGTTTGACCGACACTATTGCGCACTCTTTATCTGATTACCCTTCCAGCGCTAGCTTCGGAAATAAAGAGCGTAATCTGTACCAAGAAGATATCTATGTTGGGTACCGATACTTTGAAACCTTTAACCCAAAATCCGTTCAATTTGAATTTGGTTTCGGGCTTTCCTACACCAAATTTTCAAATAAATTAAATGCATTAACGATTCTTGGATCCGGCTCTGAACAAGAGTTGGTCTTCGATATTGAAGTTAAAAACATAGGCGAGAAATACAGTGGTAAGGATGTTGTTCAACTGTATGTTGAATCGCCTCAAGGCCAGCTGGGGAAGCCATCTAGAGCACTTACAGGATTTGCAAAAACACCCACTTTGGATCCAAACGAAACAGCACGTGTGAAGGTTTCATTTCTTCTATCTTCGTTAGCGTCATTTGATGATAGTGGTAAGACGGGCCACCCTAATAGCTATGTACTTGAAGCAGGGGAATATCAGTTCTATTTGGGAGGCAGCGTTCGACAAGCAAGGCTGGTTGACGAAAGCATAAAAGTTGATGAACTAATAGTTGTTGAGCAACTAACGGAAGCTCTGGCACCCGTCACCGCTTTTAAAAGGCTCGTTCCAAAAGAGATAGGGCAAAATGGGGTTTACAGTTGCGACTATGAATCTGTGCCACTACGAAGTGTAGATTTGAGCAAACGTATCCTAACTGAACTCCCAACTTCGATTCCTTTTAGTGAAGATAAGGGAATCAAGTTGCTTGATGTGAAGCAGGGACAGGCGAATATTGAGGCGTTTGTATCGCAAATGACGGTACAACAGCTGGCGACAATTGTTCGTGGTGAAGGCATGTGCAGCCCCAAGGTAACCCCTGGCACGGCTGCGGCTTTTGGTGGTGTATCACCAAGCTTGTTTGATTTAGGTATCCCTATTGTTGCGGCTGCTGATGGCCCATCGGGTATCCGAATGGATAGTGGACACAAAGCATCACAAGTCCCGATTGGCACGCTATTGGGCTGCACATGGAATACAGAACTGAATGAACAACTGTTTTATTTAGTAGGGAAAGAGATGCAAGCCAATCATATTGATACATTGCTTGGGCCTGGGATTAACATTCATCGTCATCCTTTGAACGGGCGAAACTTCGAGTATTTTTCTGAGGATCCTCTTTTGACCGGAGCTATGGCGGCGTCTCAGGTTGCTGGGCTTAGATCTGCAGGCGTGTCCGGTACTATCAAACATTTGGTTGCGAACGACCAAGAAACTGGACGATTTGATGTTGATAGTGTGGTTTCTCAGCGAGCGCTCCGTGAGATTCATCTAAGGCCTTTTGAAATAGCGGTAAGGCAAGGGCGAGCTTCAAGCATTATGACCGCTTACAACCCCATCAATGGTCACTGGGCTGCATCTAATTACGACCTCAATACTACTATTCTTCGAAAGGAGTGGGGCTATAAAGGGATAGTGATGACGGATTGGTGGGCAAAAATGAATGACCCAATCAAAGGAGGTTCTGAAAGCCGAAGTTACACATCCTTTATGCTTCGCTCTCAAAATGATCTGTATATGGTCGTTGAGCACGATGGCGCTGAAAGTAACGCATCAAACGACGATACATTACAGGCGCTTGAAAATGGGATGTTGAGTTTGGGAGAGTTGCAACGAAGCGCGATAAATATCTGTCGTTTTATTATGGAATCCCCTGCGATGGGTCGCCCATTGGTCGCTTTTGATCCAGTTAAGGGCTTTGAGGCGACGAAAAACTCAGACAGTTATCAGGACAAGACTGATGGTGATTTTTGTCAGCTTACTACCGAGCAACGTGTAACAGTACTACCACTTAATACCCAAGAAAACCGGAGCATTGTCTTGTACGTTAAGCATGCAGGCGTGTTTCGATGTACGGGTATTGTTCATTACGATAGCGGTACCTTGGCTCAATCTGCGTGTAGTTTGAGTCTCAATAACGTGTATGCGATGTCTCTATCAGTGAATGGTACTAATGGCGAGACAGTTTCAGTTGAGGGGCTTCCTGTTAAGCTGGATAAAGGCTTTTATTCGTTGGATATTGAATTCATCAAATTAGGCTTAGAATTAGAGCAATTAGAATTCTCGTTTATGCCTGAATAGGGCTGAGGGATAACAGTCGTTTATTTAACTCTCGTTTGCTCAAAAAAGAGGTAAAGTGAGAGAAAATAAACGACTACTTTGAGGCTGAGTTATTGTGCTTTTTGATATTGCTTCATCGCGTCAACAAAGGAGTTTCGCATCCCTTCGATTCCTAATCGCTCAGATTCTTCAACGTAAGTCAGTGCTGCACTAAAATCTCCAGATGAAACCGAGTTTTCTATAAGAGTTTGATAAACCTCTTTCTTATTCAGTGTATTTCCCGTTAATAAATCTGATTGGGCTACGGTTGATTCTGGAATAATTTGTTGAACTCGCTTTTGACGGTTCTGTTCTTCAACAACGGTGGTTACCGCTGTGAATTTAAAATCAAAGGAGACTTTCCCGATTGCAGAGTGGGGGATGGCGTAGTCCGTGTTATGGGCGATGTTTGCCTGGATATCGCCAGAACGTATCGCCATATCACTTGGTTTTTCGACAGGAGTTGTTTCCGCGAGTGCTTCGCTGGTTGTGAATACGACCAAGTAAGCAGGAGCCTCGCCGTTTAAGTAACGTTCTTGCAGTTCTATTTGTGCGCCATATCGAGCACCATCAAGCAGGCTAAGTGGCTGGTACTTAATGCTTTCATTGCCAATGACATCTAGCGGCTGGTAATTTTTGTCTAAGACCAAAAGTGACGGAACAAATGCAGAATAATTAGCATTTGAAGTCAATGAAAAACGAATAGCATCTAGTGTTGTAGGAAGCTTTAGCCCTCCAGCAAAGGACCGGCCAGATTTGAACTCGATTTTAGGGCTTGCTGTGGTGATCGAAACAGATGTCTCTTCTGGGTTCGTAATGCTTTGATATTGAATGGTATTCAGGTTTTCGCAGCAGTTTTCGTTATTTTGTAGTGACTCTAGCCCCGGAGAAGTTTTGTGGTAGCTAACCGGTGACTCTGTCACTGTTGAACAGGCGCTGAGTGCGAATACCGCTGGTAGTATTGCTAAATATTTCATAATTTCTCACAGTTAAAAAAGCATATCTGATTCAGAGTGCCTAATTGATAATAGAGATACACTACAAGAAAGCGCTTTCTTTTTGAGTGACGAAAGCCAAATTTAAAGAAATAGTCGCTAATAATTAGTACGAATTAGGTAACAGGCTGCCGTTGATCTGTTATTTAGATTGAAAGTTAACGAGATACTGAACTTAACAACTGAGTAAAGCGTTCCCACGATTTTTGGTCAGCTTCTTGTTGGTAGTTGTTTGAGCCGAACACGGTAAAGGCATGTGGCGCTCCACTATAAGTGATCATCTCATGCGGAACCTTGGTTGTTTCCAGTTGAGCGGCAAGGCTGCCAAAATCTTCCATTGTAATCATAGAATCTGCTGTGCCATGGAATACGACAACCGGAGCTTTAGTCTGAGAGTAGTCTTGTCCTTTTGGTGTCGATAAACCACCATGGAAGGTGACATAAGCTTTCGATGGGATGCCCGCACGAGCGGCTTCTAAAACGGCTGCGCCACCAAAACAGTAACCCATCATCACGTTGTTATCTAAGTTACCACCAAGCCTTTTCGCTTCCATCGCTCCCGCATTAAGTAGTGCACGCATTTTTTCTCTGTCTTTATACAACTCGCCTGTGTGTTGTTTTTTGTCTTTCACTTCGGTCGGGCGAATACCTTTACCAAATAGGTCGATGGCGAACACGTTGTAACCGAGTTCGTTGAGCATCTCAGAACGTTTCTTTTCGTAATCAGTTAAGCCATCCCAATCGTGAATTAGCAGCACCAAAGGCGCTTGGTCACTGGCCTCACTCCAATAACCTTCGTAATCCATACCATCGACTTGGTAAGTGATGTTTTCTCCTGAAATCGCAGAGAAGGGCAGTAAAACTGAAAACAGGCCGAGCGTAGTGATTGTTCGCATGCGTGATTCCTTTCGATGACAATTGATGTTCCAATCGAAAGTATAGATAACGCGATGATTCTCGCCAGATTTCTGTTTCTAACTTGAAATGTATGGCAGGGAGAGCAGGTGGCTATTGCTGATGAATAGCCATCGAGAGGGAGTGCGATGGCTGCTTTGTGATGTTCTCAGCTTACCAAAACTTGAATAGCTAAACAGGGGAATAAAGAAAAAACTACCAAGATGCGTTGGTTTTGCTAATGCTCATCTCCGGGTATTTTCGCTGATAGCGCGGCAACATCGACTCATTGCCCAAGATGCCACCTTGATGGATATAGATAATGGTTTTGGTTGGGTTGTTATCTTGCCATTGTTCTAAACATTGCCACATCAATGGGTCGTAGAGCAGGTCGAATTCAATATCCGTTTGTTCTTGTAGATCCAACCAGGTTTGATAGTCCTGTTGATACAGCTTACCAAAGTGGTGCTTGGTTTTGAGCGGTAGTATTTGTGGATGATCGGACTCACCAAGCTCATTAAATTGTTGTGTAAGGTAGTCACTGCCGCCAACACAAGCGCAGGTGATTACTGGGATGTTGTGTAACTTTAAGTGCTTATGCAGATACAGCGATGTGCTACCTGTACCTGCGGGCAGTGCAACTACAAAATCGTGTTTGTTTTCGAAACGCGTCCAGCTAAGTATTTCCATCGCCAGTTGCTTCACGCCGTATTCAGAAAGCTGAGATCGTCCACCTTCAGGCAATACAATGCACTGAGAATCTGCCTGCCTTATTTGCTCAATATACTCCTGTGGATGAAGCTCAGAGCCTGTCTCTTTGACTGAAATTACCTTCGCGCCAAGGTCTACTGCACCACGGTAATTACCTATTGGGCGTTCTAGTAGCCACTGGGGAAGGTGGTCGACGTAGAACTCAAGCGTCCAACCTTTGATCTTTGCCAGTGCCGCGAGTGAGAACAGAGAGTTAGCCTGCGCAGAACCATAGCTGATCAATGTTGTAGTTTCTGGGTGATCGTCTTCCAGCAGCTTCATGAATTTGCGGGCTTTATTGCCGCAAAAGTGGGAGTGCAGCTGATCGTCACGCTTTAAGAAAAAGGTGTGATCGTTAAATTGATGTTGAGTTACAGGGCTATTATTTAGTTTCATCGCACTTAGTAAAAATGCTGACTAAAAAGCCAGCATTTTAAAATCAAATTGGACTAACGAGTATCTAGTAGCTAGTCAGCGCTGTAAACCAACTAAATCAAGTTTTCGTTGGATATTGAACTTAGTACTACGAGTTTATTTGCTCTGGTATGGGCGAGGGTGAATCTGTCTGAAAGGCGATTCTGGCAGTGCACCCTCCAGAGTTACGATTGACCAAATCAAAGTCCCAATGGAAGCGTTGGCACAAGTCGTCGACAATCAATAAACCTAATCCATGACCATTCGGATTGTATTGTTCCTGAAGGCCTTCACCTTGGTCTTCAATCACAATACTCTGCTCGGACAGGGTAACAGTGACAGTGCCACTATTGGTCGCTGCAATGGCATTCCTCAATAAGTTGCCGACCAACATATTCATGATCGCGCTGGTGGCTTGAATAGTCGGCTCTGATTGAATGTGTAGGGATATCTCGACTTGCTTTTCATCCGCCTGTAATGAATTCTTGGAAACGATAGCTTCTAACTCTTGCTGACTAAACAAGCGCAGTGGTACATCGTCACTGTTTCTTTCATAACGAACTAAACCGAGTAGGGCATCGACCATTTCTGACATTTGGATAATGGCTTCATCAATGCGCTCAACCTGACGAGATTGAAATTCCGTTGTTTCGCTTCTTAATAGCAATTTATTCGCACCACGAGCGACCGTTAGTGGGGTTCTTAACTCATGACTTGAATAACGAGCAAACGCCTGTTCACGTTTGATCAAGGAATTGATTTCTCTACGGTATTGATTGAGTTGGTCTGTTAACTGACGAAACTCAACAGCTGCACCTTCACTGACATCAAACTCCTCCCCTAGGTCGAGTTTGTTCGAATTGAGTTGCTCAGATAGGGAATTGAAAGGCTCAATAAGTCGTTTGGAAAGACGAGAGAGTAAGGTACCAAAGCTAAATATCAAAATGGATAGTAGCACCAATACGAACGAGATGGCGTATACCAATTCATAGGTATCAAATTCGACGCGATCTATCTCAGACATAAGGATGATCGGGTAAGTTTTACCTTCATGAGAGTACTCTCCCACATAGATCATTCGTGATTCCGGCTCGTCGCCGACTTCACCAAGGAAGTTATCCTTACCTTCTATATAAGGTATGTACTCTTTGGGTACAAATGACAGGTCATTGTACGCCATGGTGAGACCGTCAATACGTATTGCGCCGTTCTCGCCAGCTTGAAATAGTTCGACAGCATAGTTTCGGTCAATCAGGATGCGTCTTTCGCCAACCCGGTCTTCTGACATATACAACCCGGCAACAAAAACGACATAGACGAATGCAGACACAATCACGGCCATCAACCCAAAGAAAACTGCTAGGCGGCCTGTGAGGGTTTTGGTGCTTGTCAGAACATTTGAAATCAATTCGATGGCTCCAGACGGAATCCAACTTTAGGAATAGTAATCAACATTGGGGTGTCAAAAGGCTTGTCGAGTTGATTACGCAGCTGATAAATATGGCTACGTAACACATCGTTGTTGGGTTCGTCTTCCTGCCATAGCTTGTAGGAAATATCTTCACGAGTCACTACTTCAGGTGCTTTTTGGCACAGCATCTCAAGGATGGTGTAAGTGGTTGGGTTAAGCGCGAGCAGTTTGTCTTTACGGTAGGCTTTTCGGGTTTTTTGATCAATGGTGAGTTCATCAAATTGAAGCTTAGAAGAAGCCACTTTTCCTCGGTAACGACGAACAAGCGCTTTCATTCTGGCTTCCAAAATATCCAAATCAAAAGGTTTGGTTAGATAGTCATCGGCACCATGCTCAAACCCTTTCAACATATCATCGCGGCTATCTAGCGCGGTCAACATCAAAATAGGTGTTGCGTTGCCTTGGTCTCGCAGTTTATTACAAACCGTGAGGCCGTCCATTCTTGGCAACATCAGATCCAATATGATGATATCAAATGAGTTTTCCAACGCGAGTTGCAAGCCGAGTTCGCCGTTGTCCGCATAATCGAGTTCCATGCCAATACACTCAAAATAATCAAACAAGACACCTGCGATTTCACGGTTATCTTCGACTAATAGAACTCGTTTCATTTTGATTCTCATACAGAAATAGACGGTAACATTATCCTGAGTGAGCGTGAAAAATATGTCAATAACATAACTTTCACTTATGGGAGGGTAGATTGGATTCAGATTAAAAAATAGAAGAACGTATTATGTCTGAACTTCATATAAGCCGCCCTAAGATATCTACATCGCAGATCAACCCTGCGGTTTCTCTGTCTATCATTGTGCCTTTTTACGATGAACAAGAGGTATTGGAAGAGTTCCACTCTCGCCTTACCAAGGTGCTTGATAGCTTGCCCATCAAGAGTGAAATCGTTTATGTCGATGACGGTAGCAAAGACAGCAGCTTGGAGTTGGTGAGTTCATTCACTTCAATCAATAGCTCAATTTCTGTTATCGGTTTAAGCCGTAATTTCGGCAAAGAGTCAGCGATGAGCGCAGGCCTTGAGCACTGTCGTGGACAAGCGGTGATTTTGCTAGACGCTGACTTACAAGATCCACCTGAGCTTATCCCGCAAATGATTGCCAAGTGGCGCGAAGGTTATGACGTCGTCAATATGCAGCGTAGCCAGCGCGACGGTGAAACATGGTTTAAGAAGTTTTCAGCAGCGAGCTTTTACAAAGTAATGAACGTGGCTGCGAAGATTGATGTGCCTGAGAACGTGGGTGACTTTCGACTGTTAAGCCGAGAGGTTGTCGACCATATCAATCAGCTTCCAGAACGTAACCGCTACATGAAAGGCATTTTTTCATGGCCGGGTTTCCGACAAGCGACGCTCCAATTTAAGCGTGATGCTCGCTTCTGTGGTGAGACCAAGTGGAACTACCTCAAGTTAATCGGTTTGGCGATGGATGGGATTACCTCGTTCTCTATCAGACCACTGCGCATTGCTACCGCATTAGGTGGCCTAGTCGCGCTAACGGCTTTTGTGTATGGGATGGTCATCGTTTTCAAAACCATTATGTTTGGCGAGCCGATCACGGGCTATCCGTCAATGATGGTCGTGCAACTTGCCCTTGGCGGTATTCAACTCCTGAGTATTGGTTTAATGGGAGAGTACATAGGTCGTATTTTCATTGAAACCAAGAATCGTCCTTTGTATCTGATCCAATCGGTGGTCGATACACCTGCATTAAAAACACATTTCAAATTAGAGGAGTCAGCATGAGCCTGAACAGAACGCACCTATGGTATTTGTTGGCTTTTGCACTGGTTTTAAGACTCCTATCTTTGGCGACTTATCCGTTAATGGATACTACGGAGGCGCGCTACGGAGAAATGGCTCGCTTGATGGTAGAAACCGGTAATTGGTTAACACCTCAGTTTGATTACGGCATTCCTTTTTGGGGCAAGCCACCGTTGTTCACATGGATGAGTGCTGCTGGTATTGAGCTGTTTGGTTTGAGTGAGTTTGCTGTTCGTGCACCTCACTGGTTAGCGGGAGTAGCGACGATTTTGTTAACCGCTTACATGGCGAAGCGAACTGGGCAAAGTGCGTTGGTTGCCGCGGTAGTGTTGGCGACATGCGGTATTTTCTCTATTGCCGCGGGCGCTGTGATGACAGACATCGCGTTAACCTTAGCGATGACCATTGCCATGTTAGGCTTCTACTTGTGTTGGTTAGGAGGAGAGGGTTGGAAAGGCGAAGGTAGTGCGAAGACTAATCGATCTTGGGGTTATGTCGGTTTCATTGGTTTAGCGTTAGGCTTGCTTGCAAAAGGGCCAGTAGCGATTGTCATTATGGGTATCGCAGTTTTCCCTTGGTTAGTATTACAACATGGCTTCTTTGGCGCTTTCAAAGTGCTTTGGCAACGCTTTCCATTGTTGTCTGGCTTGGGTGTGATGCTAGCGATTGCTTTGCCTTGGTACATCATGGCTGAAATGGCAACACCGGGCTTTATTGATTATTTTATTGTTGGCGAGCACTTTAAGCGTTTTGTTGTGAGTGGCTGGGAGGGCGATTTATATGGTTCTGCCCATGACCAAGCAAGAGGTATGATCTGGCTGTTTTGGCTTCAAGCGGCTGCGCCGTGGTCGATTGTATTACCTATATTGGCATTTGCTCGACGTAAGAAAATTGCAGAAATTAATACTGAAAATCGCGGCTTGTTTTCATTTCTTGTTTGTTGGTTGATTTCACCTCTGATTCTTTTCACTATGGCGGGCAATATTCTCCCAGCTTACGTCCTACCAGGTATTCCGGCCCTTGGCTTGTTGATTGCTATACTCGTAGTGGAAAAAGATAAGAAGTGGTTCTCGAGCGTGGCTTTGGTTCTACCTGTGTTGCTAATGATTGCGATGGTCTACCTGAATCTCGGCAAGGCGAACGAGAAAAGTGACCGTATTATTTTCGAACAGATTACGGATTCTGCGCCAAGCTTTTACGTGGGTAAACGACCATTCTCTGGGCAATTTTACAGTCATGGTCAAGCGAAAGAACTTCTCGATATCGAGCCGCTAGATGGCATTGATAAGTTCTATCTGATTGGCAAAAGATCTGAAGTGGAAACCAAGATTAAAGAGAACGCATTAACGTGTATTCTAGAGCCAACGGTGAAAATAAAGCGTGCTTTATTCAGCTGTCATAGCTCAAGCATCAAGCCAAATCTATCGTTGAGTCATATTCAAAGTGGCAGCGATGTTTAGCGTTAACTCGGGGTTACGAATGTTCAACAACAAGCTTCAAACGCACAGTCAGAGGTTACAGTCTCACCACAAGGTGGTTCGATTTGCTGTGGTTGGTGTTAGCGGATTTGTTGTTGATTGCTTAGTTTTTGCATTACTGCATTATGCCGTTGGGCTGCCTTTGATGAGTGCAAGGATAGGATCTTTCATTGCAGCAGCCACGGCAACGTGGTTTGGTAATCGAGTGCTAACTTTTGACTTCAAAGGGCAGGGTAGTTGGTCAGAGAAGTTGATTCAGTGGCAAAAATTCATGTTTTCCGCATCGATATCGGCGATACCTAATTTGCTGTGTTTTAAGCTGATGACGGAATTACTGCCTGCATTTACTGGGGCTGTATTTATCGCAATGGCCGTAGGTATCTTGGTGGGCATGGTCACTAACTATTTGTTTAGCCAGTATTGGGTCTTCACCCGTTAGAATCCCTTGTAATCACATAACCAAGTGAAACCTTCGGGTCGTTCATTAGTAACAGACACAAAAAAGCGCAGCTAAATAGCTGCGCTTTGTATTTTTATGATAACCAAGTAAATGGGGTCGCTATATTAACGCTGTGTTGCGCGCTGGCGATTCTTTCCGTTACTTGCAGGTTTACCACCTTGACCATTGCCCGCTTTGTTGCGGTTTGGCTTGCCATTTCCGCCGCCATTGCCTTGCGATTGTTGGCTAGCAGGGGCTTTTTTGATGAAGCCAGTCGCTGGTTTATTACCATTACCGTTCTGCTTCCCGTTGCCCTGATTGCCGTTACCTTGGCTACCTGTTGGCTTCTTACCACCCGGTTTAGGCTTATTGCCACTAGGCTTAGAATGGTTACGTGGGCTTTCGCCGCCAAGACCCGGTTGAGCTTTACTGTGCTTAGTTGCAAAACGTTGTGAACCATGACGACCAGACTTACGACGCTGTGCCGGTGTTTGAGCTTCAAAGTCTTCTTCTGGTACTAAGCAGTTCGCTTTGTCACCAATCAGGTGCTTTTTGCCCATGCTGATCAGTGCTTCACGGATGATCTTCCAGTTTTCTGGATCGTGATAACGAAGCAATGCTTTATGCAGACGACGTTGACGATCACCTTTAGGTACTGGAACATCTTCACGTTTTTTGTATTTCACGCGTTTCAGAGGGTTGGTCTCTGAGTAGTACATCGACGTTGCATTACACATTGGCGATGGGTAGAAGTTCTGTACTTGGTCACACTCGTAGTTATGCTTTTTCAGCCACAACGCAAGGTTAAGCATGTCTTCATCTTCCGTGCCCGGATGAGCTGAGATGAAGTAAGGAATTAGGTACTGTTTCTTACCGGCTTCAGCGCTGTACTTCTCGAACATCTCTTTGAAACGATCGTAAGTACCCATACCCGGTTTCATCATCAGATCCAGAGGGCCTTTTTCAGTGTGCTCTGGAGCAATCTTCAAGTAACCACCAACGTGGTGAGTCACAAGCTCACGTACGTATTCTGGAGACTCAATCGCAAGGTCATAACGAACGCCTGATGCGATCATTACTTTCTTGATGCCCGGAACCTTTCTCGCTGAGCGGTAAAGGTCAATGGTGTGCTGGTGGTCTGTGTTCAGTTTTTCACAGATTTTAGGGAACACACATGATGGGCGACGACAGTTAATTTCAGCTTTAGGATCAGAACAACCTAGGCGATACATGTTCGCCGTTGGGCCACCCAAGTCAGAAATGGTACCGGTAAAGCCAGGTACTTTATCTTTAATGTCTTCGATTTCATCCAAGATCGATTCTTTCGAACGGTTCTGAATGATACGACCTTCGTGCTCTGTGATTGAACAGAAAGAACAACCACCAAAACAACCACGCATGATGTTAACCGAAGTTTTGATCATGTCGTATGCAGGAATCTTTGCTTTGCCATACATAGGGTGAGGAACACGCTTGTACGCAAGGCCAAACACGTAATCCATCTCTTCAGTTGCAAGAGGGATTGGCGCTTGGTTTACCCATAGTTCGCGGTCACCGTGACGTTGAATAAGAGCACGACCTGAATACGGGTTGGTCTCTAGGTGCAGAATTCGGCTAGCGTGAGCGTAAAGAATACGGTCGTTATTCAGTTTTTCGAAACCAGGGATACGAACCGCAGTTGTTTTTGCATCGTGACGAGAAGGACGAATCGTAATCGGCTGTGCTTTTACTTCTTCTTTTTCGTCTTTCTTGGTATCACACTGCGTTTCTACTTCGTACGGGTTAACCGGAACATAGGCTTTGTTCGGTTTTTCGATACGAGAAGAATCGATAATTTTGTAACCTTCAGGTGCTGCAGGCAGGTTGATTGCTGTACCACGAATGTTTGTCAGCGTTGACATGTCTTCGCCGTCAGCAATGCGGTGTGCCACTTCAACCAGTGCACGCTCGGCGTTACCGAAAAGAAGGATGTCTGCTTTTGCATCAAACAATACAGAGCGACGAACTTTATCAGACCAGTAGTCGTAGTGCGCAACGCGACGTAAGCTCGCTTCAATACCACCAAGAACGATTGGCGTGCCTTTGTAGGCTTCACGACAACGTTGAGAATAAATCAGAGTTGCACGGTCAGGACGCTTACCACCTTCATTGTTTGGTGTGTAGGCATCGTCATGACGAAGTTTGCGATCAGAGGTGTAGCGGTTGATCATGGAATCCATGTTACCCGCAGTGATGCCGAAGAATAGGTTAGGTCGACCCAGTTCCATGAAGGCATCTTTACTGTCCCACTTTGGTTGGGCAATGATGCCCACGCGGAAGCCTTGAGCTTCAAGCAAACGGCCAATGATAGCCATACCAAAGCTCGGGTGATCGACATAAGCGTCACCAGTTACAATAATAATGTCACAGCTATCCCATCCAAGAGCATCCATCTCCTTTCTACTGGTAGGCAAAAAGGGTGCTGTTCCGTAGCACTCGGCCCAGTATTTTTTGTGTTCGTGAATAGGAGTGATATCGCTGTACATATTTCAACCTCTGATTTTTGAGGCGGGAATTATAGCGGCATGAGCCTAGACTAGCCAGTAGAACATGCCCCTGTTAGTTCTGATGTCTTTCGCCATTTTGCAGATAATGCTGACAAAATAACCATACAACAGCATAGTTGAAGCCTTGAATAACGTCGTTAATTTGTGATTTTGATTAGTGTTCGGAGCAGTTTTTGATATTATTCGCGAAAATAAGTCTGAATAAGTAGATCCACAATGGTCGAATCATTATTAGTACAATTTGCTCCCATGCTATTAGGAGCCCAACTGATCTTAACTTTAATCTTAGTGAAGGGTGACATTTGCCCTGGTCAACGTGGCCGTATTCACAAGATGTTACCTGCGATTGGCGTGCTTTGGCTTGCTGTTGCTTCATTAAGAATTGAAGCGTTTCTGATTGTATTCGCTATCTTCTATTTCTATTCTCAAGTTCAAACTAAGAAGACACGTGACTCAGGCCCTATCTGGGTGATGTATCTTGCGTGTGGTTTGGCGCTGTCATACGTTGCTATCCAAGCAAGCGAACAGGTAAATCCAGTCGGTATTATTGCGACTGTGTTGCTGGTGGCTTTACTGGGTGCTTCTTTCGGACATTTACTCCTGACTATCGCAAGAACGCGCTTACAAGCATTTCACCGTGTTCTGCCTGTTGTGGGCGTATTAAGTGGCATGTTGGTGGTGTTGGCGACCGTGATTAACGTTTATTCACTGTCTGAAGCGCAACTAGAACCTGTTATTTCAACTTTGTTGTTTAGCTTTGCTTTGCTTATCTCTTCTATCGTGGTTTGGTGTTGGCATTTGCTGTTTGTCAAAACCCCTGAAAAGCTTCAGCTGACTCTTTCATTGTTGATGTTATTGGCGGCGGCTGTTGGTTTAACGCCAGTTTGGGCTATGTAGAAGGTTACTGATCTCACAAGCCTTTCGGTGTTGAATCGAAAAAGTGTGATCTGTTTTTTAGCGTGGTGTTGGTAAGCGTTCTAAACTTAAATCTAGTCGGTGTGTTCGTTAGGAGTACGGGATGGATTTAAGCAACGTCAAAGGTTTCGATAGCATTATTTTGCTGGGAATCGTGAATGAAAAACTTCGCTTAGAATGCGATAGCTTTGAAGAGCTGATCAGTATGTATGAAATGGATATAGAAAGTGTTGTAGGTAAGCTTGATATGCTTGGCTATCAATACGATCCATTAACTAACCAGTTTAAGTCTTATCCAAGATAAGCAGCAAACTGGCGCATGTTCTATTGATAGCGAGTTAGTTATCGATTGTGAGCCAGTTATCGAGAGTGAGCTAGTATCGTGAATGAACAAGTACCGCCATCGTCGGTACTAAAGCTAAAAGAAAAAAGTCACAGATAATCTGTGACTTTTTTGTTTCTGGCGCATGCCTATCAGGTTCAACGCAGGCATAAACTAACCCAACAACGAGTCTCTTAAACGACCTCAATGCCATCTAGGTGACTCTTACTTTGCTGTCTTGCCGTGCTAAAGAAAGCTTGCAGGTAACGTTTGTCTTTTTCTGAGTTTCTTACCGCTGCGAACAACCTTCTTGAAAGCCCTTTGCCTAATGGTTTGCTGGCAATGAGTCCTTGTCTTGAAAATTCACTGATCGCCCAGTTTGGTAACGCAGCAACCCCGAGTCCTGCCGACACCATTTGTACCAGCATCAATGTGTTGTCTGCTTGTTTCCATTTCTTTGGTTCAACGCCTGCAGGTTGTAAAAAGTGCTTCACTACATCGAGACGCTGCTTTTGAACCGGATAAGAGAGCATCGTAATATCACTAAGATCTTGCGGTTCAATACTCGGCTTTTCGGCTAAAGGAGAGTTGATGGCAGTGATCAAGCGCATCTCAAAATCGAAAAGCGGTTCGTAGTGAACTTCAGAACGAGGCTGTATATCAGAGGTGATCACCAAATCGAGTTCTCCAGCCATCAATGCCGGTAGAGGCTCGAACCCGAACCCCGACGAGAAATCGAGCGTCACGCTTGGCCAAGCAACTTGGTACTCTTTCAAAGCGGGCATTAGCCATTGGAAGCATGAGTGACACTCGATCGCCATGTGCAAACGACCATTCACATCCTCTTTTAGGCTCGCTAACTCATTCTCTGCTTTAGCGATTCTTGGCTGTATCTCATCCGCGAGCTTAAGCAAGATTTCACCCTCAGAGGTAAATTTCACTGGCCTAGTTTTTCGTAGGAAAAGCTGACCGCCAATACGCGCTTCAAGGTCTTTCAATTGATGCGAAAGCGCCGACTGAGTCAGGTGAAGAGAGGTCGCAGTTGCTGTTAACGATCCGCTGTCTCTCAAGGTGGTCAATGTTCGAAGGTGTTTAAGCTCTATCATGAGTATTCCTCATATTCCCTAAGCCAATTCAATATTTCTTAATAATCACCCTACGGTGTTTTTGATCTTTTGTAAACGTCTAGATGTCCAGATGGATTTAAACTGTTCATCTTTGGATGATTCAAGATGAATATTATTAATAAACAAGATGAATATTTGGACGTTGTCCATAGATCGGATTAAGGCGATAGTTTAGCCATCCAGACGCCTTTTTGGAAAAGTGAAATCATCAAAGGCAGTCTGACCGGAAATTAAAATTATCGAATAAGGAACAGACTCATGACGACAACAACGCATATTTTAGGCTATCCACGTATCGGCGAAAAACGCGAACTCAAATTCACACTAGAGAAGTATTGGCGCGGTGAGATTGATCAATCTGAGCTCAAGCAGCTTGGCAGTGAATTGAGAAATCGTAACTGGAATGTACAAGCCGACGCGAATCTAAGCTTTGCAACTGCGGGTGACTTCGCATGGTACGACCATGTTCTAACAACGACTCTACTTCTAGGCCACGTTCCGCAGCGTCATGATGGTGGTTCTGAAGATGAAAAAGCCTTTCCAGATTTGGATACCTTGTTCCGCGTTGGTCGTGGGCAGTCTCAAGTTCAGCCTACCTGTTGCGGTGGTACGCATACGTCTAATGATGGCACTAAAGACAGTTCGGCGGCTTCTGACATGACTAAGTGGTTCAACACCAACTACCACTATATTGTTCCTGAATTCAGTAAAGACGACTCATTCGAAGTGAGCTGGCCGCAGCTGTTTGACGAAGTGAACGAAGCGATAAAAGCAGGACACAAAGTTAAGCCTGTACTTCTCGGTCCACTGTCATACTTGTACTTAGGCAAAGAAGTGGAAGAGGGCTTTGATCGCTTAACTCTGTTGCCTCGCCTTCTTACTGCCTATCAAGCGATTTTGGCTAAACTTGCCAAGCTGGGTGTTGAGTGGGTTCAAATCGATGAACCTATCCTTTCTCTGGAACTTGAAAAGCAGTGGGCTGATTCATTCAAACTGGCTTATCAAGTGATTCAAGGCGACGTAAAGCTACTGCTCACTACGTACTTTGATTCGGTGACTGACACGTTAGACAAGATCGTGGAATTACCCGTCAACGGTTTACACATCGACTTAGCTGCCGCACCGCAGCAACTTAATGAGGTGGTGAACAAATTGCCACAAAATTGGGTGCTTTCTGCGGGTGCAATCAATGGACGCAATGTTTGGCGAGCAGACTTAGCTTCTCAGCTTGAGTTACTGCAACCTGCGAAAGAAAAGCTAGGCGATAAACTATGGGTCGCAAGTTCATGTTCGCTGCTGCATAGCCCAGTAGATTTGGAGTTAGAAGATTCGCTCAGCGAAGAAGTGAAGAGTTGGTTTGCTTTCGCGAAACAGAAAGTCACCGAGGTGAGTTTATTGGGGGCTGCGTTAGATGGCGATCAAAATGCCATTTTAGCGTGTGAGACTTACAGCCAACCAATTGTTGCTCGTAAGAGCGCAACTCATGTCAACAAGCCGCAAGTTCAAGCTCGCATCAATACCATCACTAAAGCGTTAGCTGAGCGAAGTGCGCCTTACGCAGAACGTGCGGCGCATCAGTCTGAAGTTCTCGGCTTACCGCTGTTACCAACCACAACCATTGGTTCATTCCCACAGACCGGTGAAATTCGTGTTCAACGTAGCGCCTACCGAACCGGTCAATTGAGTGAAGCGGAATACACCACCGCACTAAAAGGTCACATCGCGGATGCAGTCAAACGTCAAGAAGCACTCGATTTGGATGTACTTGTGCACGGTGAAGCCGAGCGCAACGACATGGTGGAATACTTTGCAGAAAACCTAGCCGGCTTCCAAACCACCAAATTTGGTTGGGTACAAAGCTATGGTTCTCGCTGCGTAAAACCTGCGATTGTGGTTGCGGATATCGAACGTGAAAAACCAATGACGGTAGAATGGTCGACCTATGCCCAATCTCTGACTTCAAAGCAGATGAAAGGCATGCTTACAGGGCCTGTTACTATCTTGTGTTGGACATTCCCACGTGAAGACATCTCACGCAAAGAGATCACTAACCAACTGGCGTTTGCACTGCGTGATGAGGTGTCGGATTTACAAGACGCTGGCATCAACATCATTCAAATTGATGAACCTGCCATTCGTGAAGGTTTGCCACTGAAAAAGCGCGACCACGCAGAATATCTAGAGTGGGCGGTTGATGCCTTTAAGATCTCAGCGGCGAGTGCCAAACCAGAAACTCAGATCCATACCCATATGTGTTATAGCGAGTTCAATGAGATCATTGATTCAGTCGCTGCGCTAGACGCCGATGTGATTACCATAGAGACTTCTCGTTCGAACATGGAGCTACTGAAAGCGTTTGAAGAGTTTAACTATCCGAATGCGATTGGACCGGGTGTTTATGACATTCACTCACCAAACATTCCTTCAGAAGAGTGGATTGTTGATTTACTTAAGAAAGCGGCAGAAAAAATCCCAGCAGAACGTTTGTGGGCAAACCCTGATTGTGGTCTGAAGACGCGTAACTGGGCAGAAACAGAAGCGGCACTGACAAACCTTGTGTCGGCGACTAAGACACTGCGTAAAGAGTGGGAAGAGGCAGAAGTTTAAGCATAACGAACACTAGAGTTTGATTACCCGCTAATCCACGATGAACCACAAAAAAGGCCTCGCAAGTGCGAGGCCTTTTGGTTCTGTGCGTGTTCGAATCTCGAGCTAGAAACTAGCTGCTACTTTGACAGGTCTCTTTACTGATCAGCTTCTCAACGATCAATTGTCCGCGAGTGTTGCGAATCTTGATGTTGTAAGCCAAGCCCATGTCGAGGTTTGCTCTTACTTCAGAGTTGGTGCAGTAGCTATTCACACTCATGTCTACAACTTGGTTTAAAGGTTTAGCACCTTTTGCATCTTGGTTGTAGATCATCATGATTTCGATAACCGTGTTTTTTGCTAGCACGCGCATGACCGACAGCGGGCCATACTCAATCGGCAAGCCTGCGGATAAAACGCCAGCGCGATGTTGCGCCATCATTTCTAGCTGTCTTTGTTTGTCTTGTTCACTTGATGAGCTACAGCCTGCAAGCAGAACAGCGGCCAGTGAACCGATAATCCATTTTTTCACGTTAAAATACTTTCTTGAATGGTTTAACAATCACATTTTGGTACACACCAGCATCAATGTACGGGTCTGCGTCTGCCCATGCCTGCGCGTCTTCTAAAGAGTTGAACTCAGCAATTACAGTAGAACCTGTGAAACCCGCTTCACCAGGGTTATCTGAATCAATCGCTGGCATTGGACCTGCTGTCAAAAGGCGGCCTTCATCGTGAAGTGTTTGTAGGCGTTCTAGATGTTGTGGGCGAACACTTAGGCGTTTTTCTAATGAATTTTCGACGTCTTGAGAAAAAATCACGTACCACATATTGAGATATCCTTATTTTACTTCACTAAATTGAGGGCGTTTAAATTCGCTATCTTGCTAATTTACGCGAACTAATTGGTATTGGAAGAGCTAATGATAAGAAATTGTGAAATGGTGCGGCAGAGTGAGAAGGTCTTTAGCATTTTTAATCGAAACGACTAAAGACCTTAAAGTGCGATAGGGTCGTCGAAGGGTTATTTGTTGATTGGGCGAGGTTTACCGCTTTCATCTACAGCAACGTAGTTGAATGTCGCACCACATACCTTGTAGCGATCGCCTATACCGTGATCAAGTACCGGCTTAACCCATACTTCTAGGTCGATATTCATCGAGCTACGACCAATCTTGGTGCAGTCACCATAAACACATACCACATCACCCACTGAAACTGGTTGTTTGAACTCGATACTCGATACTGAAACCGTGACTATCTTGCCGTTAGAGATCTCTTTCGCCAGTATCCCGCCAGCAAGGTCGAGCTGAGACATTATCCAACCACCGAAAATCTGGCCTGCTGCATTGGTATCAGAAGGCATCGCCAAAGTGCGAAGAAGTAAAGAACCAATCGGGTTCAAAGTTGATTGAATAGTCATTGTTGTACTCTTAATGGTATTGATTGTTTTAAATTTAAATAGATGTGTTTGCGGCGCTCGCGGTGGTCGTATTTTTAACGTATTCACAGAACACAAACAATCAGTGGCCAATGATCACGAGTATCATTGGCCACTGTTAAATAGCATATTGATAATAATTGTATCAAAAAGGGGATGAGGACTCATCCCTTAGGGTTACTTCTCGTCGGTATTTTTATCCGTTAACTCTTTCTGCTGGTCTTTTTGTAGATGCTGATCTTTTGGTAGATGCTTGTAGATGTAGACACCCGTTAGCAAGGTAAATGCAAAAGTAGCGATCAGTAAGCCAAACACTTTGAAGTTTACCCAAACATCCAAGGGTAGGCTGAAAGCAACGTAAACGTTGAGAATGGCACATAGAGTAAAGAATAAAGTCCAAGCCCAGTTGATCTTGCTCCATACCGCTTCAGGAAGTGTGATCTCTTTACCCAGCATGCCTTTAATTGCAGACTTACCCATGATGTGACTTACCGTTAAGCCAATAGCAAACAGGGCGTAAACGATGGTTACTTTCCATTTTATGAAATTATCGTCGTGCAAGAAAATGGTCATGCCACCAAATACGGCAACCATCAGAAATGTGATGATCTGCATTTTCTCTACTTTCTTGTAGATGACGTATGTCAAAACGATTTGTACTGCGGAAGCAACAATCAATGCACCTGTAGCCGTGTAGATGTCATACATCTTATACAGCGCAAAGAAAATAATGAGAGGAATGAAATCAAGGATTTGCTTCATGTGGCACTGACTGTCCAGTTAGTTGAGTTGCAGACAGTCTAACGAAAACTGTCTCGATGCTAAATAGCCCGAGACAATTGGGTGCTAATTAATTCCATCTAGTTGGTTTATCTAGTCGGATCTTTTCATCATCGAGTTGGATAACGTTATCGCATTGATGTGGTTTGGTAGCGAGGTATCAGCTTCTTGATGTCTTCAAGGTAACCTTCACTTTTTAAGCTGTCTAAGGTGTTTTCGAGCTCTTGCTCACTCATGGCAAAACACGTCGATTTGCCTGTCGTTAGGTCGAGATATTCGTGATATTCACGCTCTGTGAAGTGGCCAATTCTGTCCATTAATAAGGTTTTAATTCCATGGTGAATCAAGCCGTAATACGTATGTCTTTGTAAGGTCATAGCCTATCCTCCGTGACAAGCTGCAGTGAAACTGTTGCAACCTGCTGTATATTGGTTGGGTTATCTATGACAAAGCAATTCGAATGCCATTTTCTCTAATTGAACGGAACATTTTCCCTACTAGATAGAATTGAACTTCTTTTCAAATAGTTAAGACGAGGTACGTTCTATTCTCTGACAACCAATACGTAACAGACATAAAATAGTTTCATTTTGAGAACGATGAAATTCTCATTATGACGCTCTACTGCCGTTTATAGTGTGGTTCTATCTACGGTGATCGCCGCTAATCGACAAGCCAATCAACAAGCGTAGATAAAGATGTATTTTGTCGATTCTTAGGCTGCAGCAAGAAGTAACCATTTCCAGAAAAGACACTGCCTTCACTCACTTTCACCAACCTGCCCAAATCGATATCTTGCTTGGCCAGCGTGATATCGCCTATGGCAATACCAAACCCTTGAATGGCTGCATTCATTGCTTGATCAAGTGTCGCGAATTGTTGGTTGTTCTTACTTGAAAGGTCGTGGCTTCCTATGTGTTCTAGCCATAGTCGCCAATCACTTTGCTCATTGTTGGCGTGTAACCAAGTGTATTGAGCGAGCTTGTGTGGCTTGATGATAGTAGAAGAGCTACTTACAAGATGGCTCTGAGTAATGCTTTGCGCCTGGCAGACCGGAGCCAGCTGTTCGTTGAATAATAACTGGCTCACAATCGATTGTTGGTTTGGCTTCTTTCCATAGGTGATTACGGCGTCAAACGGGTCAAAGCTTGGTTCAAAAACGTGCTTGATGGTCGACGTGAGCTCGACATCAATTTCAGGGTAGGCTTGCTGAAAAGACATCAACTTGGGTAGCAGCCAAGAGGTAATACAGCTGGGGGCGTTGAGTTTGATCTTAGAGGGAGAACTTGCGACTTGATTGAGAGCTGATTGCAGTTGATGAATCGTTCCTTGTATCAGGGGAACCAGTTCTTCTCCTTTCGGCGTTAAAGACAATCCTCGAGCATGACGATAGAAGAGATCACAGCCAAGGCTTTCTTCAAACGACAATATCTGACGACTTACTGCACCTTGCGTAACATTGAGCTCATGTGCCGCTCGCGTAAAGTTGAGATGCCTTGCCGTCGACAAGAACGCGAGCAAGGTTTTAGTTGAAGGAAGTGTGCGATTCATATCTTTACCTATGACTTTTTATCATGGCTATTATGTGATTATTTCGATTCATTTATCAATAGTGTTCTGTTTGAATGTAAATACTTAATCATCATTTGTGCTTCAATATGTGTATAAGTTACATTTTTTGAATATGAAGGCAGTGGTGAAGACATTGTGATTTTGTGAAAGGGATAGCTTCTTGACATTTTTTATCGATAGTTTAGTACCTCAGGCTGTAAAAAAATTAATACCTTATCAATCAGCAAGAAGAATTGGTGGTGATGGACGTGTCTGGCTAAACGCCAATGAATTGGAAAGCTCGCTGTTTCCAGGAGAAGCAAGCCACAATCGATACCCGGATTTTTTACCGCAAGATATTGCTAAGGCTTACCAAGATTACTGCAGCACTGATGCCGCGACTGTTGCCGTTCGTGGCGCCGATGAAGCGATTGATTTGCTGATCAGAACATTCTGTAAGCCAGCGAGTGACAATATACTTATTTGTTCACCCACGTATGCAATGTATGAGTTTTGCGCCGATGCATTGGCGATTAATACCTTGGATTCTCCATTGCAGCAAGACTTCAGCCTTAACGTCGCTGATATCGTGAACAAAGCGAAGTTGACTAATATCGTGTTTCTTTGCTCGCCAAACAACCCAACGGGTAATGTGATTCCTAAATCGGATTTGATTCAGGTACTGGAGGGCACGATTGGAAAATCTCTAGTGGTAGTCGATGAAGCGTATATCGAGTTTGAACCACAAACGTCAGCGGTGAGCCTTATTGAGCGTTATCCGCATTTGGTAGTGATTCGCACCTTGTCTAAGGCGTTTGGACTGGCTGCGGTTCGTTGTGGTTTTATCTTAGCGAGTCAAAATGTGATGCAGTATGTTGCGAAGCTGATTCCACCTTATCCGATGCCGGATTGCTCATCGCAAATCGTGTTAGACGCTTTGTCTGATGAACGAGTCTCAGTGATGCAAGACGCCACACAAAAGCTGGTCGAACTACGTAACTGGTTTGCTTGTGAGTTAACGCAGTTTGATTTCATCGAGTCTGTTTACCCTTCATCGACGAACTTTATTTTGCTGCGTCAAAAACCTGGGCATCAAGTGTTCAGTGTGTTGGCGAAGGATGGCATTGTGACAAGGAATCAAAACCACGAACCTGCTTTGCGTAACTGTGTACGAATCAGTATTGGTAGCCAAGAGAGCATGCTAGAAGTGATAACGTCACTTACACGTTACCAAACCGAATTAGAAAAGAATCAACAAAGCAAACAAGTTAAACAATCTCAACATAAAGAAACTCAATCTCAACTCGATAAAAATCATATCTAGGATGGCAATGATGAAAAAGATAATACTAGGACTCGCTTGTGCGGCCGCTTTACTTGGTACAACGGTACAGGCGAAAGAAATCCGTTTGGCGTCAGACTTTACCTATCCGCCATTCAACTACAAAAACAGTGATGGTGTGCCTGTCGGGTTTGATATTGAGATAGCTGATGCCTTGTGTGAGCAAGCCAAACTCGATTGTACTTGGGTTTCACAGAGTTGGGATTCGTTAATTCCAAGCTTATTGGCAAGAAAGTCAGATGTGATCATGGCGTCGATGCGTATTACCGAAGAGCGTAAGCGCAAGATTTTGTTCACCGATAAGTATTACCAAACACCAGCCGTATTTGTTGCTGCTAAAAGCGCGGAGCTCAGCGTCGATGAGGCTGGCTTAGCGGGCAAAACTATCGGTGTTCAGCAAGGTACGATTCACGATCGCTACGTAACCGACAAGTTTGGCGATGTAGCAAACATTAAGCGTTATACCGGCCAAGATGAAGTTTATCTGGATCTGCAAAACGGCCGTCTAGATCTAACCTTCGGCAACTCAGATCAACTGTCATTAGCTTTCTTAGATAAGAAAGAAGGCGAGGGCTTTGAGTTCAAAGGCAAAGCAGTGACCGACAAAGCCTACATTGGCGAAGGCACGGCACTAGCGTTAAGAAAGCAGGATTCAAAACTGGCGAAACAATTCAATGCCGCGATTGAAGAGATCAGAGCGAACGGTACTTACGACAAGATAGCCGCTAAGTACTTCACGTTTGATATTTATGGCGCTGATTTGTAATTCGTCTAAAGCCTAAAAACTAGACCACCAAAAATATCCGAGGGCTGTGAGGCTCTCGGATTTTTGTTACAAACAATGCGTCCTAGTAAGATTCCCACCGTTGTCTTTATCCCTGCTTATCCACTCTTGTTCCATACGCTCAGCCTAAAACCTCACCTCTACCACCTCAGAAATCGCAGTTCACGACTCGCTTTTTAATCGATAAGACCTTCTTTGCTCGTGCTCTATAAATGGCTCCAAGGTTTTAAAATAACACAAATATGCAAGTATATTTTTTGCCAACAGATTGTTCTAAAAGCAGTTGGAAGTGATCGAAATTCCCAAAAACCCGAAGTTAGACTACTTAATGGTCCAATTGATGCCAAATATGATTGGTATCACAATCAATTCGGTTCACAAGCCAATAGATAAACCTTAGCTCACAAAATACACGCATATTATTGTAATACAAAATTCATAAGGTGAGAATATTGTAATGAAACGTTACTGCTATGAGCGGTATGCAATTGAACGTTAGATTTCAAACTTAGCTGTAGCGTTGCATATAAAAACTGTACCTCTTACAAAATGGATTCTGGAGAAGAACATGAAAAAACACCTACTGACGATTGCAGCGGCTTCAATTCTTATGGCATTTGGCGCTCAAGCAAAAACTTTGACCTTAGGGCATGCAATGTCATTAGAAAGCGCAGCTCACCAAGGCATGGTGATCATGGCTGATAAAGTGAAAGAAAAATCGAATGGTGACCTTACGATTAAGATCTTTCCAAACGGTCAATTAGGCTCTGAACGTGATCAAGCTGAGCAAGTTGTTACCGGCGCGATTGATATGGCTAAAATCAACGGTGGGCTAGCCGAATCTTTTGAACCAACGTTTAAGGTTAATGCACTGCCTTTCTTATTCCGTGATGTTCCACACATGAGAACGTTCATGCGAAGTGAAGCCGCACAAGAGATGTTGCTTTCAAGTGAAGGTAAAGGCTTCATTGGTCTTACATTCTATGATTCAGGCACACGTAGCTTCTACGCTAAAAAAGCCATTAACTCACCGGCTGATCTAGCAGGTATGAAAGTTCGAGTTCCTGGTTCTCCAACCATGATGGAAATGGTTAACCTATTAGGTGGTAAAGCAACACCTGTACCTTTCAATGAGGTATACACGGCACTGCAACAAGGCGTAATTGACGGTGCTGAAAATAATATTTCTAGCTTAGTTGAAATGAAACACAGTGAAGTTGCCAAATTTTACTCTATGGATCAGCACATGATGACACCTGACGTGATTATCATTTCAGAATACAAATGGGGCTCATTAACGGCAGAAGAGCAAAAAATCTTAAAAGAAGCTGCTGCTGAGTCTCTTGAAGAGCAGATCAAAATCTGGGACGCAACAGATGACATGAACAAAGAGAAAGGAATGAAAGAAGGCGTAACGTTTGTTGAAGTTGATAAAGCCCCTTTCCGTGCAGCTGTTAAACCTATGATTGATGAGGCGAAAAAAGATCCAAAACTAGCTCCATTCATTGAAAAAATTGAAGCTCTTTAATCAGTCTTAGTGAAAATATAATTTTGCCTTGGCTTTGCTAAGGCAAAATTTTTTGAGGTATCACACCATGTTAGCAACTTTCAGAAACCTACTTGATAGGCTGATTCTTTTTGTCTCTTCTTTTGCACTAATGTTACTTGTCGTTACTGTCACTTGGCAGGTCTTTAGTCGTTATGTTTTGAATGATCCAAGTAACTGGACTGATGAACTTGCTCGTTATGCGATGGTATGGCTTGGCTTATTAGGAGCAAGCTACTTATTCGGTATCAAAGGACACTTAGCAATAACGTTATTGGATGGTTATCTTAAGGGTAAAGCACATATCGCATTACATGTACTCATCAATATCATTTCTGGCGCATTTGTATTTCTAGCAATGCTTCAAGGTGGCATCGCCCTAATGGGAAGAACCACACAACAACTCTCTCCAGCACTGCAATTGCCGATGTCGACGGTTTATTCAATATTGCCGATTTCAGCCGTTATTATCCTCATCTATTTGGTCATTAATACGTTTGATCTTTTTTGTGAACCCAACAAAAAGTAAGTTTTAAAAGGACTCTATATTATGGATTTGTCCATTGGTGTTTGGCTGCTAGGCCTATTCTTATTCATGATCGCGATTAGTATGCCCATTGCGATTGCAATTGCCATGTCATCTTTAACGATCATGTATTTCATCTTACCGTTTGAAGTCGCCAGTATTACTGCGGGTCAAAAAATCATTACCGGTATTGATAGTTTCAGTTTATTAGCCATCCCTTTCTTTATCCTTGCTGGGAATATAATGAATGTGGGTGGCATCGCGAGTCGGCTTATCAACCTTGCAAAGCTCTTGGTTGGTTGGATCCCGGGCTCACTTTTTCACGTCAACATCTTCGCCAATATGATGTTTGGCGCCGTTTCAGGATCAGCCGTTGCAGCAGCAGCTGCGGTTGGTAAAACCTTAGGCCCTGAATTAGAAAAAGATGGTTATGATAAAAACTTAGCAACAGCAGTAAACGTTGCATCTTGCCCGGCAGGCTTACTAATACCGCCGAGTAATTCATTGATCGTATTTTCAGTGGTATCGGGTGGAACATCCGTAGCGGCGCTGTTTATCGCAGGTTATGTCCCAGGTATTTTAATGGGTTTAAGTTGTATGGTCGTCGCCTATTTTATCGCTAAAAAGAAGGGCTACAAAACAAGTGCGAATGACGGCTTCACAGCAAAAGATGTGCTGAATATTGTTTGGCAAGCAACGCCAAGCTTAGGGCTTATTGTTGTTGTTATTGGCGGTATTATTGGTGGTATATTCACTGCAACAGAAGGAGCATGTATAGCGGTTCTTTACTCTTTTATACTGTCACTCTGTTACCGAACCCTCAAATGGGCACACTTTTCGATAATTTGTAGAGAAACGGTTCAGGTTACTGGCATTATGCTGTTCTTGATTGGTGCTTCAACCATCATGTCATGGGCAATGGCGTTTACCGGTCTGCCAACCATGATCAGCGATTGGATGCTCTCTATTTCAGATAATCCGATTATCATCTTTATTCTGATGAATCTGATCCTACTGATTGTGGGTATGTTTATGGATCTTACGCCTGCCGTATTAATTTTTACCCCTATCTTTATGCCGATTGCTGAGCATTTGGGCATGCATCCAATTCACTTTGCGATGATGATTATTTTCAACTTATGTATTGGCATTGCAACGCCACCCGTTGGTACGGCGCTATTTGTCGGTTGTAGTGTCAGTGGCTCCAAGATTGAGAATGTTATAAGAAGTATCATGCCGTTTTGTGCCGTATTGATCGTAACACTGTTGGCCATTACTTTTATTCCTGAAATTAGTTTGGCTCTGCCTCGTGCGTTTGGACTAATCAATTAGCCTTACAAGGGTAAGATTTACCGAATCAATATCGATCATTACCTAATAAAAAACCGCCTCATGAAGGCGGTTTTATTTATCAATCAAACTGAAGCTTAATATTACGCTTGCTGTTTTTGTAGCTCAGTTTCTTTCGCTTCGTCTTCAATTAGAGAATCAACGATTACTGCACATGCTGCATCACCAGTGATGTTCAGAGCAGTGCGGATCATGTCGAAGATACGGTCTAGAGCGAACAACAGAGGTAGACCTTCGATAGGGATACCTGCTGCTAGAAGAACCGCAACCACTAGGAAAGAAGGACCTGGAACACCTGCTTGACCAACTGCGCCTAGAGTCGACGTTACGATGATAGCAACGTAAGCGCCCATAGACAGGTCGATGTTGAACAGCTGTGCGAAGAAGATAGCAACTAGGCCATAGTAAATTGCATTACCAGACATGTTGATCGTCGCACCAAGTGGCAGAACGAATGAAGCCGTAGAGTTGCGAACACCAAGTTCTTTCTCTACCGTTTCCATTGTTACTGGCAGTGTCGCCATTGAAGAGGCTGTTGATAGTGCAACCGCTTGAGGTTTCTTCATTGCCACTAGGAACTTCTTAGCTGAAGTCTTAGTGAAAATTTGAATCATCAGTGGGTATGCCACAAAGCCGAAGATAAGAATCGCAGCAATGTAGACAATGAACAGCTTGAACACGACCATAAGTGCGCCAAAACCGAATGTACCGACTGCTTCTGCCATTAGGCCGAATACGCCAAGTGGTGCAATGATCATAACCTTGTTGATCATCCAAACCATAGCGTCAACAATCGCGTTTACGCCATTGATGATTGGGTCACGTTTTTCTTTCGCTTGTTTAGAAATCGCAATACCGAAGAATAAGCAGAAAACGAGAATTTGCAGAATGTTAGCTTCGTTAAGTGATTGGAAAACGTTGGTAGGGATCATGCCCGTGATGGTTGCCCAGAACGTTGGAAGTTCGCCTTTCGCAGCGTATTCAGAAGAGAACATACCTTCAACGCCAGAAACATCGATACCACGACCCGGTTCGAATACTTCACCCATTACAAGCGCTAGTGCTACAGCAAGTGCAGACGTTAGTGCAAAGTAACCCAGTGTAACCACACCAACTTTACCTGCCGATGAGCTATTACCTAGACCTGCAGCTCCTGAAATTAGGGCAACTGCGACTAGAGGAATAACCAGCATCTTGATTAAATTGATGAAGATTGCGCCCAGTGGAGCGAACATTGTTGCGCTGTCACCCATCATTGCACCGACAGCGGTACCTATGATCATTGCAAGAACGACTTGAACGCCGATGTTGCTTAGTAAACTCTTTTCTTTTAACACTTCCATAACCTCTGTGCTACTAAATATAAAAATCCCAGAACTACTCACCAATGTACGATGTACCATTGGATTAATATTTCGCGACGAGTTTTACACGTATCCTTTACATTTATCAATATGAGCAGAGGTGAAAGTCTCTGAAAAACTGGTGGTCTAATGTCATTTGTTGATTTTGCACAACAATGCAATCGTTTGCCTTGGTTTTTTATTGCGATGTTATTTGTTGAATTTATAAAAGCCTTTTCGCTGGAGATTTTGTGAATGATTTACAAGCGGTGGTATTGAAAACGTCTTGTTAACATTTTGATTTCATTTGCGAGTGTTTTTTGAACGCTTATGTTGGGGTGAATCCACAGGTACGTGTTGTGTGAAATTTAGCCTGAACTATGCTTAAGGTATCTATTTATTACCAAGATGTTACCTCTGCGCTTTAAATAAAACGTCTATCTAGCATCTCAGTTGTAAGGAGAGGGGCTATGACTTTTATATTAAAGTACTTGTTTGCGTTTCTTCTGTTGTTCAGCTCTGTGTTCGCTCAGGCCGATGATGTCTGGGTGGTTGAGGTGAACGGGGGGATAGGTCCGGCGACCAGTGATTACCTCACTAGAGAAATAGAACAAGCTCACGATGAGCAAGCAAAGCTCATCATTTTGAAAATGAACACGCCTGGCGGGTTAGATTCGTCGATGCGTGACATTATTCGATCCATCACCACATCACCGATTCCGATAGCAACTTGGGTTGGGCCTGCGGGTTCACGAGCAGCGAGCGCCGGAACCTATATTTTACTTGCCAGCCACGTTGCTTCCATGGCGCCCGGAACTAATCTAGGTGCAGCAACTCCTGTGTCGCTCGGTGGTGGCAAAGCGCCTGCTAATCCGTTATCTCCTCAAGACGATGCTAATAAAGATGACAACACGTCAGCGAGTGAGCAAGACGAAACGAAACAGGAGAATTCAGATCAAGTAAAAGCCACCACTGCGATGGAGAAGAAAGTCATCAATGATGCTGCAGCCTACATTGTCAGTTTGGCTAAGCTACACAATCGCAATGAAGAATGGGCAGAAAAAGCGGTAAGAGAAGCGGCGAGTTTGGATTCTGAGAATGCACTGACTCTTAACGTGATTGATTTTATTGCCAGCGACCTTCAGCAATTGGTTGAACTGAGTAACGGGCGCATCATCACCATCAACGGTGTCAGTCAGGAAGTCCAACTTAGTGATGTTGCTTTTGTCGAGCGAGAACAAGACTGGCGCTTTAGTTTGCTTTCGGTGATCACGAACCCAAACGTTGCATATATTTTGATGCTGATTGGTATCTACGGTTTGTTGCTGGAGTTTTATAATCCTGGCGTCGGGCTACCGGGTGTTTTGGGCGGAATCTGTCTGTTACTAGCGATGTACTCCTTACAAATGCTGCCTGTGAGTTACGCAGGCCTTGCTTTAATTCTATTGGGAATTGCTTTGATGGTCGCAGAGGCCTTTAGCCCCAGTTTTGGCATCTTCGGTTTGGGCGGCGTCGCTGCGTTTACGTTGGGTTCAATCATGCTGATGGACACCGAAGTGCCTGGTTATCAAATCGCATTGCCGCTAATTATCGGGATCAGTTTGTTCTCTGTTGCCTTTATCGTCGTAACAATATCAATGCTAGTCCGAGTGAGAAACAAACCAGTGACTACGGGGATGGAAGCGGTAGTCGGTGACACGGGCAAAGTTGTAAGCGGCTTCCCCGGTGCGGGGCGTGTGCTAGTCGAAGGTGAGATCTGGCAAGCTAAATGTGCGAGTGAATTGCAAGTGGGGCAGATCATCAGAGTGACTAAGCTGACGGGGCTATCTTTGGATGTTGAGGCGCTGACCGATGATACATCATCGAAACCTAGCTAGCGCGACATGCTAGTACAAACGTTATTGAATTATTAATTGCTTATCCATCGTTACCATTAGGGGGCGGTTATGTTTATACACACTATCGGTATTGTTATTGTGCTCGTTATCTTGTTGATAGCCAGCATGTTCAGAGTACTGCGCGAATATGAACGTGCAGTCGTGTTTTTCCTTGGGCGCTTTTACGGTGTTAAAGGGCCGGGGTTAATTATCATCATTCCTTTCATCCAACAAATTGTGCGAGTGGATCTACGAACTATCGTGTTGGATGTTCCAACACAAGATTTGATCACTCGGGACAATGTGTCGGTGAAGGTGAATGCCGTGGTCTATTTTCGAGTGCTCGATCCGAAGATGGCGATCAATAACGTAGAGAATTACCTCGAAGCGACCAGTCAACTGTCACAAACAACGCTGCGTTCAGTATTAGGACAGCATGAGTTGGATGAATTGCTGTCTGAACGAGAAGAGTTAAATAGAGACTTACAAGCGATACTGGATCAACACACGGATAACTGGGGGATCAAGATTGCCAATGTCGAGATCAAGCATGTTGATCTGGATGACAGTATGGTGCGAGCCCTTGCTAAACAAGCGGAAGCCGAACGTTCACGTCGAGCTAAGGTGATCCATGCAACAGGGGAACTAGAAGCATCAACCAAGCTGAAAGAGGCTGCAGAGGTTCTTAATCAAGCGCCAAATGCGATTCAGCTGCGTTACATGCAAACACTAACAGAAGTAGCGAATGAGCGAACTTCTACAATCATATTCCCAATGCCCATCGATCTGGTCGAGAAGATAACCGATCCGATCAAAGCGACGCTCAATGAGGCTGCAATTAAGAAAGCGATGAAAGCCGATGACTAATTCGCTTAAATGAAGAGCAATAAAAAGGCTCCACAGTTGTGGAGCCTTTTTATATTTTGAATCATAGGTTCTATTTAATGACCAATGATTACTGGCTTCTATTTAATGACCAGTGATTATTTCTGCGTAGCCGCTTTCATTGGCGTAACAAACTCCGCAAGTGCTTTAAGCATTGCTTCTGGTTGTTCAACGTTGTTTTCAATGATTTTCACAACGGCTGAGCCAGAAATCGCACCGGCAGCGCCAGCTACAATCGCTTCTTTCACTTGTTCAGGAGCCGAGATGCCGAAACCAAGCAGTGCTGGTGGCGCGTCGAACTTGTTCAAGCGGTCAAGCAGTGCCGTTACTGGCATGTTTGCTTTTGTTTCAGCACCTGTTACGCCTGAGCGAGAAAGTAGGTAAGTGTAGCCACCACCTAGCTCAGAAACTGATTGAAGCGTTTCATCGCTTGCAGTTGGTGGAGCAATAAAGATTGGGTGAACGCCAAACTTTTCAGCTGCAGCAACAAATTCACCGCTTTCATTGGTTGGTACATCAGCAATCAATACTGAATCGATACCTGCTTTTGCGCAGCGTTCGTAAAAATTTTCTATACCACGTGCGTAAACCAGGTTTGCGTACATCAGTAGGCCGATTGGTAGCTCTGGGTATTTAGCACGGATTTGACCAATAAGATCGAAGCACACATCTGGCGTTACTTTAGAATCTAAAGCACGAATGTTTGCGCCTTGGATAGTTGGACCATCAGCCAGTGGGTCAGAGAATGGAATACCAAGTTCAAGTGCGTCAGCACCGGCTTCCACTAGTGTTTCCATGATCTTCAATGATTGCTCTGGGTTAGGATCGCCAACCGTTACAAATGGTACAAATGCGCCCTGATTCTTTTCAGCTAAGCGAGTGAAGAGTGATTGATAGCGATCCATTATAATGCTCCTTTCTCTTTAAGAATGTCGTGTACAGAGAAAATGTCTTTGTCACCACGACCAGATAAGTTAACCACTAATAGCTGTTCTTTCTCTGGGTCGTCGTGAGCCATTTTTACAGCGTGAGCCACAGCATGAGATGACTCTAGTGCTGCGATAATACCTTCTTTACGTGCAATCAATTGGAACGCTTCAAGCGCTTCATCATCGGTTACGTTGTCGTATTCAGCACGGCCAATAGCATTTAGGTGCGCGTGTTGAGGACCAACTGATGGGAAATCTAGACCCGCAGAAACAGAGTAAGACTCTTCTACTTGGCCATTCTCATCTTGCATCAGTGGCGCTTTCATGCCGAAGAAAATACCGGTTTTACCGTGCTTAAGCGGCGCGCCGTGTTGGTCGGTATCAATACCTTTACCAGCAGGCTCTACACCGATTAGGCGAACAGACTCTTCTTCAATGAAATCAGCGAACATGCCGATAGCGTTTGAACCACCGCCAACACAAGCAATAACCGCATCAGGAAGGCGACCTTCACGCGCTAGAATTTGGTGCTTCGTTTCTTCACCAATCATGCGTTGGAAATCACGAACAATCGTTGGGAATGGGTGAGGGCCAGCCGCAGTACCCAATAGGTAGTGCGCGTCTTCATAAGTTGCAGACCAGTCACGTAGTGCTTCGTTACATGCATCTTTTAGCGTTGAAGAGCCAGAATGAACAGGGATAACCTCTGCGCCCATTAGCTTCATGCGGAATACGTTCGGGCTTTGACGCTCAACGTCTTTTGCACCCATGTAAACACGACACTTAAGGCCCAATAGAGCACAAGCTAGAGCCGTTGCAACACCATGTTGGCCTGCGCCAGTTTCAGCGATTATTTCCTGTTTACCCATACGTTTTGCTAGCAATGCTTGGCCAAGAACTTGGTTTGTCTTGTGAGCACCGCCGTGCAGTAGATCTTCACGCTTTAGGTACAGTTTGGTTTTTGTACCTTTAGTCAGGTTACGCGTTAGCGTTAGTGCCGTTGGACGACCAGCATACTCTTGTAGAAGTGTCATGAATTCACTGCGGAACTCAGGATCTGCTTGTGCATCGATAAATGCTTGTTCCAGTTGGTCTAGTGCTGGCACTAGGATCTGCGGTACGTATTGACCACCGTATTCACCAAAGTAGGCATCGAGTTTAGCCATTGTGTTATTCCTTCAATTCTATCGATGTGTATTCACACCAAGTCATTTAATCTTGTTTAAGCTTCGCAAAGGCAAAGCTTACTAATTAGTTTTGAGATTCTGCTTTCTGCTTTCTGCTTTCTGCTTTCTAGTTTCTAAGCTCTGGGCTCTAGATTTCAAGTTCTAGGTTTTAAATTCTAGAAACCGAACTAGTAATTACGAATCGCTGCAAAAGCGCGTTGCAGTTTGTCTGCGTCTTTTTTACCTGGAGCTGATTCCACACCTGAGTTTAGGTCGAGCCCTAAACAGCCTAGTTTCGCTGCTTGGTTAGCATTGTCTGGGTTTAGGCCACCCGCCAACATGATTGCGCTTTGGTTGTTGATTAGGCTCCAATCAAACGCTTGGCCTGTACCGCCAGTTTGAGAACCCACTTTAGTATCTAGCAGGTGACGAGTCACGTTGCTTGTCAGTAATTCTGGCAACGCACTTTCAGCGCCGTCTTCAGTACTACAAGCAACACCGTAAGCTTTCCAAATCTCAACGTTTTCAGGTAGAGATTGTTTTAGTTCATCGACAAATGCTTGAGACTCATCACCGTGCAGTTGCACCGCAAATAAACCTAGCTCAGAAACCGTTTTCGCAACGTCAGTAACGCTATGATTTTGGAACACACCCACGTAGTTCAAAGGTGCGCCGCTCATGGTTAAACGAGCTGCTTCGATATCAACATGACGCTTAGATGCTTCAACGAAAATCAGACCACCGAATACCGCACCGGCTTGATAAGCCTTTGCTGCATCGTCAGAGTGAGTTAAACCACACACCTTGTTTTCACCGAGCGTCACTTTACGTACCGCAAGCTCTAGGTTCTTTTCAGCCATCAGAGAGCTGCCGATTAGGAAGCCGTCTGCAAATGTTGAAAGGTCACGAACTTGTTGGTGGTTATAAATGCCTGACTCTGAAATCACGACTGCGTTTGGAGCCAGTTCGCGAATCAGCGGAGCCAACTCCTTGGTACGGTTCAAATCAGTCGAAAGGTCACGCAGGTTACGGTTATTAATGCCGATTACTTTTGCTTCTAGAGCGACTGCGCGGTGAAGCTCTTCTTCGTTGCTGACTTCGGTAAGTACACCCATGTTGAGTGAGTGAGCGACTTCAGCAAGCGCTTTGTACTCTTCGTCATCCAATACCGATAGCATCAGCAAGATTGCGTCAGCTGAGTAGTGACGGGCTAGGTAAACTTGGTAGGTATCAACCATGAAGTCTTTACAAAGAATAGGTTGCTTAGCAATGCTGCGAACCTTTGGTAAAAACTCAAAGTCACCTTGAAAGTATTTCTCGTCTGTCAGTACTGAAATTGCGTTGGCGTGGTTGTTGTACACCGATGCGATGTAGTCCAAATCAAACTCGTCACGAATTAAACCTTTTGACGGAGATGCTTTCTTACATTCAGTGATGAAAACCGTTTGTTCGCCGCTCAGTGCATCATAAAAGCTGCGGTCTGTTGCGGTTAACGCTGCTTTAAACTCGTCCAATGGTTGAGTCTGCTTACGCGCTTCAACCCATTGGTATTTGTCACGAACGATTTTTGCTAATACTTCCGCCATTTCAGCTTCTTTGACTGAAACGTGGGTCGACAGTTTATCGGTAGTCTGTGTCATGTTCTTTGTCTCGTCGTTCGTTAGGCGTGTGCAGCAAGCTTTTGTACAAGCTCGTACGCTTTGCCAGATTTCATCGCGTCAATCGCTTGCTGTGTGTTGGCTTTTAGATCTTCGTGACCAAATAGACGCATCAGCAGAGCAACGTTGACTGCCACAGCGCCAACTTGAGCATCAGTGCCTTTACCTGTCAGGATATCGGTTGTGATGGCTTTGTTCTCTTCTGGCTCGCCGCCCTTGATTGCTTCAAGAGGGTGAGTGTTCAAACCAAAGTCAGCCGGTGCCACTGTGTATTCGTGAATTTTGCCATCTTTGATTTCAGCAACGATGGTCTCGCCGTGAATAGCCACTTCATCAAGGCCGCTACCGTGAACAACAGCAGCACGCTTCATGCCCATTTGCAGCATGGTTTCCGCTATAGGGCGTACTAGCTCTTTGCTGTAAACACCCATTAACTCGATGTTAGGGCGAGCAGGGTTAATCAGTGGACCAAGGATATTGAAGATCGTGCGTGTTTTCATTGTTTGACGAACGGGCATCGCGTGACGTACACCAACGTGATATTGCGGAGCAAATAAGAATGCTACGCCAAGTTCGTCAACGGCTTTACGTGTATCTTCAGCGGTCATCGCTAAGTTGATACCAAACGAATCTAGCAGATCAGAAGAGCCTGACTTACTTGATACGCTGCGGTTGCCGTGCTTAGCTATTTTTAAACCACACGCGGCTGCTACAAATGCAGAAGTTGTAGAAATGTTGATGGTGTCATGACCGTCGCCACCTGTACCTACGATGTCTGCAAAATCGTAATCAGGACGTGGGAACGGGTTTGCATTGGCAAGCAGTGCTTTCGCTGCGCCAGCGATTTCATCCGGCGTTTCGCCTTTGATTTTCAGTGCAGTAAGCGCAGAAGCCATCAAAATTGGGTCTAGTTCGCCCTTGATGATCACATCAAACAGTTGTTGGCTTTCTTCTTGAGTAAGAGACTGTTGTTCGTAAAGTTTATTAATCTGTTCCATGATCGTTTCCTAGTTAGTCTTTTTATCAAGAGTAGAGCTTTTCTCTAGATGAAGAGGTTTCTCAAGAGCCCATTCGATAGCGTTCGCTAGAAGCGTTGCACCGTAGGTCGTCATAATCGATTCAGGGTGGAATTGGAATCCACAAACCTTGTCTTGTTCTTGAACTACAGACATCACCAAATCATCGACTTCAGCGGTCACCGTTAGGCTATCGGATACATGCGTTGCCACTAAAGAGTGGTAGCGAGCGATAGCCAGCGGCGAAGGTAAGCCTTGGTAAGTCGCATGGTTTTGGTGTTCCATCATAGACACTTTACCATGAATGATTTCGCCAGCGCCTGCAACGGTGCCGCCGTAGGCTTCAACAATCGCTTGGTGGCCCAAGCAAATACCAATCATTGGCACTTTGCCTTTTAAAAGCTGAATTAGCTCTGGCATGCAGCCCGCATCAGCAGGAGCGCCAGGGCCTGGTGAAAGTAGCGCAACAGGGTTGTCTAGCTCGTTGATAGCCGCTTCCACTACTTTTGCCGAGATGTTGTTACGGTAAATCTTTACGCTGTGTCCCAATGAACGAAACTGGTCTACAAGGTTATAAGTGAACGAGTCGAAGTTATCGATGAATACAATATCAGCCATGATTACGACTCCTTCTTATTTGTTAGGTTTTTAGTATGAGCTGCTTGAATCGCTGAGATAACCGCTTGTGCTTTACCGCGAGTTTCATCTGCTTCTGCTTGTGGATCTGAATCGAACACCACACCTGCACCCGCTTGAACCTGTGCTACGCCATCTTCAACGTAAGCAGAGCGAATTACGATACAAGTATCTAATGTGCCTTCACCCGTTAAGTAACCCACTGCGCCACCGTAGCTACCACGACGCGTTTTTTCTACGTCACGGATAAGTTGCATTGCGCGGATTTTTGGCGCGCCCGTTAGCGTACCCATGTTCATACAAGCTTGGTAAGCGTGCAGGGCATCTAAGTCTTCACGTAGCTGACCAACAACGCGAGAAACCAAGTGCATCACATGGCTGTAGCGATCAACTTTCAATAAGTCTGCTACGTGGCGAGTGCCGGCTTCCGCAATACGTGCCACGTCGTTACGCGCTAGATCGACAAGCATCATGTGTTCAGCGTTTTCTTTCTTGTCGGTACGCAGTTCAAGTTCGATACGGCTATCTAGGTCGAAATCGATTTGACCGTCTGGGCGTTTACCGCGACGACGAGTACCAGCAATTGGGTAGATCTCAATTTGGTTGGTTTCAGTTTCGTACTTCAGTGCGCTTTCTGGAGAAGCACCAAACAGAGTAAACAGCTCGTCTTGCATGTAGAACATGTAAGGGCTTGGATTACTTTGCTTGAGTTCTTTATAAGCCGCCAGCGGAGCAGGGCAAGGCAGCGTGAAGCGGCGTGAAGGTACCACTTGGAATACATCGCCTTTAACTACGTACTCTTTTAAATCACGAACCGTTTGGCAGAAGTCTTCATCTGAAACGCTTGGTACAGCGTCAACATTGTCGAGCGGCGTTACTTCTGTGATGGCTTTCAATGACTGACATTGAGTCTGAATGTCGGCTAGGCGTTCAGTTAATTGCGCTTTAATACTTTCATCTTGAGTGAATAAGCTCGCGTGAAGTAGGCCTTCGTTTTCTTGGTGGTCGAAACGCAATAGTGTTTCAGCAACGTAGAAAACAAAGTCAGGGCAGTTGTTAGTCGCTTCAGCATCACCTAGCGGTTCAAAGTTCGCCACGATGTCGTAAGCGAATAGGCCAGCCATAAATAATGCATGTTTGTTGCTTGGGTCTTGTTCAAAGCTGTGCTGAACTAAACGCAATGCATCAAAAGAAGACGCTTCTCTTAAACGTGAGTCTTCGTCTAATTCGTTACTAGGCTCGACAAAAGTGAGCGTCAATACGTTATCGGTAAGGTCAGATTTGATATCTGTTTTAACGTTTTGAGCTAGGTGTTCGATAAGCGCTTGACCGTTTTGGGTCAATGCTTGAAAGGTTACTTCATGTCCGCGACATACGATGCGAACAGCAGAGTCGATAAGGAGTAAGCTTGTCAGGTTTTGTTTAGATTCAATCTCAGCAGATTCCAGCAATAGACTGTCTGTTTTGTTTTCACACAAAGTATGAAAAACACTGGTTGGATCTTGTGAGTAAGGAACCGAAGAATTGATGACCTCAATGGTTCCCAGCTTTTTGATTTCAATGGCCTTGTTCACAAGACCTCCTTTATGATTCTTTAAATTTCCTGCCGTACATAGTCGCATAAAGATACCGTTCACCCAATCTAGAATATGGTCAATTCGTTGATTTGTTAGTCAGTTGAATGTGAGATGTTCGACAAATTAAAAAGCCCGCTATTAAAGCGGGCTTAGTGATAACTTTTTTATAAACAAACTGTTTAACTAGAAGTACACGTTAGCCCACCAAGAACTTGTCCAAGTGCGCCACCAATTAAGTTCAGAGCTTGCTTCTACTGAAGAAAGTTCTAAAACTTTATCTTTATGGTTTTGGTTAAATTCTTGTAACATGGTAAACCTATCAAATGTGATACTTCGTATTTGTGTACTAGTTAACTAGTTTTGCGCTTGCAGGTCAAGTGCGTTGGCACAAATATAACGATAAAAATTAAAAACAATGAAAAAGAATATATGAGAATTGATCTACATAGTCATACAACAGCCTCAGATGGCCGACTTACTCCACCTGAACTGATTGACCGAGCGTTAGGCTTTAACATCGAAGCGTTAGCGATTACAGATCATGATACGACTGATGGGCTTGCTGAAGCACGCAACTATATTGTTGATAACAACCTTCCGATTCAGTTGATTAACGGCATCGAGATCTCAACCGTTTGGCAAAACAAAGATATCCATATTGTTGGGTTAAACGTCGATCCTGAATCACCAGAATTGAAAGCGTTAATTGAACAACAAAAGCTTCACCGTATTGGGCGTGCAGAGATGATTGCTCAACGTCTTGAGAAAGCGACGCGTGAAGGGTTGTTAGAAGAAGTTAAATTGATTGCTGGTGATGCGCCTATCACTCGTGCTCACTTTGCTAAGTGGCTAGTCGATAATGGTTACGCAAAAACCATGCAACAGGTGTTCAAAAAGTTTCTTACTCGTAATAACCCAGGTTACGTACCGCCAACGTGGTGCTCAATGAGTGATGCTGTAACGGTTATTCATGCGGCTGGTGGCCAAGCGGTGCTTGCACACCCTGCGCGATATGGCTTCACCGCTAAGTGGATTAAACGTCTTCTCGCTGCATTTGTTGAAGCAAATGGTGACGCTATGGAAGTGGCTCAACCTCAGCAAGCACAACAAGAAAGACGCACACTTGCGGATTATGCTATACAATACAAACTATTAGCCTCCCAAGGCAGTGACTTCCATTATCCATCTCCGTGGATGGAACTTGGACGTAATCTCTGGCTACCTTCTGGGGTCGAAGAAGTATGGAAAGATTGGGAGTTTCAAACGGTTTCACCAACTGATACTGATGACAGTATTTAGGTGAACCAGCTCCTTCTGATGATAGAGTCGAGAGATTCGATAACGAGGATCAACAATGAGCCAGTTTTTTTATGTACACCCAGATAACCCACAAGCGCGCTTAATTACTCAAGCTGTTGCGATTATTCGTAGTGGTGGTGTGGTGGTTTATCCAACAGATTCCGGTTATGCGCTGGGCTGTCAGCTTGAAAATAAACAAGCACTTGAACGCATCTGTAAAATTCGTCGAATCGATGATAAGCACAATTTCACCTTGTTATGCCGTGATCTTTCTGAGTTGTCACTGTATGCACGAGTTGATAACGTTGCTTTCCGTTTACTTAAGGCGCACACGCCCGGTGCTTACACGTTTATCTTCAAAGCAACCAAAGAAGTGCCGAAGCGTTTGATGAACGCGAAACGTAAAACGATTGGTATTCGTGTCCCAGACAACAAGATTGCACTTGACCTGTTGGAAGCAATGGGTGAGCCATTGATGTCGACGTCTCTGATTCTTCCGGGTAACGAGACAACTGAATCGGATCCAGAAGAAATTCGCGACAGCCTAGAGCATGCGGTTGATGTCATTTTGAATGGCGGCTACTTAGGTGAGCAACCGACTACGGTTATTGACTTCAGTGACGATGATGCCGTTGTTTTACGTCGTGGTGCCGGCGATCCAGCGCCGTTTGAATAGTAGCGTTACTGATTAACAGTCTGTAACGAAACAGCAAACCTGCCAGAGTAAATAACAAGTGCTTTTTGGCAGGTTATTTGCGATAATACGCGACCGCGATTTGGTCGCGAAAAATTCATTCGACGTCTGTGAAGACGACAATTAGGTAGAAAAGAGTAAATGAGCGAAAAATTACAGAAGGTTTTAGCACGAGCTGGTCACGGTTCTCGTCGTGAACTAGAAGGTTTAATCAAATCTGGTCGTGTAAGTGTTAACGGTCAAGTTGCGAAATTGGGTGAGCGTCTTGAAGACGAGAACTCAGTGATTCGTATCGATGGCCACACAATTACAGGCAAAGCCTCTGAAGAAGTGGTTTGTCGTGTACTTGCTTACTACAAACCTGAAGGTGAGCTTTGTACTCGTCACGATCCTGAAGGTCGCCGTACTGTTTTCGATCGTCTACCTAAGATCCGTGGTTCTCGTTGGATTTCAGTTGGCCGTCTTGATGCAAACACATCGGGTCTTTTGCTTTTCACTACTGATGGTGAACTTGCAAACCGCCTAATGCACCCAAGCCGCCAGGTTGAGCGTGAGTACCTAGTACGTGTGTTTGGTGAAGTGACTGAGCAAAAAGTTAAGAACGTGACTCGTGGCGTTCAACTTGAAGATGGTATGGCTCGTTTCGAAGACGTGGTTTACGCTGGCGGTGAAGGTATGAACCATACTTTCTACGTAGCGATTAACGAAGGTCGTAACCGTGAGGTTCGTCGTCTTTGGGAATCACAAGAAACAACAGTAAGCCGTCTAAAACGTGTACGTTACGGTGATATCTACCTTGATAAGAAACTGCCTCGTGGCGGTTGGAAAGAGCTAGATCTTCAAGAAGTAAACTACTTGCGTGAGCTTGTTGAACTTCAGCCAGAAAAAGAGACACTGTTGGATCTTGATCCTGCAAACACTTCTCGTAAGCGTGAGCGTTCTCGTAGCCAGAAAATTCGTCGTGCTGTTAAGCGTCACGAAGAGCGTGCAAATGCTCCTAAAGGCCGTAGTAACCAGACTAAGCGTAAGAAGCCTGCTACTCGCGGTACTACAACACCTGATTCAGGTCGTAGTGCTCCAGCGACCAATGGCAAACCTCAGGCTACCAAAAAGCCTAAATTGAACAACGGACGCCCGGCTAAACCGGCTAAGCCAAGATCACGTAAGTAATTACACCAGTAGTTGCTACAGTTCTTAAGCTTAAAGCTTAATCCAATGTTTCGAATACTAAAAAACCTGCTAACTTAGCAGGTTTTTTTTCGTCTTGAATATGGCGCAGTTCAAATCATGTGGAAGTGCTTACCAAGTAGAAACGATTAACCAGGTAGAAGTGCTTCACTAGCTAGGGTGACTAGCTATGGACTACGATTGGTATTAGGTCACTTTCAAATGATTAGAAAAATTATCACCCTTCGCCATGCGGTCATACAAAATAACATTGACCGCGGCAGCAAGGTTCATGCAGCCATTGGTCGGAACGTAGATGGTTTCACGACAGAAATCCGTGATCTCTTTTTTCAGAGTCCCATCTTCAGGGCCGAAGATATAAAAAGCACGAGGTGGGTGCTTATAATCAGGCAGAGGCTTAGCGCCTTCTATCAAATCAACCGCGATGGGCACGCAGCCAACGGGAATAATGTCTTTCAGGTCTTCAACACCAATCAATGGCAACTCAAGGTGCTTTTCTTTGGTGTCGGTATGAAACTGTCGAGCATGGTCATAACGGGTGCCAGTATAAAATACAGAGTTTGCTCCGTAGCAACCAGCTGCTCGCATTACTGAGCCAACATTTTCAGGGGTTTTGGGATTTACTAATCCAACACAGGCGTAGCCTTTGGATAGGGTATCTGTCTTTGCTTTGGTCATAATTTTGTAGAGTTGCAGTTTGGTAAAGTGATGAGGCTATGAAATCATAAGAAAATCAGCTCAGTACTCTGAGCTGATTTAAGAAGAGCCTAGTCGCGTTTCCACAAGATGTGACAGAACTTGTGTTCAGGGTCACGGCTGATCAGCAGACGAGCGAATACGTCATCTAAGACATCATCAGCTTCATTTACAAGACCAATGCGTACTTCAGCGTAGATCTCTTTGTCGACTTCAAAGCCAACATGTTCAACCCAATCGTCACCAGTTTCAACGAGCTCTGCAGCGCCACGATCTTCAAACTGAGCAGTGAATAGGATCACGTCTGCTGGTTCAAGGTTATCAGGAGCCATCTCTAGAAAGATGTCGTATGCAGTGTCAATTGCGTCGTCGTAAGACATTAGGTCGTTAGCTTCGGTCATAATAAATATCTTAGCTTGCGCGGTTCATGTATTTACGTTCAGCTGTGTTCACAACAACTTTGTCGCCAGTTGCAATGTACTCAGGAACTTGAACAGTAAGGCCTGTAGACAGACGAGCTGGCTTAGTACGAGCTGAAGCAGATGCACCTTTGATTGAAGGGTCTGTTTCTTCGATCACTAGCTCAACTGAAGTTGGTAGTTCAAGCGTTGCTGCAGTACCGTCGATAAGAATCGCGTACATGCCTTGAGTTTCTTCGTTGATGAACAGTAGTTCGTCTTCGATCATTTCACCGTTGAAGATGAACTGTGAGTAATCTTCGTTATCCATGAAGATGTACTCGTTGCCGTCAACGTAAGAGAACATCACTGCACGCTTAGTTACGTCGATAGTTTCAACGATTTCGTCAGCCTTGTGGCGAACTTCTGTTTTAACGCCAGTTGCTACATCGTGACCACGGAAGCGGTAAATCTTTTGACCGCCACGGCCACCTGGTGTTGTCACTTCGATATCTTTTACTAGTACTGTTTTGCCATCAACGTTGATCGCAAAACCTTTTTTAATCTCACTTGCTCTAGGCATTTTGTGTTTGTCCTTATTGGGTCTATCCAGTGATTATATCTCGTAGACGCTATAAATAGGAATAGCTTGAATCATAAAGTCACCTAAGCGATCATAGAGAGACAGTTAAATCATTATTTTATTTACCGAAACGACCTATGCAGCTACCTGTTATTGACCCAACACAGCTATTTCAACCTGAATTCCAACCTGTGGTTAACGATCTGATTACCTTTTTAAAAGGTGGGTTAGGTTCTAATCTGCACAGTGTCTATGTTTATGGCAGTGTGGCACGTAAGCAAGCCGTTGTCGGTCGCTCGAATCTAGATGTGGTCGTGGTTACTCATCGTCACTTCCCAGATCAACGAACTACGCTGCTGAATACCATCAAGTGGCGCTTCCAAAAGAGCTTCCCTCAGGTCACTCAAGTGGCAATCAAAACCACCTTGGTGAGCGAGATCGTTGATTTCGACAACATCTTTACGTGGGGCTTCATGCTCAAGCATTTAGCCGTGTGTGTGCATGGTGAAGATCTATCGGACTGCTATGGTGATTTCGAAACGAGTTGGGAAATTGCTAAGCATTGGAATATGGATGCGGAAAACTGGTTAGCGGTTTATCGTAATAAGATTGCCCGAGCAACAACGCCAGAACAACAAGTTGCAGCACAGGTGATTATTGCTAAAAAGCTACTGCGAGCGAGTTATTCTTTGGTGATGTATCGTGATAAATATTGGTTCGATGACCCAATAGAGTGTGGTCAACAGTTCTTGAAATATCATCCAGAGAAAGAAGTCGAGATTCAAAGATTGGGTATTCTGTTGTCTGGACGAGCGATTCCCAAACGCTCGGTGATAGGGATTCTTGATGGCTTTGGTGAATGGCTGGTTAAGCAGTATCAGAAAACTGAGTTTCGAATCGGGTAGGGGTTCGTAAGCTATCCATTGATATGAAAAAGCAGAGCGAGTTATGAACTCCTCTGCTTTTTTCGTGTTGATGCCTGGCTCGAGTTTTAATAGATACCTCGAGTCTAATGTCGCCTAGAAAAGAGGGTTCAATCTAGAACAGACCTAGCTGCTGCCCGCTGACTCGTTCAAAATCTAAACCGATGAAGGGCAAGATAGCTTCTGCAACCGGTTTGATTTGTTTGTCGATGTAATGCTGATAATCGATACCACTCTTCAAGTACTCCTTTGGCTCAGGGCCACTCAGTGTAATCAAATATTCAATACGCCCTTTGTTTTGGTATTGAAGCGGGCGACCAAGCTGGGCATTGATTTCGTCGGCTAATCTTGCTGCGCGAACCTGTGGCGGAATGTTCTTTTGGTATTCATGTAACTTACGGCGCAAACGCTTTTGGTAAACCAGTAAATCATCGTGTTTACCGGCAGCGGTTTCATCGACAAACTGTCTGACATAGTCCGTTGGATCTTGGTCGTGAAACACCATCTCATACAGAGTTTGTTGGAATTGTTGCGCGAGAGGTGTCCAATCGGTTCGCGCACTTTCAAGCCCTTTAAAGATGATCTTCTCTTGGTCACCTTGATTGATTAGACCTGCATAACGTTTCTTCGATCCTGTCTCAGAGCCTCGAATGGTCGGCATTAGAAACTTGCGATAGTGAGTTTCGTATTCCAGTTCGAGTATTGAGGTTAGGTTGTAGGTTTCTTTTAAGTGATTCGTCCACCAATCGTTGATGTAAGCGACCAGCGCGTTCCCGATCTCATCTGCTTTTTGTTGACCGTAACTGCCGTTTAGCGATACGAAGGTTGAATCGGTATCTCCGTAAATTACTTGATAACCTTTATCCTCGATTAGAACCTTGGTTTGCTTCATGATCTCATGCCCACGCATAGTGATCGATGAGGCTAAACGGGTATCGAAGAAGCGACAGCCAGAAGAGCCAAGCACACCATAGAAAGAGTTCATGATGATCTTAATCGCCTGAGAAAAAGCTTTCTCGTTGTTTTTCTTTGCGACATCTCGCGCTGCCCAGAGGTTTTCGATCATCTCTGGTAAAAAATGCTTAGAGCGGTGGAATTGACCGCCACGAAATCCAGCCACTGCTTGGTCTTCTTCGGAGCCTAACTCTAGCTTTAGCCCTTCAATTAACCCCATCGGGTCAATCAAGAAAGAGCGAATGATCGATGGATAAAGGCTCTTAAAATCGAGTACCAAAACCGAGTTGTACAGGTTAGGGATGGAATCCATCACATAGCCACCGGGGCTAGCGATCCAGTTCTCGGGCTCTAAATTAGGCGCGACGTAACCTGCTCGGTGTATTTGAGGCATGTATAAATTAGTAAAGGCCGCAACAGAGCCACCAACACGATCCAGTTCGACACCGGTTAATCGAGATCGCTCAATCGCGAAGTCGAGTAGGTGGGTGTGCTCGAAGATGCGGTTTACTAGCACGCAGTCTTGAAGGTTGTACTTGGCGAGCGAAGGCTTATCGAACTTAAACATCCGGTTTATCTCATCCATGCGGTCGTGAACGTTATGGATGTCTTTACCTTCGCCGAGTAGCTCTTGAGATACCGATTCAAGAGACCAAGAGCGGAAGTGGTAGGTCGCTGTCTTGAGCATGTCGATGCCATCCAACACAACGCGGCCTGGGATAGTGATAAAGCCTTGCTGGTTTTGTGCAGAACTACGGAAAAAGCTTGGTTGATTGTCTCTACCGATGCTGAGCTTCACTTCATTCCATTCTGAACGTTTGTGCAGCAGCCTAAAATCGAAATCTATGACGTTCCAACCGATGATGATGTCGGGGTCAAACTCGGAGAACCATCTAATCATCGCCTCTAGTAGAGCTTTCTCATTAGGGACCCATTGGACGTTTGTGTCAGCCTCTTGTGGTTCGCCGACCATGATCACTCGGCTGTCCATCGGGCTGTCTAAGCCAATGGAATAAAGCACGCCTTTTTCTGAGCATTCAATATCAAGTGAAACCACAGATAAACTGGGTAAGTAATCGCCCGCTCTGCATTTTGCATTGGAGACTCTAAGATGCTGATTTTTTTGCACGGCAGTCCCAGTGAACTCAATGCTGCCTTTGATAAAGCGTTCCATCAGATATCGATCGGCGAGTCGAATATCGCTTTCAAAGGTCTGAATCTCTTCGCTGTGAAAGGCTTGTGCTAAACCAAAGCTACTTCTCGACAGTGAGGTGTAACATGCGGCGAGAGGGGTTTGATCGAATGTGGCTAGTTCTAGGGACTTGAATTGGCAATCAATCGACTCTTTCGCTGCGATAGCCTGACATTCTTCAACATCAGATTGAGCGACGAAAAATACAGGTTTTTCATTTTGAATCGTCAGCAGAGTTGGGCCTTGAGGGGAGCTTAACCACAAATCAATTTGGGTACGCCCTGAAAAATCTCTCGCTTGTCTTGTGAGTACAAAGCCTTGCTGAATATCCAATGTAGTAACCTATTGAAATTGGGAATCGAATACTACCATCTAGCGGCTCTCTGCGCACAATAGGCAACCAAAATACTAACTAAATTCTAGTTAACAGAGGCAAATAACGGGACTCAATAAGCAAATAAGTGAAATTGTCGCGAATGGCTATTCAATGGTATTGAAAATATCTTTATCTTGTGTAATTTTATTGGGTGTTGTTTTAACTGGTTGATTTTTAGAAAAAGCTTGTTGTTTTAGTTAGCTTATTTGTTAATAAGTACTTGCTAAAGTTCGTGTTTCAGCACATATTCAACAGAGCTTTTTTTTAGTAATTAAGTTAAGATGTACTCAATGCTGCGATCCACTGTTCCTTTGTTCAATTGTTTCAAACAGATGAAATGACACAGTGGTTGCAGAGCCAATTAATAGTGTGGAGATACAAGTTTGATAAATGTTTTCCTTGTAGATGATCACGAGCTGGTTCGCACAGGGATACGACGTATTATTGAAGACGTCCGTGGAATGAACGTAGCAGGGGAAGCTGAAAGCGGTGAAGATGCTGCAAAATGGTGTCGTACTAATAATACTGACGTTATTTTGATGGATATGAATATGCCTGGTATTGGTGGCTTAGAAGCAACCAAGAAAATCTTGCGTTTCAACCCTGATGTTAAAATCATCGTTTTAACTGTTCATACGGAAAATCCGTTTCCAACTAAAGTGATGCAAGCTGGAGCTGCTGGTTACCTTACTAAAGGGGCAGGTCCGGATGAAATGGTAAATGCAATTCGAGTGGTTAATAGTGGCCAACGATACATTTCACCAGAAATTGCGCAGCAGATGGCTTTGAGCCAATTCTCGCCTGCGTCTGAAAATCCATTCGCAGACTTATCTGAGCGTGAACTTCAAATCATGATGATGATTACCAAAGGTCAGAAAGTGACGGATATTTCAGAACAACTCAATCTAAGTCCTAAAACAGTCAACAGTTACCGCTACCGTTTGTTCAGCAAATTGGATATCAGTGGCGATGTAGAGCTGACGCATTTAGCGATTAGACATGGAATGTTAGACACTGAGACCCTTTAACACTGAGATCGTATAGTGACCAACTTGTTTGACTCAGTGTCATTTCTCAAGACAGTAACAGAACAGCCCGGCGTTTATCGTATGTATAACGCCGAGGCTGTTGTTATCTACGTCGGTAAAGCAAAGAACCTCAAAAAACGCCTTTCCAGTTATTTCCGTAAAAAAGTCGACAGTGAAAAAACGCGCGCTTTAGTCAGCAATATCGACAAAATCGATGTTACTGTAACGCATACAGAAACAGAAGCTCTTATCCTTGAGCACAACTACATCAAGCAGTACTTACCGAAATACAACGTACTTCTGCGCGATGATAAGTCGTATCCCTATATTTTTATTAGCGGTCACAAACATCCTCGTTTGTCGATGCATCGTGGTGCTAAGAAGAAAAAGGGAGAGTACTTTGGTCCTTATCCTGATTCCGGCGCTGTGCGTGAGACGTTGCACCTAATACAGAAAATCTTTCCTGCTCGTCAGTGTGAAGATACGGTTTATGCCAACAGAACGCGCCCGTGTTTGATGTATCAGATTGGTCGTTGTGCTGCGCCATGTGTCAGCTCAATCATCTCTGATGAAGAGTACAGTGAACTTATCGACTACGTTCGTTTATTCCTGCAGGGGAAAGACAAGCTAGTTCTTGAGACACTCATCGATAAAATGGACAAGGCAAGCCAAGAGCTTCGCTTTGAGCAAGCTGCTGCTTTCCGTGACCAGATCCAAGCGATTCGACGCGTGCAAGAGCAACAGTATGTATCTGACGACTCAATGGAAGATATGGACGTGTTAGGTTTTGCTCAAGAAAATGGCGTGGCTTGTATTCACATCTTGATGATTCGCCAAGGAAAGGTTTTAGGCAGTAGAAGCCATTTCCCGAAAATTCCAAATAATACGGTGCGAGAGGAAGTCTTTTCGAGCTTTTTAAGCCAATACTATCTTGCACATAATGAAGCGAGAACCATACCAACTCGTCTCATCCTTAATGCTGATTTGATGGAAGATGTCACACCGATTCAAGAAGCCTTGTGTGAAGTTGCGGGCCGTAAGATTCACTTCAATACTAATCCTTCTGGAACTCGTGGTCGCTACCTTAAACTGTCTAACACCAATGCATTAACAGCCATTACCACTAAGATTAATCACAAGATGACGATCAATCAGCGATTTAAGGAACTTCAAGAAGTGCTGTCGATGGACGTTATCAAACGCATGGAATGTTTCGATATCAGTCACACCATGGGTGAAAGTACGATTGCATCTTGCGTGGTCTTCAATCAAGAAGGGCCAGTTAAACCGGAATACCGTCGTTACAACATCACAGGTATTATAGGTGGTGATGACTACGCTGCAATGGCTCAGGCGCTTGAAAGACGCTATTCAAAACAACTCGATGTCGACAAGATCCCAGACATCATTTTTATCGATGGCGGTAAAGGTCAGTTGAATCGTGCCCATGAGATCATTTCCAAATATTGGGATGATTGGCCGTTTCGACCAAGAATGATGGGTATTGCGAAAGGGGTAACACGTAAACCGGGTTTGGAAACCTTGGTGACCCTTGAAGGTGAAGAGTTTAATTTACCAAGTGATGCGCCAGCACTGCACCTTATCCAACATATACGTGATGAAAGCCATAATCATGCGATTGCAGGGCATAGAGCAAAACGTGGTAAAACGCGTAGAACCAGTGCACTTGAGGGAATTGAAGGGGTAGGGCCTAAGCGCCGTCAATCTTTGCTGAAATATATGGGTGGCTTACAAGAACTTAAGCGTGCAACTGTCGAAGAAATAGCCAAAGTACCGGGCATTAGTCATTCTTTGGCAGAAAACATTTATCAAGCATTGAAACAATAGTAAAAATCCCGCACCATTAAAGCGCAATTAATAAGAGCCCAATAATATGCGTTTGAATATACCTAACATTTTGTCCTTACTGAGACTATTTTTGATCCCAGTATTCGTTGTTGTTTTTTACCTACCTTACCAATGGGCTCCTTTTGCTGCTGCAATGGTGTTTTGGGTAGCGGGTTTTACTGACTGGCTAGATGGCATGCTGGCTCGTAAACTCGGGCAAACGTCTCGCTTCGGTGCCTTTATTGACCCTGTAGCGGATAAAGTGCTGGTTGCTACGGCTCTTATCTTGATGACTGAGCATTACCATTCGATTTGGATAACGATTCCAGCTGTGACCATGATTGCTCGTGAGATTATCATTTCGGCGCTTCGTGAATGGATGGCTGAAATCGGTAAACGTGCAAGCGTTGCGGTATCTTGGGTTGGTAAAGTCAAAACCGTTTCTCAGATGTTCGCTCTTTGGGTACTGATCTGGCGATACGACGACTGGATGGTGTGGGTAGGTTACATTGCGCTCTATGTCGCAACTGTTCTGACTTACTGGTCAATGGCGCAATACTTGATGGCTGCCAAAGACGATTTGTTAGACGAAAAACATCATTGATGAAGAAGCGAGCTGAGGCTCGCTTTTTTGATCTTTAACCTAAGGTTAAGTTATCAATAGTGGATATCTAATGTGATATAGATCGCCTTTGAATGGCCTGTCCACAAAGTCCTTTGCACACAAAGTCAGCTATTTAGCCTGTTTCGTATGAAATCTATTCAAACGAATTAAAAATACAAAAATAATATTGACTCAATCCTCTGAATCCGTAGAATGCATCCCGTACCCAAGAGGATGGCAATAAGCGATTCGATTGGAGTTACTAAGGCGCCTTGGCAGAGTGGCTATGCAGCGGATTGCAAATCCGTGGACCTCGGTTCGACTCCGGGAGGCGCCTCCATTATCTCTTTTTCTTAGTTAATGAGAAGAGGTAAGAGTAATGAAAATGCGATACTAGCTCAGTTGGTAGAGCGCAACCTTGCCAAGGTTGAGGTCATCGGTTCGAACCCGATGTATCGCTCCAAAATTTGTAATGTTGATTGGCGTCAGCATTAAGATGGTGTTTTACTTTTCAGTAATCGGCATCGCAATAAAGAATTGCGTGCCCTGGTGGTGGAATTGGTAGACACAAGGGATTTAAAATCCCTCGGCGTTCGCGCTGTGCCGGTTCAAGTCCGGCCCGGGGCACCATCTATTAAAGTCTACGTCTTAACGGATGTAGCAAATGCGATACTAGCTCAGTTGGTAGAGCGCAACCTTGCCAAGGTTGAGGTCATCGGTTCGAACCCGATGTATCGCTCCAAATTAAAAAGCCCGAACAGAAATGTTCGGGCTTTTTGGTTTTTGCTGTATCTGTTTTTTTCTCATCTCCCGAACTCTTCTTGTTCAACCCCTGAGCTTAGATTGGTGATATTTAAATCAATCACCTAATCAAATCTAGTATTTATAAAGCGATTATTAAAAACTATTGATCGTTCGTTTCACTTTGTGTTACTTTCCTGCGCAATCTCGGAATGACCGATGTTCAAAAAGAGCAGCGATTACTTCTGGGGGATACGCGTAGTGACCATTCTTGCTGATTGGGACATTACGTAGGGTAGGTATCGGCTAATCCTTTAGCTGATAGACGGGATACTTATGGCGCAATTCGCCATGCTAATGGGAAACCCAACATTGAATACACTAATAACAACATTGCTAATCAGCTCTGCATTTCCAAAAGGGCCAGTTCTTCATAGCTGTCCGATACTGCAAAAATGTCCAATTCTTCAAAACAGTAGCATTACTGAACCTTGAGCTCGCGCTAACTAATTTTTGCTGTCCTAAGACGGCCTAATTTCGTATTCGTCATTTGACTTATGCGAGCGTACAGCTATATCTCATTTCTAGACAATACGCGTGTTTCACGGTGAACTCTCTCAAAATCAGCAGAGGGTTAGTGTGTCATTGCGTCTGATGGAGATGAGTATGAACAGATTCAAGGGGACTTTTATGACTACCGCCTTTGAAGTCGATATTAATACTATCGCAAATTCATTTTCAACTATGGTTCCTATCGTTGAGGGAACTTACGACCTAACACCTGACGCTATTTTGCTTGAGCAAGAACAGCATGAATCGGATGTTCGCTCTTACCCAAGACGCCTACCTATTGCAATTAAGAGAGCATGTGGCGTTTTAGTTGAAGATACTCGTGGCCAACTCTTTCTCGATTGTTTAGCCGGTGCAGGTACACTTTCTCTGGGTTATAACCACCCTGAGATCAACCAAGCACTCAAAGATCAACTCGATTCAGGTTTGCCATACCAAACGCTTGATATCACGACGCAAGCGAAAGATACGTTTATCAAGCGAGTTAAAGCCTTTCTTCCTCAAGACTTTTCAACTAACTCGGTGATCCAATTTTGTGGCCCATCTGGCGCTGACGCTGTAGAAGCGGCGATCAAGCTCGCTAAGCAAACCACAGGTCGCAACACCATGTTTGCTTTTCGTGGCGCATACCATGGTATGACTAATGGCACCATGGGTATGATGGGCAACCTAGGTACAAAAGAACGTCGCAGCGGCTTGATGTCTGACGTACATTTCATGCCTTTCCCATACAACCTTCGCTGCCCGTTTGGCATTGGTGGTGAAGCAGGTGCCAACGCGAGCATTCGTTACATCGAACGTATGTTGAATGATGACGAATCCGGCATCATGAAACCAGCTGCGATGATCGTTGAGCCTGTACAAGGTGAGGGCGGTGTGATCCCTGCTCCAGCATCTTGGTTACAAGGTCTACGTCGTATCTGTGATGAACACGGCATTCTACTTATCTTTGATGAAATTCAGTGTGGTGTAGGTAAAACTGGTCATCGCTTTGCGTTTGAAGAATCAGGCGTTAACCCTGATATTTTGTGCTTGTCTAAAGCGATTGGCGGCGGACTGCCTATGTCGCTGCTTGTGTTCGATAAGAGCATTGATACTTGGAAAGCGGGTGAGCACACCGGTACATTCCGTGGTAACCAATTAGCAATGGTATCTGGCGCTAAAGCATTAGAAATCATCGAGCGAGATGGTTTGGTTGAGCACGCGAACATCGCAGGCCAATACTTACGTCATGGGCTTGAGAGAATTCAATCGCGTGTGAACTGTATTGCTGAAGTTCGTGGCAAAGGCTTGATGCTTGGCGCTGAGATCAAGCAACCAAACGGCGAACTCAACAAATTTGGCGAGCCGCAATCAGACGGCGAGCTGACGTTAGCGATTCAACGAGCAGCATTAGAGCGCGGCTTGATGGTTGAAAAGGGTGGTCGTGATGGTTCGGTAATTCGTTTCCTTCCTCCTATGATTATCTCTTTTGAGCAGATCGACTTTGCATTGCGCGTCATGGAAGAAGCGATCATCGCAGCGGGTGGTGGTTTACGACAAGACCAAACACAAAGCGAAGAATCAAATCAGGAATGGAACAAGCATTTCATCCAGACGGGTTTAGGCGGTAGCGACGAATTTGCTAGCGTGATGAACCAAACTACTCAAGCGATGAAAGCGGTTTTTGAACAGGTTGAAACCCCTTATTCGGGTTTAGATCCAAAAATGCTAGAAGCAGCTATCAACGCTGTCGATCTCGATAACAGCCAACACGCTTTGGTTGATGTTGTGGATAGCACGGCTGACTTAGTCGCAGCGAACTCTATCTTTGTGCAGCACCCAGACTGTATTGCACACCTTCACACGCCTCCTCTTATGGCTTCTGTTGCTGCGGAATCGATTATCGCGGCGTTGAATCAATCGATGGATTCATGGGACCAAGCATCTGCTGCGACTTATGTTGAGCAGCGCGTCGTAGATTGGATGTGTGACAAATACCAGCTTGGCGCACAAGCTGACGGTGTTTTCACCAGCGGCGGCACGCAAAGTAACCTAATGGGTTTATTGCTTGCGAGAGATTGGGTTGCCGATAAGTACAATGGCCATTCTATCCAAAAGCTTGGCTTGCCAGAATACGCGAGCAAGCTGCGTATCTTATGTTCAAAGAAATCTCACTTCACGGTTCAAAAGTCGGCCTCTTTAATGGGTTTAGGCGAAGCTGCAGTGTGTTGTGTTGACACCAATGCAAACGGCACTATCAAGCCGGACTTGCTAGACGCAGAAGTGAAAGCACTTAAAGCTCAAGGGTTGATTCCTTTTGCTGTTGTCGGTACCGCGGGTACAACCGATCACGGTGCTATTGATGACCTGGAAGCGATAGCTGACATCGCCAACCAACAAGATCTTTGGTTCCATGTCGACAGTGCTTACGGTGGCGCGCTTATCTTAAGTAGCCATAAAGCTCGCCTGAAAGGCATCGAAAAAGCGGACTCAGTGAGCGTTGATTTCCACAAGTTGTTCTTCCAAACAATCAGCTGTGGTGCTGTGCTTCTCAAAGACAAAGCGAACTTTAAGTACCTACTGCATCACGCAGATTACTTGAATCGTGAGCACGATGAGCTGCCAAATCTAGTCGATAAGTCTATCGCTACCACCAAGCGTTTCGATGCACTGAAAGTCTTCATGACTATGCAAAGCGTTGGGCCAAAGCAACTGGGTGATATGTACGATCACCTTCTAGAGCAGACGCTTGAGGTTGCCGATCTGATTCAGAAGCATGATGATTTTGAACTGCTTGCTGAGCCGTCTCTTTCGACTGTGCTGTTCCGTTCGGTTCCTAGTAATGGACAGTCAGCAAACGGTGTTCTTGATTTAGACAAACTGAATCAGACGTTAAGACTGGAGGCGTTGACTCGTGGCGCTGCCGTGCTTGGCGAAACGGTCGTTGATGGTAAAAGTGCGCTGAAATTCACTATCTTGAACCCGTGCTTAAAGACATCAGATTTCAAATCTCTAATTAACAAAATTCAAACTCTAGCCACTGAGCTAGCAGAACAACAAGGGTAATTAAAACTATGGCTATTCTACAAATTGGTGCAGGCGGCGTCGGTTGGGTTGTTGCACATAAAGCAGCACAAAATAACGAAGTACTGGGTGATATCACAATCGCTTCTCGCACAATCGCGAAGTGTGAAAAAATCATCGAATCTATCAAGGGCAAAAACAACCTTAAAGATTCTACTAAGAAACTAGAAGCTCGTTCAGTAGACGCTGACGATGTTGATGCACTTGTTGCTTTGATTAAAGAAGTTAAGCCTGATCTAGTGATCAACGCTGGTCCTCCTTGGGTAAACATGGCGATCATGGAAGCGTGTTACCAATCTAAAGTATCTTATTTAGATACATCGGTTGCGGTTGATCTATGTTCTGAAGGCCAACAAGTACCACAAGCTTATGATTGGCAGTGGGGCTACCGTGAGAAGTTCGCTGAAGCGGGCATCACAGGTATTCTTGGCGCGGGTTTCGATCCAGGTGTGGTATCAATCTTTGCAGCGTACGCGGTTAAGCACCTGTTCGATGAGATTGACTCAATTGACGTAATGGACGTAAATGCTGGCGACCACGGTAAGAAGTTTGCGACAAACTTTGACCCAGAAACCAACATGCTTGAGATCCAAGGCGACTCTTTCTACTGGGAAAATGAAGAGTGGAAACAAGTACCTTGTCACTCTCGTATGCTTGAGTTTGAATTCCCTAACTGTGGCTCTCACAAGGTGTACTCAATGGCACACGATGAAGTGCGTTCAATGAAAGAGTTCATCCCAGCTAAGCGTATCGAATTTTGGATGGGCTTTGGTGATGCATACCTGAACTACTTCAACTGCATGCGTGACATCGGTCTTCTTAGCCCTGATCCGCTAACGCTACATGACGGCACTGTGGTTCAGCCCTTACATGTTCTTAAAGCGCTGCTACCAGATCCAACATCTCTAGCTCCGGGTTACACAGGTTTAACGTGTATCGGTACTTGGGTTCAAGGTAAGAAAGACGGTAAAGAGCGTAGCGTATTCATCTACAATAACGCAGACCACGAAGTGGCTTACGAAGACGTAGAGCACCAAGCGATCTCTTACACAACAGGTGTTCCAGCAATTACCGCTGCACTTCAGTTCTTCCGTGGCGAATGGGCAGATAAAGGCGTGTTCAACATGGAACAGCTAAACCCAGACCCGTTCCTTGCAACGATGCCTGAAATCGGTCTAGATTGGCATGTTCAAGAGCTAGAGCCTAAACAAGGTTTACCTCTGATCCACACTTTGAAGTAATTCTGGCTCTTTGCCCTCGTTGCGTTGTCCATCGTGTTCATTTACATTCGTAAACTTCGCGCGATGTCCTAGCTACAAGGTCAAAGCTCTGCGAATTACATCCAAAGCCATATGATGGACAAGAACGTATAATTACAAGCCGATGCATGAGTGTCGGCTTTTTTCGATTATCATGTGCCCTCGTTAAGTCGAGGGCAGCAAGGTATAGATAACATGCAAAACAATGAACTAAAAACGCCTTATTTCATGATCAACGAAGAGAAGTTGATTGCGAATTTAGAGATAGCTAAACAGCTGAAAGAGATTTCAGGTGTGAAGCTGGTATTGGCACTCAAGTGTTTTTCGACATGGGGTGTGTTTGACATCATCAAACCTTATCTCGATGGCACGACAAGCTCTGGTCCATACGAAGTGAAGCTTGGTCACGAAACCTTCGGTGGTGAAACGCACGCTTACAGTGTGGGTTACAGCGAAGATGACGTGAGAGAAGTCGCTGACATCTGCGACAAGATGATCTTCAACTCGCAAAGCCAGTTAGCGGCTTACCGTTATGTTGTTGAAGGTAAAGCTTCACTGGGTTTACGTTTAAATCCGGGTGTGAGCTACGCAGGGCAAGACTTAGCAAACCCTGCACGCCAATTCTCTCGTTTGGGTGTTCAAGCTGATCACATCAAGCCTGAGACCTTCGATGAGATTAATGGCGTCATGTTTCACATGAACTGTGAGAACAAAGACGTCGATGCATTTATCGGTTTACTTGATTCAATCTCAGAACAGTTTGGTGAGCACTTAGATAAGTTGGACTGGGTGAGCATGGGCGGTGGTGTGTTCTTCACATGGCCGGGTTATGACATTGAGAAGCTGGGTCTTGCGCTAAAATCCTTCTCTGAAAAGCACGGCGTGCAGATGTACCTTGAGCCGGGTGAAGCCATCATCACTAAAACAACTGATTTGGTTGTGACAGTGGTTGATATCGTAGAGAACGTGAAGAAAACGGCAATTGTCGATTCAGCTACCGAGGCGCACCGCCTAGATACGCTTATCTACAATGAACCAGCATCGGTATTGGAAGCGTCTGAAAATGGCAGCCATGATTATGTGATTGGTTCGTGTTCATGCCTTGCGGGCGATCAGTTCTGTGAAGCAAGCTTTGATGAACCTCTGAAAATTGGTCAAAAGCTGCATCTGTTGGACAGTGCTGGTTACACTATGGTGAAACTGAATTGGTTCAATGGTTTGAAAATGCCGTCTATCTATTGTGAGCGCAGCAATGGCGAAATTCAAAAATTGAATGAGTTTGGCTATGACGACTTCAAACGTTCTCTGTCGCAGTGGTCAGTAAAGTAACTGAGTCATAGCTTCAGAACAATAAAAAGAGCAGCCAATGAGCTGCTCTTTTTGATTTTGGACTCTTACTTGATGAAAGAGTGTTTTACTCGTTCAATTCTTTTACTAAGCGGATAAGGGTCATCCCACTTGAATTTGTGGTTACTTCTTGTGCTTCTGTGAAGTCAATTATCAATCCGTCGTGATTAGTATTGATACCATTATTGTCCGGAGTATTTGTCCAATAAGGTGCATTTATTGTTGTTGGGAAGTAACTTAGATTAATAGCTGGCTGGGTACAGCGGTAATCAACAATGGAACCAAGCTCTTTGATATTTGGTAGTCTAAAACTATTTTGAGATCCAATTGTTGTTAATGTTGTATCAGCCGCCGCGGCCAAAGCATCTTGAAAAGAGATGTAGTTCGTAGGGAACCCGCTACAAAGATTACTTTCTGTATCATAGGTTTCCCCGAGACTGCATTTGGCCCATAACAGGTTGGTGTGTATATCTAAGATCGTTCCATCTTGGCGGTCGATGAATTGACCATCAGTTTGGGAAGCGGGTTGATTTTCAACACAGGTTTGAGCGGAGCCTAAACTCGGAGCAAATAGGGCTGCTATAACATAATATTTAAGTTTCATTATTCGACTACTCCACTTACTGCGATAACACCTTGATAAGTCCCTTTGTTACAAAGTTTCATTTGCCCGCTTGATGTATCCATACACCATGCACTGCTGCTGGCTCCAACAGAAGAGGACTGCGTAAAAATAGTATCAACAGAGCTCACATTCTTGATGTATGGGAAGTAATCAACAGTCGTTGGGTCAATAGTGCCCACATTATAGTTAATAAATGAACGAGCTTCTGCCGGAGAAGGCAAACGCCAGTTATTGACGCCACATGCACCAAAGCTATTTAGGTTGGCTAAGTAACCTTCGGCATCACAACGTCTATTACCTGAAGAATTGGTCGAGTAAGCACACGCAGAAGAAATTGGTCCGTCAGCCAGAAGCTCATCATTTTTATGACCGGCAGAACCGCCATTCGTTGTGGAAACTGAATCATACCATGTGTATTGGTAGGCAGCGCTGCGCCAGTAGGCCGATTTTGTCGAATATGGGTACGGGTTTGCATCAGGGGCATTGGCGTAATCTTCTAACCATTGATCGATTGCGCTTTGATTTGGTAAGTCGATTGGTTGCTGTTTGGCTTCAATATACATACCTGTTCGTTCATCTCGAACGCAAGACCAATCCGTGGCGCTATTTGGAAGAATGTTGCCACTGTAATCTAATTTAGTGAATTTAAAGCCGTATTGACCGTCTGAGTGGTCTGTACCGTTAGTACTATCTAAACCATAGTTGGCATCTTGCCCGGGGTAATTGGCTGGCGCAGATATTAAATCGTGGGTTGCACCATCAGAGTAGGTAGCAAAACCCGTATCGTTAATCCCTCTATCGCCGGGTATATAAAATGACAGCGAGTTGTGATCGCTATCGATCGAGGTATTTCCGCTACTGGACATGGTGAATACAACCGATTCCCCCCCTTCACTTAGCCTATCTTGTTTGGCTGTTACTTTTATTGCGTGCGTTAAACTTTCGGCGGGAATCGTAATAGTCATGCTACTAAGATTACTGGTGTAATCATCATTTGAAGCTATCCCACTTTTTTCTAGTGTAACGGTAATATCTTGGTAGGAATAGTGGCTTAACTCAATGTTACTGCTGTCACTATCCCCTTCTAAGACCACTTTGCTGGTGTCGCTATAGCGAATACTTGGTTCAGAATCACTATCGGATAACGTCACATTTGTTTGAGCATTGTCGATCTTATATAGATCGCTACCATCTGCGCTTATAGAATAATGAAGAGTTTTGCTTCCTTCATACAGATTATTGTGCACAAGGTTTAATGGCAGATCTGCGTTTGTTGCTCCTGCCGCAATTTTGACGTTTTGGCTAGAGATAACATCGTAGTTCTTGAACGCACCACTGGAACGTGTCGTCACGTCACTGGTTGAGATCGTCAAGGTTAGATCTTGGCTTAAGGCTTCGGAAAGAGAAACGGTGATCGACTCTGTTTTTGACCCTGATTGTGGTTCAGACAATGAAACACTATTAGGGAGGCTAACAGTAACCGGGGAAGAGGATGAACCAGTACTGGTTCCTGTCGTTGTTGTTCCACTGTCATTATTTTCATGGCCGCTTTTACAGCCGCTAAATAGTGTTGTGAGAAGGATTACTGAGATGGCATTGAGTTGCCAACTCGACCTTTTTCTTTCCATGTATTAACCTAAGCTACTAAATTATATAAGATATCTATGATAACAATAAATTCATATAAATGCTTGGTTTCATATGTCTAGGTTATGTTTTTCTATCCTTTTTATTCGTATTTTTGTAAGTTATGTAAGTGAAGTGTGTTTCTCATTAGTTAGCCTCCCAACAACGAATCCATTGTCGGGAGGGTAGGTAACTTAACTCTCAATCATCACTCGAGTATCTTCGCTGAGTGTTTCTAGTTCATTCACTACGTCATCAATCAAAACTTCGATTGGTAGCTTAACGGCAATCTTGGAAGTAAATAAGCTTGAGCTAACACCGCCGCCACCGGCGATAAAGACACGGTGGCAGTCCATATCGAGAATGCTGATCCCTTGTCTGTCTAATACATGTGTCACTTCGTTGACGATACCTGCTCTGTCGTTAGAGTCGAGCCTTAAGTGATGGATTGTATCTTGTGCGTTGTGAGTGTGGTCTGAATCAACAAACTGCACGATCAAGTCAGCATTGGCGCTGAAAGCCTCTTTCACAATCGATTCGTTGATGGCTGGAAGTTGAACCTTGAGTACGCCTGCGACCTGGTCTTCAATAAAATTAACTTTACTGATGAGCCATTTGCCGTCGTTTTCGTGAGTAACAGCAGCAAGTTGTTTGATTGTTGCTGGTGATGCTTTTCCGATAAAGTTTACGATAAATGTACTGTTCATATCAGCCCCCAAAGTTTCAATGATTCGTTTCTAATTAAATGTTTGATATCACGCGATAAAGTTCTTTAATTTCAGTGTAGAAGTTTACATCGAACAATGTTTGACCTACGTCAATTTTTGAAACTAAGCTGTGAAGTAAAAAAAGAGAATGAAGAGTAGGGCACAAAAAAAGCGGCTAGAGAGCCGCTTTTTAGAAGAGTTGTCGCTTTTATTAGGAATGCAGTAACTTGAAATTCATAGACTGAAAGACGATTTAGAACGTTACTTTAAAGTTCATACCAACAAATTGAGAATCGTATCGTGCGCCAGCATCGTAGGCGAATCGAGCCGCGTCTTGGTTATCCCACCAAGGGTTAGTATTCAGATTAACTTCCGCGTCACCACCCCATGCATCACTTACCCAGTAGTGGATATGGCCAACAGGGTTTAGGAAGAATAGAGACACATTACCCATGGTTTGAGAGCCCATCACTTCGCCACCTGAAGCAACGATGTCTTGTTCTGCTTCTAGCATCATTTCACCAACAACGGCACCAAAGAAAGGTGTGATGAAGAGATCTTGCCATGAAGGTACTTCAGCAAACGCTTCTACGCCGTATTCCCAGAAGAAGGTCGACATTGTCCAAGAGTACATGAAAGACTCAAACTCGTCGTAACCAGCATGTCGAGCTGCTGTATAGTAAACACCACCGAAATACGGGTGCATCACGTAGTTTAGGAAGTGTTCGTCACGATCCCATACTGGGCCTTCGGAAACGTTATCTTTCCATTTTTTACCCAGTGCGCTGATATCACGTTGGTCATCATCCCACTTAGTGATACTTTCAGGTAAAAGAGTCATTAGACCAACGGTTGCGACACTTAGGCCAAGAATAGTGTAGGTTTGACCCATTAAGTAATCCCAATCTTTGCCATCGCTGACGGTAAGGTAGATTGGTTGCTTATCGATCGTTAGATCGTACTGATCACTTGATTCGCTTAGTGCATAGTTCTTGCTAGGCTTGTAGGTGTACAAGCTTTCATTAACACAGTAATCTTGAGCACATTCATCCGAGTAAGAAAGGTTGATTGGCTGGTCGAAGTCGTATTGGCTTGCAACCGAGTTAACTGACATTAGCATTGAAAATGCAGCAGTAACCTTCGTTAGTAACGGTGATTTGGCCACAAGGGTCTCCATGAGAAGTTAAGAATTGATCAGAGTCACAATTATCTATTAAATGCCTGATTTAGGGAACTAATAATTTATTGCTTTTCCTAAGAAAACCTTAGATTTAACATTATTAATATTTGTGAAAAGGTGAAATGTCTCAAACTCAACCATAGACCAGTTTGTAAATAATGCAGTGTCTTTTTATGACTACAAAGGATAGAAATATGACGAAAATCGCAATGTTAAGCACTGGTGAAGAAGTTCTTCATGGGGACATTGTAGACACAAACGCAGCTTGGATGTCTGCTGAGTTTTATCAGCACGGTTTTGCCCTAGCGAAACGTTCGACTGTGGGTGACCAAATGAATGCTCTAGTTGAAGAACTGTTGATGCTGAGTTTTAACTATGATGTGGTTATCGTTAATGGTGGTTTAGGACCGACAACTGATGATATGAGTGCGGCTGCGGCTGCGACGGCTTCAGAGCAGAAACTCGTCATGTTCCCTGAATGGCTAACTCGTATGGAAGAGATGTTTTCTGGACGTGGTATGCCGATGCCGGACAGCAACCTTAAACAAGCTTTGTTGCCAGCGAGTTCAGAGATTGTCGATAACCCTGTGGGCACGGCTTGCGGCTTCAAACTGAAAATCAACGATGCGACTTTCTATTTCACTCCGGGTGTACCGAGTGAATTCAAACGCATGGTCACGTTTGAGATTATTCCTGATTTGTCGCGTACTTACCCTCAAGTGGTTGCCTCTGAATGCAGTCGACTGTTTACGTTTGGTTTGTCTGAGTCGGGTATCTCGGATGTGTTAGATCAGCTTAAGCTTCCTGCCGGCTATGAACTTGGCTACCGTTCTTATCTGCCGTTCATTGAGGTCAAACTGTTTGGTCCTAAGGCAGACTTAGAAACTCGCGTTAAGTTGCTGCAAATGGTTTACAAGCTGCTAGAAAGTAATGTCGTCAGTGTTGATGAGCCTATGGTTGATCATATTGGCCACATAATGGCTGAGAAAAAGAAGACGTTATCTGTGTCTGAAGTGTCGACCAAAGGCGCATTGTCAGCGTGGCTGCAATTGAATGAGCAGGTTGAAGATTGCTTCGGGCATTCGTGGGTGATGGCTGAGCCAAAAGAGAGTGAACTTGAGAAGAGCGATCCATTAGCTGCAACCTTTGCTCTGGCTGGCGCAACAAGAGAGAAGTGCGGTACTGAGCTAGCTTTGGTGACTGGCAAGTTAGAAGGCAACACATTCAGCGTTGCATTGTCGACCGAAGCGGGAGAATGGGGTCAGGTGCTTGAATTTTATCGTCAATACTCACGCGAAGACCAACGTAACTTGATTAAGACCGTTGCTGCCGATATGCTGAGAAGGCATTTAGACAACAAACCGATGTTTGGTACTTACTCTTCGGTTAAGCGATTGAAAGACATGTTTATTCCAGCGGCTATTATTAAGTAAGTATTTAGGCGAGCTAACCAAGTCTGTACTAAAAACGCGAGAAAAAACGAAATAAAAAGGCCCAACATCTAAATAGGTGTTGGGCCTTTAGTTTATCTAGCCTTCTAGATAACCAAACAAGCAGCTATGTTTACACGTAACTCATGTCTGTAAGAACTTGATTACAAACCGCTTGTCATATGTAGACTATAGAATAAACCACGGCCGATTAACTCTGAAGCCAAGAACAATACTAGTGCTAAGCCAAGGTTTACTGGGTTCACTTTTGCTTTGTTCAGCATAGGTAGAATCCAAATCAACAAGCTTGCCATTAGCAGTGCCACTTGAAGAATCACATAGTTACCTAAACCATCGACTAACTCAGACGCTTTTGCCGCTGAAGTTTGGATGTCACCGATTAGGTTCAGTTTTCCTACTGTCACAAGCAAGCTGATAGCAACTGCGATAACAGCCAGCATGGTGATGTTACGGTCAACCGTAAAGCGGCTGTCATTTGCGAATACAATCACAAACTGAGACATCAGCAAGCCGCCCACAACCATCGTCATGATGAAGCTCAGTGGTGTGTAGATGTTGTCCCACGTCGGTACTGTGTTGATCATGTATACGTTAATCATCGCGTACATGAAGATAACACCCAGCACCATAGCGCCGACCATCAGTGCTTTCTGGATAGCAACGCCACCTTTCTTAACCACAGACAGTAGCCATTGCAGGCCGCCGACAGCGAAGAATGCTGCACCGAAGAACACTTCGTTAGACAACCAAGCTGAGCCTAATTGGTTAAAGGCATTAAACGCGCGCAGTGGAGAACCTAGGTGCGTTGTCGAGAACATAAAACCAAGACCCATTAATGCCCACAGAATGAACATTGGAACCTTGTAGCTGTTTAGTTTCTCTTCGTCATGACCAAGTACCAGTGCACGAGCACCAATCAGTAAGTAACCACCAACCGCAGTTTGCGCCAGCACCGTAAAGAAGATTAAAGACCACTCATGAAAAATCATCTTACACCTCCTTCGGGTTTGCTAGGTGACCACTGGTATCGCCAGTCGGCTTCGCGTTTTTGTTCAGCTTAATCACGATGTTCGGTAGCGTTTCTGTTGAAGATGGCAGTGGAGCCACATCCGCACCAGAGCCGTACTTCTCGCGAAGTGTATTGATTTCGCCAAACTCCAATGCACGAAGTGGGCAAGACTCAACACAGATAGGCTGTTTGCCTTCAGAAACTCGTTGGTAACAACCATCGCATTTCGTCATGTGACCTTTCTTAGCATTGTATTGTGGTGCGCCGTAAGGACACGCATTGCTACAGTGCTGGCAACCAATACATACGCTCTCATCAACCACAACCAAACCGTCTTCATCACGTTTGTGCATAGCGCCCGAAGGACACACTTTCACACACGCTGGGTTAGTACAGTGGTTACAAGCGATAGATAGGTAGTAAGAAAAGACATCTTTCTGAACCCAAGTATCACCATCTTGAGTGAAGCCACCACCTGCGTATTCGTATACGCGACGGTAGTTCGTTTTGATGTCTAGATCGTTATAATCTTTACAAGCAAGCTGACAGGTTTTACAACCCGTGCATTTACTTGAATCAATGTAAAAGCCGTATTGTTTCATTCCAACCTACCTTATGCTTTGTTTAGCGCTTTGATTTGAACTAGGTTTGTATGCTGAGGGTTACCCTTAGCAAGTGGGCTCGGGCGCTGAGTCGTCAGCACGTTGATGGAGCCTGCATGGTCGATCTTCTGACCATCTGGTGCGTACCATGCACCTTCGCCTAGTGCGACAACTCGAGGAAGAATCCTAGGTGTCACTTTCGCTGGAATATGAACTTCGCCACGGTCATTGAAAATACTCACCATATCGCCATTTTTAATACCGCGCTCTTGAGCATCAATCGGGTTGATCCATAACTCTTGCGGTGCTGCTGCTTTGATTTCTGCAACGTTGCCGTAAGTCGAGTGAGTACGAGCCTTGTAGTGGAAACCAGTTAGCTGAAGTGGGTACTTCTCTGCTAGTGGGTCGTTGTGACCTTCAAAAGAGTCCGCGTAAACGGGAAGTGGGTGAATTACTTCGTCTTCTTTCAGTTTCCAAGTCTTCGCGATATCAGCCAGTTGCTCTGAGTAGATCTCGATCTTGCCGCTTGGTGTTGTCAGTGGGTTCGCTTCAGGATCTTTGCGGAAATCTTCGTAAGCGATGTAGTGGTGGTCATAGCTACGTTTGTAGATACCCAGCTCTTTCATCTCTTCGAAGGTTGGCAGTGTTGGATCGTTCTTACGAGTTTCAGCGTAAAGATGCTCAATCCATTGCTCTTGTGTACGACCTTCAGTGAACTCTTTTTCGACGCCCATGCGCTTCGCTAATTGAGAACACATTTCATAGATAGATTTCGCTTCGAACTGAGGCTCGATCGCTTTCTGCGCGTAGATGAAGTAAGGCATATTCGCTGCTTTACCATCCATACACCAGTCGTCTTGCTCAGACGTTGTTAAGTCTGGCAGGATGATATCGGCGTATTTCGCTGAAGAAGTCATATGGTTATCAACCACAACAATCATTTCACACGCACTTTCATCTTGAAGAATCGCGTGAGTCTTGTTGATGTCTGAGTGTTGGTTAATGATGCAGTTACCTGCGTAGTTCCAGATCATTTTGATTGGGTTCTTAAGGCGCTCTGCACCGCGAACACCGTCAGTGATGTCGGTCATTTCATGGTGACGGTAAATCGCGTCTGTCCACATGAACATTGAAATTGAAGTTTCAACTGGGTTTGGCACAGTAGGGAAGCGAACAAACGGAATGTTGATGTCACTTTCACGAGCGCCTGTTGAACCGCCAGACACACCCACAGAACCGGTTAGTAATGACAGCATTGCGATTGCACGACACGCTAGCTCACCATTCGCAGTGCGCTGTAAGCCCCAGCCTTGGTGAATCGCACATGGTTTCGCCGTGCCCATCTCGCGACCAAGCTTGACGATAGTATCAACGGGAATACCGGTGATCTTAGAAGCCCATTCTGGTGTCTTCTCTACGCCATCTTCACCTAAACCTAGGATGTAAGATTTGTAGTCGCTGTTTTTAGGCGCCGATGCAGGCAGAGTTTTCTCGTCGTAACCGACACAGTATTTGTCTAGGAACGGTTGATCGACAAGGTCTTCAGTGATCATTACGTGTGCAAGACCCGCTACCAATGCAGCATCTGTAGAAGGACGAATTGGGATCCATTGATCTTCACGGCCACCGGCAGTATCGGTGTAGCGAGGGTCGATGATAATCGTTCTTGCGTTCGATTTGTTTTTGCTTTCTACATAGTGGTGGATCAGACCGCCGCCAGACATGCGTGTCTCGGCAGGGTTGTTACCAAATTGGATGTTAAGCTTGGTGTTCTCTAGGTCAGAGAAAGAGTTGTTGTTTGCCCAACCACCGTAGGTGTAGCTCAAGCCTTTCGCGATTTGCGCTGTTGAGTAGTCACCGTAATGGTTTAGATAACCACCACTTAGGTTCATTAGACGAGCAATCAGCGTTTGTGCTGGTGGCCAAGACTTAGTTACTGTACCGCCAAGTGTACCTGTCCCGTAGTTTAGGTAGATAGTGTCGTTACCGTAGTCTTTGATAAGGCGTTGCATGGTGCCAGCAACTTCATCGTAAGCTTCTTCCCAGCTAATACGTTTGAATTTACCTTCACCACGTTTGCCCACACGTTTCATCGGGTATTTCAGGCGATCTGGGTTGTAAACACGGCGGCGCATAGAGCGACCACGTAGACAAGCACGAACTTGGTGATGACCGTATTCGTCAGTACCAGTGTTGTCGGTTTCTACGTATTTGATTTCACCGTTTTGCACATGCATACGTAATGGGCAGCGAGAGCCACAGTTTACAGTACATGCACTCCATACGATTTTCTCATCCACACTCTCAGCAACCGCAGCCGCTACTGGTTTGGATTTGAAAGGTAAAGCGATACCGCCCGCGAGTGCGGCTGCGCTACCTACCGCAGAAGAAGCTTTCATGAAGCCTCTTCGAGTAAGATTCATTACCCCAGATTCTTTCTTATTCGTCATTCTAAGATGCCTATTGTTATTGATGACTAGCACTTTATAGGTAGTTTAGTCTCTATGTTTTTATTTCTAATTGTTGATTGATTGGCATCAAATAAGATCGGAATTAAAATATTATGAATCGAATGTATAAAATAGATCAAAGAATCCAATCGTATTATTTATATAATTGTCGTTAAACCAATTACGGCATAAATAAGAATGATTATTGATACGCATAAATTGCTCGGTTCATTATTTTATCAAGCAACTAATAAAGAACAGTTAATAGATACTGTTCAGGCCTTAGTAGAGAGCCAAGTTTTATCAGAAGATTGTTTACTGGCACTCCAAAACGAACAGGAAGATGCGCTCGCTGCAGAGTTTAGTCGACTGTTTGAAGGCGTTGGCGACATGCCAGCACCGCCTTGGGGCTCTGTTTATCTCGATAAAGACCGTATTGTGTTTGGCGCATCGACTGTGGAATATCGACAGTTTTTAGAATTGAATCATATTGAGTTAGATACAGGCTTAAGAGAGCCAGAAGACCAATTTGGTTTAATGCTACTCGCACATGCGTATTTGTTAGAAAATAATAATATTGATTCATCTCGTGAATTATTAGAGTCTCATTTATTAACTTGGTCATCAGTTTATTTAGAGAGATTTAATTCAGCATCAGAGTTATCTTTTTATAAGAAGCTATCAAGTGATGTAATATATTGGCTTGAGCAATTAACATCTGAATATAATTTAAACGTTGCTACTAAAAAGTTATATATCGATTAATGCCTGAACAAATAAATTCAAATAGGCGTGGTTTCTTAACTCGACTTTCTAAACCGGTTAAAGCCGCCGCGAATTATGAAGAGAAGTCACAACGCTCGTATGCAAGGCCGCCAAAAGCGGTCGATGAGGTGCTGTTTGAGCGTCTTTGCGACGGTTGTGGGCTATGTGAGCATACGTGTCCGAATAGTGTCATAGAGATGCTAGAGGGCAGTGCGCTGCTGAATTTGGATTACAACAGTTGTTCTATGTGTAACAAGTGCAGTGAAGTGTGTCCGACTGGCGCGCTTCATCCAACGGTCACGCCTTATATTGACTTGAAGCCTAGCTTTGCTGATAGCTGTAACAATTACATGCAAATGGATTGTAATGCGTGCCAAACCGCTTGTTCAGCAAGTGCGATTCAAATCGAAGCAGGGGAGTTGCCTACGGTGGACAAAGATAAGTGTAACGGCTGCGGAGAGTGCCGAAGCGCTTGTTACATTGGCTCAGTGACTTTGAACCTTATTCAGTAGTAAACGTCTGGTTTGGCTTTGTGGCAGCGAGCTAGCAGAAAGGCTTTGGTTGAGTGAGAGGCGAGTAGTCTCAGATTCCTAAAGACATAAATAGAAAAGTGTCCGCATTCCTAGAGGAAGCGGACCCTTTTTAGTTCTTATTGAAGTTATTCGAGCAAAGCGACCTAAAGCCAGTTGGCTTATGCGCGTTTTTGCTTGCTTCTATGGATAACGTTACTCAGCGATAACTCAGTTTTTGCTTTGCAGATGCATGGCAAAATTTCATTGGCTTGTGTGTAAGCCATAGCAAAACCAACGTACTCGACTTCACCAGAATCCAACGTACAGCGGCAAGCGCCACAGTGGCCATCTCGGCAGTTGTATTCTGGCTCTAACCCTGCTTGTTCCATTGTTTCCAATAGAGTATTTGAAGGGTTAGATTCAATAGAAGTCAGCTTGTTGATTTTGATTGTTGGCATTACAGCTCAAACCCTTCAAAGTCGTCAGCTTTTACTTCGTTGTCGATTTGGCCAACTAGGTAAGAACTGATTTCAGCTTCTTGTGGAGCAACTTGAACGTTATCTGAAGACAACCAAGCGTTGATCCATGGAATTGGGTTCGACGTTGCTTCTGGGTAAGCGGTACCTAGGCCAACAGCCTGCATACGGATGTTAGTGATGTACTCAACGTATTGGCAAAGAATATCTTTGTTTAGACCAATCATAGAACCATCTTTGAATAGGTATTCTGCCCACTCTTTTTCTTGCTCAGCCGCTTCTTTGAATAGGTCGAAACACTCTTGCTTACACTCTTCAGCGATCTGCATGAATTCGAAGTCATCTTGGCCATTACGCAGCAAGTTGATCATGTGCTGTGTACCAGTAAGGTGAAGAGCTTCATCACGAGCGATTAGCTTGATGATCTTCGCGTTACCTTCCATTAGCTCACGCTCAGCGAATGCGAATGAACATGCAAAGCTTACGTAGAAACGAATCGCTTCCAGTGCGTTCACAGACATTAGACATACGTAAAGCTTCTTCTTCAGGTCGTGAAGTGAAATCTTAACGTCTTCGCCGTTGATGTTGTGGTTGCCTTCGCCGTAGCGATGGTAGTCAGCCGTCAGCTTGATCAAATCATCGTAGTAAAACGCGATGTCTTTCGCACGTTTCAGGATCTCTTCGTTCTCAACGATATCGTCGAATACTACGCCTGGATCATTCACGATGTTTCGGATGATGTGCGTGTATGAACGAGAGTGAATCGTTTCAGAGAATGACCAAGTCTCAATCCAAGTTTCAACTTCTGGCAGTGATACCAAAGGAAGTAGGGCAACGTTAGGGCTGCGGCCTTGGATAGAATCTAGAAGCGTTTGGTACTTCAGGTTAGAGATGAAGATGTGCTTTTCATGCTCAGGAAGCTTGTTGTAGTCGATACGGTCGCTAGACACGTCTACTTCTTCTGGACGCCAGAAGAAAGAAAGCTGCTTTTCGATCAACTTTTCGAAGATTTCGAATTTCTGTTGGTCGTAACGTGCAACGTTTACCGACTGACCCAAGAACATTGGTTCTTTTAGTTGGTCATTTTTTTGTTGAGAAAAAGTACTGTAAGCCATAAATGCCTCAAATCCTTTAAAGACCCGCAATAAAACGGACCCTGTTAATGCTTTAAACCCAGAGAAGATAACTTCTCTGGGGTCTTAATGTTTATTGCGGTTTAGATCTTACAACCGCCGCCTTCACAATCTTCTTCCGGCACTTGAACTGCATCGCCTTGGTCATCTTTAGCACCATCACGAGTGTTATGGTAGTAAAGCGTCTTAACACCGTACTTGTACGCTGTTAGCAAGTCTTTAAGCAGCTGCTTCATTGGTACCTTACCGCTGTCGTAAACACTTGGATCATAGTTAGTGTTTGCAGAGATAGCTTGGTCAACGAATTTTTGCATGATACCCACTAAGTGCAGGTAACCGTCGTTAGTACCAATGTTCCAAAGTAGCTCGTAATTCTCTTTAAGATTTAGGAAATCAGGAACAACTTGCTTCAGGATACCGTCTTTCGACGCTTTCACTGATACATAACCACGTGGTGGCTCGATACCGTTAGTCGCGTTCGAGATTTGAGATGAAGTCTCAGAAGGCATAAGTGCTGTCAGTGTAGAGTTACGTAGGCCGTGCTCCATGATCTCTTCACGTAGCGTGTCCCAATCGTAGTGCAGTGGCTCTTCACATACTAAGTCGATATCTTTTTTGTAAGTATCGATTGGCAGTAGGCCTTTCGCGTAGTTGGTCTCGTGGAAAGATGGGCAACGGCCTTGCTCTTTCGCTAGTTCAACAGACGCTTTTAGCAAGTGGTATTGAATTGCTTCAAAAGTACGGTGAGTCAGGCCATTTGCGCTGCCATCAGAGTACTTAACACCATTCTTCGCAAGGTAGTATGCGTAGTTGATTACACCCACACCTAGAGTACGACGGTTCATTGTCGACTTACGTGCTGCTGGAAGCGGGTAGTCTTGGTAATCAAGTAGTGCATCTAGAGCACGAACAACCAGTTCAGAAAGTTCAGCCAGATCGTCTAGCTCGTTGATTGCGCCTAGGTTAAACGCCGAAAGCGTACATAATGCAATCTCACCCTCGTCATCTTCTACGTTAGAAAGCGGCTTAGTTGGTAGCGCGATTTCTAAACATAGGTTCGATTGACGAACAGGGGCTACTTCAGAATCAAACGGGCTGTGTGTATTACAGTGGTCAACGTTCTGAATGTAGATACGACCAGTAGAAGCACGCTCTTGCATTAGCAGAGAGAATAGCTCAACGGCTTTAACCGTTTCACGCTTCACTGAAGGATCGTTTTCGTACTTCACGTAAAGTGCTTCAAAACGCTCTTGGTTCTCGAAGAACGCGTCGTAAAGGCCAGGTACGTCTGAAGGTGAGAACAGGCTGATGTTGCCGCCTTGGACTAGGCGAGAATACATAAGCTTGTTCAGCTGTACGCCGTAATCCATGTGACGAACACGGTTCTCTTCAACGCCGCGGTTGTTTTTCAGTACTAATAGAGACTGAACTTCACCGTGCCATAGTGGGTAGAACACTGTTGCTGCGCCGCCACGAACACCACCTTGAGAACAACATTTTACTGCTGTTTGGAAGTATTTGTAGAAAGGGATACAGCCAGTGTGGAACGCTTCACCATTACGGATTTCAGAACCAAGCGCACGGATACGACCTGCGTTGATACCAATACCAGCACGTTGAGATACGTAACGAACAATAGAGCTTGCTGTTGCGTTGATAGAATCAAGGCTGTCACCACACTCAATCAGTACACATGAACTGAATTGACGAGTAGGCGTACGTACACCAGACATAATTGGTGTAGGTAGAGAAATCTTAAACGTAGACGATGCGTCGTAAAAACGTTTGATGTAGTCAAGACGAGTCGATTTCGGGTATTTACCGAATAAACACGCAGCAACTAAAATGTAAAGGAACTGAGCACTCTCGTAGATTTCTTTTGTTACACGGTTCTGCACGAAGTATTTGCCTTCAAGCTGCTTAACCGCCGCGTAAGAAAAGTTTAAGTCACGCTTGTGGTCGATGTACGCGTCAAGCTCTTCGAACTCAGCTTTCGTGTAGTCTTCCATTAGGTGGCTATCGTATTTACCCATATCAACCAGTTTTGCAACGTGGTCATAAAGTGCAGGCGGCTCGTATTCACCGTACGCTTTTTTACGTAGATGGAACACTGACAGACGTGCTGCTAGATATTGGTAATCAGGAGTCTCTTCAGAGATTAAATCCGCTGCTGACTTGATGATTGTCTCATGAATGTCAGTCGTGGTAATGCCATCGTAAAACTGAATGTGAGCTTTCAATTCTACTTGTGATACAGAAACATTGTGCAAGCCTTCAGCTGCCCATGTGATCACTCGATGGATTTTCTCTAAATCGATCGTTTCTTTGCGCCCGTTACGCTTGGTAACAGTAAGTTGTTGGTTCATTCTGCTTAATTTCCCTAACAAAACTGAACAAGGCCGTGTTTTTGTGTATTTCTGTGTAATTTTTGTAAATTACGTTTCGGCTTTGTGATCTTGGTCTACCCATATATTGTAGTTCAAACACAACATATAGGGGTCATTTGTTTGTTGGGTTACAAGATAGTGCTACAACTGATATTTTTCAAGGTAAAGAAATTGGGTTGCTTGTGGATAAGTAGTGGATTGAAAAAAAACTGTAAGTGACCACTAACTGATGACGTTAGACGTGACTTGATTGTACAAAAGTCGCCTTTTAAGGATGCTTTATTTTTGCACGCCCATAAAAAAAAATCCCTTGATCTTTGGGCAAAATAGGCAATGGATTTTGGACGATTAAATTTAAATCGAGGTGGTCAAAATGGAAGCTAGCGCACGAAATTTAGACTGAAAAAAGTCGCAAACTTATGGTAATTGCAACTCTTTTCATTCGTCTTTTTTACAAAATATTTTACGGTAGGGCTACCGATATTTTTTAGCCCAAGTTTTGAGTGTGAACGATGTAGTTCACATCGACTTTTTGGCCTAAACGGTAGGTGTTCGTTAACGGGTTATAGTGCAGTCCTGTAATCCCTAGTTCTTGAAGCGGAGTGTTATCAACCATTTTGATAAGCTCAGCAGGGCGAATGAACTTTTCGTGGTCGTGAGTACCTTCTGGCACTATCTTAAGTAACTTCTCTGCACCAACAATAGCGAACAGGTACGACTTAAAGTTACGGTTCAATGTTGAGAAGAACACATGACCGCCTGGTTTAACCAACTTTGAACAAGCCGAGATAACTGATTGTGGGTCAGGAACGTGCTCTAGCATTTCCATGCACGTCACCACATCGTAAGTGTGTGGGTTTTGCTCTGCATGGTCTTCAATGGTGCTTTGGATGTAATCGAGCTTGGTGCCGGTTTCTAATGCGTGCAGACGAGCGACTTCGAGCGGTTCTTTACCCATATCTAGTCCGGTGACTACCGCACCCTCTACAGCCATGCTTTCAGCCAGAATACCGCCGCCGCAGCCAACATCGAGAACTTTCTTACCAAAAAGGCCTTCGGTTTTCTCTAGCACGTAATTTAAGCGCAACGGATTGATTTGGTGTAGTGGCTTAAACTCGCCTTCTAGATCCCACCAGCGCGACGCCATGTCTTCGAATTTTTTGATTTCTGCTGGGTCTACGTTCTGTGATTTAGTCATAATCGGCATTTCCAAGTTAAATAATGCATCCATGAAATTGCAGGCATTATAACTTGCCTTTTCCTGCTGACCAGAAGATCTACAATTTTGCTAGTTTATTGGGTGTAAAGTGACCATGTTTCAGCAAGATATGACGCTGAGGTGCAATTTCTCATCAATAGATTGGCTACAAGGGTCACAAGATGGTAAAAGGAGAGGGAAAGTGATGCCTCCGTAGGTAAATTTGTGTTATATTTTTCGGTCTTATACGTATTCAAAAATACGATCTGACTATAGAGGGAAAATGGCTCTATGAGCGATCTAGCGAAAGAGATCACGCCCGTAAATATTGAAGATGAGCTTAGAGGTTCATACCTAGACTACGCGATGTCCGTCATCGTTGGTCGTGCCCTTCCTGATGTGCGTGATGGCCTAAAACCAGTACACCGCCGCGTTTTGTTCGCGATGAATGTACTAGGTAATGATTGGAACAAAGCATATAAAAAGTCTGCTCGTGTAGTAGGCGATGTAATCGGTAAATATCACCCACACGGTGATAGTGCGGTATACGAGTCAATTGTTCGTATGGCTCAGCCGTTTTCACTACGCTATATGTTAGTCGATGGCCAAGGTAACTTTGGTTCGGTTGACGGCGATTCAGCTGCGGCAATGCGTTATACCGAAGTTCGTATGTCAAAAATAGCTGGTGAGCTATTAACGGATCTTGATAAAGATACGGTTGACTTCGTTCCTAACTATGATGGAACCGAGCAAATACCAGCAGTTTTACCAACAAAAATACCAAACCTATTGGTTAACGGTGCTTCTGGTATCGCAGTAGGTATGGCTACCAACATCCCGCCACATAACCTTGGCGAAGTTGTTGATGGCTGTTTAGCATTCATCAGTAATGAAGACATCACTATTGATGAGCTAATGGACTACATCCCGGGTCCAGACTTCCCGACAGCAGCATTAATCAGTGGCCGTAAGGGCATTGTTGATGCATATAAGACTGGTCGTGGCAAAGTTTACATGCGCTCACGAGCGAACATTGAAATGGAAAAGAACGGTAAAGAAACAATTATCGTTACTGAAATTCCATATCAAGTGAACAAAGCTCGTCTGATCGAGAAGATTGCAGAACTTGTAAAAGACAAGAAAGTTGAAGGCATCAGTGCACTGCGTGACGAATCTGATAAAGATGGTATGCGTATTGTTATTGAATGTAAGCGTGACGCTGTCGGTGAAGTTGTACTAAACAACCTTTACTCACAAACTCAACTGCAAACAACTTTCGGCATCAACATGGTTGCTCTGAACAACGGCCAACCACAACTTTTCAACATTAAAGATATGTTGAAGTGTTTTGTTGATCACCGTCGTGAAGTTGTGACACGTCGTACTATCTTCGAACTGAAGAAAGCACGCGACCGTGCACATATCTTGGAAGCTCTATCTTTAGCGCTTGCAAACATTGATGAAATCATTGAACTGATCAAGAACGCACCAACACCAGCAGAAGCTAAAGTTGGTCTAGTATCTCGTGGTTGGGATCTTGGTAACGTTGCATCAATGCTTGAACGTGCTGGTACTGATGCAGCTCGTCCAGATTGGCTTGAAGACCAATACGGTATCCGTGATGGTCAATACTTCCTAACGGAAACTCAAGCACAAGCTATTCTAGAACTTCGTCTTCACCGCCTAACAGGCCTTGAGCACGAGAAGATTCTAGACGAGTACAAAGCACTTCTAGAAGAGATCGCTGAGCTAATGCATATTCTTGCAAGCACTGAGCGTTTGATGGAAGTGATCCGTGAAGAACTTGAAGCGGTACGTGATATCTATGGCGACGAGCGTCGTACAGAAATCACAGCAGCGGTTCATGACATCGACATGGAAGAGCTAATTGCTCAAGAAGACGTTGTAGTAACGCTTTCTAACGCAGGTTACGTTAAGTACCAAATCCTAAGCGACTACGAAGCTCAGCGTCGTGGTGGTAAAGGTAAGAGTGCAACTAAGATGAAAGATGAGGATTACATTGAGCGTCTGCTTGTTGCTAATACTCACGATAACATCTTATGTTTCTCTACTCGTGGTAAAACGTACCGCCTGAAAGTTTACCAACTGCCTCAAGCAAGCCGCACCGCTCGTGGTAAGCCTATCGTTAACATTCTTCCTCTAGAAGAAGGTGAGCGTATTACGGCTATCCTGCCTGTTTCTGAGTTCTCTAACGAGAAATTCATCTTCATGGCAACAGGCGACGGTACAGTTAAGAAGACATCACTGGATCAATTTGCAAACGTACGTGCTAACGGCTTAATCGCAGTTAACCTACGTGACGATGATTCACTGATTGGCGTTGATATTACTGATGGTAATAGCGACATCATGCTGTTCTCGAAGTCGGGCAAAGTTGTTCGCTTCAACGAGGACAAAGTGCGCCCAATGGGTCGTACTGCCTCTGGTGTTCGTGGTATGAAGCTTCCAGAAGACGACCAAGTGGTTTCACTGATTGTTCCTTCAAACGAAGGCGATATCCTAACTGTGACTCAAAACGGTTACGGTAAGCGTACTGAGCTGGCTGAATACCCAACGAAAGGCCGTGCAACGCAAGGTGTAGTATCTATCAAAGTCTCTGATCGTAATGGCCCAGTTGTTGGTGCTGTTCAGGTTGAAGAAGGCGATGAAATGATGATGATCACCGACGCAGGTACATTAGTACGTACTCGCGTAGCGGAAGTGAGCCAAGTTGGTCGTAACACTCAAGGTGTAACACTGATTCGTACTGCTGAAGACGAGAATGTTGTAGGTCTACAACGTATCGACGAAGTAGAAGAAGCTGAGATTGTTGAAGGCGAAGAAACTGAAGAAGCAAATGCTGACGCAGTAAACGCAGAAACAGTTAATGCAGAAGAAACGGTCGTTTCTGAATCAAGTGAAGAGCAAGCATCAGATGCTTCTGACTCTGAAAGTGATAGCGAGCAAGACACTGAGTAATCTCGATTACGTTAAGTAATTTAGCTTACCAATGAAAAAACCGAGCCTAAGTGCTCGGTTTTTTATTGCCTGTCATTTCTCTTCTCTTCTCTTTTCATTTGGCTTATGGCTTATGGCTTAGGTCTGAGCACCAATCTTACCCCGTCGCTTTTATGCGAAAGTTTGATCACTAAATCTCGAACGCTAAACTTTGATCAATAACGAGGCACGGCGAAAACGATAGAGTAGGAGATAGAGCTAAATAAAAGGGATGTGGAATGGATATCTGGTTGTTGGTTGCGTTACTACTGATGAGTCTGTTTTTGATTGTGATCGTTATTGCCGCGAACAACAATGGCAGTCATCTAAAAGGCAATGTGATGATTTCACTTACTGCTGTGGCTTTGAGTGTGCTTGTCTGGTCTCAACTTAAACAAGAGTTACCTCAACTGCCTTTGGATGATAATAATAACTACACGGCAACAGATTTCGAAGATGAACTTCAGCAAAGCCTTGAGCAAGACCCGAATCAATCCGATTTGTGGTTTAAGCTTGGTGGTGTGTACATGCAGAAAGGGGAGTTTGATGCAGCGTTCACCTGTTACGACTATGCGATTCGTTTAGATCCTCAAGCACCTTCTGGCCTCTATGCAGCCAAAGCAACGGCACTTTACTATCTTAGTTCTCAAGCGATGAGTGATGACGTGAATGCGTTACTGGATCACTCCATGCAGCTTGATCCCAATGATCGTACGGCATTGATGCTGATTGCGACCGATCACTTCATTAGTATGCGCTATCAACAAGCGATCGATGCGTGGACTCAAATTCTCGATTCCAATCAAAAGGGCATTGATCGTGTTTCTATTATCCATTCGATCAACCAAGCCAAACAGATGACCCGCTAGGCTTGGTCAATAGGCTGTTCTTCCTGATTAGCCTTTGAAACGATTAGCCTCTAAAGCCATTAATCTCTCAAGTTATTGGCTTTCTTGCATTTCGATTAACCCACCTGCGTTATGGATTTGAGTAAACCCTTGAGCGCGCAAGAACTGATAAGCTTGCCCTGAACGATTGCCACTGCGGCAATACAACACGATGGGTTGGTCTTTATCTATTTTAGCAAAGTGAGTAGCCACTTCAGAAAGAGGGTAGTTGATGGCGTTGTCTAGATGCCCTTGTTCGAACTCTGCAGGTGTTCTGACATCAACCACTAATGCACCTTTCTCTATTAATTCCCACCCTGTCTCAGCACGCTCAGATGCGTGAACGCTTGAACTGAGTAGAGCAATACATAATGCCGAAAGCGAAAGTAAGATTTTCATTGTTTATTCCTTGAATTGGCGAGTGGATTAGGGGTATCGATATTGATGTGTATTCCCCCAAAACCTAAAAAAACCAGCCACACAACAATAGTGTGACTGGTTTTTACGTAATGGTCTAATTGAAGAAACTAGTATTCGTAGTTGGCTTCACGCTTTTCAGCTTGCTCTTCCCATTTAGGAACAACCGTGTCTAAGAAGTGCTGTTTCTCTGCGTTCATCTTATCCATGTCCATTCCAAGCGCTTTTTGAGCCGCTTCTTTTGTCGAGATATCTGGAATTTCGATTGGATCGGTGATGCCTTTCTTCGCCAGTAGACGAACAATCTTAGTTCGAGCATCCGCTGCGCGGTCAACGGCAGTACCTAGCACTTCTAGAGCGATTTCAGGTGCATGCATATGAATGCCGTGAGACGCAATCGCGTAGTCCCAACGCCATTGAGCGTGACGGATATCCAGTAGGATCGGCTCCATCTCTTGCTCTGTCGCACCCGCTTCCCATGCTGCGCCTGCTTCAAAGTGAGCAGCAACGATTTGTTTCTCTGCTGTCAGCTTCATGTTTAGTACTTGCGCTTTACGGCTTGATACGATGTTACGCATGGTTTCTTTCGATTGAGTGTGACAGTTTGCACACGTATCTTCGAAGCGGTCGAATGGGTTACCCACTTTATGGTCGGTATAAACGGTGCCATCTTCTTTGGTCACTTTCGGCATATGACAGTCAGCACAAACGACTTTGTTCTTACCGTGGATGCCTTCGCGCCATGTTTCGAAACCTGGGTGCTGTGCTTTCAGCATGGGTGCTTTCGATACTTTATGCGTCCAATCTTTAAAGTTGATTGCATCATAGTAACGTTCCATGTCGCCAACGGTTGTACCTTGGTCCCAAGGGAATTTCACACCTTTGGTTGGCCCTGTGAAGTAGTATTCCACGTGGCACTGAGCACAAACAGAAGCTTGTTGGTCTAAGCGGCTTTGTTCATCAAACTTTTTACCAATCGTTTCAAATGCACGTTCAACGTAAGGACGAGTCACCTTAAGTGCTGGTTCACCATTTTTAAAGCCTTCGCTTTTGGTATCGTGACAGTCTGAACAGCCAATAGGGTTAATGATCTCGTTGCCAAGACGCGCCCACTTACCTTCGAAGTAACCATCTTCGCCACGTTCTTCAATAACACGTGCTACGTCTGGGCTCTTACAGCTCCAACATGCCATTGGCATTGGGCCTGAGCTTTCGTCTGTTGGGCCGCCAGTACGAAGCGTTTGTCGTACATCGTCAATCGCATAAAAGTGACCACGTGCCTTGTTGTAATCTTTTGCGAAGCCGTAGCCAGCCCACATGATAACCATGTTGGGATCTTCTTTTAGTGCGTCTTCAATAACTTCGCTTTCTGAAGTCTGTCTCCATGAATGATATTGATCTGGGTGGTTTTGCTCGAACTGGTCGTTACGAGGATCGCCAATTTCTTTTTGTTCAGACGCAGCAAAACTGGTCGCGCTTGCTAGTGATGCGCTAACCATTAATAGTGCTGTGACCGAATTACGTATCCAATGCTTTTTCACAGTGATATCTCCAATATACTGATTCTTATACCAAGCGTTGTGAGTTTGCTATTCAAATTAAGAACTGGAGAATTCCTGTTTATATTAATTCATAAACAAACACATTTTGTTACGTGTTGGATATAGCTTGTCTTAGATCAATTAATGGTAGTGACTTCAATCACGTTGAAGTTTATATACCCCTAAAGGGGTATTGGTGGGCAGTGTTATTAAAATTTAATTGAGAATTATTATCATATATAACAATCAATTACCTAAATTGACCATGGTATAAATAGGGTGATTGCGTTCACAGATTAACCCATCCAAATTTCGTATTACCTAATTAGAGGTATATTCTAACTGTAGAAAGCGTTGTGGCTTATCCAAAATAAGAATTGATATCATTTAAGCGGTAATAATATCGTTTAAGGGTACTTTTGTTTAACCGGAATATTATTTAGTTGAGAGTTAAATAATGCCGGTATAAGGAAAGGATAAAATGGGCAATATTAAATTGGCCATAGTCATAATGCTTAAATCCCTTCTAGCATTCTGCCTCTATGGTTATTCCATTCATGCTGTTGCTGAGCCTGCTGTTACGCCAGTAGGAGAATCAACAAGACATGAAGTCGAATTAATCCGCGACAAAGACTACAAGTGTGTTCAATGCCATAAAGATTCAAAAGAAACGGTATTGGGTTCACATGGTGAAAGTGCACACGCTTTGCTTGGCCGCGAAGTAAATTGTACCGACTGTCATAGTTCTATTAGCCCCGATCACCGTGAAGGTGCGCCTGAAGTGGTGAAGTATCGCGAGGCTCAATCACAACCGGGAACTGAAAAGGTTTTCCTAGACCCTAGCTTAATTTTAGATGCCAATAGCCAATGTATCGATTGTCACAAGCCTGATGATCTGCGTGAAGCGAGTTGGACTCACGATGTTCACGCGCAAAACTTAACGTGTTCAAACTGCCATGATGTTCATGCGACTGAAGCAAAGGTGTTGGGCTTAGATAAGAAGCAAACCATCAAGCTGTGTGTGGATTGCCATTCAGACTTCAACCAGAAGAAAGAAGAGGAGTAATCTATGAGCTGCTCAAGAAGAAACTTTTTAGCAGGCGCTGGTGCCGTTATTTTTACCACAGGTGTAGCGGGAACTGCGGCGGTAACAAGTCGCAAGACGCTAGCTAATGTTCAAGAAGATGGCACTAAACGTTATGGAATGATTCATGACGAAACCGCTTGTATTGGTTGTACCGCGTGTACCGAAGCATGTCGTGAAGTAAACAAAGTACCTGAAGGTGTATCGCGCTTAGAAATTATTAAGAGTGAGCCCCAAGGCGAATATCCCAATGTTGATTACCGTTTTACTCGTAACTCTTGCCAACATTGTGATAACGCACCTTGTGTGATGGTTTGCCCAACAGGCGCGGCCTACAAAGATGAAAAAACCGGCATTGTCGACGTTCATCAAGAGAAGTGTGTCGGTTGTGGTTATTGTCTATTGGCTTGCCCATATCAAGTGCGTTTTTTCCATCCTGAGAACAAGTCCGCAGATAAATGTAACTTCTGTCGTGATACCAATCTTGCACAAGGGAAGTTGCCTGCTTGTGTCGAATCTTGCCCGACCAATGCGCTGGTCTTTGGCGATCTAAATGACCCTGAGAGTGAGATAAACCAGGTGCTTCAATCTGAGGTGGTTTACAGAGATAAAGCTTATCTAGGTACTCAGCCAAAACTCTATAAAGTACCACACCAAAAAGGGGAGATTTGATTATGAGTGCATGGGACGCAGCTTTTCAGTCTGGTACCGTGGTATGGGACTGGATTATAGCAATCTATCTATTTCTCGCGGGGATGTCGGCGGGTGCCGTAATGATCTCCATTTACCTAAAGCGTAAGGTTATTGAAGGCGACCCTGCTCATAATGGTGTGTTAAAGGCCACGGCTTTTCTTGCGCCATTTGGGATCATTTCAGGTCTGCTTATCTTGGTTTTCCACCTGACAAAACCGTTATCCTTTTGGAAGATCATGATCTTCTATAATCCAACGTCTGTGATGTCGATGGGTGTGATCTTATTCCAAGTATATATGGTAATCTTATTCCTTTGGATCGGCATTATATTTAGAGATCAAATAGTCGTGTTCTTGAATGAGCAAGCATGGCTAAAAGGGCGACTTGATTTTGTCGGTAATTGGATTGGCAAATTAGAAGTGTTTGAGAATGCTCTGGAAATATTCTTAGCTGTTCTTGCTCTTATGCTTGCCGCTTATACCGGATTCTTGCTTTCAGCTTTAAATACTTTCCCACTATTGAATAACCCAGTGCTGCCGATTTTGTTCTTATTCTCGAGCTTATCTTCGGGAGCGGCGGCGTGTATTTTATTTGGTGTGTTGGTCTTTAAAGAATCACCTCATAGCCCAACTATTTCATGGATCCACGGATTCGAACGTCCAGTCGTGATGTTTGAATTGTTTGTTCTTATTACTTTCTTTACTGGGCTGATCTTCGCTGGTGGTCAAAGTGAACAAGCAGTATGGAATGCAATTGGCAGTGGTTTCTGGGCGAGTTGGTTCTGGTATGGCGTCATCGGTGTTGGCATGGTTTTACCGTTGTTGCTGAATGCCGTTACACCAACCTCAATCCGCCATAGCTCGGTGTATATTTTCTCCGTTACTTCGCTAAGCCTAATGGGCGTATTAATGCTGCGAACTTTTGTCCTTTATGCAGGGCAGTTAACGATAGCTTAATTTTGCTCAAGTTTATTAGTGAGCAGATGTTAGATACTGAATATCTGCTTATTAATGAACATGCTTTAAATAAACATGAGATGCGTGTTCAGATTGGCTCTGCTCAAGCGGAGCCTTATTGAGGTGATATGGTCGGTTCTTTGGGGCTGTTTAGTTTAGTGTTGGTTGCTGTACTCAGTAGCATTATTGGTGTGCATTCGTTTTATCAAATGCTAAACAAACGGACGCAAAATATAGGTTTAATCCGCAGTTTCTCTCTTTCAAGTGCGCTGTTTTCTCTCACTTCTGTCGCATTGCTTGGCTACGCTTTTGTCAGTGATGACTTCTCTATCCTCTATGTCGCTGAACATTCAAATACTCAATTACCCTCATTTTTTAAGCTCGCAGCCGTATGGGCAGGCCATGAAGGTTCCTTGTTATTTTGGGTGCTGACGATCAGCGTCTGGTCTGGCGTGATCGCCTTACAAAAACACTATTCGAATGAATACCAAAGCCGAGTGCTGTGGGTGATGAACCTACTGCTCGCGATATTTGCTTGGTTCACGTTATTCGCATCAAATCCGTTTGAAATGAACTCGATCTTGCCGCTAGAAGGGCGTGACCTTAACCCAATGTTGCAAGATGTCGGTCTGATCTTTCACCCGCCATTACTTTACCTTGGCTATGTCGGCTTTTCTGTGGTGCTTGCATTTGCAGTTGCCGCTTTGCTGGTTGATCCAATTGAATTTGATTGGGTTGCTCATTGTCGCAGTTGGTGTCTAGTCGCTTGGATCTTTTTAACCGCAGGGATCATTCTTGGCTCTTGGTGGGCGTATTACGAATTAGGCTGGGGCGGCTGGTGGTTCTGGGATCCTGTTGAAAATGCAAGCTTGTTGCCGTGGCTTACTTCAACAGCTTTACTGCACAGCTTAGGCGTTGCCAAGGGCAAACAACAGCTCTTAAAATGGTCTCTCAGCCTTGCTTTCATTACGTTTTGTTTGAGTATCTTAGGCACCTTTATTGTTCGTTCTGGCGTATTAACGTCGGTGCATGCTTTTGCTGTTGACCCAACCAAAGGTATCGCACTGCTACTTATATTAGTGTTGGTGCTCGTGAGCTCATTTTCTCTGCTTATCATTAGAGGAGAGTCTTTTGAATCTAACCCGATTACTAGCTTCGCGAGTAAGAGCTTTTTAAGCCTAGTCGCGGTGCTCATTTTTGTGCTGGCGACCGCTGTTGTGGTGTTTGGTACGTTTTATCCAATGGTCTTTGAACTGCTTGGGTTGGGGAACATATCGGTAGGTGCGCCTTACTTTAATCTGTTGATTGCACCTTTGGCTTTGCTTGCACTTGGCGTGGTTGGCTTAGCCCCATTGTTGAGTGTTAAACCTCAGGCAACCAAAGGTGTTATTTCATTGTTAGCTTTGGTGTCGTTGGCATTGGGTTACGTTTGTTATTCTTGGCAAGTAGAACAGTCGCAAGCGCAAGTGATGGCTCTGATGACATGGTCACTCGCGTTTTGGGTTTTACTCACTCATGTTTATGGCTTAGTGGTAACGCGCGGCGCTAAGTTCCAACGCAAAGTCTGGGTGATGACCTTTGCTCATGTTGGGGTTGCGGTGCTCGCCGTAGGCGCTGCAATGAATAGCTATCACTCGTTTGAGCGCAGCTATAAACTAAGCCCTGGCACACAAGTAGAGTTCATGGATTGGACGCTTTCTCATCGTGATACTGAGCTTTATGTCGCCTCAAATTTTACCGCAGAGAAGGCGATACTAAACTTAGATACTGGTGAGAAAAGCTTTACCATCGCGCCAGAAAGAAGACACTACCAAGTTCGAGTCATGAACATGAGTGAGCCTGCAATGAAGTGGTTCTGGCATGGCGATGTTTATATCACCATGGGCGAGAAAGTAGATTCCACCGCTTATGCATTTCGAGTGCAGTACAAGGCGTATGCGCGCTGGATCTGGTTTGGTGGGTTGTTTTCCATTCTTGGCGCTTTACTCTCATTGACTCATCGTAAAAAGAAAACCGTTAAGGCGTCACAGTATGCATACCAGCGTTCGTAACAAGCTCATCACGTTAATTATCTTGGCATTAATGGTGGTGTTGGGTTTTGCCTTTGCGCTCAATAATAAACAGCAATCGACGATTGTGTCGGAGCAAAAAAGGGCATTTCCAGAATTCATATCTACTGCGTTAGCGAATAGTGAAGGCATCAGTAGTAAACAGGAAATTACGTTGGCTGATGTCACTCAACATCCTTACCAACTGGTCAATGTATGGGCTTCATGGTGCGGAATATGTAAAACCGAGCACGCTTTTTTACTCGAACTACAAAAGGAAGGTATTCCAATTGTTGGTCTCAATTATCGAGATAACCCCGGTGCTGCGCTTAATGTATTGTCCAACGACGGCAACCCGTACTCAACTGTGATCAGCGATCCTCAAGGGAAGTTGGCGTTAGAACTCGGTGTAATCGGTACTCCTGAAACGTATCTGGTCGACGCTGAAGGCCAAATAGTTAAGAAGTTACTGGGCGTGATTAATGAATCGGTTTGGCGCAAAGAACTTGCGATGTATTTTGATGGTGCGAATGGATGATGAAGCCTTTAATACAAGCACTCGTTATGCTGTCTACGCTTATGGTTATTAGTTTTCCGACTTTGGCAGAAGATCTGTTTACAGCCAGTAATAAGGACACGAGTATTCAAGTTGAACTGTTTGAGTTTGAAAACCCAGAACAGCAACAGCGCGCTATTACATTGGCAAAAACCCTACGTTGCCCGCAATGTCAGAATCAAAACCTGATTGAGTCGAACTCTCCAATTGCAAAAGACTTACGCCTCGTTGTATTCAATATGGTGAAAGCAGGGAAGAGTAATAATGAAATTACTCAATATATGACGGAAAGGTTCGGTGAATTTGTGCTCTATAAACCAGCAATGAGTGTTTCAAACTTATTACTTTGGCTACTTCCGAGCGTATCATTTCTCTTATTTATATATCTATCAGTAAAAAGTGTTAGAAAGAGCTCATAAAAATTATGTATTACTGTTTACCAATTGACCTGTATTTTGTAACATTAAAGGATTATAAAGGCTAAGCACTGTTATATAAGGATGTATCTGTGGATAACGTAATCTCAAATTTAAAGAAAGAGTTCCATACTCATGTCCGATCTGACAAATGGGCAGAAAAATACAGTGCAAAGTCGAGCATTTCTACGCTTACTCAAGAAGAGTTAACCGAATTAGAGAACGCTTGGGTTCAGCTTGTCATCTGGAAGCAAACTCAAGTAAGTTGATCGTTCTGTAAAAAATCGTAGTCTTAGCCGCAACTGATTAATTTATAACCCCATGTTGGTCATTCCAATGTGGGGTTTTTTGTTACCTGAAAAATTATTGTTATAATATAACAATTAGTGCATGGTCGACCTTGAAAAAAATTGTTAACAGCCTCATAGTGTCTATCATTAGATAGTTAGCTACAAAATATTGCCTAGACATATAATGTAGTGTTGTTAAATACATCGAATTTTCAAGTGAGTATAGCTATGGCGGAAGTGCGTGCCAGAATAGATTTCAAAGTAGGGGTAACAAGCAGTATTGATGCTGAACTTCTGTCTTTTCATGGATTGAAAACAGATAAAGAGCATGTTGCTGTGATATTTAAATCAGCAGACAAGACACAAGACATACCTCTTGTTCGTATGCACTCTGAGTGCCTGACTGGTGATGTTTTCCATTCCTCTCGCTGTGACTGTGGCGAGCAGCTAGACGAAACCATTAGAATTATGGGTGAGACGGGTGGAGTGATTCTTTACTTACGCCAAGAAGGTCGTGGTATTGGTTTATACAATAAAATCGATGCATACCGCCTGCAAAGTGAAGGTATGAACACTTACGAAGCCAATAACCATCTAGGTTTCGGTGATGATTTGCGTGATTTTACTGAAGCGGCAGAAATGCTTCGTGCTTTAGGAACCACAAAAATTCGCTTAGTCACTAACAACCCAAAGAAAATCAATGAGCTGAAATCTTTTGGTATTGAGATTGAAGAAGTGGTGAATACCTCTGCTCATGTTAAGTCGGGTAATGAAAGCTACCTGAAGGCAAAAGTCTCACACGGTAAGCATAATCTGGATATCTGATTAGCCTCTTTGTTGCGCTTAACATAAAAATGTTTAAAGACCTCACATATGTGAGGTTTTTTTGTATTTATCTTGCAATAAAATTGTAAGTTTGTATTATTCCAATCCGTAGTGCAAATGATAATGGTTTGCACTATTACTACGAATAATAATTTAAAGCTCAACAAGGATGCTTCATGACTATTAAATCTTTAGTGACAAAAGCCGTAACTTCGTCACTCCTTTTTGCCTCTGCTTCTTCTTTCGCAGCAGTAACTCAAGATCAAGTTGTAGAACATTACGCAGATATTGCTCATGCCGTGTTTGCAGATTCAGTAATTACAGCAAAAGCGTTGAACTCTTCTATTGATACCTTCTTAGCTTCTCCTTCTGCTGGCAACTTCGAACAAGTAAAACAAGCTTGGCTTGAGTCTCGCGTACCTTACCAACAGTCAGAAGTATTCCGCTTTGGTAACGTTGTTGTTGACGATTGGGAAGGCCAATTGAACGCATGGCCACTTGATGAAGGCCTAATCGATTACGTTTCTTCTGATTACCAATATGAGCTTGGTAACGAAGGCGCTAGCGCAAACATCGTTGCTAATAAAACTTTCCAAATTGGTCAGACAACGGTAGACGCAACCAACATTACTCCAGAACTAATTGCAGATCTCAACGAGATCGGTGGTTCTGAAGCAAACGTAGCGTCTGGCTACCACGCGATTGAATTCCTACTTTGGGGTCAAGATTTGAACGGCACAAACAGCGGTGCTGGTGAGCGTGCTTACACTGACTTCGTTGTTGGCGCTGAGTGTACTAATGGTAACTGTGACCGTCGTGGCGCATACCTAAAAGCATCAGCTGAACTTCTTATCCAAGATCTAGAGTGGATGGAAAAACAGTGGGCTGAAGGCGAGAAAGGCAACTACCGTCAAGAGCTTCTTTCTGAATCTAGCGACAACGGCCTACGTAAAATGCTGTTCGGCATGGGTTCACTGTCTCTAGGTGAATTGGCGGGTGAGCGTATGAAAGTGGCTTTAGAAGCTAACTCTACTGAAGATGAGCACGACTGTTTCTCTGATAACACGCACAACTCTCACTACTACAACGAGCAAGGCATCTACAACGTTTACACGGGTCTATATAAGCGTGAAGACGGCACTCTGCTTTCAGGTCCAAGCTTGTTTGACCTAGTAGAGCAAAAAGATGAGCAAGCTGCGAAAGAGATCCAAAAGCAGTTTGACCTAGCACGTGCACAAGTTGGTCAACTAGTAACGTCTGCTGAGAAAAACAACCAGCACTTCGATCAGCTAATTGCTGCTGACAACGCAGCGGGTAACGCACTAGTAAACAAAACGATTGTTGCGCTAGTGTCTCAAACTGCTGCAATCGAGCGTGCTGCTGGTGTTATTGGTATTGATAGCCTTAACCCAGACACGGCTGATCACGAGTTCTAAGAACCCGAGACGAAAACTATTGTAAGGGCTCTCATTGAGCCCTTAATTGTTTGCTACTCAAGAAAGTTACTCCCAAATAAAAACTAAAATCAAAAACACAGCAAGGCAATGTATGAAGTCGTATCTATCAGCCTCACTATTAACCGCACTGTTTTTCTTATCGCCATTACATGCCCATGAAACTTACTCTGGTGGTAAAACGACTGTGAAGAAAGAGGGAGCGAATGCTTTTTCTCTTCCTGCAGCCAATCTACCAATGAGCAAACGCTTGGATTTCAGTGTCGGTAACAGTTTCTTCAGAAACCCTTGGGTACCTGCACCCTCATCAACCGATGCGCGTGATGGGTTAGGCCCACTATTCAACACCAACGGTTGTCAAAACTGCCATATTAAAGATGGTCGTGGTCATGCGCCTGAAAAAGGCGATGAGAACGCGGTTTCAATGTTGGTTCGCTTAAGTATCCCAGCTGAAACGCCAGAGCAGAGACAAGCTTTCATTCGTGATGGCGGTATTCCAGAACCAACTTACGGCGGCCAGTTACAAGATTTCGCGCTTCAAGGTGTGAAACCAGAGGGTAAAGTGAACATCAGCTACACAGATGTTCCGGTTGAATTCAAAGACGGCACAGTCGTGACTCTGCGTAAACCAACCCTAAAGATTACTGATCTTGCTTTTGGCGAGATGCACCCTAAAACAGAGTTTTCTGCGCGCGTTGCGCCGCCAATGATTGGCCTTGGTCTGCTGGAGAGCATTTCAAAAGAAACGATTCTTGGATTTGCTGATCAGCAATTGGCCGACAAGCAAGGTATTTCCGGTAAAGCTAACTATGTTCTCGATGTTCAAACCAACGAAATGGCTCTAGGCCGGTTTGGTTGGAAAGCTGGGCAGCCGAACTTAATGCAGCAAAATGCCGCGGCGTTTAACGGTGATTTAGGCTTAACCAGTCGCTTGTTCCCGAATGAAAACTGCACATCAGCGCAATCAACCTGTGATGATTTTCCGAATGGTGGTGAGCCTGAGGTTAGCGACAACATTCTAGATTTTGTTGAGTTCTATTCGCAGCATTTAGCCGTGCCTATTCGTCGTAACGTCGACAATCCAGTCGTTGTTCAGGGTAAAAAGCTGTTTAAAGACGCTGGTTGTCAAAGTTGTCACCAAGTTGAATTCCGCACGGCAGAGCGTGAAGGTTTGCCTGCGTTGTCTAAGCAGTTAATTAGCCCATATACCGATATGTTACTGCACGATATGGGTGAAGGCTTAGCGGATAACCGTCCTGAATATCTTGCGAATGGCCAAGAATGGCGCACAACACCTTTATGGGGATTAGGCTATACCAAAGAAGTGAATGGTCACACGTTCTTACTTCATGATGGTCGTGCGAGAAATGTTATGGAAGCTGTGCTTTGGCATGGCGGTGAAGCAGAAATGGCGAAACAAAACGTTTTAGCTTTGAGTAGCAGCGAGCGTGACGCGCTATTGGCGTTCTTAAACTCGTTATAGGCTGAGTTGAATTCAGTTTAGTTAACGGCTAATGACTTAAGAAAGCCGCTATCAAACCACTTAGCACCGCTGAACTTGTAGGAACACGAGGCCAGCGGTCGTTTCGTATTTAATGAACTCATATAATTAAAAGAAAAATTAGGAAGTAAGGTAACAGCATGACACATAAATTTTTGTTAATGCCTTTGTCGGTATTAATCATGGCAGGCTGCCAATCATCGGGTGAGCAAGCCGCTTCATCTGAGGTTAACGGTGTGTCTTATCAAGCAGACACGACCGACCACATCAGTCGCAGTGTCTATCAACAAGAGTTTGATTCTGCAGTCCTATTCGCCAAGCAAGCCAACGAGCTAGAAGTCTTGATGCAGGGTTATTGCCAAACCAACAATGTTGAACTGGATGCGTTGAAAAATCAGTGGCAGCTCACCATGAACAGCTGGATGGCACTACAAGGCCAAGAAAGAGGCCCAACAGCAGCGCTTGAAGAGAGCTGGAATGTTCAATTCTGGCCAGACAAAAAGAACACCACAGGCCTAAAAATGCGCCAGCTGACTCAGCAAGATAAAGTTTGGTCCCAGCACGAAATTGCTCAGCAGAGTGTGACCGTTCAAGGGCTAGGTGCGTTGGAATGGTCGCTTTATGACGAGCAATCGCCACTGCTTCAAGACAAAGCGCTAGGTTGCCAATCATCACAAGCGATTACTGAAAACTTAGCGATTAAGTCGTCTTCGATTGCACTGGCATGGCAGGTTAACCCTTGGTTAGCGCTAGACGATACTCGCTGGGAGTCTGAATACATCGCTTTATTGACCAACCAACTTGATTACAGCATGAAAAAGCTGAGTCGCCCGATGGCGAAAATTGGTCATCCGCGTCCTTACTTCTCAGAATCATGGCGTGCACAAACCTCGATGACTCAACTAAAAGCCAATGTAGCAGCACTGCAGAATTTGTACCTTGCCGATGGCAATGGCCTAGACGGCTTGTTGAGAGAGAAGGGCTTAAATGACCTTGCTGACCGTGTTGCTGACCAGTTCACATTGACGCTAGATACTTGGCCTACAGACTCAAGCTTGTTTGAGTTATTGCAGACTAAAGAGGGCTATCGAGATGTGCTGACTCAATACAACAAACTAGAACGTTTGAAGTACCTCATTCATGAAGAAGTGGCGATAGAGCTTGGCGTGGTAATAGGATTTAATGCTACCGATGGTGACTGATACTACGCGAAGAACGCTACTCAAGGCTGCACTGGGTTGTGCCGCTGTACCAGTACTTCCATTTGGGTGTGCTAGTCGCTCTGGTGCTATGAGCTCATCTCATGAGCCTCAATTAGTCGGTTGTGCGCTGAATGGGCGAGGTCAATATTCAGCGGTTGTGGCTGACGAATATGGGATGCCATTGAGTCAACTGCCGATCCCAGATCGTGGTCATGGCGTCGCGATTTGCCCAACCTCATCACATGCGGTGGTTTTTGCTCGTCGTCCTGGTGACTATTTTATGGTGTTTGACTATAAAAACGGTCAGCAGATCAAAATGGTCGTGAAAGGGACTAATCGTCACTTCTATGGTCATGGCGTTTACTCATTAGATGGCAAGTTACTGTATGCCACTGAAGGGAAAACGGACAGCAGCCAAGGTGTGATTGGCGTTTACGACGTCGCTAAAGGCTATCGTAAGGTCGAGGAGTTCACTGGATTTGGTATTGGCCCTCATGAAGTGATCATCATGCCGGATGGAAATCTCGCGATTGGCGTTGGTGGCGTTCATACTGACGGAAGAACCCCAAAAAACTTGGATTCGATGCAACCGAGCTTAAGTTATGTTTCACCTGAAGGTGCGCTGCTTGATCAGGTTGAATTGTTGGATAAGAAGCTGAGCATTCGACACTTAGCCCATGATGGTGCTGAAACCGTGCTTTGTGGCCAGCAATATCGTGGTGAACCCGATGAGTATCCTTCGCTATTAGCTATGCATACTAAAGGTGGGCAGTTTGAATCACTGAACGCAGAGCCAGAGCAATGGGCAAGGTTCAATCACTATATCGCCAGTATTGCGGCGTCAGACGATTGGATTATTGCGACTTCGCCAAGAGGCAACTGCTACGGAATTTGGTCTAAAGAAACCAAAGAGTTAGTAGAACTGTCTGCATTATCTGATGCTTCTGGCGCTGTGCTGCTTGATGGTGAGTTTCGACTAAGCTCTGGGGCGGGAAGTGTGGTAAGCCAGAGCAAGCCTTATGAGAAATCAACTCAGCAATCATCGGTCCAGTGGGATAACCATTGGAGTTCAATCTGATTTACAAAGCCTCTTAAAAATAACATGCTTACTTCTATTTCTTTGCCATACTTATGAGATGGTTGGTGATGGAGTTAAGCATGTTCGCAAAATACTTCTGTGGATTATTAGTTCTAGTTTCTGTGCACGCATGGAGCTATACGAGTTCTGACGAGAGCCGATTTATTCCGGCTGATTCAGAGCTCTCTTTTATGTTGATTTATCCAGAGCTTACCCAGAGTATTTATCAAGACTCCTCTCTGCCAATTCTATGGGACTCCCCTGAACTTGTTAAAGCGTTTGAATTCCAATTGTCGCTTCTCGAACAAGCGCAAATGGCACCGCTCTTCGAACGACAACTCAAGCAAATCCGTCAGTATCAATCCCGCGGTCAATGGCAAGAGTTGGACGTTCTTTTAACCGATACCTTTATCTATTACTTAAGTTACGTTGAAAATGCGCCACTAATGGGAAAGGAATGGTATTTTTCCGGAAAGCTACATTCCAAATTACCGGCGCCTTCTCCTCATATTCTGATGAGATTAAAAAGCAGTGTTTCCGATGATTATTTATTGGAGATGGTGCTGTCCTACGCTCCGCCTGTAGGGGATTTTGACCAATTCAAAACAACCTATTCGGTGTTAGAAACCGCCTCTGAACTCAATATTGAACGATATAGACAGAAAGGTTTGAAGCGCTTGGGTGACGAGCTTTCAGACAAAACGGTTCTTGTTGAGCGCATTGCTTTGGTTGGTGTTGATACCTCGATGATCGCGGTCGATTTTCCCGAGTTCGATCGAGATCTGCAAACAGCGATTAAATCTTTTCAGCGCATGCACGGCCTTACAGACGATGGGATCGTCGGGCCAGATACGATCAAATGGATCAACATGAGCTTTGATGATCGATTGACTTCATTGGCTCTGAACGCCGAACGAGTTCGTTTGTGGCCAAAAAACAGAGACTCTCTCATCGTCGTCAATGTCCCTAGTTTTGATATGAAGTATTGGGAAGATGGCGAAGAGGTCTTTGAGTCCAAAGTCGTCGTGGGCAGAAAGTCGCGAAAAACACCACTTTTAGAGATAAACCTCGATTCGGTCATCCTAAACCCGACTTGGAATGTGCCATGGAAAATCATGGTCAAAGACATCTTGCCTAAGGTGAAAGCGGACGAAAGCTATCTAGATACACACAACTTCCAAGTGATTGACGGTTGGCGCACTATGGAGACGGTCGACACCACTGAGATCGATTGGCAGACCATCAATTTCAATTCTTTCCCATATCGAATGCGTCAGCAGGCAGGCTCGCGTAATGCATTAGGTTTGTACAAGTTCAACACACCTAACAAGCGAGCGATCTATCTGCACGATACGCCAAGCAAAGGTCTGTTTAATGACGACTTCCGTGCTTATAGCTCCGGCTGCATACGTGTTGAACATGCAGAGGAATTGGCTGAATTGTTGTTTGCTACCAAGGTAAGGAAAGTACCTAACCAAAGTGATGACCTTGCTCCTAATACTAAGGTGCGACTCAAGAAGCGAATCCCCGTACATATCATTTATCAAACCGTATTGTTTGAAGAAGGGGGCATACAGTATCGTGGTGACATCTACCAATATGATAAAGAGGGTGGTTAACCATCAGTGAAGCCAATAAGGGTGATCTTGACCAAAAAATGACAACCAAGCTTCTATTGATAAAATTATAATGTGGATCAATAACTAACCGTGAAAAGGTTACAAATACTAACCTTTTGGGCGGTTTTTGTACGTTGACGCAGCAATTACCATTATGTATCGTGCATTTTTCGTTCGATCTAATTGGTTTTTTTGCTGTATGTCTCAAAGTTTATTTTCACGCCGTCAGTTTCTGACTTACGCTGGTGGTACCGCTGTTGTCGCCTCAATTACTCCTTCTATTGCTTTTGCTTCATACCCTGATCAACCAAGAACGATTAGTATGAACAATCTTCACACTGGTGAACGATTAGAGACCTGTTATTTCGATGGCACTAACTATGTTGGTGATGAGATGGCACGCCTCAGCAAACTATGTCGTGATTTCCGCCGTAATGAAATTCACCCAATGGACAAGAACCTGTTTGATCAGATCACTCAGATTCAAAATGTCTTAGGTATTCATAAAGAAGTTCAGATCATCTCTGGCTACCGCTCTCCAGCGACCAATGAGGCATTGCGCTCTAAGTCGAGTGGCGTAGCTAAGAAGAGCTACCACATGTTGGGTAAAGCGATTGATTTCCGCATTGATGGCGTCAACCTAAAAGAATTAAGAGACGTAGCCAAAAGCCTGAATGCGGGTGGTGTAGGTTATTATGCACGTAGCAACTTTATCCATATCGATACTGGCCCAGTTCGTAGCTGGTAGCGCTAAGCTTAGATTGCGAGCGAAACGGTAGGGACTTGTCAAAGTAGACATCCAATGTCATAGTTTGCCCAAATTTCAGTTTGCCCTTTAAGGTTTGTATATGTCTCTCAAGTATCAAGTTGTCCCTGTTACCTCTTTCTCTCAAAACTGCTCAATTGTGTGGTGTGATGAGACAATGGAAGGCATCGTTGTCGATCCGGGCGGTGATGTTCAACAGCTGGCTGCGATCATTGAAGAGCTCGGTGTTAAAGTGGTGAACTTGGTCCTGACGCACGGTCACTTAGATCATGTTGGCGGCACTGTACCGCTTGCTGAGATCTTGAACGTGAACATTGTTGGCCCGCATAAAGCCGATAACTTTTGGCTTCAAGGCCTAGAGAATCAAAGTCAGATGTTTGGTTTCCCATTGTGTAAAGCTTTTGAACCAAACACATGGTTGGAAGAGGGCGACAAAGTTACTTTTGGTAACCAAGTGATTGATGTGATTCATACTCCGGGTCATACGCCAGGTCACGTTGTACTGTTCAGTGAGCAAGCGCGCATGGCGTTTGTTGGTGATGTTTTATTTAACGGTGCTATTGGTCGTACGGATTTCCCACAAGGCGACTTCAACACGCTGATTGCTTCAATCAAGACTAAGCTTTGGCCACTAGGCAGCGACGTAACATTCGTTCCGGGTCATGGCCCTGAATCGACATTTGGTCGTGAACGCGCATCAAACCCGTTTGTCGCGGATGAAATGCCCCTGTACTAATTAAGTATTTGATTATCCGGCCGATTATTCGTGTTGCGATTGATTGAAAATGAAGCTTAGCTTTTCCTATGAAAGCTAAGCTTTTTTATTGCGTGCGAGTTTATTTTTAAACCTGTTTAATTTTAATCAGAAAGACGCTCGGCAGCCGCCAAGTAGCGTCGAGCAAGTCCAATAAACTCCTCTCCACTCATATTCAAATCTTGAGTTGATATGAAAATATCGTAACCGTGGAAACCCCTCTGATATTTCATCCTATTCGCTAGCATCGCCTGCAACCCGGAATAGTCTTTAATCACTGCGTTTTTCGCATTCGATTTATGGGATTTCGATTCATGGGATGAACCTGGGCTAGTCTGTGTTTGGCTATCGTTGAAGATAACCTCGTCAGTATTTTGTGACTCTTTATATCTGTTCAGTTCCACACAACCGCTCTCAGTGCAGCGCGCATGGTAATGCGATGAGTCGAGAACCATATCTTCAAAGTTTGACTCTTTACCCGCTTGCTTGGCGCCCAGATACAAAAGTGCTCGCTGGCTCAGCAATAACTCGCAAGTGATTTTAGGGCAAATTGAATCGAGGTAGGGCGAGTAATCTTTAACCTTGATACCAACCCAAGGAAGAGGTTGATGCCACCCATCTTGTTCGTAAGTACATAGGCCGATCTTTTCAATATTGCTCCACTTTAAAATCCACCCTCCTTTATAAAAATGCTGCTGAAAATGAGTCGGTGTGAGAGTGAACATCACTCTGCTGCGCAACATTAAATAATAGCCAGTTCCGAGTAGGGCAATAATGCAAAATGCACCCACGATCAGTAACTTTGGATTGTCACTGTACAGAGCAACGATCAAGCAAAGGAAGCCTAAAACAACGGCCAGAATACGGTACGAACGTGTGAACGAAGGCAAAGAGAAATTTGTAAGGTGACGAGTGTCCATAGGCAACACCAAGTTTTCATATTTTTGTCTGGATGGATAACCAGTGTATATGACCCTGAATTGATAAGTCGATGATTAAATAATAGACGCTAGTAGACAATATCGGTATTTTTCGTCGACTTTCGGCGCTTCACTCTACAAATAGCTCCTGTTTTTTGGTATAAATCGCGCTTCAAATTTTCACCACTGCGAAAAGAGCAGTGAACTGGAGAAATATTCAATGAGACTTGCTCATAAGCGTAAGGTGCAGGCTAAACTGCAGAAACGCACTAAAGCGGCTGTAGTTAAAGCAGTGGCAACGCCGAAAAAAGCGAAGCCTGTCACAGAGAAAGTTGTAGCAGAAAAAACTGTAGCAGCAAAACCAGCGGTAGAGAAAGCAGTAGCAGCAACTAAAGAAGTTGCAGTAGCACTGACTCCTAAGCAACAACAAGTTCTAGACATCGTTGTTAGCAATGCTGAAGGCATTAACCCTAAAGGTATCGGCCTAGCAGCTGGTCAAGAAGACGCGAAAGCAGCTTCATGGGCAACAGGCGCATTGAAAAAACTTCTTGAAGAAAACCTAGTAGCGAAAGAGCAACTTGCAGGTAACAAGGTTATCTACAAAGCTATCTAATTCTGTGGGATTACATTCGCTTCGTTAAGTTTTTAAGCCTCGATTTTCGAGGCTTTTTTGTATCTGACGGATCATGTTAATCCCAAAACCAAAACCAAAACCCAAATCCCCTAAACACATACTCATATTCAAACCTAGCATTCGAACCTAGCCCCAGAAGCCTCATTTCCAATCGGCAGATCTCTTCCGTTATTCATCTGTCTTTCGTGCGTCCCTTGTTTCGAATCAGTAAGCACCAAAGTAGGGCGTCGGATTCTCTGAAATCCTTGATTCTCATGGATTGAATGCATTCAGGTGCGTATTTGATATGTGGTGAGAATAGAGCCTCATCACGAAATGGCAATCAATTGTTAACGATATTTAATTATTAATACTTAGGTACTTATCAATAAGCATTCCCCTGATGAATAGAGTAAGTCCTTTAAAACCGACATAACTCAATTATCTCCTACGTAGTTCTACGTAATCCTTTGGTCTAATACGCAGTTTGTGTGGGTCTGTCGTGCGTGCTCTCCCTGATATCTAGTTGCCTCATCAAGGTGCACTCTTATGTTGAACCATAAAAAATACTCACAGAAAGAGTGTTAATCCAACAAAAGGACGTGAACATGAGTCTCATTTCTAACTCCCTCACACGAGTTTTTAAAAACGTTGCGGTTACTGCAGCGGCTTGTTTAGCTTTGGTCGCAACTGGCGCCACAGCTGCTGATAAGGTTTATCGCTTGAAGCTCGCTGAAACATGGGGACCAAACTTCCCTGTTTTCGGTGATGCAACCAAAAACATGGCTGCGATGGCTGAGAAAATGTCGAATGGTCGACTGCAAATCAGAATCGATTCAGCAAACAAACACAAAGCACCGCTTGGCGTTTTTGACATGGTTAAGTCTGGTCAATACGACATGGGTCACTCAGGCTCTTACTACTGGAAAGGTAAAGTTCCAAACACTCTTTACTTCACTTCTATGCCTTTCGGTATGACGCCAGCAGAACAATACGCGTGGTTCTATCACGGTGGCGGTATGGAATTGATGGAGCAGGTTTACTCTCCACACAACCTAATGTCGTTCCCAGGTGGTAACACGGATATTCAGATGGGTGGTTGGTTTCAAAAAGAGATCAACAGCGTTGAAGATCTACAAGGTCTGAAAATGCGAATCCCAGGCTTTGCTGGTGAGATCCTTGCGGAGCTAGGTGCTAAGCCGACTAACATTGCCCCTGGTGAGCTTTACACATCTTTAGAGCGTCGCACAATCGATGCGCTAGAGTGGGTGGGTCCATCACTTGATTTGCGTATGGGTTTCCACAAAATTGCGCCGTACTACTACACAGGTTGGCATGAGCCGGGTTCAGAGCTTCAATTCCTAGTGAATAAGCGTACATGGAACAAGCTTCCTGAAGACCTACAAGAAATCTTGCGTGTTGCAATGCGTACAGCGGCTTACGACATGTACACACAAGCAACGCACGAAAGTGGCAAGAACTGGGTTTCAATGAAAACAGAATACCCAGACGTACAAGTTAAAGATTTCCCACCAGAAGTCATGTCGGCACTGAAAGAAGCGAACGATCGCCTACTTGCGGCACATGCTGAGAAAGATGCACTGGCAAAAGAGATCCAAGCTTCACAAGCAAGCTACCTAGAGCAAGTGCGCTCATGGACGGATATTTCACACAGAGCTTATTTAAATAGCCAAGCGAAATAATCGACAGTTGTTGAACTGAAGCTAAATGAACCCAAAGCTGTTCTTGTTAGGTAACTAAGAGTGACTAAGCGGCGGGTTCATTTTAACCATAATAATTAAGCAGGATAAATCCTGTAACAAGATCCCAAGAACCCTTTCTACGTCGTGCATCTTGTTAGCGCTACTTGTTTTAGTTGCCCTAACTCTAATACGCGATGTCTTTTCAAATTCCATGGAGTCGGGAATGCGAAGTCTAATTTATATTGAACGCCTATTTAATCGTATCGGTGATGCACTGGGATGGCTTTCCAGTATGTTGTTTATTTTACTTATCGCGAACGTCGTGTATGACGTTGTCATGAGATATGCCTTCAATGATGTCTCAATCGCCTTCCAAGAAATGGAATGGCATCTTTTCTCAGCTGTTTTCCTATTAGGTGTTCCTTATGCCATCAAGGCTGGTGGCCACGTGCGAGTGGATGTTTTTTACGAACAACTCAGCTTCAAGGCGCAAGCGATTATTGATCTAATCGGCACCGTTGTCTTCCTGCTTCCTTTTTGTTTGCTGGTGGCTTGGTTTGGTATCGATGTTGCCAAAGAGAGTTATAACCTGGGTGAAACGTCGGGCGATCCCGGTGGCTTGCCGTATCGTTGGATCATTAAAGCGATGATCCCACTGTCGTTTTTCTTGATGGCAGTCAGTGGCGTTGGCTTGATTCTGCATTCGCTGAATAAGATTTTTAATCCGCACCTTATCCATGCAACTAACACGCATGTAAACAATACTCATACAAAGAATAAGTAGAGGCTGAACATGATTGGAATAGTAATGTTTTTCGTAGCCTTGTTTGCACTTTTGCTTGGCTTCCCGGTCGCGTTCACCTTTGGTGGTATCGCGTTAATCTTTGGTGTTTGGGCTGAAGGCATCGAAATGTTCGCCTTCATGCCATATCGAATTCAATCGATCATGGAAAATACGGTGCTGATGGCCGTTCCATTGTTCGTTTTCATGGGGCTTGTTCTACAAAAGACCAAGCTTGCTGAGCAGTTGCTAGAGTCAATGGGACGACTGTTTGGTGGTGTTCGTGGTGGTATTGCTATCTCGACGGTACTTGTGGGTTCACTGCTTGCGGCTTCAACGGGCGTAGTAGGTGCTTCTGTGGTTGCCATGGGTCTTATCTCGTTGCCAGTTATGCTCAAGTACAACTACGACAAAGGCTTAGCCTGCGGCACTATTTGTGCATCTGGCACGTTAGGGCAAATCATTCCGCCTTCTATCGTACTGATCTTATTAGGTGATGTACTCGGTGTGCCAGTAGGGGACTTGTTCCAAGCGGCGATTTGGCCGGGTGTAATGTTGGTGGGCGCGTATATCGTTTATATCTTGATATACGCAAAGCTTAACCCAGAAGCGGCTCAACCAATTGAACGTGATGACTCAATTAGTCGTAAACAAGAAGTCATCAATGCACTGAAAGCTATCGTACCGCCACTCGCGCTGATCATTGTCGTATTGGGCTCTATCTTCGCGGGTGTTGCCACGCCGACAGAGTCAGCTGCATTAGGTGGTGCGGGTGCTATGGTACTTGCTTTGTTGTACGGTCAATTCAGTTGGTCGATGGTGTATGAAGCGTCCAAAGAAACGGTGAAAGTCACGGCAATGGTCTTTGCTATCTTGCTTGGTGCGACGGCATTCTCGATGGCGTTCACTTATACTGGCGGTGATTATCTGGTTGAAGAGTGGATGCTGCAGTTGCCGGGTGAAAAATGGGGCTTCTTGATCATTACCATGTTGGTTATTTTGATTCTGGGTTTCTTCATCGACTTCGTAGAAATCTGTTTCATCATCGTACCGATCATTGCGCCTGTTGCTGAACTGATGGGTATCAACATGACTTGGTTCGCTATCCTTATCGCGATGAACCTACAAACCTCCTTCTTAACGCCGCCATTTGGTTTTAGTTTGTTCTATTTGAAAGGGGTTGCACCGAAAGGCGTCACCACAAAAGACATCTACCGAGGCGTGATGCCGTTCATTCTTATTCAAATCCTCGTACTTGGATCACTTCTCGCTTTCCCTTCTTTCTATGGAATGTGAGTGAAGCCAAGAATGTGAATGATATGTTTCAACGGCTATCTATAAATTGCTAAAGTAAAACGGCTTATTGATGTTCAGTAAGCCGTTTTTTGTGAGGGAAAGGAATGCCTCTAAAAGCTAAGCTGATTTTGCTGACGCTACTCCCGTTGCTACTGGTCACGGCGAGCATAAGTTGGATCTCGTTACATCAAACCAAAACGTTGGGTGCTAAAGAAGTTGAGATCTTCAGAGACAGCCTAATCAAGGCTCGTGAAAACGCCCTCAAAGACACTGTTGACCTCGCATTTGATGCCATCGAACATATCTACAACGACCCTGATATCCAAGAAGCCCAAGCCAAAAGAGAAGTTCGAACCATATTGTCTAAACTTAGATATGGCTCCGATGGCTATTTCTTCGCATACGACCGTTACGGAACCAATTTAGTTCATCCGATCCAGCCAGAATTGATTGGACAAAATCTACTTCAACTTCAAGATGAAGATGGCGACTTTCTAATCGAAGCGTTGTTGAAAGAAGCGCAAACCGGAGGAGGGTTTCACCAATACCTGTGGCAAAAGCCCTCAACCGGAGAAGTGGTCTCTAAGCTCAGCTATGCCGCTTGGTTGGAACGTTGGGATTGGATGATTGGCACGGGTTTATACATTGAAGATGTGCACCAAGAAGTCGCCTCGATGCAGGCCGCGATAAACAAGAATATTGAAACCACGTTCTTTTCCATTGTGGTCATCCTGAGCGTGACGGTGGCGGTCATTATCGTGCTGACCTTAGCGATTAACATGCACGAGCATCGAATCGCGGATAACAATTTAAAAGAGCTCGCCCATAAAACGGTGATGTTTCAGGAAGACGAGAAGAAGCATTTAGCGCGAGAGCTACACGATGGAATCAACCAGTTATTAGTATCGAGTCGTTGCCACTTAGAGCTACTTGGTAATAAGTTACAAAGTGAAGACCTAAAAGCGCATTTGAATAAGTCGCAGCATTCCTTGATGCGAGCGATCGAAGAGGTAAGGCACATCTCACATCAACTTCGTCCAAGTTCATTGGATGATATTGGTTTAGAAGCGGCGTTGTCTTCGTTGCTATTGGATTTTCAGGCGCACTCGGGTATTGAAGTGGAGACCTTGTTCAGCACTCAACCCGGAAAGTTGAAATCAGAAGCGGCGACGACCTTGTATCGAGTAGTGCAAGAATCTTTGAACAACATAGAAAAGCACGCCCAAGCGACTAAAGTGACTGTTATCGCGCAGCAAATTGGCAATGTATTGCAACTACTGATTCAAGACAACGGTGTGGGTTTCAATACTTATAAAGCGATGGAAAAACGAGGGATCGGTCTGCGTAATATGAGAGAGCGGGTGGAGTTCATTGGTGGTGATTTTGAACTGATGAGTGAGATTGGCCTCGGAACGGAAATTACAGTGTTACTGACACTAGAGGGATTAATGAATGAGTGAAGTTATTCGAGTTGTGATCGCTGACGATCACCAAGTGGTACTGGATGGCTTTATGGCGAGATTGGAACTTGAGCCAGATATTAGCGTGATAGGTACGGCCAGTAATGGATTAGAAGCGGTTGAGGTCGTTAAATCTCTGCGCCCCGATGTGGTGTTGATGGATATCAGCATGCCTATCATGAACGGCATTGATGCGACCCATCTGATTAAAGAAGAAGACCCAGAAGCGAAGGTGTTGATGCTGACTATGCATAACAACCGTGAATACATCATGAAGGTGATGCAATCGGGCGCAGTCGGCTATATGTTGAAAGAGATTTCGGCTGAAAAAATGGTGCAAGCGATCAAAACGGTCAATCAAGGCTCGACCTATTTTTGTGAAAAAGTCACACAGAATTTGTTTACTCAGCCGATTACTCCCACACAATCTGTGAAGAATCCATTGAGCAGACGTGAAGAAGCGGTGTTGAAATTGGTGGCAAAAGGGGAGAGCAGTAAAGAGATCGCGAAGGGTTTGAATATCAGTTACCGAACGGTTGAAACCCACAGACAAAACATTAAGCATAAGCTGGATATTCACTCTACGGCAGAGCTAGCTAAATATGCTGTTAATTCTGGGCTTGTAGAGTGATCTTACGCTAAATTACATTAAATGTGTAATTTAATTACTAAAGTTGTAATTTATGCCTGATTTTTGGCGGTTTTTTTAGTATTTTTGCGACAGGTTGATATCCTTCTTTTCGAAATTTAAGCGCCGAATGCAATGTTGCAAACTGTGCGCTACAAATTAGAGAGGAAACATGGAGCCTGTAAAAGATAGGTATAGTATTGAAAATACCGATTATACAGTAGGACAAGATAACGTTCAGAAATGGGGTTTTGATGTTCACAACCCGGTATTTGGAATCAGTGCAGGAGCGATCATTGTCTTCTTGGTTGCACTTCTAGTCGCAGACCCAGAAACCGCAAAAGCGGCACTGGATGGAATCAAATGGAAAGTCATCGGTAACTTCGATGGTTTCTTCATGTGGGCAGCTAACATCTTCGTTATCTTCTGTTTTGCCCTCATTGTCTCCCCGTATGGCAAGATACGTATTGGTGGCAATGATGCCAAAGCAGAGCACTCTAACCTGTCTTGGATGTCGATGTTATTTGCCGCGGGAATGGGTATTGGTTTGATGTTCTGGGGTGTTGCAGAGCCAGTAGCTTACTTCACGGGTTGGTATGAAACGCCACTCGGTGTTGAAGCTTATTCTCCTGAAGCAGCTAAGTTGGCGCTTGGCGCAACTATTTATAACTGGGGTTTACACGGTTGGTCTATTTACGCCGTTGTTGCTCTAGCCCTCGCTTTTTTCACTTTCAATAAAGGCTTACCGCTTTCTATTCGATCAATATTTTACCCGCTACTCGGTGACAGAACTTGGGGTTGGTTTGGACATATCGTTGATATCGTCGCGGTACTGGCTACGCTATTTGGCCTTGCAACATCGCTTGGCCTAGGCGCACAGCAAGCAACCAGTGGTATTAACCATGTGTTTGGTACCGATGGTGGTATTGGCATGCAGCTCATTGTTATCGCAGTGGTCACTTTCTTAGCAACAATGTCAGTGGTTCGCGGTATTAACGGTGGCGTGAAGGTTTTAAGTAACATCAACATGTTGGTTGCTTTGGGCTTGCTTATCTTCGTAACGATCGCTGGTGGTATGGCGGGTATTAAAGCAATCCCAACCGCGCTAATGGGCTACATTGAAAACTTTATTCCTCTAAGTAATCCTCATGGTCGTGATGATGAAACTTGGATGCAGGGTTGGACGGTATTCTATTGGGCTTGGTGGATGTCTTGGTCACCATTCGTAGGCATGTTCATCGCTCGTATCTCTAAAGGTCGTACGATTCGTGAATTCATCGTCGCTGTATTGTTCATCCCAACGACAGTAATCATCATCTGGATGGCTATTTTCGGTGGTATCGCGATTGATCAAGTGGCGAACAAGGTGGGTGAGATAGGCGTGAATGGTTTGCAAGATATTACGCTTTCTCTATTCCACACTTATGATGCGCTGCCAATGAGTTCTGTGCTTTCTGTAGTATCGATTGGTTTGATTATGGTGTTCTTCATCACCTCGTCAGATTCAGGTTCATTAGTTATCGACAGCATTACTTCTGGCGGTAAAGTTGATGCCCCTGTTCCTCAACGTGTATTTTGGGCGTTGATGGGCGGTGCGATTGCAGCGGTTCTATTGTGGGTTGGCGGCACGGAATCCATTCAAGCACTGCAAGCTGGAACGGTATCAATGGCGCTACCATTTGCGTTCATATTATTGCTTATGTGCCTAAGCTTATTGCTAGGTTTGCGTACCGAAAATCAATTGGTTAAGCAGCAAAATGCTTTGAGTTAAAAGTATTATTCAAATAACGGCCGACTTGTTCGGCCTTTTTTTCGTCAGTAATTTGAGTAATTACGTGAATATTGGATGAAAACCCATCGAACCGATTCTGGTTTACTGAAAACAATAAGTTAACCTGCTAAACTTCAGACATCCAAGTATTTGAATTATTGTGACAACAGCTTGTATTACTTGGATCGTGTGTTCGAATTTGTGATTCAGTCACAAGTAAGTAAGGGATAGTAAGGTCAACAGACCCTATCAATATTCCGTAGAGAGGGATAATGACTAAAGGTATAGATAAATACAGTATCGACAGTACGGATTACACTGTCGGTCAAGATAACGTCCAAAAATGGGGTTTTGATGTTCATAACCCAGTATTTGGTATCAGTGCAGGACTTATTGCTTTGTTCCTGATCGGCATTCTGATTACAGATACCGCTTCAGCAAAGGCAGCACTCGATGGCGTTAAAGGCCAGATCATCAATTCGTTTGATTGGCTTTTCATCTGGTCGGGTAATGTTTTCGTTGTTTTCTGCTTAGGCTTAATTGTTTCTCCGTATGGTAAAATCCGCCTTGGTGGTGTTGATGCGACGGCAGATTACTCATTCATGTCTTGGCTATCGATGTTGTTTGCCGCAGGTATGGGTATCGGCCTAATGTTCTGGAGTGTGGCGGAACCCGCTGCTTACTTCACGGGTTGGTTTGAAACCCCGTTAGGTGTTGAACCAAACACACCAGAAGCTGCTAAGTTGGCGCTAGGTGCAACCATGTATCACTGGGGTCTACACCCTTGGGCGATTTATGGCGTAGTAGCACTGTCACTTGCGTTTTTCTCTTACAACAAGGGATTGCCTCTTTCTATTCGTTCTATTTTCTACCCAATCTTGGGTGATAGAGCGTGGGGGTGGGCTGGTCACATTGTTGATATTCTGGCGGTTCTTGCAACGCTGTTTGGTTTGGCGACGTCGCTGGGCTTAGGTGCACAACAAGCAGCAAGTGGTATTCAACATGTCTTCGGAATCGAGGCTGGCTTAGGGTTACAAGTTGTTGTTATTACCGTAGTAACGTTATTAGCGGTCGTGTCAGTGCTTCGCGGTATTGATGGCGGCGTTAAAGTTATCAGTAACATCAACATGTTGGTTGCTTTCCTACTGCTTATCTTAGTGGCTCTAATCGGCTATGCGGTGAGTTTAGGTTCTATCCCAACAACCTTTATGGCATACGTTGAAAACATCATTCCTTTGAGTAATCCTCATGGTCGTGAAGATGAAGCGTGGATGCACGGCTGGACTGTATTCTACTGGGCTTGGTGGATTTCATGGTCACCATTCGTAGGTATGTTTATCGCGCGTGTTTCTAAAGGTCGTACGGTTCGTGAGTTCATCACAGCGGTTCTGATTGTTCCAACGACTGTTACTATCATTTGGATGTCAGTATTTGGTGGCATGGCGATTGACCAAATCGTGAATAACGTTGGTATCCTTGGTCAAGATGGTTTGACTGATGTATCACTAGCGATGTTCCAAATGTTTGATGCTCTACCGTTCGGTACGCTGCTATCAATCATTGCGGTTATCTTAGTTCTAGTATTCTTCATTACGTCGTCTGACTCAGGCTCTCTAGTTATCGACAGCATCACTGCTGGTGGTAAAGTTGATACGCCTGTACCTCAACGTGTGTTCTGGGCGTTCCTAGAAGGTGCGATTGCTGTCGCTCTATTGTGGGTTGGCGGTACTGAAGCAGTACAAGCTCTACAAGCGGGCGCAATTTCTACGGCATTGCCATTCACCATCATTCTATTACTGATGTGTGTGAGCTTGCTAATGGGTATGCGCACCGAGAAGCGATAGACTGATCGTTAATCGACTTTCCATTTGGTTGAAGTCGAATATAAAGTAAAAAGAAAGGCAGAAGAGGAAACTCTCCTGCCTTTTTTGTATCTATTTTACAGTCTAGAGAACAGTATATTTCGATGGAATTACCTTCAAAATAACGTCTTAAATTTGGCGATTAGCCAAGTAATTGACATTCGATAAGCCAATGGTTTGCTTAAAATTATATTACGTTATTAAATTATAAAATCGCTCGAATTTAATACTGATATTGGGTAGTATGCGCGAGATTTCCCACTACTCGTGAAACTTTGACATGAAACTAACACTTAAGCAGAAGTTAATAGGTGCTAGCCTATCTGCTGTTGTCGTTATGGCAACAGCGTTAACTTGGTTATCAGCAAACCAATTATTTGAACAGACTCGTAATGGCGTATACCTGCGAGCTGAAAGCGTATCAGAAGCAGCATCTGAAGGTATTAAAAACTGGATTGATATCCGCACCGATATCGCATCAGCATTTAATGACTTTTCACGAGAGGATGATGTTGTTCCTTTCCTTAAGCAAGCTCGTGTAGCGGGTGGCTTTGACGATATCTTTTTAGGTACTCCAGAAGGCGGAATGTACCGTTCACACCCTGAACGTAATCGTGCTGGTTACGATCCTCGTCAACGTCCTTGGTACCAAGAAGCAAACGCTGCAGGTAAGCAAATCATCACAACGGCTTACCAAGATGCGATCACCAAAGCATTGCTAGTAACGATTGCAGAACCTGTGCGTCATAACGGCAAACTTGTTGGTGTAGTGGGTGCAGACGTACTTATCGACCAACTAGTGAACGATGTAATCAGCCTTGATGTTGGTGACAATGCGAACGCAATGCTAATTGATGCCTCTGACGGCACATTCCTCGCACACCCAGATTCTGCACTGAGCCTGAAGCCGGTAAGCCAGCTTTCAAACGACATCTCTATGCCTATCATCGAAAACGCAGTGCGTACGGGTAGCATCGAGATCATCAAAGAGCGCGGCGCAGAGAAGCTGCTTTACTTCACGAAGGTGCCTAACACTAACTGGATCTTCGCTGTTCAGATGGACAAAGCAACAGAAGAAGCGAACCACTCAACACTACTTACTCAGTTGATCACAACGGCGGTCATTATTACGTTAATCGTAATCGTATTAGTGTCTTGGTTAGTGAGCTTCCTATTCCGCGATTTAAACCGTGTTTCAGCGGCACTGGAAGAAATTGCTTCAGGTGAGGGTGACCTTACTCAACGTCTTGAGCCTAAGAGCGATGACGAGATTGGTAAGCTTGCTGAAAACTTCAACCGTTTTGTAGGCAACATGCACACCATGGTGATCAAGCTAAGCGAAGTATCTGCTGCGCTAGGCAACCAAGCACGTCAAACAGCTTCTCAAGCTGAAGAACGTAGTGCTCGTATCCAAATGCAACAAGACGAGATCAACATGGTAGCAACAGCCGTTAACGAAATGGCTGCAGCAACACAAGAGATCGCGGGTAACGCTGACCACACTGCACAGAACTCATCTGAAGCAGTTGGCGCGTGTGAGCACGGTACTGGTCAAGTGACACAGACTCAAAGCTCTATCCAAAACCTTGCTCAAGAAGTTCAAATCGCAACTAACGTGATCCTAGAACTTGAAGAGCACGGCAACAGCATCAACGCTATCTTGTCTAACATTCAAGGTATTGCAGAACAAACGAACCTACTTGCACTTAACGCCGCTATTGAAGCTGCACGTGCCGGTGAGCAAGGTCGTGGTTTCGCAGTAGTAGCGGATGAAGTTCGAGTTCTGAGCCAACGTACACACGGTTCAACGCAAGAGATTCAGCAAACTATTGAGTTGCTACAAGGTACAACAGGTAAAGCGGTTAGCATCATGAACGATAGCCGTAGTCTTGCTGAAACCAGTGTTGATGACGCGAACTCAGCGGCTGCAAGCTTAACGCAAATCCATGCTGCTGTTGAACGCATTAGTGACATGGCGACACAGATTGCTTCTGCTGCAGAAGAGCAAGCATCAGTAACGTCTGAGATTACTCGTAACACTGAGGGAATCCGTGACGTATCTAACGAGCTAGCAGACGAAGCGCACCAAGCTGCAGAACAAGCCGCTCAACTTTCTGAGCTGTCTCACGAGCTAGAAAGCGAAATTAGCCGCTTCAAGCTGTAAGCTCTTAGTATTAGAGTGCTTATTTTTAAGTTCTTAGCGAATAGCAAATAGCGATAGAACAGAAAAAAGCGTACTAGCGATCAATTCGCGAGAATGTTATCAAAAAGCCGAATGTGATTATCACATTCGGCTTTTTTGTACGTGCTAGTTAGAGTTATGAATCCAAACTAGTTGTTCGGGTAACCTGGAAACTTCGCTTTAATCGCTGCACGAGTAGGGAAGTACTGCTCCATAAATTTAACCATCGCAGGGTCGTTCGCTTGTCGTTTCTAAGCTGTTTGGGTATTTGCATCAAGGTCAGTACTTATTGTAAGTGACTGGCCAAGTTTGATTGGAGAAAGGTGTAGTTCAGGAGAATCACAGACACAAAAAAGCCCGAGTATAAACTCGGGCTTTGAACTATTTATCTGTGCTTATGAAAGCAGGCTAGATTGCCTGACGAAGTTGGAAGTAACGTCCTTCTTCGTTTAACAGTTTCTCATGAGAGCCGTTTTCAACAATCTCGCCTTGTTCAATCAGAACGATCGAATCCATCGATTCCAGACCAATCAAACGGTGCGTAATGAAGATAACCGTTTTGCCTTCGAAGTGCTTCTCGAACAGCGTCATGATGCTCTGCTCAGTTTGCTTATCTAAGCCTTCTGTTGGCTCATCTAGAAGCAGGATAGGGGCATCATGAAGAATGGCTCGTGCGATACCAATACGGCGCTTCTCACCACCAGACAGTTGACGACCGCCGTCACCTAACCAGCTATCAAGCGCGTTGTTCTCAAGCAGCTTTTCTAGGCCAACGTCTTTTAGGATATTCGCTAAGTGATCATCGGTTGCTTCTGGTCTTGCAATCAACAAGTTGTCACGCAAAGTGCCATTTAGAATGTCGACACGTTGGCTTACTACACTGATTGATTCACGAAGCTGTGATTCGTTCCACTGAGTCAGTTCAATGCCCGCGATTGAGATGTAACCCTTCTTAGGATCCCAGTAGCGAGTCAGAAGCTGAATCAGAGTCGATTTACCTGAACCCGTTTGACCCACAATCGCAACCTTGTGTGTGGCAGGGATCGTTAGGTCAACAGCGTTCAGAACACTGCGCTCAGAATCAGGGTAGTTGAACGTCACGTTTGAGAACGTAATATCAAGCGGCTTGTTGATGTCGAGTTTCTCTTCAGCGAACTGAACTTCAGGCTCTGACAGAATAACTTCGTTCAAGCGACGAGCAGAAGACAGAGTTTGACCTAAATGCTGGAACGCGCCTGCGATTGGCATTAATAGCTCGAAGCTTGCCATAGTTGCGAATGCCATTAGCGCGATGAACGGGTCTGGTGCATTACCACCCACGCCATCAGCCGCAAGCCAAAGCATAAGAACAAGCGTCAGGCCGTTGAACAGCATCAGAGCTGCTGAAGCCATACCAGTTAGGTTAGCATTCACAAACTGATTCGCCATCAGCTTCTGCTGCGTTTCTAGAATCGCATTGCGGTAACGCTCTTCAGCACCAAACAGAGTCAGTTCGCTGTAGCCTTCAATCCAATCTAGCGTAGTCACACGAAGATCAGCTTTGTTCTGTGTCAGCTCACCACCGTTACGTTTACCTAGCTTGTAGAACAAGATTGGCCAAACCAACAGCATGATCAGAAGGATAGAACCTAAGATCAAACCTAGTGAGCTATCGAACCACATCAAGAACAGAGTCAGGAAGAAAATCCCGAACACACCCACAGTCACAGGGCTTACTAAGCGTAAGTACACGTGATCCATGGCGTCTACATCGGCAACCAAACGGTTGAGAAGGTCAGCATCACGAAGGTTCGAAATACGACCTGGGATCAGCGGAGCTAGCTTCTTGAAGAAGAAGATACGTAAATCAGTTAACAGCTTGAATGTTGCATTGTGGCTGACAACACGTTCACCCCAACGACCCGCCGTTCGGCTCATTGCCAAACCACGTACACCGCCGCCCGGCAGCATGTAGTTGAAGGTTTCACGTGCAATCGTAAGGCCTGCAACCGCAGAAGCTGAAATGAACCAGCCTGATAGCGTTAACAAGCCAATAGAAGCCGACAGAGTAGCAAAAGCCAATAGCATGCCTAGCGATAGGCCAAACCAATGCTTTTTATAGAGTTTCAGGTAAGGCAGTAAATCACGCATCTAAATTACCCTTTTTGTCTTGTTGAGCTAAGTTAGCGTTGAGCATTTCTTCGAACAAACCACCTGCAGTCGAAAGTTGAGAGTAATGACCTTGTTCAACAATACCACCGTCACGCATAACCAGAATATTATCGACCGTTTGTAGAGGAGCGAGCTGGTGCGTCACAAGCAAGGCAGTGCGGCTTTCAATGTTGCTATTGATGCCTTTCATCACTAACTGTTCGCTACGAGTGTCTAGGCTTGCTGTCGGTTCATCTAACAACCAGAACTGTCCGTCCTGAACCATTGCTCGAGCCAAGGCTAAACGTTGAGATTGACCCACAGATAAGCCACCAGAGCGGTCAGAGACCATATAGTCTAGACCGTGCTCGTTAACGAATTCGTTGGCAAATGATTGCTCAAGCGCATTATCAATCACTTGGTCAGTGATATTGTGCTTACCAAGGGTGACGTTGTCACGAATACTGCCGTGCAATAGCAATGGGTTTTGACCAACCCAGCTAATGGTTTTACGCCAAGAGACTAAATCGAGGTCACGCAATTCAATGCCATTGATTTTCAAGCTTCCTTCATAAGGCATGAAACCAAGGATGGCATTGATCAAACTCGTTTTACCCGCACCACTTGGGCCAACTAACGCAGTCGATTGGCGAGTATTAAGCGCAAACGAGATAGGGCCAACCAGTTGAACACCTTCAGGGCTTAACACTTTGAGGTCGGTAGCTTCAATATTGATGCCTTGAGCTGAATCGAGTTGAGTGTCACCGGATTTAACTTTAGTGATGTCTGTTTCTAGGAACTCGACAATACTTTCGGCAGCGCCAACCGCTTGTTGCTTCGCGTGGTAGAAAGTACCCAAATCGCGTAGAGGTTGGTAAAACTCTGGTGCTAAGATAAGGATAAACAAACCTGCGAATAGAGTAATACCGGCGCCGTAGTGACCGAAGTTAAGTTCACCAATGTAAGTGAAACCAAAGTAGACAGCAGTCATCGCGATAGAGATCGACGTGAAGAACTCAAGTACAGCGGAAGACAAGAAGGCGATTTTCAACACATCCATGGTACGCGTTCTGAACACTTCAGATGCACCTTTGAGTACTTCTGTTTCAGCGTTCGTGCGGTCAAATAGACGGATGGTTGTCATTGATTGCAAACGGTCGTAAAAGTGACCAGAAAGACGCTGCAGTGCTTTGAAGTTTTTACGGTTCGCATCGGCCGCTTTCATACCGACAAGTGCCATGAACATCGGCACCAGTGGAGCCGTAATCAAGAAAATCAGTCCCGCTGCCCAGTTTACTGGGAATACCACGACCAAAATAATGAATGGAATCATTACCGCCAAAGACATCTGAGGTAAGTAACGAGAGAAGAAATCTTGCATATCTTCTACTTGTTCTAGCAACAGCGTTGCCCACGTACCGGCAGGTTTACCTTTAATGTAAGCAGGGCCAAGCTCTCGTAATTTATCGAGAATGAGCTGCCTGATATAGACACGGATCTGTTCACCACAGCGATAACCTGCGATTTCACGTCCCCATGTACACCCAGCACGGCCAACGACCGATAATGCCAAGCCTGCGAAGTGACCAACCAATTCAGATTTATCGACATTTTCGATAATTAACTGGTGAAGAATAGAGGCGAGAAGCGCTGCTTGAGCAATTAAAAACACGCTTGAAAGTACGCCAAGGCCAATAGCAATCATAAGCCAGCGTTTTGCTAACTTACTTTGTTGCTTAAGCCACTTGTTCAAGCTGCGTTGTTTTTTCTTATCCATTATGAAGGCTTAATGATAATTATTATTTGTTGAGGGCGGCTAGTATACAAAAGAAAGCCCAGTGGATATACCACTGGGCTCTAGGGATTTACAACAAAATGTGATGACGCCCTGCATCTACTGAGGCGAGAGCACCGATAATCAAATCTGCAATCTCAGATTTACTTATCGTTAAGGCCATCTAGGAAGCGTTCAGCATCCAGTGCAGCCATACAACCTGTGCCTGCAGAAGTGATTGCTTGGCGGTAGTTATGGTCCATTACATCACCAGCAGCGAACACGCCTGGGATGCTGGTTTGTGTTGCGTTACCTTCAAGACCTGACTGAACGATGATGTAGTCATCTTTCATGTCGACTTGGCCTTTGAAGATTTCAGTGTTTGGTTGGTGACCGATAGCAATGAAGGCGCCCATTACTTCGATGTCTTCTGTTTTATCAGACTGAGTATCTTTAATACGAACGCCAGTCACACCCATGTCGTCGCCCAGAACTTCGTCTAGCGTGCGGTCAGTGTGAAGAACAATGTTGCCGTTCTCTACTTTGTCCATTAAACGTTTAACTAGAATCTTTTCAGCGCGGAACGTGTCACGGCGGTGAACTAGGTGAACTTCAGATGCGATGTTAGACAGGTAAAGTGCTTCTTCAACAGCGGTGTTACCACCACCAACAACCGCCACTTTCTGGTTGCGGTAGAAGAAACCATCACACGTTGCACAAGCGGAAACGCCACGGCCTTTGAATGCTTCTTCAGACTCTAAACCTAGGTACTTAGCCGATGCGCCTGTTGAGATGATCAACGCATCACACGTGTACTCGCCAGAATCGCCTTTAAGACGGAAAGGGCGGTTAGATAGGTCGACTTCATTAATGTGGTCGAACAGGATCTCTGTTTCAAAGCGCTCTGCGTGCTCTTTCATGCGATCCATTAGTGCTGGGCCCGTTAAACCTTCAGCATCACCCGGCCAGTTTTCTACTTCTGTCGTGGTTGTAAGCTGACCACCTTGCTGCATACCGGTAACAAGTACTGGGTTTAGGTTTGCACGAGCAGCGTAAACTGCAGCTGTATAGCCAGCAGGGCCAGAACCAAGAATCAATAAATTACAGTGCTTTACGTCGCTCATGAGGACTCCGAAATTGAAATTGTTTTTATTTATAATCGCTTAGGATTGTATGGAAAATATGGAGGCAATAAAAGTGTAAACAAGGGCTGAAGTGTAATTAATCGTTATAGGTTAGAACTTAATGGAGACAAACGTTTTCGTGGCTTAAAGATCGGCGAAACCACCGCCTTCTTCAAGATTTGTTGCTGCCGACTTTTTGGTTTCTAACTACCATATCAAAATACGCCCAAATAACTGTATATAAAAACAGTATTTAATTATAAGATTACACGTAATGTTTGATAGGCAACGTTAGAAAGATGAGGAACGAGCAATGAACTTACTCCCAACAGGCACACAGCTAGGTAAATTGGAACTACTGGAAGTGTATCAAGACGTTTTAGGGCCGAAGTGCTTCTCGGTTAAGAATGAAAACACCCAAAGGTTTATGGTGTATTGGAGTGGGGACTACGACAATGGCCAATGCATTCAGTGGGCTTACATTCCGGTAACCAAACCATTGCTAGCCAGCTTGCTAAGCAAAGAAATGAGCTTTCACGATGCGTTCCACCGATCAGACAAGCTTTATCTAGCGATTATCTACACAAACGAAGTAGGGAAGCCTGCGAAAGTTGAACTACTGAATGCTACGAACAAGCACCTACTAAACCTACCGCCCGTTGATTTTGAAATCGACCTTGAAGAAGCTTGTGTGTTTTAGTTTGCACAAGGGGACTTACGGGCTCTGAAACTCACAATTAGACAAAAGTGTGTCAGCAACTTTACTATCGAGGTGTCGATAAGTGTGGTGATTTCATTGATTATTGCCTCAGTCCTTATAGTGATGAAGCGGTTGCTAAAACCTTATTGTATTGATTTTTCCTTGCGTTTAATAATCAATAGTGCCAAAAAAGATACAGCTAATGCCATTATAGAATCGATTGTTCCGATGTTCCCACTTGGTGCAAAGTACCAATCATTAAAGAAAAAGGCGGGTACGATAAAAACTTCCACTGTATATATCCACAAATTATAAATCGCATGAAGAATTATAGCGCTATATATACTCATGTATTTCAGTAGAACTATGGATGCAGTGATACCTAGAGAAAAAGCAACGACAGGGTCTTCATGGCCGTAGGCGAATAAGAGTGACGATAAAATTACGCCTACAAACTTGTTTCTCAAAAGTAAGCATATGCTACTTAGCAAGATAAACCTGAAGAAAAACTCCTCTGATAACGGAGCTAATATAACGGTTTCGAAAAGATAATTTAGTTTCTCGCTTACTTCCAGTTCACCACTAACGAGAAATCCTACGATATAGTCGACTTCTTGCCCCGTGACATATTGCCGGATAAATTCCATATAGAACAAAGTGAAACAAGCCACGCCAATCGCTAGCACAGTAATTGGGAATACATGATGAGTAAAAGAGGAAACCTGTGGAGTTACTGAAAAGAGGCTATTTTCACTCTTCTTTAAAGTAAGCATCATCACAAACGCCACCACCAAAAAAAGGCCTCGAAGATCATTAAAACTCATGTCGCCCCATAGGTAATATAAGGCAAGTGCCAATATGCTTATGGGTAACGAGGTCTTAAGTCCTACGGTGGGAAAGTTATCCATTTGTACCATATCTAAATTTGTTAATTCCTGCATTTAAAGAGTACATTTTATATCATCAGCCTCACATTAATTTCAATCGTATCGAGATCTTCACGACTAAATAATCTGGTGAAAAACTGGAACAGGATACGTATGGGTTTAACTCTGACGGATTTTGAGGCATTTCTGAGGTAGAACGAGCCACGGGTAAAAAGTCAACCTGAGAAGCTTCTGGACAGAAATTTGCTAGCTCTTCAGCTCTAATTACAGCGTTCCGGTTAATTTTTAGTATCGCAAGCCAACATTAACAGCCAGTAAACGAGTAAAGGAATATTGAAAACCTAAAAAGCGACTGTTCGTTATTGCCTTTCCAACAGTATCTTTCTCAACAAACTTGCCAACTGATCTTGTTCTTGGCTACTAAATACGCTCAGCATGTTATCCATATTAGCAACATGTGCATTTAATGCTGTGTCCACCAACTCAACTCCCTTTTGAGTCAGGGTAACTTTACAGCTGCGTCTGTCTTCTTCACTGGCAATACGTTGGACATAACCACGTTTTACCAACTGTTCAATACGTGTACTGACCGCACCAGAAGAAAGCATCAGAGTTTGATACAGCTCAGTAGGAGTGACCACAGTATCGCTGCGGCGCATAGTAGCCAAAATATCAAACTCAATACTACTCAACCCATGTTCTTGAAAAACCGACTCCAAATTCTTCTTCCATATACCACTGGTTCGACGTAATCGCCCGACAACACCCATTGCTGAGCAATCCAGATCCGGCCTGACTGCAAGCCATTGAGCAAGAATTTTATCAACTTTATCTGATGTCATTTTTATCTCTCAAGTAAATATCTTTTCAAAAATATACTTGATTAAAGATTAGGCTTCCATTACTTTAATAAAAGTATCTTTTGTGAAAGATACTTTTATTAAAGTAATAACTAATCAGTTAAGGAGAGTTATGAACAGGATTCAACAAGTTAAGACAATAGCGTTAACCGCAATTGCACCTATTATCTGGGGCAGTACCTATATAGTCACAACGGAAGCGCTACCTCCAGAAAGTCCGCTTATTGCTTCAACAATCCGTTCGCTTCCTGCTGGTATATTGCTTGTGCTTATTAGCCGAGCGGGGCTAACTGGATTGTGGTGGCTCCGTATGGCAGTGCTAGGTTTTCTGAACATCGGGCTATTTTTCTATTGCTTATTTTTCGCGGCAACCTACCTACCGGGTGGCATGGCATCGATGGTGATGTCTATTCAGCCGGTGATTGTAATGATCATGAGTTGGTACCTATTGAGTGCCAACTTCTCTTCACAACAACTGACCGCTAGTGTGTTGGGAATTCTCGGCGTAGGCCTGCTAGTGCTTAACAGCTCAGCCGAAATCAATATTGAAGGTGTGGCTACCGCCATACTTGGAACGCTGAGCATGGCTTTAGGAGTGGTGCTGACAAAAAAATGGGGACGTCCTACGGGCATGACGATGCTTGGGTTTACAGGTTGGCAATTGTTATTTGGCGGCATCATTTTGCTACCAGTCTCGCTTTGGCTAGAAGGTGTTCCAAACCAACTTACGTCAATCAACTACTTAGGCTATGGATACCTAAGCCTGATTGGTGCCGTCTTGGGTTACTTTCTGTGGTTTCGCGGTATCGAGAAACTGCCTCCGGTGACCGTCTCTTTTCTCGGATTTCTAAGCAGTGTTTCTGCCTGTTTTCTTGGATATCTAATCCTAAATCAAACACTGACTTGGCCCCAATTACTTGGTGCCTCTGTAATTCTATTTTCAATTGTGCTGGCTACGCCTAGCTCACCATCAAACCAATCAACTAACACAATTTCAGACCGTAAAAAGGAATTAATATGAATATTACAATCGTATCAGGAAGTCAAAGAGCGCATTCTCAGAGCCTAAATGTTGCCTATTACCTACAAACACTGGCTGAGCCTCATTTTGACAAGGCAACCGTTCTCGATTTACACCAACTGAATCTACCGTTTTGGAATGAAGGAGTATGGCAAGACAGTGAGGAGTGGAAACAATGGAAACCTGTCGCTCAAATCCTTAAGAAATCGGACGCGTTCATTTTTATTACCCCAGAATGGCATGGAATGGCAACGCCGGCATTAAAGAACTTTTTGATGCTGACCACTGACGAGGAACTGGCTCATAAAGCAGCGCTGCTGGTGAGCGTTTCAGCGAGCGTAAATGGTGTCTACCCGATCAGTGAATTACGGATGACGGGTAATAAAAACAATCATGTGTGTTTTCTGCCTGATCATCTGATGTTTCGTAACTGCGAAGATATTCTGACAACTGAACACGAATGTACCGACCTGCATCTGCATGACCGCAGCGAATATACCATGAAGCTACTAGCTGCCTACGCTAATGCACTAGCTCCGGTGCATCGCGATATGGTCAATATAGGTAAAAAGTACCGCTATGGGATGTAGCCACTAGCAATACAAAAGTCACCTGCCCAAACATGTGGTTCTTGTTAAGAACGAAGATGAATAGTCATACGCTCGCTTATAATTATCCACATTATCCACATTATCCACATTATCCACATTATCCAAATTATTCGAATACACCGTATAAGGATAAAGTGAGCGTAGTACCCTATTCATCTTCATATTAGCTCTGGGATTGAATGCCTGAATTAACAGCCCATAAACTAGAATTAGCACTAACAATAAATAGAGCAGAAGCGGTTTAGATTGTTTATCTAAACCATTTTTGTGCAGAAACGTGCTAGCGATGAACGTCTAATATTTGTGAATACATGCCGATGATTTTGAAGCAACCTCCATTGTTCAAACTCGCTCAAACGCTTACCTCTTAATTGCCTGAAACCACTAAGTAAATTCCCTGCGCAATATTCCACTTCAAGCAATCTACATAAACTACATCATCAATTCGAATTAGGCGGCACGCCGTTTGAAGCTTAATCGAGATAAGCGTTTTCGTGGATTAAAGGGCAGTGAAGCCGCTATTTGAAAGGAAGCAAATTGAATTGAGGGCGGCCGAGTTCCCCCCGAACTCGACCTGTTCCAGACGCGCAAGCAAAGGCGTTTGGTTTCTGGCTTACTCATAAATTAACCAATTTCAGTTTGTTGTGTAAATAATCAATAGCTTGGCAACTGATAGGTAGGTCGTATTTTGCTGTGCAAAAGCATAGAAATGAATGATGGCGAGAGTGATGCCTGAGCTCATGCAAGGAGGCTGGCGTATTGAAGCGAAAGGGCTGACACAATATGAAACATAGCTTGCTAGTTAATAATATCGTTAAATTTTAATTTGTAGGGATTTATAACTAGCTAGTGGAGTGTGCTAGTTTTAAGAGTTGGTTATCTTTTATTCTGGTGTTATACACTGCTTTTGAATTTCAATTTGGATTTAGTGTCTTAATTATTAAATCTGACGGGATAAATGATTGTTTAATGTTGATTTGACAAGATCTTCAAGTATCCTTTATGTAAATAAAACGTTAAATATCGAAAGTAAATTAACAATCATTAAGGAGTCGATGATGTTACATGCTCACGAAAATACCCTACATATTACCCACCTAAGTAACCACGCAGTTAAGGAGTTGTCACCATCATTCTCTAAGCTACCAAGCACAGAGCATGCGGATGGACAGTTTCGATTGAGAAGGTACTCAGTGGTTCAATTCAGTAATGGACAAGTCGTTGAGCAAGACAAACATAACTTTGTTCAGTCTGAAGATGTTAATCACTTTCAAGGTGATGTGGTTCGTCAATTCGAAGCTGTTGAACAAAATATTCTAAACGGTCAAGGCATGCAGGAAATGTGTGAGCTGTTTATTGAAACCAACGGGCTTGAAGACGGACAAGAAATCGAAATCCATCAAATCCGTATCGCTGCTATTTACGAAGAAACTCAAGTAGCACCTGAAGGTGTTCACCAAGACGGTTTTGACCACATTGCGATTATTGGTGTTACTCGCCACAACATTGTTGGTGGTGAAGTGATGCTTTATCAAGACAGTCATGAAGCGCCGTTCTTTAGAAAAGTGTTAGGCGATGGCGAAGTTGCGATGCTGGCAGACAGTAAGCTTTGGCACAATGCACAACCGATTCGCACCATAGACCACGATGAAATGGGCTATATGGATGTGTTTGTTCTAACGGCTAAGGATGCGCGCAATGTCCTTCACTCTTAATGATGTACGCCAACAATTTAGTGCTTTAGGCCAATATCATAACGGCAAGCCTGTGACCTTTTTTGATGGGCCCGGTGGATCTCAGGTGCCTGAGAATGTTTTAGCTTCAATGACCGAATACCTAGGGCATTTCAATTCAAACCTAGGTGGCCACTATTTTTCTAGCCAAAAGACCACGAGCTTAATGCAGCAAGCAAGAGAAGCGGCGCAAGCACTGCTCAATGCGGAGTCTTCTGGCAACGTTGTGTTCGGTGCGAACATGACATCGTTGACCTTCCAACTTAGCCGAGCGATCAGCCGCGATTGGAAAGAGGGCGATGAAGTTATCGTCACGGCGTTAGACCATTATTCGAATGTATCGAGCTGGCAGCAAGCGGCAGACGACAAAGGCGCGATTGTTCGTCAAGTTCGCGTCGATGAGTCGGATTGCAGTTTGGATATGGCGCATTTTGAGTCGCTGCTTAACGAGAAAACCAAGCTTGTCGCGGTGACGTTTGCGTCGAACACCACTGGCTCTATTGTTGATATGGCGAAAGTTATCGAGCTTGCCCATCAGCATGGTGCGCAGGTTTATGTCGATGCTGTTCATTACGCACCGCATCATTTGATTGATGTTCAGCAACTGAATTGTGATTTCTTAGCGTGTTCCGCTTATAAGTTTTTCGGCCCGCATGTGGGCATTGCTTATGTTGCGCCTCAATGGCTGCACACGTTAAAGCCTTACAAGGTTGAGCCTGCGACCAATATCGGCCCTGGTCGATTTGAAACAGGAACACAGAGCTTTGAAGGCCTTGCTGGTGTGATTGCGGCGGTGGATTACTTGGCACAGTTAGGTGATCCCGCCGATTCATTGCGTTCTCGTTTAGAGCAAAGCTACGCGCTGTATAATAAGCATGAAAGCCAACTCAGTGAGTACTTCCTTAAACGCTTGGCCGACCTTGAAGGGGCAAAGCTTTACGGGAAAACCGAATTTGATTCGAACCTAAGAACCCCAACTTTTGCGATTACCTTTGATAATTACTCTCCAGAGTTCATCGCTAAGAAGTTAGGTGAGCATAATATCTGTGTGTGGAATGGTCACTTCTATGCATTAGGGCTTGTCAAACAGTTGGGTATTGAAGAGCAAGGCGTGGTGCGTATTGGTTGTATGCATTACAACTCGATTGAAGAGATCGACTTGCTGTTCAATGTGCTTGAAGGGATCTTGCGAAGCTACTAGCAGAAGTAATTAACAAGAAGCCACTAGCACTTAATAGCTAAAGAATCAGAAAAGAGCATACTTCTCTCAATAACATTGAGTAGGAAGTATGCTCTTTTTGTTTCATGAACTTATATCTGTTTAGCTAAGTCTATTAAGACTAAAGCCGCTAATCGCTAATCGCTAATCGCTAATCGAAAAAGTTCGTGATTGAACTAAGACAACTGCTTAACGAGAGCTGCACCTACTGCGTGCGCACTGGTTGGGTTCTGACCGGTAATCACTCGCTCATCAACAATCACAAGCTCTTGCCAAGGTTGAACCTTGTTGAAACGCGCTGCGCTGCGAGCAAGAGACTCTTCCAATAAGAACGGAATGTCATTGATGGTGCCAAAGTCGATCTCTTCTTCACGAGTAAAGCCAGTCACCGATTTAGAGCTCAATAGCTTCTCGCCGTTGCTTAAAACAATCGGAAGCAGTGCTGCTGGGCCGTGACATACAGACGCGATCACACCGCCATCTTCATAATGCTTAGCCGCAATAGCTGCGAATTGCTCGTCGGTTGCTAAGTCAGAAAGCAAACCGAAACCACCTGGGTAGAAGATAGCATCGTAGCTTTCTACGTTAATTTGGCTTACAGGAATCGTGTTGTTAATACGGTTTTGGAAGTCATCGTCAGCCAAGATCTCGGCGTTTACTGAATCCCCTTCAATATCGGTTCCATACAATGGGCCTTTGCCACCTTTGATAGAAGCGATGTCGTATTCAAAACCCGCAGCAATGATCTCTTTGAGAGCATGAGTCAGTTCAGGCGCGTAAGTACCGTTCGCTTGATCGGTATCGCCTAGTGTTGCGTGGTTAGTTACAGGTATTAGTATTTTTTTCATGATTCGTCCCTTTGAGCACGTTTGTTTGGTTTCAGCGTCGTTGTTTTGCTTTAGGCATCGTGGTTTTTATTTAGAAAACCAAAGTTTTCAATTGAGATACCGCTGTTTCGTTAGCTGTAATACTAGTAGCAAACCATTTGAGTGATAATATGCCGAATAGACAAAACATTATTGCTATATAGCAATAGTAGGGTGAGAATTAGTCGGATGTGAATTCGTTATATGTAAACAGGTGAAGTATGGATAGCTTTGAAGGTATTAATGAGTTTGTTGCGGTAGCCGAGTGTCACGGCTTTTCTGCAGCAGCAAAACAACTGGGTTGCAGTACCAGTCATGTAAGCCGTCAAGTTTCAAGGTTAGAAGAGAGAGTGGGTGTGGCATTGCTTGCACGCTCTACACGAATGGTGAGCCTGACCGAATCGGGTCACACCTATTATCAGCAGTGTAGAGATTTGGTCATTGGGCTTCAGCAAGCGAACGAGCAAGTGACTTCTCAGCAGACTCAGCTTAGCGGTACTTTGCGTGTGAGTGCCGCAGGTGCATTTGCAGAAAACCATGTCGCGGCGGCGCTGATGGAATTTGCTAAAGAGCATCCTGAGCTCACCATAGAAATGAATTTCAATACCAAGATGGTTAACTTCATCGAAGATGGCATCGATTTCGCGATTCGTTATGGCCGATTAGACGATTCAGGATTGGTGGCAAGAAAGCTCGTCGATCGCCCGATGGCGGCAGCAGCCAGTAAAGATTATATAGATCAATTTGGTGCGCCAACTCACCCAGAGCAGTTAAAGTTACACAGCTGTATTATCGCCAACAGTGATCAGTGGCTATTTGAGAAAGAGGGCAAACCGTTAAATGCAGTGCGAGTGCATGGGCGCTGGCGCAGTAATAATTCGAGTGCAGTACTTAAAGCATGTGAAGAGGGACTTGGTGTTGTCTATCTACCTAAGAGCAGTTTCAATGGTGGCCTTAGTAATGGAAAACTGGTCCCGGTGTTAGAAGAGTATTGGGGAGCGGGAACCAGCAGTTGGGTCGTATATCAAAACCGTCGTTTTTTACCCCAGAGAGCACGGTTAGCGATCGACTTCTTAGTCGCTTACTTTTCGGATTGGAATGAATAACCGACAAGGTTTCAAGCTAACAGCCAACAAGATAGAAAAGGAATAATAAAAGGATTTGAAAAGAGTCGTGATTAGCTCTAGCTACCGACTTTAAAGCGGAAAACAGAAAAGCTAATGCTTACATAGATATACGTTATCTTTTTTTGTTTTTTGACGCGAGTAATAGGATTGAGATACTTGTCTACTTTTAGTGACTCGTGTTAGCGATAGAATTGTAGAGAAGCCTGTAGCAGTACGATATACTAGATACCATATTAATGCCCCTAACGCGTGAAAGATTGTGTGGAAGCGTTGGCAGGATGTGTTGTTATGCTCCAGTTTGTGGAGTGTAGCGAGAGTGCGGAGTTGGCAATGTCTTCAATAAATTTCGAATCCACGTACGGTGTAATAACTATTCAAGATATGAATGTAGTTAGTGTTGACGCTAATTATGCTCGCATCTATGGATACCAATCACCCGAAGAACTACTTACTAATATAGATAGCTTCCTAGATCTAATCTCAGAAGAATACCATGTTTTAGCCTATCAAAATTACCTTGAAACGATCAGTGGTCAACGCGATCCGCAGGTCCACACCTATGTTAATGTTGATCGCAATGGTCGAGAGTTCACAGTATTCTCTATTGACCATGTGACAGAGTGGCAAGGTCGGCCAGCACTGCAAGTCACGGTGATCGACCTTTCCCCTGCGATCCAGCTACAAAATGCGGTGCGTGAACAAGATAAGATGTATCACGATATGATCATGCAATCAGGGCAGGGCATCTTGGTTCACCGAGAGTTCAAACCGCTGATGGTCAATCAATCGTGGGTTAAAATGCAGGGTGGTTCTTCCATAGAGCAAGTTTTAGAGCTGGACTCTATCCTTACATTGGTGCCAAAACAGAATACGGATGGTATCAGTAAGCACTATCAAGCGATCGTGTCGGGTGAGTTGTCGGGAACCAGCACTGTGGTTGAAAACATTGGTTTCGATGGCATTCATCGATTCTTCAATATTTACGATAATGCGATTACTTGGCGAGGTCAGCCGGCTGTTCAGGTTGTGCTCGAAGATGTCACTCAAAAAGTGATGTTGGAAAAGCAATTGGTTCATCAAGCGAATTACGATGAAATGACTGACTTACTCAATCGCAGAGCGATTTATGAGTGGTTAAGGGAACATATTGCCTCTGATACTCATGTCGTCAGTATGCTGCTTGATATCGATGACTTCAAATCGATCAATGATGCTTACGGCCATATGGTGGGCGATGAGGTTATTTGCGCATTGGCTAACATTACTAAACGTAATGTTGAGAGAGTGGGTGGTGTGGCAGGCCGCTGGGGTGGAGAAGAGTTTATTCTCTTTATTCCCAATGCGTCACCTAACGTTTCGCGAGAAGTTTCTGATCAGATCAGACAGCAATTTAATCAGGTCGAGTTCAAAGTGGGCGAACAGATTCGTTTTAATGTGAGTGTGAGTATCGGAGTGAGTGATAGTCGATCTTGCGATGGAAAAGTGTCCATCGATGCACTCGTCAACCTCACAGACCAATCTTTGTATCGAGCCAAAGCGAATGGAAAGAACTGCGTGTGCGGAGAAGTGTTTTCTAGCGATATAAGCCAAGCATTACCGCACTAGACGACTTCAATCTATTGAGTAAACTCGATCAATTTAGTACACCCAATCAATTTAGAAGCATAAGCTATAAATCTAGAAGCTAAAGCCATAAATTTAGAAGCATAAGCTATTAATCTAGAAGCTTAAGCCATAAATTTAGAAGCATAAAAATAAAGCTAACTAGGGTGTCACCCCGTTATAATGTTTGGTCATGATACAAAAATGCCCTCAAGCAATTGCTGAGGGCATTTTAGTTTTAGCTCATCAAAGCCGTTTAGCTTTCACCGATCAAAGCCGTTTAGCTTTGGTTTATCAAAACAGCGATCATCTCAAAACCGTTGGCTTACTAAGCAGAAACTTCTACTTCGTAAGAGCCAAATTTACGGATGTTAATCACACCAGTATCCAAGATAAGGTATTGGCCTTTAATGCCTTGCAGCACGCCAGATACTTCAGGGTTCTTGTCAAAGTTATGAGAAACAATCTTCACCGGGTGCTGCTCAACTGGGTAGCTCAGTGAAGTGATGTTCTCACTAAGAATCTCGATGGCATCGTCACCAAACTTCGCTCTGATCTCTTGGATTTTATCCTCAACCAATGGCAATAGCTCTTTGGCTTTTTCTACCAACTCCATATCGTCACCGTCGCCTTTTAGCAACGTGCGCCAGTTGGTTTTGTCGGCAATGTGTTTGGCTAACTCAACTTCAATCAGGCCAGAAATCTGACGTGTTTTTACCTTCAAGATCGGTAGGCCTTGAGTGGCTCCTTGGTCAATCCAGCGAGTAGGAATTTGAGTGTGACGAGTGATACCCACTTTTAGGCTTGATGTGTTCGATAGGTAAACGAAGTGATCAACCATGCAGTTCGCTTCGCCCCATTCAGGCTCACGACAAGTACCTTGATCGTAGTGGCAAGTTTCAGGCTTCATGATGCACATGTCGCAGCTTGCTAGCTTTCTCATGCACACAAAGCAGTGGCCTTGAGAGTAGCTTTTCTTGGTTTTCTTGCCACATGAGCAGCAAAAAATATTACCGGTGTGAGTGAGGTTGATGGTTTTACCAATCAGAGGGTTTAGCTCTACAAACTCTTCACCGACAGGTAAACGGTAGGTAACCGCACCATCGAGCGAAGCACTCATTTTCTTGAGTGTTCCTTTTGCTAATAAAGACATGACATTACTCGTTGTATTTTGATTATTATTTCGTCGACTCGGACGCTCTGTAAGCAGGCGTTACGGTTAACGATGATTATGCGATGAGTATAACAAATAGAGTCCGTTTTAATACGCAATATTACTTGATTATTGCGATGGATAATTGATGAGTAAACGCTCGCTCAAAATTATGGTATGACATTTTGTTCAGGCGTGATATAACGTTTTTTAGTAAATTATTGGCATTAAGGTCACTAATTTACCTAACTTATTTTTTATCGTGAAATCCCAACTATAGGGACCTTAAGCCGGAAGCTTAGACGTGAAGTGGATCCATAAAATAGTCATCTTTTTAGTTATCACGACACTGGCGATTGTCCAGTATTACCGTGTGAGCGGAAATCGTGTGATAACGGCAATTACGCCGGATAAATATGAGTTTATCGCGACCAGCGATCAAGTGGATAGGGGTGTCAGTACGTCCCAATTATCTTATCAAAGTGGCCAGTATATTCTCGACTGTGAGCTTAAAAAGTCTGAGTATCCGTGGCCTTATTGCGGCCTATCGATTCGTATCAACCCAGACATTACCACTGGCCTTGACCTTTCTCAGTACCACACCTTTAGAGTCAATATTGATTACCATGCGGAGGCCGATTCTAGCGGTCGTTTGCGAACTTACCTGCGTAATTATAATCCTGCTTATTCGGTTCCTGATGACGAGTACACGCATAAGTACAACGGGATGGAGTTTTCTCCTGGCGTGGATGGTGGTGTGATTGAGATTCCGATCAAAAACCTGCAAGTAATGACATGGTGGTTAGCGGATAACGAGATTGCGCTAGAGCATTCGGCGCCTGAGTATTCGAATGTGAATATGGTCGAGTTTGCTACCGCGTCTGGTGCGAAACTGGGTCACCACAGAATAGTCATCCGCAGTATTGAGTTCGAGGGATCTTATATTTCAGGCGAAAGCTTGTTCCTTATCTTACTGTTTGTTTGGGTTGGCACAGGCACCGTATTCTTATTGTCTGAGTTAAACCGTTCAAGAAAACGTATGGTGCTTGCAGAGAAAAGGCATCATCACTTAAAGAACGTCAATCGAGCACTGAGAGAGCAAAACTTTGAGTTTTCAGAAAAGGCTCATCGTGATGAACTGACTGGGATTCTCAACCGACACGCGATTCGTGATTGGCTAAAAATGCAGTCTCAGCAGGTAAAGCAGGGACATGGAAAGCTGAGTATGTTGTATCTCGACATTGACTACTTCAAGAGCGTCAACGATAAATACGGACACCAAATGGGTGATCATATTTTACGAGAATTCAGCATGGTGGTCGGCAGTTCGATCAGCGCTTCCGACAAATTGGTGAGATGGGGTGGTGAAGAGTTCATTGTTTTTTGCCCGGAGACTGATCTTGGCGAAGCACAAAGAAAGGCCGAGAAAATCCGACTTTTAGTCAGCCAGCACCTTTGGGTTCATGGCGATCCACTGACATGCAGTATTGGTGTTGCCGAGATGAAACAAGAGCGGGTGACAGAGACCATTGCTCGCGCTGATGAAGCTCTATATCAAGCGAAGCATTCAGGCCGAAATCAGGTGATCTTGAGTCACTAATCTGAAAATTGTTTTGGTTAGTTTATAAGCCACACGTGCATATGTGACGTGTGGCATTTTTATGGGCGCTATATGAGTTTACCCTCTAGAGCCTTTGTTGATTTGCTTGGATAACGTGTAAAAAATGATTTCACTGTTCTTTAAATGTCTGCTTGGTGCGGCGGCTGTTTTGTTGATTGCGCTGCTGTCGAAAAGTAAGAGCTTTTACATCGCAGGCTTAGTGCCGTTGTTTCCTACCTTTGCTCTGATTGCTCACTACATTGTTGGCACGGAACAAACCATGGTGGAGTTACGTACCACGGCACTCTTTGGCTTGTTCTCGCTTGTGCCATACGCGGCTTATCTTGGCGCGGTTTATGTGTTCAGTTATCGCTACAATTTGGTATCGACGCTTTCTTTAGCCACTGTCGTTTGGGTCATGTGTGCTTCTATGTTGCTGTTAGGTTGGACGCGTTTGGTGCCAAGTGTGGCGTGAGAGCCAGATCTTAGAACGGTAATGAGTGCTTGATGGCAAGCTGACACAAAAAAGGTGGCGCGGGGCCACCAAAAGGGAAAAGCGTTTCTTGTTTTTAGATGCCCGTTTAGCTGATTTAGTTAGTTAAACTGATCTGGTTAGTTAAACGGATCTTGCTCGTTAAACTGATCTTGTGAGCTGAGCGGGCATTTTTGTACTGGTTGAGCCGAGGGAAGCTGCAACCAGATTTTTTTGAGGGGGCATTCCTGTAAACATTTATCTATAAGCATTTACCTATAAATATGTGTTTCTAAGCACTTGCCTATAAAGCTTTCTCTATAAGCGTTTGCTGCTTACCAGAAGATCCAAGCGAACAGTGTTAGTACTAGGATACAAACTAAGTTCAACACCATACCGACTCGCATCATTTCTTTTTGTTTGATGTGACCAGAGCCGAATACAATCGCATTAGGTGGTGTCGCGACTGGTAGCATGAAGGCACAAGATGCGGCAATCGCAATCAGTGCAGATAAGATAACAGGTGACATACCCAGCGCTTCAGCAATGGTTGCGAATACAGGGACAAGCAATGCCGCACTCGCTGTGTTACTCGCAAATTCCGTTAGGAATACCACGAACGCTACCACGGCTAGAATTGTAAGAAGCACGCCTGCTGTTTCTAAAAACCCGCTTAGTGAGTGTGCTAGGAATACGCTGGTTCCGGTCGCTTTCAGAATGTTACTTAAACAGATACCGCCACCGAACAGGATAAGTACACCCCAATCCGTTGTCTTCTCGACATCTTTCCATTCAACCGCTCTTGAAGCGCCAAGCAGTACAATGGCACCAATCGCCACCAAGCTATCAAATTTAGAGAAACCGCCAATCATTGCGTTGATTGGTTTTCCGAATATCCAAAGCGTTACGGTTAAAAGGAAGATAGACAGTGTGATTTTTTTGCTGTTCGTCCACTCTACAGGAGCGTGGTCTAGCTCGAATTTATGGTCGAGCTTGGGCTTAGTCATCACGTATAAAACAATCATCGTGATTGGCAATAAGATCATTGAGATAGGTAGGCCAAGTGCCATCCACTCTGTGAAGCTCAAGCCGACTTCTGCCGCAGCAATTGCGTTTGGTGGGCTACCCACTAAGGTTGCGATGCCACCAATCGATGCACAGTAAGCGATGCCTAGTAGCACAAATACGTAGGTGTTACGGTCTTCACTTTGGTCAACTTTGTTCATGATGCCTAGAACAAGAGGAAGCATCATTGCTGTGGTTGCGGTGTTTGAGATCCACATTGATAAGCCCGCACTCACACCGAACAGCATGAACACGGCGACCGACATTCTGCCTTTTGCAATCAACAGTACTTTGTCAGCAATCGCTTTATCTAGCTCTTGCTTGTTCAGTGCGGCTGCTAATGCAAAGCCACCCATGAATAGGAAGATGATTGGGTTCGAAAAGTTAGCCAGCGCAGCGGGCGTGTTGAATACACCAAACAAGACAGCCAATAGGGGAACGAGCAAAGCGGTGATGCTGACGTGAATCGCTTCTGTTAACCATAAAATGGCAACGAACACGAGAATACTCAAACCCGTATTCACTTGCGCTTCGAATGGCAGGGTATTGAGCAAAAGTGCAAATAACGTGAAATTACCAATTAATATCATGCTGTTGCGGGTAAACAACCAGTGTTTCAGTGTAGTAACAAGTGCCGTCATAAGACGCTCCTTTTGTTATCCTCGTTTTATTGGTGCACGACTTCATTGAGTCGTGCTTATTATTTTCGAGGTATATAGCTTGATGTAGGGTCAGACTTTGTTGGAAGAATGTTACTCAAGTTAATAAAGGAGTGTTGGTGTGTTTTTGCTTAACAATGGGGAAGTGTGAGGCAACAAATTCAAAATGTGTAGTTTTCTACACATCGGTCTCTGCTGGTTCTAAAATAGGGCTTGTTGTAGGGTCTACAACAGGGTTTACAGTGGGGTCAGTAATAGGGTTTGGAATCGGAAATGATTCCGGTTTTGGACTAGGTTGAATCGGCTCTTTAGGTCCAAGGAACTTTGGCGTTGTCCCCATAATATACAGATCAAGGAATGCTTTGGTGCGCGCAAACACTTCACGTAAACGTATTGAGGTTCCCGAATGGTGAGTTGGTCCTGAAACCGCCAAACACTGCGCATGAATATCGTAAGAATTGGCGATGAAGAGCGCTCTTTCACAGTGGAATTTCTGAGTGATGATCAGAAAATTATCAGTATCGAATATCTTTTTAGCGCGAACAATCGAGTCCAAGGTTCTAAAACCGGCGTAATCTAGATTGATGCGTTCATCGGGGACACCCGCTTTCAACAAGTCGCGTTTCATCGTCCACGGCTCATTGTAAGAGCGATGAGCGTTATCGCCACTCAGTAGAAATTGGTCAACTTTTTCACGATCGAACAGCTCAATCGCGGCTTCGATTCGGTGTTTATAATAGTCGTTGAGTGTTCTACCCAGATATTTGCTTGTGCCAAGCACAACCGCGACCTCAAGCTCGGGCACGTCATCAATATCGTAGATGATGCGATCTTCCGCTTGCCATGAAACCCAATAATCGATCGCAATAACCGCAGCGCTGCCAACTAAGAACACGAGGAAAGCGCCAAACAGAAAACCTTGCAGTTTTTTGTAAGCTTTTGATAAGTAGCTACGGAAAATGTGAGAATCAAATTTCACTCTCGGTATAGTCCTTTGACTGAGCATTAATTTTTGAGTGCTCGATAATACCAAATAAAAATGAGAAAAATCAGTTAAAAAGACAAGACAGTGTAAAGAAAAAAGCCCCTGCAATTGCAGAGGCTCTTGTAAGAGTATAGTTAACGCTCTTTATTCAAAGCGCAACACGCTTTATTAGAATGCAGTACGCTTGTAGCGACGGTAAACCGGCTGCCAGAAGTGCTGGTCAATCGCTTGTTGAAGAGCTTCTTCAGTGATCTCTAGTGCAACACCCTGCTCAATCGCTTTTTTACCAACGGCAAGAGCAATCTTCTTAGATACGGTGTGAATCTCTTCCAATGGTGGAAGTAGCGCACCTGAACCATTGATCGCAAGTGGAGAACACGTAGCAAGCGCACGGCTTGATTCCATCAGCATTTCATCAGTGATACGTGAAGCATTCACAGCCAATACACCAAGGCCAATACCTGGGAAGATGTAGCTGTTGTTACACTGAGCGATTGGGTAAGTGGTGCCGTTATGAGTTACTGGCTCAAATGGGCTACCTGTCGCAACCAGTGCTTGGCCATCAGTCCAACGAATAATGTCGTTTGGAGTTGCTTCAACACGGCTTGTTGGGTTAGACAGTGGGAACACGATAGGGCGTTCACAGTGTAGGTTCATCTCTTTGATGACTTCTTTGCTGAACAGACCTGGAGCACCAGATACACCAACTAATACTGTTGGTTTCGCGTGGCGAACAACGTCTAGTAGAGAGAAACCAGTGCCGTCGCTTTCCCAGTCTTTGGTGTTTTCGTTGGTTTGAACGAGACGCTGTTGGAAATCAAGCAGGTTTTGCATGCCTTCCTGTAGCAGACCCCAACGGTCAACCATGTAAACTTGAGAGCGTGCTTGTGCATCGCTGATACCTTCAGACACCATTTGAGCAATGATAGCTTCAGCAATACCACAACCTGCAGAACCCGCACCTAAGAAGGTGATGCGTTGATCTGAAAGTTTGCTGTTTGCTGCTTTACATGCTGCAAGTAGAGAACCAACCGTTACGGCTGCTGTGCCTTGGATGTCATCGTTGAAACAACAGAGGCGATCTTTGTAACGCTCAAGCAGTGGCATTGCGTTCTTTTGTGCGAAATCTTCGAACTGAACTAATGCATCAGGCCAACGGCGTTGAACCGCTTGGATGAACTCTTCAACGAATGCATCGTAGTCAGCACCTGTGATACGAGGGTGACGCCAGCCCATGTACATTGGGTCTGCAAGACGTTGAGGGTTGTTTGTACCCACATCGAGCACGATTGGTAGCATGTAAGCTGGGCTGATACCGCCACAAGCTGTGTACAGTGCTAGCTTACCAATTGGAATACCCATGCCACCGATACCTTGGTCTCCCAAACCAAGAATACGCTCACCATCCGTAACCACGATAACTTTAACGTTGTGGTTTGTCGCATTGTTCAGTAGGTCATCGATACGATCGCGGTTCGGGTATGAGATAAACAGACCACGGCCACGACGGTAAATATTTGAGAAGTTCTCACATGCTGCGCCAACCGTTGGCGTGTAAATGATAGGCATCATTTCAGAAATGTGGTTTTGAACTAAACGATAAAAAAGCGTTTCATTAGTGTCTTGGATGTTACGAAGGTAGATATGTTTATCCATATCACTTTCGAAGTTACAATATTGCTTGTATGCACGTCCTACTTGCTCTTGGATTGTTTCGGTCGTTTCCGGTAACAAGCCTTCAAGGTTGAAAGAACTGCGCTCTTCAGCAGAGAATGCGCTGCCTTTGTTTAGAAGAGGGGTACTTAGTAGAGCAGGACCAGCATAAGGGATATATAGAGGGCGTTTATCGTTGTTCATTGGATGCCTAATATGGGAGAAAGGGTAACCGAAAAATGATAACGGTTTAGTTATTCAATTGTAAATAGTTTCCCTCCGATCTTTGCAAACAAAATGATATTCTTACCCATGTCCCACACTTATCGAATTCTAGCGCCATAATTCGTTATACTTCGCTCACACTTTTTCGCGACTCCTCCTTTTTATGTCATTACTTCCTATCGATTCTTATCAAAACGTATTCCACGAGCAAATCGCCAATTCTCACCTTGTAGTCGAAGCTGAAACCGGATCGGGTAAATCAACGCGTTTGCCACTTTGGGCTTCTCAGCATGGACGAGTGCTGGTGGTGGAACCAAGACGTATCGCGTGTACGTCATTGGCTAAATACCTCGCACAGCAATCGGGTGAGAAGATTGGTGACAAGGTTGGTTATGCGATTAAACTTGAGTCGAAGTACAACGAGCAAACCAATATTGTTTTTGCGACTCCCGGTATTGCGCTGCGTTGGTTATCAGAAGATGGATTAGCCAGTTTTGATGTGATTGTGGTGGATGAGTTTCACGAGAGGCGATGGGACATTGATCTGCTGGTGGCGATTCTCAAACAAAAAGAGAGCCAGCGCTTGGTGATCACGTCAGCAACCATTGAAGGGGAGCGTCTTGCTCATTACTTGGATGCGAATCGAATTAGCTGTGAAGGCCGAACTTATCAAGTTGCTATTGAACACAGGGCGAATGAATCAAGAGCACTGCCCGATATTCGACATCTAGAGCAACGCATTGCTGAAGAAGTGAATCACCAACTCTTAGCTTCTCAAGGTGATATCTTGGTTTTTCTGCCGGGTAAAAAAGAGATCGTGCAATGTGAACAAGCCTTGGCAAAGAATCCAGATATCCAAGTGGTGAAGTTGCATGCGTCGGTCAGTGAAAAAGAACGAGATCTAGCGTTATCGGGTCGTAATATCAATACTGAAGGTAATGGCCTGAGAAAGGTCATACTTGCGACCAACGTTGCTGAAACCTCCCTCACCATACCTGATATTGGTGTGGTGATAGATTCAGGATTAGAAAGACGCACCGTTCAACGAAACGGAAGAACCACACTGATGCTTAAATCCATATCACGAGCGAGTGCCAAGCAACGATCTGGCCGTGCGGGTAGGGTGATGGATGGTGTTTGCGTTCGTCTGTATGGCGAACACGCGGCATTAGAGTTAGTCACGCCTCCTGAATTGCAGCGTGAAGAGCTGACAGAACCTATGTTGGCCGCGGCATGTTGTGGTGCTCCGCTTGAGAGCTTGTCCTTCCTTGATCCTATTCCTGAGAAGTCATTAAACAGCGCGATTCAAACCTTGCTGACGATGGAAGCGATTAACGCCAATCATCAAATTACCGAGCATGGAAAGAAACTTTATCCGCTGCCGATTGATGCTTTGTATGCCGATATTGTTACTCGAATCAAAACCAAAGCATTAAAAGAAGCGATGGTCGATCTCACAGCGGCGTTGTCCGTTCCTGCTCGCTTGTACCAATTACCAAACAATGCAGAACATTTGGAAGCGCTGGCTCAGCAAGAAAAGGAAGGGTGTGATCTAAGCCTGTTGATTCAGATTGTTCGTGGTCGCGATTATCCGCATTTAGAAATCGACCAACAGGCACTGAATGAAGCACAAGGGCTGGCAAAGCAAATGCGTGAGGTGTTTGAACTTCCTCAGTTAGAAGTCGCGTCACGTTTCCAACGTATTGAACTGCTTAAGACTATTGTGAATTTGCATCCTGAGCTGGTGTTTGTGTGCCGACTGAAGAGGAAAGAAGCCTTTGCCAATGGAGTGTTAGAGGTAGTACTCGGCCGTCAGAATCGTTTCCCGGACAATGCACAAGCGATGTTGGTGCTTGATACCCATAGTTTGCCGGGAAGAGGTGTTAAGCAAACACTGACCTTAGCGACGGTCACGGCACCTATTCCTCTTGATCTTATCATTGAAGCTGAACTCGGAGAGTGGGAGCAAGGTGAAACAAGAGTAAATGATGATGGAGTCTTTACCGAAATGGCTTTGGTGTACGCAGGCCGTACAATTGCGACCAAGCTCGTCGCGGCTGAAGGGCAACTATCATTAAAGCCTATTGTCGATCTTGTGTTAAAAGGCGTCCAACTGCCCGGTTTTGCAAAGGATCGTACTCAAGAAATCAGACACTGGCAGTTGTATGTAAAACTTGGGCTCGATGAACAAACAAAATATACTCCTGAGATCGAGCAACTTAGCTTTGAACTATGGTTTATACAACAGCTTGAGGTGTTAGGGGTTACCGATGTCAGCGAGCTAGAAATGTTTGAACATTCAGACATTCCATTTGATGGTATCCCAGAATGGCTCTATTCAGAGTTCTCTGAAAAATACCCGTTTGCACTGAGCCTTGCCGACTTACAACTCGATGTAGAATACTTGCCCGCGCGAAAGCTGATTTACGTGCACTATCAATCGGGTAGCCGAAAGTTATCACCAAAACGCTGGGAGCTGCCTACATGGTCTGGCTGGCGTATTCAATACAAAAAAGCGAGCCGGATAATTGATATAAAATAGATAGATAAGTTTTATCTCTAAAATATTAATCAAATAGGTGCATATATGATTATTCAGTGCTTATTTTGTTACAAAATTGATTTTTATATGCCTTTTTAACCAATCAAAAGGTCATAAAAGACTATTCTTCTATATCCTATTGCTATAAAGAAAGAGTTGATAGATATTGAGTATATTGTGTTGTCAAAGTGTCGGGGGACATCATGGATAAACAGATAGAGACGCGTGTAGAGTTCGATTACACAACCTTTCTTGGCGCCTCATGCAGTAAAAAATGGACTTTTCTGGAAGCACTAACCACAATTGCACCAGTATTCAGTACCGTCTGGCGAGATAGCATTAAAGAGCTAGCAAGCCCTGAAGATCGTTTATGGCAGATGGCATTAAAATCAATGTCGACGCGTAAAAGTGATGAGTCGAACATTGTTACCTTACTTAAGCTAGCTAGGCTGGAAGGGATCAATGAGCTCAAAGTTGTTATGCCATATTCTCTTGAAGAAGAGCAGATAGAGTACATTGAGACGCGCAGTCATTTGGTGATCGCCGAGAATACTGGAGAAGAGTTTACTATCAAGCTGTAATCTCTCAGTATTGCTTAGAGCTTAGAGCTTAGAGCTTAGAGCTTAGAGCTTAGAGCTTAGAGCTTAGAGCTTAGAGCTTAGAGCTTATAGCATGCAGCTTAGAAGCTAGCTTAAAGAATATTAAAACCGCACATGTAAGAAGGGCCTCAATAATGATGAGGCCCTTTTAGTATCTGGAACTTGTGTTTACGAGCTTACTCGCTTTCTAGAATGCAATCAGTCAACTAGACCATAGTCAGCACGCAGTACATCGATAATTTCTTGCTTAGGATTTTCGCTCAGTACGATCTCTGCACCTGTGATTTTCGCTGCGATATCAAGATAAGTACGAGACAGAGACATCAGTGAATCAAGAGGTAACTCATTGTCACGAGCTAATGCTTCACGTTCTGGCATGCGTTCTTTGTTCAAAAGGATGTCTGCATCAGGGAAGTAGTTAAGCAAGAACTGACGGAAACCCTCTTTAGAGTTTTCAACGATGTTGCCTTTGTTGTATTCCTGAGTATCCCAAATACGAGATGAATCCGGAGTACCGACTTCGTCCATGTAGATCAGCTTTTCTTTACCTTGAGCATCGTTGACGTAACCAAATTCAAACTTTGTATCCACAAAGGTTTGGTCGACTTTCGCGAGTGCTTGGCTGATAACGTTGAAGCCTTCTTTTAGCAGCTTCTCGTAGTGTGCGATATCGCTTGCTTGAGTAAAGTTGAACGCTGCGAAGTTATCTTCGATGTTGTTACGCGAGATGTTCACATCGTCAGCTTCTGGAACACCAGGGATACCTTTCAAAATCCCTTTTGTTGAAGGCGTGATCAGTAGCTCAGGTAGCTTCTTGTCTTTCTCGAGACCTTCCGGCATTTCGATACCACAGAATTCACGTTCGCCGTTTGCGTATGCACGCCACATTGAACCTGTGATGTATTGACGACAAATTGCTTCGATCATAACTGGGCGAGCTTTTTGTACAATCCATACAAACGGGTGAGGGATATCAAGAATATGACTGTCAGCAAGTCCGTTGTCTTTAAACAATTTGAACCAGTGGTTAGAGATAGCATTCAGAGCCGCTCCCTTACCTGGAACACCCTTAAGATTACCTTCACCACGCCAGATACAATCGAATGCAGAGATACGGTCACTGATCACCATGATTGCTAAAGGCGCATCTGGTGCTACATCGTAGCCTTTCTCTTTGATTAGTCGTTGACTATCTTCTTCAGTTAACCAGTAGACTGAGCGAACTTTGCCACTGTGGACAGGTTTGTCAGTACGGATTGGTAGGTCATCATTTACGGCAAGAACTTGATCAGCAAGGCTCATTTAGACATTCCTATCTTTTATCAAACGTCATACAGAGAAGTGCGGTGTGCACATGATTAGACGGGCATTATACTCAATCTACTATTTCCTTCCAGATAAAAAGCAAACGATTGCTAAATCTATTGTTTAAATAAAAACCCCCGCCTAACAATTCGCCAAAAAATAGGCGAATCGTAGGGCAGGGGAAGGCAGTATATTTGGACTGTGTTTTGGAGCTATGCGGTTAAGTTAACTTAAGTTTGTTAGCTAAACGATTAAGCTATGTTTGTGGGCCATGTTTTTGAGCCAACATGTTATTAAGCCAAAATTTTATTAAGCAAGGTGGCTTAGTGAATGCGCTCTGAATTCGCATCCATAAAGAACACTTCACACTGAAAGCGCATTCCTAATGTTCTTAGGTATTGCTGACTGAATTGATCAATCGATGCACTTGCCACAATCGCACTCGCATTCTTAGAGCGAATGGCTTTCTCTACGGTTTCTACCTCAGTCATTTGATGAGAGGCTTTCATATGAATAACTCGGTCGCAGCAAACATTATGTTGCTTCAGCTGCTTAGCGGATGGTCTCGGTGTTTGAGCGGTAAATAGTAGCCACTGATGTTGGTTGGACAGCAACGCCATTCTTGCAAATAACGCTTCCTCGTTTGAATTTTTGCTTTTACGAGAAACTGATGTAAATGCGCAGTGAACTAGCGGGCTAGAGTGTTGGGCTTTAACGTGTGCTTGAATCATTTTGCTGTCCTTATATACATGCTGTATGTGTATACAGTAGTTTTAGTTGCTTATAAGATCAAGCGTTTTTTGCGGGATTATTGGACGATTCTGTCTGACGTTATAAGTGTTATGTTGTTAAGTGATTGAAATTATTTAATAAATTAAATTCGAATGAATTTTCTGTTTTGTCTCATAATTTGAAGAAATGTGAGCTTTATACAGGTGTATACAGTGGTTTGACAGAAAAGTACTGTATACGCCTGTATAGAAGAGAGAAGAGAGAAAATCTAAAACCACAGACACAAAAAAAGCGCCTTAGGCGCTTTCTTATATTTCAACGGTGTTGCTTATCTCAATGTCGCTTGGGAGAGTTTTGCTCTCATTTCCATTTCACCAATATTGAACTGGCGAACATCAATGGTTGCAATATCATTGCACTCATTACATGCATGATGACACTTACCATCTAGGTAGTCGTGCTTTTTAACTAGGCTTGGCTTTTTGCACCAATCACAAACGCCTTCTATTGTGAACATATTCTCTCCTCACCTGTTTAAGTCAGGTGTATTTTCGGCGCAAATTATGACACAAGTAAGACCCATTAGTTAATAGTTTGTTACCCGTTTTTGAGAGGGGGATCGATTGCAACACTAATAAAATCGATATCTTTGCGACCTTGAAAATTTAATATGTGTAGTTGTTTACGATTTTGTAACATTTTGTAAAATGGTTTTTAGCGCATTGTTCAAACGTTTCATTTCTTCGTCACATCCGTGACCATCTGGATGGTAGATCTTTGATAATTGTTTGTATCGTATCTTGATGCTTTTCTGGTCCGGAATTGAGCTAGGCGTGTAGCCAAATAGCGCACAGGCTACCTGAAAATTGTTCAAACTCTTGTTGTTTTTCTGCTTCTTCAGTTCGTTATAGATAGTCTGAAGTTGGCGCTTTTGCTGTTTGATGGTGAAGTCTTTCGCGCTAAGCTGCGCTTCAAGTGTCTGTTGTTGCTGATTTAACTCACCAGACTTCAGGATCTGTCGCTTTCGCGATACAACCAGAGTCGCGCTGATACTCACTATTGCAATTAAAACGGCCAGTACTGCGCCACTTATATAGTCAGAGCTTGTTAGCTCGTGATTAGGTCGTTGTTGACCAGACATCTCTTGGCTTGTGCTGGCTTCTGTATCGATGCCGTCATTGAGCTGCTCAATCGAAGAGATCTGCTTGGCGCGTTGTTGGTTAAATTGTGCTTCCAGAACGCGATTGTAACCATCTTCTGCATCAGGGTTGTCTTTTAGGGCCGCTTCATACCATAGCTGTGCTGCATCTAATGGTTGGAGTAGATCTTTCTCAAGCGAGGACTCATAGATCTTTGCGACCTCAACTGAGGCGCGTTTGTTACCTTGCAATGCTGATTTGATAAACCATTCTAAAGCTAGTTTGTTGCTTTGCTCTACACCTGTCCCTGATAAATATAATTCAGCCAGCCTAAATTGCGCATTTGTATTGCCGTTATCCGCTGATTGCGAGTACCAATAAAATGCATCGCTGGTGCTCAAAGGGACGTCGACACCCGATTCATAAGCTTGAGCTAATTGGTATTGAGAAACTGGATCTTGAGGTTGTGACTCTTGAGGTTGTGACTTTATTGAAAATTCATCACTGCTTTCTGCGTGAACGAAATGTGGAATGGACAACTGTATCGTGGAAAAAATGAGGGCTAGAAATAGAGGCCTAAGAAATGACGATGACAGAAAGTTGGATAGGATAAGCAAAAGATAAGTCTCGTAAAAAAGCCCAGTCCCGATGTATCAGGATGAATACGCTATGTGCCTGAGTGTTAAGTCGTAACGCTTAAAATAAGCGATACGAATGACAAGCAACTATATAGTGGTTAATTCAATAGATAAAGGTAACTGGGCTGTAATCGTGCTACTTAAGCGGCAAGATTTGAATTTCTACGCGACGGTTACAAGCACGACCTTGAGACGTGTTGTTGTCACATAGAGGGTAACGTTCACCGTTACCACGAGCAATGGCACGACCTGCAGCAACGTCTTGAGAGATCAAGAATGCACGAACAGATTCAGCACGACGCTCAGAAAGGATTTGGTTAGACGACTCGCTGCCAGTGCTGTCAGTGTGACCGTCGATCACTAGGCTAGTGTCTGGGTATTCAACTAAGATACGAGCAACACCACGTAGTGTGTTGTGAATACTAGACTCTAAAGCGTAAGAGCCAGAACCAAAACCAATGCCGTTTTCTAGGCGAAGTAGAAGCTGGTTCTCACCAACGCGTTCAACTTGAACACCAGAGTTCATGAGTTCTTCACGAAGTGCAGCTTCTTGTTGGTCGAAGTAGTAACCGATACCACCACCAACGGCTGCGCCACCAGCAGCACCGATGAGTGCACGTTTACGGCGATCTTTAGAATCGTCACCAGTAGCAGCACCAGCAACGGCACCAGCGATTGCACCAATTAGAGCGCCTTGAGTTGCAGAGTTCGTCTCAGATTCGCCTGTTGTAGCATTTTGGCGTTGAGTTGCCTGACAACCCGTTAGAGCGACAGTAAGCGCTAGGGCTAGTGTGATTTTTTTCAACGTATTTCTCCATCATGTACTTCTGTCAAACGCATGGATTGCGAATGACAAACATATAGTCCTATAAGTATTATTGATGGTTTTAACAATGTGCTGAGGAAATGTAAAGAGCAAGCATTATGATTTAGCTAAATGGCATACTCTACGATTTGGTGATTTTTTTAGCTGCTTGAGTTCCGCCAACAGGGCGGTTTACCGAAAGCTTACGACCTTTCTTCAAGCCAACTTCATAGTCAGCGGTGAGGTTTTTCATCGCTTCTCTGAGTTGTTGTTTGAAGGTTTCACGGTCAATATTTTCAAATTCTTTATCAATGTAGTTATTGATTTTGTTGTTTGACTCGTCGTCCGGGGTAATGATTGGCAACTTTTCAAGCGCACCTTCTACCCAACCAGAGACGTAAGAGTTCACACGACGAGTGACTTCGAGAGTTCCGGTACCAGATCCTGCAAAGCTGTTTCTGAATTGACCCGTATGCTCGTTCAATTCGCGATAAATAATATCGAAAGCAAAGGCAGCAAAGATTGCTCGATCAGCTTCACCAATGAACTCCACACGCTTAAGGCCTTTGTGGTTCAGTAATACGGCTTCTACGCCAAACTTGGTGTTAATACCACGAATAACACGCAGCAGTGTAGAGCTGATATTTGCAGGTAACAGATGACTGGACTGAGTTTTCCCCATCTTGATAAATTCAATATCGTCTTTCTCGAGACCATATTTCAGCATCAAGTTATGCGCCATTTTTATCGCATTGGCCGCTTCATTGACGTTCGCAGAATTTCCAAGCTCAAGGCACTTGGCAATTTTCTTTAGGGCTTTTTTCTTATCCATCGACTACTTAATCATTACCGCAAATTTTGAAAAGTCCGACATTTTACATGTTTTGGCAGGTAACAGCAAAGTCAAAAGTCATTTGTTATTACGCGGTGAGCCATTATGAAGGATGGAAGAGGCGGCTTCTGGGTCATACAAAAACGCCATCAAGCGTATTGATGGCGTTAGTGACACGATTTTCCGGATTAACTAGAGCATTAGCAAACTAGATACCAAGTTCATCGAGTAGATCGGCTGCCGAATCATTACCTGAACTTTGAGCGGGCTTATTCGCTTCCTGCATTTTTTTCTGAGTAGCCTCAAGAATACTGTCTGGACATTCGTCTTCAGCGATCTCAAATTCTTCCAATTGGATGAATTCTGTCTTATCCATTGCAAGCTCTAGGTAGAAGATGTTGTTGTTTGCAGTCGAGAAGGTCACACGACGGGCTTGTGGACGATCGAGATTAGTATCAACAGAAAGGTTTACTTGCTTGTTCAATGCCAGCATTTTCGGTTGGTTCTGTGTGATGTTGGTTTGCAGTTCTTTACGGATTTTATTGGTGAAATCACCAACTAACTGGTTCATCAGCTCACCTAAAACATCGCCCACTTCGTCTGAAGTGTGCAGTACCGCCAGCTCATCTTCTGGCATGCCCATGTTACGCATGTAATTGGTATAGATCTCTAGCGCGGCTTTAGACGTAAAATTGATGACAACAAGACCAGAAAAGCCACCGTCAAATAAGACGAAACAACCAAAGTCTGGCTTCAGACTTGTCTTGTTGATCTTTTGAACCATAGCTGAATACGACACCTGAGAAGCCGTCGCTGAAGTGAGTACGCTTGAGACTGATTGGCATAGCTTAAGAAGAATATCTTCAGTTGTGACTGTTTTGTTCTTTTTCATTGTGATGTGCTCATGGAGATGTCTTAAACAAAATGTTATTCAGTATATTGGACTGAATTAAGACGAAAGTGACTATTTCTCCATTCTTGCACTGAGATTCTGATTTGATCACCTTTTTATATGATCTTAATAGTAGTAAAGTGACGAAATTCAAAGAAAATTATTAAAAATCTCAGATAACCCAATGCTGATTGGATCAGCGAAGTAGGGGCAGGAAGCAAATGTTACCAAGACTTCAACTTAATGCTGATGTCGATCCAGTAGTCGTACGCTTTTTAGATGAACTAAAAACAGCGGGCTTTACTGGCGACATTGAATCTCAATATTCTAGCCGTTTGGCTGTGGCGACTGATAACAGTGTCTATCAGCAATTGCCACAGGCGGTCATCCTTCCTAAAACAACTCAAGACGTTGTGTTGCTCGGTCAGGTGGGTGCTAAATCCGCTTACGAACGCGTGACCTTTTCCCCTCGTGGTGGCGGTACCGGAACCAACGGACAATCTTTAACAAAAGGTGTCGTGGTTGACCTTTCCCGATACATGAACAAGGTTCTTGAGATAAACGAGAAAGAGGGCTGGGTAAGAGTTCAGTCTGGTGTCGTTAAAGACCAATTGAACGATGCTGTGCGTCCCTACGGTTATTTTTTCTCTCCAGACCTTTCTACCAGTAACCGAGCAACCTTAGGTGGCATGATCAATACCGATGCTTCGGGCCAAGGGTCGTTGAAGTACGGAAAAACGTCAGATCATGTATTGTCATTGCAAGCGGTGTTCGCGGATGGTTCGTGTCTAGAGTCTGATTTATCACACGGCTTGCCAGTTGAGGGTGAGTTTGCTCACCATGCCCTTGCGGTTACTGAGGCAGTTTGTCGAGACAAGCGCGCTCAAATTCTTAATAAATTCCCACCATTGAACCGCTTCTTAACAGGTTACGACCTAAAGAACGCAATCAACGAACAAGACGACAGCTTCGACTTGACTCGCGTCCTATGTGGTGCCGAGGGCTCATTAGCCTTCATTACGGAAGCTAAGCTCAACCTAACGCCGATTCCCAAAGCGCGAACGCTGGTCAACGTGAAATACAACACGTTCGATTCTGCGCTGCGCAATGCTCCGTTCATGGTAGAAGCGAAAGCGCTGTCTGTTGAGACGGTTGATTCAAGAGTATTGAACCTAGCGAAGCAAGACATCGTTTGGCACACTGTGAGCGACCTGCTTATGGATGTTCCCAATAAAGAGATGCTTGGCATCAACATGGTTGAGTTTGCAGGCCAAGATGAAGCGGAAGTTGAACAACAAGTTCAAGCACTGACGGCACAACTTGAAAGCATGCTTGAAACCGAAGAAGCCGGTGTGATTGGTTTCCAAGTATGCAGCGATTTGGCGAGCATTGGCCGAATCTACAACATGCGTAAGAAAGCGGTGGGTCTGTTAGGTGCGGCGAAAGGTCGAGCTAAGCCGGTCGCTTTTGCTGAAGATACCTGTGTACCACCGGAAAACTTGGCCGATTTCATCTCTGAATTTAGAGTCTTACTCGATTCAAAAGAGTTGAACTACGGCATGTTTGGTCACGTGGATGCGGGCGTACTGCACGTTCGTCCGGCTTTAGATTTGTGTGACCCGATGCAAGAAGCATTGATGCACGAAGTCTCTGATGAAGTGGTTAAGTTGGTGGCTAAATACGGCGGCTTGATGTGGGGTGAGCACGGTAAAGGCTTCCGCTCTGAGTATGGCCCTGACTTCTTTGGTGAGGAACTGTTTACCGAATTAAGACGAGTTAAAGCAGCATTCGACCCGCACAACAAGATGAACCCAGGCAAGATCTGTACGCCATTAGAAAGTGATGCGGAATTGGTGAAAGTGACCGATACCAAGCGTGGTTTCTACGACCGTCAGATCGACGTACAAGTTCGTGATAGCTTCAAACAAGCGATGGAATGTAATGGCAACGGCTTGTGCTTCAACTACGATACGAGCTCGCCAATGTGTCCTTCGATGAAAGTTACGGCTGACCGTCGTCACTCACCAAAAGGCCGCGCAGGCTTGGTAAGAGAGTGGCTTCGTCAGTTAACTGAGCAAGGCGTCGATATTCTCGATTTAGAGCAAGAAGCGCTGAAAGACAATACTCCGATTAAAACCATGATTGATCGCGTTCGCAATACCATGAACAAACGTCATGAATACGATTTCTCTCATGAAGTTCACGAAGCGATGAATGGCTGTCTTGCGTGTAAAGCGTGTGCGAGCCAATGTCCGATCAAAGTCGATGTGCCGAGTTTCCGTTCTCGATTCTTAAACATCTATTACTCGCGCTATCAGCGCCCAGCAAAAGACTATTTAGTTGCCAACATTGAAACCATGCTGCCGCTGATGGCGAAAGCGCCGAAAGTTGTGAACGCGGCATTGGGTCAAAAGTGGATACAAACCGCAACGGCTAAAACGGTCGGTTATGTTGATGCACCACTGATGTCGGTGCCTACACTTAAAAATCGTTTGGCGAGTAAAGAACTGCAACTCTTCGACTTACAGTACTTAGAAGGCTTGTCTTCTGAGCAGAAGAAACAGCATGTGCTGATCGTTCAAGACCCGTTTACTAGCTTTTATGATGCAGAAGTAGTTGAAGACTTCGTTACTCTGGCTCAAAAACTTGGCAAAACACCTGTGTTACTGCCGTTTAAGCCAAATGGTAAAGCACTGCACATTAAGGGCTTCTTAAATCGTTTTGCTCGTGAGGCGAAATCTACATCGGATTTCTTGTCGATGGTGGCGGATATCGGTATTCCTTTGGTCGGTGTTGATCCTGCACTGGTGCTTTGTTACCGCGATGAATACGTCGAGATCTTAGGTGACAAGCGTGGCGACTTTGATGTGCTGACCGTGCATGAATGGTTAATGCCATCGTTAGGTGAGTTCGAAGCTCGTTCTGCAAGTGAAGAGATGTGGTACTTGTTCGCTCACTGTACTGAGAAGACCAAAATGCCGAACGCTGAAAAAGAGTGGGGCGCTATCTTTAAACACTTTGGCGCTGCGTTAACCAGCGTTCCTGTCGGCTGTTGTGGTATGGCGGGCACCTTCGGGCACGAAGTCGATAAGCTTCAAATGTCGAAAGATATATACGGTCTAAGTTGGAAGCCAAGGATGCAAGACTTACCAAAAGATCGTTGTTTGGTGACGGGTTACTCTTGCCGTAGCCAAGTGAAGCGTTTTGAAGGTGAGAAGCTTGCTCACCCATTACAGGCGCTAGCAAAAATTCTTTAATACATTTAGCCCAGCAATTGCTGGGCTTTTTTCTAAACTAACAAAGGAATGTTAATAAGGAAAAGTATGAAATTTCTAGAATTAAAAGTACCACCCGTTGCACTGTTCATTATTGCATTCGCAGCATCATACTTCTGCGCTCAGCAGTTGAGCCAAGGGGCACTGGCATTACCTTATGGGATGGTTGTGCTAGGCATCGGGATCATATTGAGTGGTGTGATTGGAATATCAGGCATATGGGAATTCCGAAAACAGAAAACCACCGTTAACCCGATTAAAGTAGAAACCGCGTCTTCGGTCGTGGACAGTGGAATCTTTGGCTACACGCGAAATCCAATGTATCTAGGGTTATTCATCCTACTGTTTTGCTTTGGCTACTTCTTCCAAAACCTGTTCAGTGTCTTACTCAGTTTTGTATTCGTAATCTACATGAATCAGTTCCAAATCAAGCCAGAAGAACGCGCTCTAGAGCAATTATTCGGTGCGGAATATGTTGATTACAAACAAAAGGTTAGACGCTGGATTTAGTGATGATTTGAGAGCAGGCTTGAGTGTCTTCGTGTAGTCAGGGATCGTACTAAAAAAGCCCAGCTTGAGGATGTCAAGCTGGGCTTTATTGATCTTATTCTAGAGCTTATTTACATCGAGATGTGTAAATAAGGATGCTGATTAAGCGGCAGCTGCGAACTGAGCTAGAAACATCTCTTTACGCTCGTTGAAGCGGTTTACTAGGTCGTCTACAGAAGCTTGGTCGTATGGCTTAAGGCCACTTGCTACCATGCGTTTCACGCCTTTACCGACAACTTCGCCGTCTTCTTTGAAATCGAAGTTCAGTGTCACGATGCCACGCTTGCCTTCAACATCAAAAGTCGCACCAGAGAATTCAACTTCTGGGTGAGATAGGTCTAGGCGAGTAAATTCAACTTCCATGCTCTCGTAAATCACAAGAGGACGTTGGCAGTTGATCATCATTTGTTGTTCTTCCATAAGAGGAACCATGATGTGTGGGAAGTTCATGCCAGAGAACTTAACGTAGTTTGTTACTACGTGTTCGATGAATGCTTGATCGTGGCTCTTTTCACCTTCACAAGACATGTGTAGGTATTCTTTGCCTTTCTCGTCAACCAGTGAGCTTTCTTTCTCACACTTGTTGTCAACGCTTAGCGCAATACCGTTACCCACCATACCTGAAAAATCAAAACGCATTTTTTGGCTGATGCCTTCTTTCTGCAGAAGAACTGCAAACAAAAGGTCGCCAGGCACGCAGAAGCGCTTGTTGTCTTCATCGTGAATTGGGTTGAAGTCAGCGGCTACTTTTTTAGCAAAGTGGCTAGCCTGTTCACGAGTGAATTGAAATTGATTGTCTTCAGTTGAAAAGTAAGGTGTCAGAAACATAGTATCGCTATTAGTCATCAAATCTGGCGTGGATTATAGCTAACTAACTTCGATCTAATGGTCTATCCAGTTAACTTTGTTTATATATCAGTCAATTAGATAAATACGTTGGATGGTATGTGACGATTTTTAAGAGGGTATGGTCTTTGACTCAATGCAACAAGGGCTAATTAATAGCCCTTGTTTATACAACACTTTAAGAGGTGTTGTTTAGAGTGTTTTTGCTTTAAAAACTACACAGAGTGCCTTCTGGCATTAGATGGTTATGAACGGACAACTTAAGTAACAGATTCGCTTGTTCAATATCAGGTGAGAAGTAGCGATCTTTGTCGTAGAAGCTGACCTTCTCACGCAGAATTTGTTTCGCCTCTTCTACGCGAGGAGACGAAAGGTTTGGCGCTCGGAAGTCTAACCCTTGTGCTGCAGCTAAATATTCTACGGCCAAAATCCCTCGTGTATTTTCGGCCATGTATCTAAGCCTGCGTGCTGCGAAGGTGGCCATCGATACGTGGTCTTCTTGGTTTGCTGATGTCGGAAGGCTGTCTATTGATGCAGGATGAGCTAAGGTTTTGTTCTCACTAGCCAGTGCAGCAGACGTTACTTGAGCAATCATAAAGCCTGAGTTCACGCCACCGTTATCGACTAAGAAAGGTGGAAGTTTGCTTAGTGCGCTATCAATCAGCAGTGCCATTCTTCGTTCAGACAAGCTACCGATTTCAGCTATCGCTAGTGCAAGGTTATCGGCTGCCATTGCGACAGGTTCTGCGTGGAAGTTACCGCCCGAAATGATGTCGCCATCGTCAGCGAAAACAAGTGGGTTGTCGGATACGGCATTTGCTTCAATGTTTAAGGTTTCTGCTGAATTACGAATCTGCTGTAAACAAGCACCCATCACTTGAGGCTGACAACGCAGTGAGTAAGGGTCTTGAACCTTTTCACAACAAGTGTGTGACTCACCAATCTCACTTTTTTGATCAAGCATATGACGGTAGGCAAGTGCTGCATCCATCTGGCCACGGTGACCACGAACGCGATGAATACGAGGATCAAACGGACGACGGCTACCCAGCGCAGCTTCAACAGACATTGCACCACACACGGTTGCAGACGCAAACAAGTCTTCAGCTGCGAACAGACCTTCTAATGCAAAGGCGGTTGATGCTTGTGTGCCGTTTAACAGCGCTAAACCTTCTTTAGGTGCTAGTGTGATTGGCTCCAAGCCAGCGATCTGCATTGCTTCTAAGCCAGTGATGATCTTGCCGTTGTGACGTGCTTGGCCTTCACCTAGCAGTACTGTACTCATGTGGGCTAAGGGAGCGAGATCTCCAGAAGCGCCCACAGATCCTTTTTGTGGAACACATGGGTAAACCTGCGCGTTCACTAGATCGATAAGAGCATTGATGACCTTGAGTCGGATACCCGAGTAACCACGAGACAAGCTGTTAATCTTAAGTACCATCATCAAGCGCACAGTTTCATCAGACATGAATTTACCGATGCCCGCAGCGTGAGAAAGTACGATACTTTTCTGTAGTACTTCTAAATCTTCAGGGGCAATTTTGGTATTCGCTAATAATCCAAAACCCGTGTTGATGCCATACACTGTGCGATCTTCAGCAATCACTTGTTCGACAACGTGCATGCTCGCTTCAATATCAGGGATTGCAGCAGGGTCGAGTGATAAATTTACAGGGCTACGGCTAATCTTACGCAGTTCAGGTAGGCCAAGAAGTCCTGGTTTAAGTAATAAATTCAACATGTTTTCTCCAGACATTAAAGGCGACGAAGTTCTTCGTTTAGCATAGGTAAATCAAGCTTCTGCTCTTTAGCACACTGCTTGGCAATATCGTAACCCGCATCAGCATGACGCATAACGCCGGTTGCTGGGTCGTTGTGAAGTACGCGAGCAATACGCTGTGATGCATCTTCACTGCCGTCACAACAAATCACCATTCCTGAGTGTTGTGAGAAGCCCATGCCAACGCCGCCACCGTGGTGCAGGGAAACCCATGTCGCGCCGCCTGCAGTATTTAGAAGGGCGTTCAATAGAGGCCAATCTGATACGGCATCTGATCCATCCATCATGCCTTCTGTTTCACGGTTCGGGCTTGCTACTGAGCCTGAATCTAGGTGGTCACGGCCGATAACAACCGGCGCTTTCAGTTCGCCATTTTTAACCATTTCATTGAATGCTTGGCCTAAACGTTCACGATCTTTCAAACCGACCCAACAGATACGCGCTGGTAAGCCTTGGAACTGAATACGTTCACGTGCCATATCTAGCCAGTTGTGTAGATGCGGGTTATCTGGAATCAGCTCTTTTACTTTTTGGTCTGTTTTGTAGATGTCTTCTGGGTCGCCAGAAAGGGCAGCCCAACGGAACGGACCGATGCCTTCACAGAATAAAGGACGAATATAAGCAGGAACGAAACCTGGGAAATCAAATGCGTTTTCCACACCTTCTTCCAGTGCCATTTGGCGAATGTTGTTGCCGTAATCTACGGTTGCAGCACCACGGTATTGTAGGTCTAGCATCGCTTGAACTTGAATCGCCATTGATTGCTTAGCGGCTTTCACTACTTTCGCTTCATCAACTAAACGTTCTTGCGCTGCTTTCTCCATCGTCCAACCTTGCGGCAAGTAGCCGTTCAGCGGATCGTGGGCAGAGGTTTGGTCGGTCACTACGTCAGGGGTGATATTGCGTTCGACAAGCTCTGGGAATACGTCTGCAGCGTTACCTAATAAGCCAACAGAGATTGGCGTGTCTGATTCTTTAATCATTGCCATCGCTTCATCTATGCTGGTGGCTTTTTTGTCTACATAGCCAGTACGTAAGCGGTAGTCGATCCGTGATTCATCACATTCAACCGCGATCATCGAGAAGCCTGCCATAGTCGCTGCGAGAGGTTGAGCACCACCCATGCCGCCAAGACCACCCGTTAGAACCCACTTGCCGTTCGCTTCGCCTTGGAAGTGCTTTTTCGCGATAGCAACAAACGTTTCATAAGTACCTTGAACGATGCCTTGTGAGCCAATGTAAATCCAGCTGCCTGCTGTCATTTGGCCGTACATCATCAAGCCTTCTTTATCGAGCTCGTTGAAGTGCTCCCAGTTTGCCCAGTGTGGAACAAGGTTAGAGTTCGCGATCAGTACGCGAGGCGCGTTTTTATGAGTCGGGAACACGCCCACAGGTTTACCTGATTGAACAAGTAACGTTTGGTCGTCTTCTAAACGCTCCAATACTTCAACAATCTTGTCATAACATTTCCAATCACGCGCCGCGCGACCGATACCGCCATACACAACCAGTGCATGTGGATGTTCTGCCACATCAGGGTCTAGGTTATTCATCAGCATACGCAGTGGTGCTTCTGTTAACCAAGATTTAGCGCGCAAAGTGGTGCCATGAGGTGCGCGAATTTCGCGAGTCGTGTCGAGACGAGGGTCACTGTTGTGGTGTTCCGTCATTTTGGAATTCCTTCTGTTTCACGTTATATCGTTGTAGTTGTAGTTGTAGTTGTAGTTGTAGTTGTAGTTATCGGTATAGCTGGATTAGTCGCTGGCCATTGCACTGGCTATATCCCAACACAAACGTGCCGCCAATCGAGCCGTTTGGCCATCGATGTCGTAGTCTGGGTTGTATTCCGCAATGTCCGCGATAATGAGTTTTTCACTGTGTTTGAAAATATGTTCTAGAAAAGGAGCGAGTATTTCATAGCTCACGCCTCTTGCTGCTGGTGCACTGACACCCGGCGCAGTCGCCGCAGGGAATACATCTAGATCAATGGTGAGATAGAGGTAATCACACGCAGCGATGAATTTTTGTAACTTAACCAGTTGAGGGACTTGGTTTACTTGGGTCATGTTGCGGTCGTGTTCGTACCAAACGCCCAGTTGGTCGGCTTTGTTAAACAGCGCTTTGGTATTACTGGCAGCACTCACACCAAGACAAGCGTAATGAAACGGCCACTGATGTTTGTGGCAGTAATCGCTTATCTGATTAAAAGGCGTACCTGAACTGGGTTTAACATCGGCGATTTCGCTTTCAAATTCACGAAGATCAAAGTGAGCATCAAAGTTAACGATGCCGATCTTAGGTTTGCGTTCTGACTGATCTTTATGAAGGTGTTTAGTTTTATGTCGGTGTTCCGTTTGGTGTAAATGCTCAGCAAGTCCTTGGAAAGACGCCCAAGCAACCTCGTGACCACCGCCAAGGGTAATCACTTTGTTGGTTGATAAAGCATTAGTAATTACAGAAGCACACTGTTTTTGGCTGACTTCGAGCTGGCCATCATTACATTCGATATCACCAAGATCCGCGATGTGCGCGTCACTGTGCCAAGCCATATTAGCCAACGCTTGGCGAATCAGGTTAGGTGCTTGTTTCGCGCCTACGCGTCCTTTGTTTCTTGCAACTCCAGCATCGCTGGCAAAGCCAACTAAGGCGATAGCGCCATCAGTAAGCTCGTTACTTAACTCACTACTGTGAACTTGTTTGGTAATGTGATGAACGCGAGTACCGAGTGCGCCATCTTCAAGATCATTACGCCCAGTCCATACAAAGTTATGTGTGGTTGCTGCATTATCTCGGATGCCGTTAGACTTAGATTGAGTCATGACACACCTCGCCGTTAACAATGCGTTTATACAGATGAGGAACACCAACTTGATAGCTTAAGTCGGCAGGGTGCTCGATATTCCAGATAGCCAAATCAGCGGCATAACCAATTTCAATTTTGCCTTTGGTTTGTGAGTCGCCAATGGCAGAAGCAGCGTTACAAGTTACACCGCGCAGCGCTTCTTCAGGCGTTGTACCAAACAGGGTGCAGCTCATGTTCATCATTAGAGTTAAATCAGCAAAGGGAGAAGTGCCGGGGTTTAAGTCGGTCGCTATTGCCATTGGAATGTTGTGTTCACGAAGTAAAGCAATAGGAGGCTGTTGAGTCTCTTTCAGGAAGTAGAAAGCACCGGGTAGCAAGGTGGCAACTGTGCCTGATTCTGCCAGTGCTTTTACTCCGGTTTCATCAAGGTATTCAACATGGTCAACAGAGAGTGCGCCGTATTTAGCTGCAAGCGCGCTGCCACCCATATTCGAAAGTTGTTCAGTGTGGCCTTTAATCGCTAGCCCATGCGCTTTGGCTGTTGCAAAGACACGTTCGGTTTGTTCTAGGTTGAAGCCGATAGATTCGCAGAACACGTCAACTGCATCGGCGAGCCCTTGCTCTGCAGCTTTAGGAATGATCTCTTGGCAAACCAGATCGATATAGCTGTCCGGTTTCTCTTTATATTCTGGTGGAATAGCATGGGCAGCAAGGAGAGTGGTGGTGATCTTAATACGGCGATGATTCTCTAACGCTTTGGCTGCACGTAACATCTTGAGCTCATCTTCAAGTGTTAAACCATAACCAGATTTTACTTCGATACTGGTTACGCCACTTCTTAGCAGACCATCGAGTCTCGGTAACGCCATTTCAACCAGTTCAGACTCTTGTGCTGCGCGTGTTGCAGTGACTGTCGCTAGAATGCCACCGCCTTGCTTGGCGATGTCGGTGTAAGACACACCATTCAAACGTTGCTCAAACTCGTTGGCACGATTACCCGCAAATACGAGGTGAGTGTGACAATCAATCAGCCCAGGAGTGACGAGCTTGTTTTTGCAGTCATAGGTGATGTAATCCGCAGAGCTATCAGTGCTCGGTTGTTCTACCTCAGAAGCATGTCCCTCGTGGTTTGAACAAGAGATGGACACGATCTTACCGTTTCCGATAACGATATCTTGAGGGGAAGAGGGCTGATAACCATCGGCTCCCGAACTCATGGAGACCACTCGTGCGTTTTTGAGGATCAAATTCATAATCACCTAGATCTTTGCTAAACATTAAATGTATATACAAATAAATAGGCTAAACGCTGACCCGAATCAAGTTGATGTTGCAAAAATGTGATCGGAGATCAGGATGATGTTCTTTAATCTAGAAGTATCTTGGAGCTTAATTTGTACTTAGAGCCAGGATGGTAGAGTAATGCAAAGCTGATGAGACGCTCTTTACTCCACGTTCTTCTATTCAAAAGTAGGCAAGGCTCTGATTCAAAAAGTTTTAGTGACGTTCTGATTTGAGAGTCAGGAATAATGGCTTCAACCGTATGCTCGATAGCACTCAACGGGCAGTTTTTTGAAAGGTATTCGTTGGGCGTAGAGGTTGAAAAGTCTTGCTCTAGGTATTTTGGGGCGGCTTGAGAGTTCACCCAGCGCGCTTCCAATTGTATCGGCGCGTTGTCCGCAAAGTGGATGATTTCACTATAGAATACTTCTGCGTTAATCATTACACCTAACCGTGTGGCGGTGCTTTCATCAGCCTTAATGCTATCGTGTTTGATAACTTGGCTAGTATACGTTTGGCCTCTGTCTTTGATCTCTTGCGCGATGTTGTTGATATCAAGCAGGGGAGATTGCGCTTTTTCGTCGGGTTCACAAACAAAAGTACCTAGCCTTGGCTTCCTAATGAGCTTGCCTTCAGACACCAGATCTCGAATGGCTTTATTGACCGTCATTCGACTCACTTTGAACTGCTCTGTGAGCTCGAGTTCGGTGGTGATTTGATAACCCACTGGCCAGTGACCACTGGTGATATTGTCGTCTATGAACTGTTTTATCTGAAGGTAGAGCGGCGCTTTCGACATAATGAAACCTTATTTGACTATACAAATAGAGTAACGGATTTTTTCATGATTTCAACATTTCCTCGGGCAATGTGACTTTATTCAACATAGATGGGGCAAATTGCTTGATTCTGTGAGGCAAGTGTCGCAAATTGTCACGCAATAACTATTCGTAAATCAGATAATTTGAAAGGGAAATAATATGTTTAAGAAATTAAAGGCCTCGTTGGGCATCGGTGCAGCAAAGGTTGATACTGTCTTAGATAATATTGAAGTTTTCCAAGGTGGGGAGTTGTCTGGCAATGTTCACATTGTTGGCGGCGACGTTGAGCAACAAATTGACTTGATCAACTTAGTTCTCAACACAGAAGTGAAAGTAGAAACGGAAGACAGCACCAGCTACGAAACCTTTTCACTGGGTCGTATTCAAGCCGTAGAGCCTTTCGTTATCCAACCGGGCGAAACCAAACTGGTTCCATTCCGACTTAAGTTAAATGATGAAACGCCAGTCACCGCGTTGAACGCACAAATGAACCAATGCCATGTGTGGGTTGAAACCAACCTAGATATAGGCTTCGCGATTGATCCTAAAGACCGCGACTTCATCTCCGTACACCCATTGCCAACAGTCGCTAAAATCATCCAAGGTGTCGAAGCATCGGGTATGGCAATGGTGAAAGCCGACGTTGAGAAGGGCTTCTTAAAAGGCAACAGCTTTGCTTCTCGTTCGGGCTGTTACCAAGAGATTGAATTTCGCAGTGGTGGTTTCATGAACAAAAAAGATATAGAACTGTCATTCATTGTTGAAGGCTCAATGGTTCACTGCCTAGCAGAAATCGACCGCTCAATGAGCTTCCGCGGCGATCAATACATCTCATTCAGCTTGCCAGCAAACGCGGCGGATTCAGACATTCGTAACGCAGTCTCAAGAATCATGAGTGCGTAGTTCCCTTTCTGTTAGTAGTCGCTTTTTCTATTAATAGAGACAAGACAGTACGATTTCTATAGCCGAACTTAACCGTTCGGCTTTTTTAATTCTACTATCTCGACCCTAAATGGACTTACCACTGATGACGATAGGCCAATTGGAAGGCAACGTCGGTGGAGTTGTCCATGTTGAAGATGTTTTCGATAATGGATATCTCGATCGCTGAACGTTGCATGAGATAGCGATATCCAAGCATTATTTCATTTGCGGCTTCTGAAAACTCAGTGTCGCCGTCTTCGGCGCCTTCATACCAACGATACTCAAGGTGCAACTCATGGTTTTCAAATAGCGTGAGTTGATATCCTCCCATCCATGACCATGTTGTTTTCTTATGTGTAAAACTATTTTCCACCTCTCGATTAGACTGATTGGCCAACCCTAAGCTTGTATAGAAGGTATTGATGTCGAGTTGGTATGCATAGTTGAGTTGAGCGCTTTGTTCGGTGCTGTTTCCCTTAAATGCACCGTGGTTGACGTTGTTGTGATAAAGGGAGACACCAAAAGATAGTCCGTGGTTTTCAAGGTCTATGATTTGGTATTGGGTGTAGAGGGTGAAAGCGCTAGTCAACGTGTCGCCAGAGAAGTCTCTAGTATTTATGTCGTGGTCTGGTGCGTAGATATCAAATTGGTGTCGCTCTTTACGAGTTCGCCCTGCTTGGTCGAGGCCAAGTAAATCGTGGTAGTTGATGGTTATTTTATCTAGGTGATTGTTAGCAGCGTATAGCCAGCGATAATTGAACTCGACTTGCCATGCTGTGGTTAGTTGCCATTTCAGGCCTGTTTGAAGTTGGTTCTGATAATAGTCTAAATGATAGTCGTGGGAATTGGCCCAGATACTCGCGGCGGTTAAAGAAGCAAACACTTCAAGCTTGTTTTCTTCGAGCGGAAAGCCAGAGCGGAGCGTTGGAGTAAGACGAACGGACTGTAATGGTGCTTGGGTATAACTGATTAGCGGGCCGTAATCTTTGTTGGCCCATGTCGCGGGAGCATACATAGCTGTGGCTACTATTAACGATAAAGGTGGTATGAGCGATATAAAAGTAGCCTGTTTTCCCATATGCACCTCATCCGCAATCCGTTGCTTCTATATAGCTTAGTTCTAAATAACTCGTTTGTAAGAGATAAGTTGGAAGAGCGACCTTACAGGAGATAGGAGAATTAGTAGGGTTGATACTGCTCGATTGGAAAGAGGGTTCGGAGGGGCAGGGAAGTTACCGCTATTATGATAAAACCTTATCAAACGAAGTGGTTGGAGAGCGGGCAGATTCTCTCTGTCATTGTCATTTCATATAATTTCGTTACAATGTTCGGCTACTCACAAATGGGGCATCTGTATTTGCTTCTATGTGGGTATATTTATTATGCATATATCTCCGATCAACATACTTGTTGGTTGAAAAACATATATTAAACATTTTCATGTGTTGCTTGGTGTGCAACACCACTGTAAAGGACAAATAATGCCAATTATTACTCTTCCTGACGGTAGTCAGCGTCAATTTGACAACCCTGTATCAACTCTAGATGTTGCCCTATCAATCGGTCCTGGTCTTGCGAAAGCAACGATTGCTGGTCGTGTAGACGGCGAGCGTGTTGATGCTTGTGATCTTATCGAAAACGATGCAAGCCTAGAAATCATCACAGCTAAAGATGAAGTTGATGGCCTTGAGATCGTTCGTCACTCTTGTGCTCACCTTTTAGGTCACGCGATTAAGCAGCTTTTTCCAGAAGCGAAAATGGCGATCGGTCCTACCATCGATAACGGTTTCTACTACGATATCGACCTTGAGCACTCTCTAACGCAAGAAGATCTAGAAAAGATTGAAAAGCGTATGAAAGAGCTAGCGAAGACCAAGTATCAGGTTGTTAAGAAGAAAGTTAGCTGGCAGGAAGCGCGTGACGCATTCGAAGCTCGCGGCGAGACTTACAAAATCGAAATCTTGGATGAGAACGTTTCTAAAGACGATCGTCCAGGCCTGTACCATCATGAAGAATACATTGATATGTGTCGTGGTCCACACGTTCCACATATGGGCTTCTGCCAACATTTCACACTACTTAACGTAGCGGGTGCTTACTGGCGTGGTAACAGTGACAACAAGATGCTTCAACGTATCTACGGCACTGCATTCCACGACAAGAAAGCGCTTAAGGCTCACCTAGTGCGCCTAGAAGAAGCGGCTAAGCGTGATCACCGTAAAATCGGTAAGCACTTAGATCTATTCCACATGCAGCAAGAAGCACCAGGCATGGTTTTCTGGCATCACAACGGTTGGACTATCTTCCGTGAGCTAGAAGTATTTATTCGTCAGAAGCTGACTGAGTACGATTACCAAGAAGTAAAAGGCCCATTAATGATGGACCGTGTTCTTTGGGAACGTTCTGGTCACTGGGATAAGTACGCTGAAGCGATGTTCACGACTTCTTCAGAGAACCGTGAATACGCGATCAAGCCAATGAACTGTCCTGGTCACGTTCAAATCTTTAACCAAGGTTTGAAATCTTACCGTGATCTACCGCTACGTATGGCTGAGTTCGGCTCATGTCACCGTAACGAGCCGTCTGGCGCACTTCACGGCATTATGCGTGTTCGTGGCTTCACTCAAGATGATGCTCACGTATTCTGTACTGAAGACCAAGTTCAACAAGAAGTTAAAGCTTGTATTGAAATGGTTTACGATACTTACACAACTTTCGGTTTCGAAAACATTGTTGTTAAGCTATCTACTCGTCCAGAACAGCGCGTAGGTTCAGACGAAATGTGGGACCGTGCAGAGGCCGATCTTAAGCAAGCGCTTGAGGCGATGGAGATTGCATACGAGATTCAAGAAGGCGAGGGTGCGTTCTACGGACCTAAGATTGAATTTACTTTGCATGATTGTTTGGACCGCGCATGGCAATGTGGTACAGTGCAGCTCGATTTTGCATTACCAGAACGTTTAGGTGCAACTTACGTAGGTGAAGATAACGAGCGTCACACGCCAGTTATGATCCACCGCGCGATTTTAGGTTCACTAGAACGCTTCATCGGTATTCTTATTGAAGAATACGCTGGCTTCTTCCCAACGTGGTTGGCGCCAGAACAAGCAATTGTTATGGGCATTACAGACAAACAGTCTGAATATGTACAAGAAATTGCGAAAAAACTGCAAAAAAGTGGATTTAGAGTCAAAGCAGACTTGAGAAATGAGAAGATTGGCTTTAAAATCCGCGAACATACTTTGAAACGTGTACCGTTCATGCTTGTGTGTGGTGACCAAGAAATGGAAGCCGGCGAAATTGCAGTACGTACACGTAAAGGTAAGGACCTTGGTAAATTTAAAGTGGATGACTTTATTTCATACATCCAAGCCGAGGTTTCAAACCGTAAGCTCAATCTGGAGGAATAGCTATTAAAGGCGGAAGACGTGGCCAACAACCGGCCAAACAAAACCAGCACCGTTTAAACGGTGACATTCGTGGCGTTCGTGAAGTGCGTCTAACTGGCGCAGACGGCGAAGCTGTTGGTGTAGTAACAATCGCTGAAGCGATGGAAGCTGCAAATGAAGCTGGTATGGATCTCGTAGAGATCAGCCCTAACGCCGAGCCGCCAGTTTGTCGTGTGATGGACTACGGTAAGTTCCTCTTCGAGAAGAGCAAAGCTGCGAAAGAGCAGAAGAAAAAGCAAAAGCAGGTTCAGATCAAGGAAATTAAATTCCGACCTGGAACTGATATTGGAGACTATCAGGTAAAACTACGCAACCTGACTGGTTTCCTTGAAGACGGCAACAAAGTGAAGGTAACAATTCGCTTCCGTGGCCGCGAAATGGCTCACCAAGAAATCGGTGTTGACGTTCTTAATCGTTTGAAAATCGATACTGAAGAATTTGCAGTTGTCGAATCTTTCCCAACGAGAATTGAAGGTCGCCAGATGATCATGGTGTTGGCCCCTAAAAAGAAGTAATTAACGGCTTTGCAAGTAATTAAACCTTGCAGCCATAGGCTGTAGGGTTTTATTCGCCCTAATTACTATGTTATTAACAACTCAACAATGCGGAGTTATTCATCATGCCTAAGATGAAAACCAACAAAGGTGCTGCTAAGCGTTTCCAGAAAACTGCTGGTGGTATTAAGTTTAAGCACGCTGGTAAACGTCACATCCTGACTAAGCGTACTACTAAGAACAAGCGTCAGCTTCGTCCGAACTCAATCCTTCCAAAATGTGAAGTGGCTGCAGTTCTACGTATGATGCCATACGCTTAATTCTTTTTAGTTTATAAATTCGTTTAGTTTAGGAGAAGCATAATGCCTCGCGTAAAACGTGGTGTACAAGCTCGTGCACGTCATAAGAAAGTTCTAAAACAAGCTAAAGGTTACTACGGAGCACGTTCACGTGTTTACCGCGTAGCTTTCCAAGCAGTTACCAAAGCTGGTCAATACGCTTACCGTGACCGTCGCAACAAGAAACGTCAATTCCGTCAACTTTGGATTGCACGTATCAATGCGGCATCTCGTCAAAATGGTCTATCTTACAGCCGTTTCATCAATGGCCTTAAGAAAGCATCTATCGAGATCGACCGTAAGATTCTTGCTGACATCGCAGTATTCGACAAAGCAGCATTTGCTGTTCTAGTTGAAAAAGCGAAAGCATCTCTATAATTTAGAGTTAGCTTAAAGGTTTAAGAAAAGGAGAACTTCGGTTCTCCTTTTTTATTGCCTGTAATTTGTCTTTGCCATATTCTCTGATGTGACCCCATAAAAGTAGACACTTAATACAGAGCATTGAGTGTCATGAAAGTAAAATCACAAAGACAATATACAGACGAATTTAAACGAGAAGCTGTTCAGCGATCTCTCGATTCTTCTGATACCGTTAAGTCAGTAGCACTATCCTTAGGA
>NZ_JAKKCO010000018.1:1529-3005 GCF_021728355.1 Vibrio sp. A2-1 | reverse complement strand
ACCCTTTCGGGTTGTATGGTTAAGTGACTAAGCGTACACGGTGGATGCCTTGGCAGTCAGAGGCGATGAAAGGCGTAATAACTTGCGATAAGCCCAGATTAGGTAGTAATAACCTTTTGAGTCTGGGATTCCTGAATGGGGAAACCCACTTGCATAAGCAAGTATCCTGTTGTGAATACATAGCAACAGGAGGCAAACCGGGGGAACTGAAACATCTAAGTACCCCGAGGAAGAGAAATCAACCGAGATTCCGAAAGTAGCGGCGAGCGAAATTGGATTAGCCCTTAAGCTTTTAATGAGACAGACGAAGGCTCTGGAAAGTGCCGCAGTAAAGGGTGATAGCCCCGTAGTCGACATCTCATAATCAGTGAAAACGAGTAGGGCGGGACACGTGATATCCTGTCTGAATATGGGGGGACCATCCTCCAAGGCTAAATACTACTGACTGACCGATAGTGAACCAGTACCGTGAGGGAAAGGCGAAAAGAACCCCTGTGAGGGGAGTGAAATAGAACCTGAAACCGTGTACGTACAAGCAGTAGGAGCACCTTCGTGGTGTGACTGCGTACCTTTTGTATAATGGGTCAGCGACTTAATTTTAGTAGCAAGGTTAACCGTTTAGGGGAGCCGTAGGGAAACCGAGTCTTAACTGGGCGTACAGTTGCTAGGATTAGACCCGAAACCAGGTGATCTAGCCATGGGCAGGTTGAAGGTTGAGTAACATCAACTGGAGGACCGAACCGACTAATGTTGAAAAATTAGCGGATGACTTGTGGCTAGGGGTGAAAGGCCAATCAAACCTGGAGATAGCTGGTTCTCCCCGAAAGCTATTTAGGTAGCGCCTCGGACGAATACTACTGGGGGTAGAGCACTGTTAAGGCTAGGGGGTCATCCCGACTTACCAACCCTTTGCAAACTCCGAATACCAGTAAGTACTATCCGGGAGACACACGGCGGGTGCTAACGTCCGTCGTGGAGAGGGAAACAACCCAGACCGCCAGCTAAGGTCCCAAAGTATAGCTAAGTGGGAAACGATGTGGGAAGGCTCAGACAGCCAGGATGTTGGCTTAGAAGCAGCCATCATTTAAAGAAAGCGTAATAGCTCACTGGTCGAGTCGGCCTGCGCGGAAGATGTAACGGGGCTAAGCTATACACCGAAGCTGCGGCTACGTACCTTAGGGTATGTGGGGTAGGGGAGCGTTCTGTAAGCCGTTGAAGGTGTGCTGTAAGGCATGCTGGAGGTATCAGAAGTGCGAATGCTGACATGAGTAACGATAAAGGGAGTGAAAAACTCCCTCGCCGGAAGACCAAGGGTTCCTGTCCAACGTTAATCGGGGCAGGGTAAGTCGACTCCTAAGGCGAGGCCGAAAGGCGTAGTCGATGGGAAACGGGTTAATATTCCCGTACTTCTTACAATTGCGATGGGGGGACGGAGAAGGCTAGGTGGGCCTGGCGACGGTTGTCCAGGTTCAAGTA
>NZ_JAKKCO010000018.1:0-1429 GCF_021728355.1 Vibrio sp. A2-1 | reverse complement strand
TAACGCTGAGATACGATGTCGAGCTACTACGGTAGTGAAGTCATTGATGCCATGCTTCCAGGAAAAGCCTCTAAGCTTCAGATTGTAAGGAATCGTACCCCAAACCGACACAGGTGGTCGGGTAGAGAATACCAAGGCGCTTGAGAGAACTCGGGTGAAGGAACTAGGCAAAATGGTACCGTAACTTCGGGAGAAGGTACGCTCTTATCAGTGAAGTCCCTTGCGGATGGAGCAGACGAGAGTCGCAGATACCAGGTGGCTGCAACTGTTTATTAAAAACACAGCACTGTGCAAAATCGTAAGATGACGTATACGGTGTGACGCCTGCCCGGTGCCGGAAGGTTAATTGATGGGGTTAGACTTCGGTCGAAGCTCTTGATCGAAGCCCCGGTAAACGGCGGCCGTAACTATAACGGTCCTAAGGTAGCGAAATTCCTTGTCGGGTAAGTTCCGACCTGCACGAATGGCGTAATGATGGCCACGCTGTCTCCACCCGAGACTCAGTGAAATTGAAATCGCTGTGAAGATGCAGTGTACCCGCGGCTAGACGGAAAGACCCCGTGAACCTTTACTACAGCTTGGCACTGAACATTGAACCTACATGTGTAGGATAGGTGGGAGACTATGAAATTGCGTCGCTAGATGTGATGGAGTCGTCCTTGAAATACCACCCTTGTAGTTTTGATGTTCTAACGTTGGTCCCTGAATCGGGATTACGGACAGTGCCTGGTGGGTAGTTTGACTGGGGCGGTCTCCTCCCAAAGAGTAACGGAGGAGCACGAAGGTGGGCTAAACACGGTTGGACATCGTGTGGTTAGTGCAATGGCATAAGCCCGCTTGACTGCGAGAATGACAATTCGAGCAGGTGCGAAAGCAGGTCATAGTGATCCGGTGGTTCTGAATGGAAGGGCCATCGCTCAACGGATAAAAGGTACTCCGGGGATAACAGGCTGATACCGCCCAAGAGTTCATATCGACGGCGGTGTTTGGCACCTCGATGTCGGCTCATCACATCCTGGGGCTGAAGTCGGTCCCAAGGGTATGGCTGTTCGCCATTTAAAGTGGTACGCGAGCTGGGTTTAGAACGTCGTGAGACAGTTCGGTCCCTATCTGCCGTGGGCGTTGGAAAATTGAAAGGGGCTGCTCCTAGTACGAGAGGACCGGAGTGGACGAACCTCTGGTGTTCGGGTTGTCATGCCAATGGCATTGCCCGGTAGCTAAGTTCGGAATCGATAACCGCTGAAAGCATCTAAGCGGGAAGCGAGCCTTGAGATGAGTTTTCCCTGGCACTATAAGTGTCCTAAAGGGTTGTCGTAGACTACGACGTTGATAGGCAGGGTGTGTAAGTGCTGCGAGGCATTGAGCTAACCTGTACTAATTGCCCGTGAGGCTTAACCATACAACACCCAAGGGGTTTTGTGGACTCAGA
>NZ_JAKKCO010000017.1:0-7000 GCF_021728355.1 Vibrio sp. A2-1 | reverse complement strand
GTCGCCGAATCAGTAAAAATCTATAATGAATATAGGCCTCACACAGCTCTAAAATACAAAACGCCCGATGAAATACATCGAGCGTTTTAGTCAATCAAGTGTCAACCCATATCAGGACGGGTCACAGGTAAACCTATTGAAGGCAATAAAAAATTCAGCACCGAGTACAAAGGCGCGGACTGGTATTTCTCTTCTGAAAAGAATCTGACTTTATTTGTTAATAATCCTGAAAAATATGCCCCTCAATATGGTGGTTATTGCGCTTGGGCTGTTTCAGCAAAAAGTGATTTTGCACCCGGAGACCCGAATCAATGGACGATTGTTGATAACAAGCTTTACCTCAACTACGACCAAGAGATTAAACAGCGTTGGGAACAAGACCGAGCACAACATATTCAAAAAGCCGACACCATTTGGCCGCAACTGATCAAATAAGGGAATAACCATGACATTCACTCCAGCTAAACATATTCCTGCGGCATTTATCGCTTTCGTATTTGTTCAGTCGCTGTTTTTTAAGTTCACAGGCTCATACGAGACTGAGCATATCTTTGGCACCTTGGCGACATGGTCGGGCTTAAGTTGGTTCGGTTCATTTGGCGGTTACTTAATTGGGTTTGCTGAATTGATTGCTGCCATTTTGCTGTTTACTCGTTGGCATGGCCTAGGTGCAATCATGAGTGTGGGAATTATGAGTGGTGCGATTTTCTTCCACCTGTTTACACCACTCGGTATTCAAATGCCTGAGTTTAATGCAGCGGGTGAAATTGTCGGTTATGACGGTGGATTACTGTTTGGTATGGCATGCCTAGTGTGGTTATGCGGTGCATTTTTAAGTGTGAAAGATTTCAAGAATCAAGACGGTTTCCTAAACAACTTTAGTCAATAAGGTAGCTTCATTATGATTGATAGTCCTTTTCGTTTACCACGTTACACGCCTTTTGGTTTAGGTGAGTCTGTTGTCGAGTGGGCAACTGGGCTATCTAAGCTAGATAAACTCTATCAAGATAGACCTGATGAGTTGTCTAGTTTTGAATTCATGCATCACACCCTGTCGGCACTCAATATCGACTATTCTGTTTCCGCAGGCGCCACAGGTAATATCCCGGAAGAAGGGTCAGTGGTGATTGTGGCTAACCACCCGCTTGGCGCAATTGAAGGTGTGATCCTTGCCGATCTCGTAGGATCAGTAAGGAAGGATGTGAAGGTGCTGGCCAATGAGTTACTTAAGCGCCTGCCTGAGCTGGATGATCTTTTCATCGGTGTAGATGTCTTTAACAGTAAAGAATCAAAACGCACCAATGCCAAAGCCATTCGAGATGCCAATCGTCATTTGGCAGACGGTGGATTGTTGATTGTGTTCCCTGCTGGCGAAGTATCGAGTTACCGTAAAGGGGCAAAAACACTAACAGACATCGAATGGAGCAAATCGGTTGCCAAGTTTGTTAAGCGTCACCAAGCCACCACAGTGCCTATCTTCATCAATGGTAAAAACAGCGAGCTTTTCTACCAAGCCGGACGAGTTCATCCACTGCTAAGAACGGCTTTACTTGGTCGTGAACTTCTTAATAAACGAGCGACTACCATCTCTATCTCTATCGGCTCTTCAATCCCATACTCAGAGATAAAATCGTTTGAACAAGAAATGGATATCGTCAACTATCTGCGACTCAATACCTATCTGATGAGTCAACAAGATAGTCCTAGCACGCCAATCCATGCGCCCTCTTTTGACACTCAGGTTATTGCACCTATTCCATCAGAAGTACTCTCTATAGAAGTCGCGTCACTTCCTCAAGAAATGAGATTACTTGAACAGGGCGATTTTGAGGTGTATTGCACACCAAGCCAGTCGGTCCCCAATTTAATGCGCGAGATTGGTCGAGTAAGAGAAGAAAGCTTTAGAGAGGTCGGCGAAGGCAGCGGGCTTGCCTGTGATTTAGATGAGTATGACCTTTACTACCATCAACTGTTTGTGTGGAACAAAGCTAAGGCTGAACTGGTCGGGGCGTACCGACTTGGTATGGTCGACAAGTTGATCGCTGAGCACGGGCTTGATCAACTCTATTCCCGCAGTCTGTTTAACTACAATCAAGAATTCATCGATACCTTAGACAACAGCATTGAGCTTGGGCGTTCTGTGGTGAGCAAACCTTATCAAAAGAGCCTTAACTCACTGTTACTATTGTGGAAAGGCATCGCGGCCTTCGTGTATCGTCATCCTCAATACACTCACCTATTCGGCCCAGTCAGTATCAGTAATGATTACAGCCATAATGCGCGCCTGTTGATCGCGACCACCTTATCAATCCACCATTATGATGAGGAAAAGGCAAATCTGGTTTCTCCTTCTTCACCACTCAATACCAGTAATCACGTGTTCTGGCAAAATCATCTGTTATCGTCATTGGCAAGTGTTCCTCTGCTCTCTAAAGTGTTAGCACGTATGGAGCAAGGAAAAGGCCTACCAGTACTACTGCGCCAGTATCTAGGGATGAACGGTAAGTTGGTGTGCTTTAACGTCGACCCATCATTTAATGATGCTCTGGATGGCTTGATTGTGGTTAACCTTAAGAAAGTACCATTGAAAACTCTTGGTAAATACATGGGTAGAGAACTTGCTCAAGATTATCTAGAACAGCACGCTCGACGCTGATTTAGCCTGCTCTGTACCTATACTCAAATAAGTGCGATGATTTCGACACTTATTTGGGTTAGGTTATTTTCATGCACACCTCTTTTATCAAACAACTACAAAGCTTTGACTTCTCTGAGAGTCAGGTTGAATCTCTATTAGCTGTCGCGAAGCCGCTTGAGCTGCCAACCCGACACATCCTGATCAATCAAGGTGAGATGGCGAGTTCAATCTACTTTGTACTTGAAGGCTTATGCCACGCTTGTTATCTCACTAATGACGGTAAGCAATACAGCAAAGAATTCTACTGGGAACAAGACTGGATCATCGGCTTTGAGAGTTTGATAAAGAACCAAGCGTCCCCTTACCTACTAGAAACACTCACACCAATTACTATGTTAGAACTGCCAATGAATGCGGTTATTGAGTGGCGTGCAGCAAATAACCCTTTGTATTTAAAGCTGTTAGAAACTCAGCTGATGCATAAGGAAAACAAAGAACGCTTTATGCTGCTCTATACTCCAGAGCAACGCTATCAGCTTTTCTGCGAACATTACCCCGACCTTGAGCAGCGCTTGAACGACAATCAAATTGCGGCCTATCTAGGAATAACCGCCATCAGCCTGAGCAGAATTAAAGGTCGAATTAACAATAGTTAATGCCAACAATCATCGCACATAGTACATTCAGAGCATCGATAACCTCTGGATGTAAACATGATCACTTGGCACTCAATTCCCTTCTCTGAACTTTCAACACAACAGCTTTATCAACTACTTAAATTACGAGTAGATGTGTTCGTCGTTGAGCAAAATTGCCCTTATCCAGAGCTCGATGGTAAAGATACACTCGCAGGTGTTGAACACTTGCTTGGCTATGCTGATGCAGAGCTAGTGGCGTGTGCACGTTTGTTACCACCCGGCACCTCTTACGACAACACGAGCATCGGCCGAGTGGCGACCAAGCAATCGGCAAGAGGTGATGGCTTGGGTCATCAATTGATCAAAGAAGCGTTAACACGCTGTGAGTCTCTTTGGCCGAACAAGACCATCGATATTGGCGCGCAACAACACCTAGAAAACTTCTATGCGAGCCACGGGTTCGAAACTATCTCTGAGATGTATCTGGAAGACGATATTCCGCATGTAGACATGAGATTAGAAAAGTAATGACGAATATCACTGTCGGTATTCTATTGTTGGTTGCAGGTAACTTGTTTGCCTCGCTTTCCGACGTAGCGGTAAAACTATTGAATGGCGAAGTACCGCCCTTACAGTATATTTTTTTCCGACAGTTGATATCTCTGCTCATCATCACCCCTTTGTGGCTACAGCAGAAAAAAGAACAACGACGCTTACAACAAGCTAAAGTGACCTTTATTCGAGGACAACTGATCCTAATCGGCAGCGGATGTATGGTCGTCGCGATCACCCACCTTTCTTTAGCTACCGCCAACGCAGTATTTTACGTCGCGCCCCTGTTGATGTTACCTCTCTCTATGTTTCTACTCAAAGAGCAACCGGCACTTGGCAAGGTTATCGCCACCACTATCGGTTTTATTGGTGCATTGATTGTCTTGAGGCCATCACAATTTCATTGGGCAGCACTGTTTGCTTTGGGTACAGCACTCACCCTCGCACTATTCAATGTATTGGTAAGAAAGCTTCCTAGTGAGCAAACTGTGGTTACTACGCTGTGGTGGACAACGTTATGCTCTATTCCAGCCTCATTAGTACTGTGCTTCTTATACTGGCAGCCGGTGTCTGTGGAGCATTTGGGATACATAGCATTAAGTGCGACGCTAATTTTAAGCTACAACGGACTTGCGGTCGCTGCCTACCAAAAAGCACACTCTAGTCAAATTGCCTTGGCTGAATACTCAGGCTTAGTGTTTGTCGCAATAATAGGCGCGATATGGTTTGATGAGATTCCAGATACGTTAACCTTTATCGGAATTATGCTCATCATCTTACCGCTTGCACCTTTCAAGCGACCAAAAAAAAGAGCTAATCATTAGCTCTTTTCTATCGACTGTCTGTATCTGACGAAGCGCTTTAACGCAGGCTCAGTATTGAGCTATTTACTACGGCCAAAGCCACCGTCTGACAATCGGAAAAACATCACCGAAGTGTTGCCTTTTTCTAGCTGAAGAATGTCTAGTTTCCCGGTCTCGGCGAGTTTGAATCGAACTAGCTGGCCTTTACGAATCTGACTAAGTGGTTTGTCTGCCCCTTCAATACGCACTAGCGCGTTCAAGTCAGACAACGGTAAGTCGTTATTTCGAAAAACCTGCGCTAACGTATCCCCTTGCTTCACAAGATACTCTTGCCAATTGTTGTTACTCGGTTCTGATGAACTGCTCTTGGCATTTTGCTGTTCGCTTAAGCCAACCGTGTTTATCTCAAGCTCGACGCGCGATGTTGCTGGGGCTGCGTCTACTTTAGGTTCTGGTAGCGGCACAAAAAGTAAGATCAATACGATCGGCGAAATCACCATCAATAGTCTCTGGTGTAATTTCGGCAATGATCCCCAGGCCTGCACGGTTGAGGTTTTCATTTTCTTGATATCGATCGAACTTAATTTATCTTTGACCTGATTCAGTCGATCCTTGAACTCTGCTAAGTGGTCTACTTTCTGTTTTTTCTTTTGACGACGATTCATGCCACTGCGTCCTATACATTGAATAACTACAGTATAAAAACCAAAGTACCAACAGTATAGATCTTTCCGCTACAACAGAGACCAAAGCAAGAAAATTGACATAGCTGTGATTTGGACACGGTAAAGCGTAAGTGATCAGGGGCTAGCCGTTTATTCAGGCTGCTAATACTGGTATTCTTACCCTTTTCGTACTGACAAAAAGAGTGACTTTTCATGTCTGAAGTAAAATTTGAAACTGTAGAGCAAAAAGCTAGCTACGGTATCGGTCTACAAATGGGCCAACAACTTGCTGGTTCTGGTCTTGAAGGCCTAAACGTAGACGCAATCGCTGCTGGTATCGCAACAGCTCTAGTTGGTGACATGCCAGCTATCGAAGTTGACGAAATCAACAACGCACTACAAGAGCTACACACTCGTGGTGAAGCTGCACGTCAAGAACTAGCTAAAGCAGCTGCTGCTGACGGCGAAGCTTTCCTAACTGACAACGCTCTTCGTTCAGAAGTAACAGTTCTTGAGTCTGGTCTTCAGTACGAAGTACTAACTGAAGGTACTGGCGAAATCCCTACTGCAGACAAGCAAGTACGTGTTCACTACCACGGTGAACTAACTGACGGTACTGTTTTCGACAGCTCTGTATCTCGCGGTCAACCTGCTGAATTCCCAGTAACTGGCGTAATTCAAGGTTGGGTACAAGCTCTACAAATGATGCCTGTTGGCTCTAAGTGGAAGCTATACATCCCTCAAGATCTAGCATACGGTGAGCGCGGCGCAGGTGCTGCAATTCCACCATTTGCAGCTCTAGTATTTGAAGTAGAACTTCTAGCTATCCTTTAATTTTTATAAAAACCTTTAGTAAAACAAAATACTATAGGCAAATAAAATTAAAATAATCCAACGGCGATGTGACTACATCGCCGTTTTTCGTTTATAGTGAATAGGTCGATTACTTTATTACTTAAGGAAGAATAATGAAGAAAATACTCATCACTATGCTCAGCAGCCTTGCTGTAGTCTCTTGCGCTAGCACTAGCGACTCTGAACAAACCGGTTCAACATCAGATACCAACTATTCCCAACTATCACAAACTGCCCTGATGGCAGCTGTAAATATGTGGTCTCAACAAAACGAAACAACACCACTTGCAGATACCGTTGCTGATCAAGCATCTGTAACAAGCGATCAAGCGATTGGCGGTATCGGTTCAATGCTAGCACTTGCACAAAATTCGCTTGGCACTGCAGACAATAAAGAACTCGCATCACTCATTCCTGGAATGTCTTCACTTGAATCGACTGGCTTATCATCAGTTCTAAGCTCACAAGGTGCTGTTGAAAGTGCGTTTGCTGGGTTAGGTATGGATTCGTCAATGGTTACGACATTTGCACCCATCATTCTTCAAGCACTTCAATCACAAGGTGCAACGAGTGGCCTTATGGATTCACTCGCCGCTCTTTGGCAGTAGGCCATCACGATTAGCGATTAGTTGAAGAATATTGTAAGGGCACTTCGGTGCTCTTTTTTGTGCGTGGAAGAAAAGATATTTGAGATACGAGATACGAGATACGAGATACGAGATTGATATGGCCCCTAAAAAGTAGACACAGGGGTTTAGTTGATTAGTTCAAAGTCCATGGGACTCACTCCACCTAGAGTCCCATGTCTTCTTACTGGATTATAATAGGTATCGATATAAATTCGACTCT
>NZ_JAKKCO010000016.1:0-36915 GCF_021728355.1 Vibrio sp. A2-1 | reverse complement strand
ATTGGTCACTCAGTTCATTGAAATCAATTTTGTTACCGAAGTAACTGCTATTACCTAAGTAATAACGTTTTGATATTCATCAACGAGTGCCCACACAGATTGATAGGTTTAAATTGTTAAAGAGCTTCACTTGTTGAGCGTTCCTTTTAAGTAAGGAGCCTCTCTAAGTGGACGGCCATTCTAGCGAATTAACATTCAGTGTCAAACACTTTTTGAAAATTAATTTTTTGTCGCTTTCCGTCTAACTGATTGTTGCTGAAGCCTTGTGGCGTCTGCCGTCTCAGTGGTGTCGCATTATAGGGAACCCACTCAGCTTAGCAACTACTTTTTCATAAAAAATGAATAAATAGAGGTTAACTGCCTAATAGTTCACCTAAACAGAAAAAAGAGAACATTTCTGCTCTCTTTTCGCTCAAAATCCAAAAGAATTCTTAGATAAATGCGTAAGCATCTGCGTACATATGGTCACGCTTTGCTTCTTTATTCTGAGTAAACATGTCTCTTGCAGCGCCTGCCATTTCGAAACGACCCGCAATGTAGATATCGAAATCAGCTAATGATTCGAAACTTTGCGTGATTGCTTCTAATACATTACCCGTTTGGCCGTTCCAAACTTCAGGTGCTTCTTCTACTACTGGTACAAAATGCACATTGCTGTGTTTTGCTGCAATGTCGACAAGCTCTTCTTTCGCATACAGCTGACACTCATCTTTTGCACCCCAGTATAGATGAATCTCTTTTTTACTGTTCTGCGCGATGCAGTGATCGAGAATAGAGCGCACGTAGCTAAAGCCAGTACCACCAGCAATTAGTAACAGAGGACGATCGCTTTCTTCTTTAACCCACGCATCACCGTGCGGAGCATCAATAGCTATATCGCCATCTTCAGCTTGCGCTTTCTTCATTGCCTCAACGACTTCTGAAGCGTAAGCATTGTGCTCAGCTGCACCAATGTGTAACTCAAGCTCGCCTTCATGGCGACAAGGGCTGCTTGCAATCGAAAATGGACGCTTATCTTTCTCGCCCATTTCAACCATCAGATATTGGCCCGCTTTAAAAGCGACCGGTGTTTCTGGGTGAAGTAGGATTTGGTAAGTATTACAAGCCAAAGGCTCGATAGACTTCACTTTACATTTAATAGTCATGTTCTTCCTCTTACTAACCCTTAATCGGCAAAGGTTAGAACTAAATTACTTTCTGCAAATGCTTGGCAAGCAAAAATCCAACCTTGTTGCTGCTCTTTCTCTGTAAGCATGGGTTCAAGATGGTAACTCACTTGCCCTTCTAATTTTCTGCACATACACATCGCGCATGCGCCGACTTGGCAACGGTTTGGGAAATAGATATCGCTGTTGAGCGCAGCATCCAAGACCGTTTGCCCTTTTTCTACGGTAAAACTGATGTTTTCTGGGTATAAGACTACTTGGTAGCTCATGAAATTCCTAGCTGTTCCCAGATGCTATCAATCTTTTTAACAACATCAGGATCTTTTGTGATTGGAACACCCCACTCACGCAGGCATTCGCCTTCCCACTTATTGGTCGCATCTAGACCCATTTTTGAGTGTCCTGTTTCATTCTGTAGGAACAACGTATCTCTAGCCGGATCCATTCTTGTGGTCACCGCCCAAATAATGTCATTCCAATCACTCACGTTGACATCGCCGTCACACACGATAACAAACTTGTTCTCATCAAATTGAGACCAAACAGCTTCCATGATTTTCTTACCATTACCTGCAGCTTGCTTATCAATAGACACCACAACCATGTTGGCATTATCGTTTTGCAGGTGAATATCAATAATTTCAGGTTGAGTCTTGGTTAACTCAGCTAAGCTGCCCTCTATATGTTCACTATTTACAGGTGCTGATTCGACATCTGGCGATAGTGCTAACTCTGCATCCCACTTCTTAGTGATGTCTAGGCCCATCTTAGAACCTAACCCAACCACAGGTGATGCAAAATCCAATGAATCGATCGGCGTGTTCTCTATCATCAGGCTATCGCGTGACGGATCCATATGTTCACACATAGCAGCGGTCACTTGAGACCAGTCTCGTGCATTCACATCTTCATCGCACACCAATACAAACTTGGTGTACATGAATTGGCGTAAGAAAGACCATACACCCATCATCACTCGCTTAGCGTGACCTGGGTATTGCTTCTTCATGGTCACTACAGCCATTCGGTATGAACAACCTTCAGGCGGTAGATAGAAGTCTTCAATCTCTGGAAACTGCTTTTGAAGAATAGGAACAAACACTTCATTGAGCGCAACACCCAATACCGCAGGCTCATCAGGTGGACGGCCAGTATAGGTGCTGTGGTAGATAGGGTTTTCGCGCATGGTTACATGAGTAATAGTGAACACATGGTGCTTTTCTTTCTCGTTGTAGTAACCAGTATGATCTCCGTAAGGCCCTTCGTCCGCGAACTCATTCGGGTCGATGTAACCTTCCATCACGATTTCCGCACTTGCAGGAACGTCTAAATCATTGCTGATTGATTTAACAACCTCAGTTTTACTACCGCGTAGTAAGCCTGCAAACGCGTATTCCGATAAAGTATCCGGCACTGGCGTAACCGCACCAAGAATGGTGGCAGGATCTGCTCCAAACGCTACAGAAACTGGGAATGGTTTACCTGGGTTAGTTTCCATCCAATCACGCAGATCAAGCGCTCCACCACGGTGGGCTAACCAACGCATAATGACCTTATTCTTGCCGATTTTTTGCTGGCGATAGATGCCTAAGTTTTGGCGTTTCTTATTAGGCCCGCGAGTAACCGTTAATCCCCATGTTAGCAACGGCGCGACATCGTCGGCCCAACAGCTCATCACGGGGATTTTATCTAGGTCGACGTCATCACCCTGCCATATCACTTGTTGGCATGCCGCTTTACGAAGACGTTTAGCTGGCATATTTAAGACTTGCTTAAACACCGGCAGTTTATCGAGAGCGTCTTTAAAGCCTTTAGGTGGCTCAGGTTCCTTTAGGTAAGCTAACAACTTACCCACTTCACGCAGTTCTTTCACTTCCTGACGACCCATACCAATAGCCACACGATTAGGTGTACCAAATAGATTGGTTAAAACAGGCATGTCATAGCCTATTGGATTTTCAAATAAAAGAGCCGGGCCACCAGCACGTAGAGTACGGTCGCTAATCTCGGTCATTTCATAGTCTGGATCGACTGGGTGAGAAATGCGTTTCAACTGACCAATACTTTCAAGATGGTCGATAAAATCACGTAAATCTTTAAAACTCATAGGACTTCTACATGCTGATTATTCTGCGCTCAGTATATCAAAAAGGGTGACGCTGAGATCCCCCTTTTTAGTGTGGTTATTGAGAGGCAAAATCCACTTTACGGTAATGCTTGCTCGATCAAAGAGCTCTTCACCTGAGGGTTATCATTTACAAGATCTTGCAACCATCGCGTATGACCTTGTTTGGCTAATTCACGGGCGACTAATGGCGCTTCATCGGCAATCGCCATCCTAGAGACAAGAAACTCCTTCACCTCTTCTGATAGCGGGTTAACCTTGGTAAGCAAAGTAATCGCTTCATCTTTCAAACGAGGGTTCTTAGTCGCAGCCATTACTTGTTCAAGTGCGAACGCTTGTTTGGTTTCAGCAAGGCGGACTAGCTCAGCTTGGCTATGATAATCGGCCTTCATTCGCCATAGAATCTTGTAGACCTCTGGGTCTTCGCTCACTTGCGCTAATCGAACCACCACCTCAGTAGAAGGTAGCCAGCTAACAATCGAGGAGGCCGTGAGTTGCTTAGTCAGATAATCAACCGCTTCAGGAGACAAACTGTCTAGCTCTCTGATTAACAATGCTTCTCGTGTTTGAACTTGATGCTCAGATCCAGATAACCACTCTTTTAGGTCGAGTTCTTGTTTCTCTGCATCTAACACAAACACCAGCGTCTTCTGGTCTTGGCGCCACTGTTTGATGAGCCGGTTGGCAATCGAAGGGTAATTAAAGGCAGGTACCGTAAACTCATAACCATCTCCACGCTCTAAAACTTGGTAAGTTGGCGTGATAGCGAGTTGCTGCTCAATGAAGATAGACATCTTGGGGGTGAGGACAATTTTTTGCTGTTCGAGCTTCTTCAAGAGTTGGTAACGAGCCACTTCTTGTTGGGGAAATGTCAGACGCTCAAGCGCGAAGCGCAGCGAATTAACTTCGTCACGTACGACAAATTCGAGTAATTCAGCAGTTTTCAGTTTTACTTGATCATTCTCAAGCCAAGACTCTACTGTAATTGGAGACATCTCGGTGGCATAGCTCATACCGACCGGGGAAAGTAACAGTGAAGTAGACAGGAGTAATGATGACAACAGTCCATGTTGCATTTTAACTTCCTTTTAACACTTTTGCTCATTCTGCAAGCTGTCGCTATAAAATGCAAATAAAAAGCGCCACCCGAAGGCAGCGCTTTTTAATAACTATCAGCTAATCAAGACTACTGACGACGCATTGCGTCAAAGAACTCATCGTTCGTTTTAGTCATTGCTAACTTATCGATAAGGAATTCCATTGCATCAGTTTCGCCCATAGGGTGAACAATCTTACGCAGGATCCACATCTTCTGTAGTTCATCGCTCTTAGTAAGAAGCTCTTCACGACGAGTACCAGAGCGGTTGAAATCAATCGCTGGGAATACGCGCTTTTCAGCAATCTTACGGTTAAGGTGCAGTTCCATGTTACCTGTACCTTTGAATTCTTCGTAGATTACTTCATCCATCTTAGAACCAGTATCAACCAGTGCAGTTGCGATGATAGTTAAGCTACCGCCTTCTTCTACGTTACGTGCCGCACCGAAGAAACGCTTTGGACGATGTAGAGCATTCGCATCAACACCACCAGTAAGCACTTTACCTGATGAAGGAATAACAGTGTTGTAAGCACGAGCTAGACGAGTGATTGAGTCCAGTAGGATAACCACATCTTTCTTGTGTTCAACAAGACGCTTCGCCTTCTCGATTACCATTTCTGCTACTTGTACGTGGCGAGATGCTGGCTCATCGAAAGTCGATGCGATTACTTCGCCTTTAACTAGGCGCTGCATTTCTGTTACTTCTTCTGGACGCTCATCGATAAGTAGAACCATTAGTTCACACTCAGGATGGTTGCGTGCAATGCTTTGTGCAATATTTTGCAGAAGCATTGTTTTACCTGCTTTAGGCGGAGCAACAATCAGACCACGCTGGCCTTTACCTATAGGTGAAGCAAGGTCAAGAATTCGAGCTGTGATATCTTCAGTCGCACCATTACCCGCTTCCATCACCATACGTTCGTTGGCGTGAAGAGGAGTCAGGTTTTCAAAAAGGATTTTGTTACGGGCGTTGTCTGGCTTGTCGTAGTTAACCGTGTTTACTTTAAGCAGTGCAAAGTAACGTTCGCCATCTTTAGGTGGACGGATTTTACCGCCAATCGAGTCACCGGTGCGAAGGTTAAAACGACGAATCTGGCTTGGTGATACGTAAATATCATCTGGCCCAGCAAGGTACGAACTGTCGCCGCTACGCAGGAAACCAAAACCGTCTTGAAGAATTTCTAGAACACCATCACCAAAGATGTCTTCACCACTTTTTGCATGCGCTTTAAGGATGGAGAAGATAATGTCTTGTTTTCTTAGGCGAGCTTGATTTTCAAGACCTAGGCTTTCGCTAAGTTTAACAAGTTCAGACACAGGTCTGTTCTTCAGTTCAGTAAGATTCATAGTGGTGGAAGTTTGTTTAGTCAAAATAGGATCTGTTTTCTTAAGTTAAGAAGGAGTTGGTCACAGGATCGACCAAGAAGAGAAATTCGTTCAATTAACGTGCGATAAATTAGCACTAAAACTAAGACTAGTCCATAGCTTAGAAAAAACAAAACCGCGCATTTGTTAACTGCGCGGTTTCTTTTCAAAGGCTCACCTAATTAAAGGTTAGCGTCTAGGAACTCTTTAAGTTGAGTTTTAGACAATGCACCAACTTTAGTTGCTGCTACGCCGCCATCTTTGAAAAGAAGCAGCGTTGGAATGCCACGAATACCAAATTTTGGTGGAGTTCCAGCATTTTGGTCGATATTTAATTTACCGATTGTGAGCTTGCCTTCGTACTCGTTTGCGATTTCATCAAGAATCGGCGCAATCATTTTACATGGACCACACCATTCTGCCCAAAAATCAACAAGAACAGGGCCTGCAGCATTGATTACATCGTTATCAAAACCGTCATCAGTTAGCTGCAAAATCTTATCACTCATCTTCCACTCCAATGTATTTTTTAGAACTGGTTGGATGATAACCAGTAAATAGATGCCCTATTGGAATGTATTTACTTTCGTATTGCAAGCTTAAGCTGATATTCTATAGCAATGAAAAAGACGCATATCACAGAGCAAAAGTTCGCCGACTTGGATTTACTTCCTCAAGTCATTGAAGGATTGGAGAAAAAAGGGTTCGATTATTGTACCCCTATCCAAGCCTTGGCGCTCCCGGTACTGCTCACCGGCCAAGACATTGCAGGCCAGGCCCAAACGGGTACTGGTAAAACGCTTGCGTTTCTAACTGCTACTTTTAACCACCTGCTAAAAACACCTGAGCATGAAGGGCGTAAGCCTAACCAGCCACGTGCAATTATTATGGCACCAACGCGTGAACTCGCGATTCAGATCTACAACGATGCTGACTCTCTGGTTGAAAGCACGGGTATCAAAGCAGCACTAGCTTACGGTGGCGAAAGCTACGACAAGCAGCTAGGTAAGATCGAAGAAGGCGCAGATATCTTAATTGGTACTACTGGCCGTATCATCGATTTCTACAAGCAAAAGGTATTTAACCTTAACCACATTCAAGCGGTTGTGCTTGATGAAGCCGATCGTATGTTTGATCTGGGCTTTATTAAAGACATTCGCTTCTTGTTCCGCCGTATGCCTGAGCCAAAAGATCGCCTGAATATGCTGTTCTCTGCGACGCTGTCTTACCGCGTACAAGAGCTAGCGTTCGAGCACATGCACAACCCAGAGCACGTGGTTGTTGAGCCTGAGCGTAAAACAGGTCACCGCATTCAAGAAGAGCTGTTCTACCCTTCTAACGAACATAAGATGGCTCTTCTACAAACGTTAATCGAAGAAGAATGGCCAGATCGCGCAATCATCTTCGCTAACACGAAGCACAAATGTGAATCAGTTTGGGGCCACTTGGCTGCCGATGGTCACCGTGTAGGCCTGCTAACTGGCGATGTTCCTCAGAAGAAACGTGAAAAAATTCTTGAGCAGTTCACCAAAGGTGATGTTGACCTTCTTGTCGCAACTGATGTTGCAGCTCGTGGCCTACACATTCCTCAAGTAACACACGTATTCAACTTCGACCTACCTGATGATTGTGAAGATTACGTTCACCGTATCGGTCGTACAGGTCGTGCTGGTGAAAGCGGTCACTCGATCAGCTTTGCTTGTGAAGATTACGCAATCAACTTGCCACCAATCGAAGAATACATTGAGCATGCTATCCCAATGTCTGACTACGATGCTTCTGCACTACTAGAAGATCTGCCAGCACCGATGCGCTTACGTACACGTAACCCGCAACAACGCCGCTCAAACAACAATGGCCCACGCAACGGTAACCGTAAACCAAACCAGAACCGTCGCCCACGCCAACCGCGTCATAACAAGGAAGCTTAGTCGCTTATGAGTCAAACAGTGTCACCCCCGCTTTATGCTGCAATCGACCTCGGGTCGAACAGTTTTCATATGCTCGTTGTGCGTCACATCGATGGCAGCGTACAAACCATGGCTAAGATTAAGCGTAAAGTGCGTTTAGCAGCAGGCTTAAATGAAAATAATGCGCTTAGTACAGAAGCTATGCAGCGCGGTTGGGACTGTTTGAGTCTCTTTGCAGAGCGACTGCAAGATATTCCAAAAGAAAATATCCGCATTGTGGGTACAGCGACCCTACGTACCGCTATCAATGTGGATATATTTCTAGAGAAAGCGAACCAGATCCTTGGTTATGACATCAATGTTATCTCTGGTGAAGAAGAAGCTGCGACTATCTATAAAGGCGTAGCACACACTTCTGGTGGCAGCGGCCGCCGACTGGTCGTTGATATAGGTGGCGCAAGCACCGAAATGATCATAGGTGAAGGCTTCTCAGCGAAAGCACTAACTAGCCTGAAGATGGGCTGTGTTACCTGGCTTGAGCGCCACTTTAAAGATCGCCAATTAACCGCAACCAACTTTAACAATGCCATTGAAGCGGCTAAGTCTACGTTGGCTCCTATTCTAGATAGCTACACGGATATTGGATGGGATGTGTGTGTTGGTGCCAGTGGTACCGTTCAAGCACTGCAAGAAATCATGTTGGCGCAAGGCATGGATGAAGTCATTACTCATGCCAAGCTTAAGCGTCTACAGAAACAAGCCATGATTACCGAGCGCTTGGAAGAGCTAGAAATAGAAGGATTAACACTAGAGCGTGCATTAGTGTTCCCAAGTGGCCTTTCTATTCTTATCGCTATTTTTGAGCTACTTGAAATTGATTCAATGACACTCGCAGGCGGTGCACTCCGTGAAGGCCTAGCCTACGAGATGGTGGATGAACTTCGCCAAGAAGATATTCGAGCGCGTACCGTCAAGAGCGTGCAATCACGCTATCAAATGGACGTAAGCTACGGTGAACAAGTTGCTGTAGTCGCACAAACTCTGTTAGAGCAAGCGGGCGCCGAAGAGTGGGTTTCAGAGCCTCAAGCTGGCGTGCTATTACAAACCGCAGCTAAGCTTCATGAGATTGGTTTAACCATCGATTTCAAAAAAGGCGGCGAGCACAGCGCTTACCTACTGCAGAACTTAGACCTGCCAGGCTTTACTCGAGCGCAAAAGCACTACTTGGGTGAGTTAACTCGTCGCTACCGTGAACAGTTAACCTCATTGCCAGAGCAACATGCAATCTCAGGCACCAGCAGCAAGCGTATTTTACGAATTCTGCGTTTAGCTATTTTGCTGACCCACCGTCGCAATCCAGCGCTAGAGCCTGATTTTAAGCTTGCAACTGATGGTAACAACCTGACCTTGACGCTTTCTAAGCAATGGCTAGCAGACAATCCGCTGACAGCTGCTGAGCTAGAGATCGAGTCGAATAGACAGACCGATATTGGCTGGCCATTGAATATTGAATGCCTCTGATATTAGTATCTGACGCTAGAAATTAAAAAAGCCCAAGTTAGTAGACTAACTTGGGCTTTTTCTATCGCTGAATTAATGCTTTGTGTTACAAATCTCAAACTTAAGCGTTAACACCTGTCGCTTTAAAATCAGGGTTCACTGCGGTTAACTTCTTAACCACGTAATTAAGAAGCACACCGTACATAGGCACGAACAAACCTAAGCTAATGATGAGTTTGAATCCGTAATCAACCAACGCAATCTCAGTCCAGTGCTCAGCCATGAATGGATCTGGGCTTTGGTAGAAGGCAATCGCAAAGAACGCGATGGTATCAATGGCATTACCAAAAAGTGTCGAACACGTTGGCGCAACCCACCATTGCTTCATTTGGCGTAAGCGGTTGAACACATGCACATCCAAAATCTGACCGAGCAAATAAGCCATGAAGCTTGCCGCTGCGATGCGTGCAACAAACAGGTTGAACTCGCCTAGTTGGCTAAAGCCTTGGAATGAACCTTCAAAGAACACAACAGACAATAAATAAGAAACGGCCAGTGCAGGCAACATCACTAAGAAAATAATTTTACGAGCAAGCTGCGCGCCAAAAATGCGTACTGTGAGATCGGTCGCTAGGAAGATAAACGGGAAAGTGAAAGCACCCCAAGTGGTGTGCATACCGAAGACGGTAAAAGGTAGCTGAACCAGATAGTTGCTTGACGCAATAATCACCAAATGGAACAAAACTAATAGTGCTAGGGCTTTGCGCTGTTGCGCAGGGGTAAAGTTACTCATGCTGTACCTTTTTAGTTTGGTTTGGGGGTGAGGGAACCCAAATCGAGTCATTTCTTCAAATAAACTAAGAAAGCTCTTACCAATAATGTGGATTAAAAATGTTTCTATAATTTGCTCTATTGAGCGGCGGGCGATTATACATTAATCAATATTGGCTGCAATGGTGAGAACAAACGCAAACGTTTATCCTCACTTTAATTAGTGAATGACACTAGAAGATCTGTTTTTTAAAGCGATATTTTTAGAAGCTATGCTAAACGTTAGAAACCATGCTTGAAGTTAGAAGCCACGCTTGAAAAGCGTCGCGAGATAATCGAACTCTTCTCGGCTTTCTTCAGCGTTTAACGACTCAAACCAAATTGATTCGCTGTAATGCTCAGACTTTAAAAACATTCGACAATCTTCAAAATCAATCAACCAAGAATGCATATCGGCGTCCCATTGCTTTTCAACAACAGAAGCTGACAGCAACGCCACCAGCTTTTCACCTAGCACTTCATAAGAATCAAAATCAAAACTTGGAGACGTAATCAATAAACGTCCTTCCTCAGCCAAATATTCTCTTAAGCCAAATTCTGTTGGTGTTGTCATGTCCCTATCAACCTTATTCTTTTTCTATGAACTAACCGTTCTTATAAGCTAAACGCTTCTGAAAACTAGCAATTAGCCGTGTGTGGTGATGTGTTCTTGAATCAAATCTAAGAATGGATCAGCGTACTTATCGAGTTTGCGTTGACCGACACCATTCACAGCCAGCATTTCGCCATAAGATGTGGGTAGGATTTCAGCCATATCAATCAGCGTCGCATCACTGAATACCACGTATGGTGGCAAGCCATCTTCATCAGCAATCGACTTACGAAGCTTACGCAGTTTGGCAAACAGCTTCTTATCGTAGTTCTTACTGCTCAGTTTATCGGACTTCGCATTACGCACTGCTGTATCTAAACGAGGCACAGCCAGCTCCAAAGACATCTCTCCGCGCAGTAACGGACGTGCTTCTTCGGTTAACTGTAACGTCGAGTTACGAGTGATGTTCTGGAACAACAAGCCCTTGTGAATCAGCTGACGGAAGATACTGATCCAGTAATCGTGGCTATGGTCACGGCCAATACCGTAGGTAGACAGTTTATCGTGGCCATTATCACGGACACGAATGTTCTGCATACCGCGCATCACTTCGACCACGTAGCCCATACCAAACGACTGATTGACACGATACACACAAGACAACGCCTTCTGTGCCTCTTGGGTCGCATCAAAATGCTTAGGTGGGTCGAGACAGATATCGCAGTTGCCACATTGCTTCTCGCGATATTCGCCAAAGTAGTTCAACAGAACCTGGCGACGACAGGTTTGAGCTTCAGCAAAGGCACTCATCGCGTTCAGTTTGTGCATCTCAACTTGTTTTTGCGGGCCTTCTTCTTTCTCATCCAGCATACGACGCAGCCAACCCATATCAGCAGGGTCAAACAACATCATAGCTTCAGCAGGCAAGCCATCACGACCTGCGCGGCCTGTCTCCTGATAGTAAGATTCGATGTTACGTGGAATATCAAAGTGCACCACAAAGCGTACATTGGGTTTGTTGATGCCCATACCAAAGGCTACAGTCGCCACAACGATCTGAATATCATCACGTTGGAAAGCTTCTTGAACGTAAGCACGTTCGTCGGTGTCCATGCCAGCATGGTAACCCGCAGCGCGAATACCGTTATTGCACAGCTTCTCGGTCACCATTTCCACTTTCTTACGGCTACCACAATAGATGATGCCGCAATTGCCTTTCTGTGTTTCTAGGTAGCGAACCACCTGAGACACGGGCTTATGCTTCTCAACTAGGTTGTAGCGAATATTAGGGCGATCGAAGCTGCCTAAGTACGTATGCGGCTCCACCAGCTGCAAACGCGAGATAATATCTTTGCGCGTTGCATCATCGGCAGTAGCGGTTAGCGCCATATAAGGCACATGTGGGAAATACTGTTTAAGCTGACCTAACAAAGCATATTCAAGACGGAAATCGTGTCCCCACTGAGAGATACAGTGCGCCTCATCCACCGCAATCATCGAAAGCGGCAAGCCTTGCAAGCGCTCGATGAAGTCACGCATCAACACACGCTCTGGCGAAGCATAAACCATCTTCAATTGGCCTGAGTTCATGCGGTTGAACACGCTCAACAGTTGATCGCGTGGCATCGATGAGTTTATGCACTCAGCCGCCACACCATTGGCTTTCAACTGGTCAACTTGGTCTTTCATTAAAGAAATGAGCGGTGAGATAACCAAAGTCAGTCCATCACGCACTAAAGCCGGGATCTGGTAACACAGAGACTTACCACCACCGGTTGGCATAATAACCAAGCTGTCTTTGCCTTCAACGGCTAGGTCTATGACCTCTTGCTGACCATCACGAAAGCTTTGATAACCAAAGACATCTTGTAAAATATCTTGCGCATCATTCGCGGGAGTTGGTGTTTGCTCAGCAATCAGAGTGGCGGTCATTGTGGTTCCTAATCAAGGTATAAAGTCAGCGTGCAGCATTGGCAAGCAAGGCGCACATTGTAGAGGGGAACGCTGGCGAATTAAACCGCAAATTGTTAGGTGAAAAGGGTTATCGCTCCTATACTGACCAACTCTCTTATAAATCTTATTAATAAGCACTCAGTGCTAGAGAAAGATGCATGACACAGGAAGAACAACAACGTACGCGCCAGGGGGTTTTGCTTGCCGTCGGCGCCTACACCATGTGGGGTATCGCCCCTATATATTTCAAATCTTTAAGTGACGTTTCCCCGTTAGAGATCCTTAGCCACCGTGTAGTATGGTCCTTTTTCCTACTCGCTTTCTTACTGCACATTGGCCGCAGCTGGCGTAAAGTCCGCGACACCCTGACCTCGAAACCAAAAATGCTCTATTTGGTGGCGACGTCTATTTTGGTGGGCGCTAACTGGCTTATTTTTATTTGGGCTGTGAATTCCAATCACATGCTTGATGCCAGCTTGGGGTATTACATCAACCCACTGATTAACGTGTTGCTCGGGATGCTCTTCCTCGGCGAACGCTTACGTAAGCTGCAATGGTTTGCAGTGGCTCTTGCTGCGATTGGCGTATTAATCCAATTAATTGCCTTCGGTTCAGTGCCGATCGTCGCCATTGCCCTAGCCTTTAGCTTCGGTTTTTATGGCTTACTGCGTAAAAAGGTGAGCTTAGAAGCGCAAACAGGTTTGTTCATTGAGACTCTGGTTATGTTGCCTCTCGCAGCAACGTACCTACTATTTATTGCTGATAGCCCAACCTCGGACTTCTCAATGAACCCGATGCAACTCAATCTGTTACTGGTTGCTGCTGGTGTTATTACCACCATTCCACTGCTGTGCTTTACCGGCGCTGCAACACGCTTGAAGCTATCGACCCTCGGCTTCTTCCAGTACATTGGACCAAGCTTAATGTTCTTGTTAGCGGTGCTGATTTATGGCGAAGCGTTTACCAGTGACAAAGCGATTACCTTCGCCTTTATTTGGGGAGCGTTGGTGATATTCAGCTTTGACGGTCTGCGTAACAACAGAAAGAACAAACGCGCTAAGCAGTAACACTGATCGTTTTTTACAAGACAATCCCTTAATACGAAGATAAGCTTGGTTGAATTGATGACTATTTGACCAAGCTTTTTTGTACCATGGATAAAGTCCACTATTACTCTACCCCAACAGAAGATATCAGCCTGATCCAAGCTCAATACCAAGAGTTTGCTTTTCAGCGCCACTATCATTTGGACTTTCACATTGGTTTAATTACCCAAGGACAGCAGAAATTCGTCTATAAAGGGACGAGCCATAATGTTGGTGCTGGCCAAGTTGTTATCATGCCACCCGATGAGCTGCATGATGGGCACTCCAAACTCGATTCGGGTTATCAAGTCAGTGTATTTGCAGTTTCTCCCCAATGGTTTCAAGATCTTGCCGATCCCAAGAAGAATGGTCACACATTAGGCTTTTCTGAGTTGATCCTCTCCGATCAAGCTGCATTTTCACAATTACGCAACTTACACGGCCTATTAATCCATCAAAACATCAGCCAGCTCGCTCAAGATTGCTTACCTTTCGAAGGATTCTCGACGATTGTCGATCGTTATGCGAAGTTTGGATCGAAGAGTGACATCAAATTGGGTAATCAATCGATTGATACGCTAAAAGATTATTTGATGGCAAATTTGGATCAACCAGTGCGATTAGAACAATTGTCTGAGTTGTGTGGTTTAACCACGACTCAATTCCAACGCCATTTTAAAAACAGAATGGGCATTACGCCTTATGCATGGCTGAGCCGTTTACGTATGGAACAGAGCATGCGTCTGATTAAGTCTGGGATATGTGGTACCAAGGTCGCGCACCAAGTAGGCTTCTATGACCAAGCACACTTCTCTAAGGCTTTCAAAACCACGTTCGGCGTACCACCCTCACAAATCAACTAAGTGTTGATAATTTACAATTGCTCGATTTCAAATCACGGTAAGCTACGCTCAATACGATTACTTATTTAAAAATAGCGGCAACGTTATTGAGAACTGACGATGAACGAAGTCACCATACTGATCACCCTAGCCTCTATCCACTTCATCGCTTTGATGAGCCCCGGCCCTGATTTTGCGTTAGTCGTGCAAAATGCGACGCGTCACGGACGCCAGACAGGCTTGTACATTGCGCTTGGTTTATCTTGCGGGATCTTGCTGCACTCATTGCTAAGCCTGACGGGAATAAGTTACCTAGTCCACCAACAACCGACATTATTTGCCATTATCCAACTAGCCGGCGGTAGCTACTTGCTGTACTTAGGCTACGGTGCACTTAAAGCAACCTGGCAAATCATTCAGAACCACGATGATGATGCCGATATCGTCAATTCCAACGATCTGATTCTGACCAATAAGCGTCAGGCATTTTCGAAAGGGTTTGCGACCAATATTCTCAACCCAAAGGCTTTGGTGTTCTTTATCAGCTTGATGTCGAGCCTAGTGCCTGCCGACATGTCTCTGTCAGGTAAAGGCTTTGCGCTTATCATCCTATTTGGTCTGTCTCTGTTTTGGTTCTCACTACTGGCGTGGATGCTTTCAACTAAGGCATTGCAAAAGAAACTCAGCGAAGCAACGGTATACATCGATGGCTTATGTGGCGTGGTATTCAGCCTTATTGGCGTGAGTATTCTTTGGCAGTCGCTGTCCGGTTTAATCGCTTAAATTCGAATCAAGATTACAATTCGTTAACAACACTCTGGCTATCTCATCTTTCCACTGCCAATCTAGCTCTGCATATTAAAAGGAGAAGATCATGCAGTGGAAAACAAAACTAACAACCCTCGCCACTTCTACCCTACTTTTTGCCTCTCACGTCAGTTGGGCAAATCAAGCTGCCGATTCCGTCGCACCCGAACAAAGTAGTGGTTTAGAAACCAAACAGCTCGTTAAAGCCAACGATTGGATTGTCACCGCGGCCAACCCTCTTGCCACACAAGCCGGTGCTGATGTACTTGCTCGTGGTGGTAACGCGATAGACGCCATGGTTGCTGTGCAGCTTATGCTTGGCATAGTGGAACCTCAGTCATCAGGTATTGGTGGCGGCGCGTTCCTTGTTTATTTTGATGGCAAGGACAAGCAACTCAAAACCTACGATGGCCGTGAAACCGCGCCGCTTGATGCCACACCACGTCTATTCCAAGACGAAAACGGCCAACCGCTTAAATTCTATGATGCCGTGGTTGGCGGTCGTTCTGTTGGCACGCCAGGCACGGTGCAATTACTGTGGGACACTCACCAGAAGTACGGCAAGCTCGAATGGGCGTCACTGATTAAGCCTATTGCTCAGCTGGCTGAAGAAGGTTTTACTATTAGTCCACGTTTAGCCACCTTGATTGAGAATGACCAAGAACGTCTAAGCCGCTTTGCCACCACCAAAGCCTACTTCTTCAATGCCGATGGCAGCCCGAAAACCGCAGGTACTCAACTTAAGAACCCAGAATACGCGGCCACGTTAAACGCTATCTCGAAGAACGGCGCTAAGGCCTTCTATCAGGGTGAGATCTCTGCCGACATCATTAATACTGTGCAAACTGCCAAAGGTAACCCGGGCGTATTGGCACAGAAAGATTTCGACGCGTATTCAATTAAGCAACGTGAGCCAGTTTGTTCTGCTTACGAGAGCTATCAAGTATGTGGAATGGGGCCACCAAGTTCAGGTGCATTAACGGTTGGGCAGATTTTAGCGATGACCGAGCAGTTTGATCTTAAATCATGGGGACCGAACAACGCAAAGTCTTGGCAAGTGTTAGCAGACGCTTCTCGCCTAGCCTTTGCAGACCGTGGTATGTACATGGCGGATCAAGATTATGTGCCAATGCCTACCCAAGGGTTAGTGAATACTGACTATTTGCAGGAACGTGCTCAGCTAATTACCGCAGGTAAGGCATTAGACAGTGCGCCATCAGGCACCCCACCATGGGATCACGCAATGCTGCGAAGCCAAGATGTTTCTATTGAATTGCCGTCCACCAGCCACTTCAATATTGTTGATAGCGATGGCAATGTCGTGTCGATGACCACCACTATTGAGAATGCCTTTGGTTCACGCTTGATGGTAAGAGGCTTCCTACTCAATAACGAACTAACAGACTTCTCATTCAAGACACACAACGATGGCAAACCCATCGCCAACCGACTTGAACCGGGCAAGCGTCCACGTTCTTCAATGGCACCCACCATTATCATGCAAGACGATAAACCTTACATGGCAATTGGCTCTCCGGGAGGCAGCCGTATCATAGGTTATGTGGCACAAGCGATCATTGCTCATACCCAATGGGACATGGATATTCAGCAAGCCATCAATCAACCACACTACCTAAACCGCTTCGGTACCTTAGATTTGGAAAAAGGAACATCAGCGGAAAACTTCAAATCTGAGCTAGAAAAGATGGGATTTGAGGTCAACGTTCGCGATCTTAACTCTGGTTTACACGCGATTCGCATCACAAAAGATGGTTTAGAAGGCGCTGCAGACCCTCGTCGTGAAGGTGCAGCCATTGGTCAGTAGGGAATAATCCTCCCTTTTTACTCGCTGCCTTGTGCGAGATCTCTCACAAGGCAGTGAGTAAATATCGATATTTGATGACGAAATTAGTCACCAATATATCGTAACCAATTGAAATAAAACGATACGTACGTTTATCATTCAAATAATTATATAGAAATTCGCTTATGCACCATTGCTGATAAATAAAGAATCGGTAATATGAATGGTGTCGGAAGGATGCTGACACGGAACAGGAAACGCCAAGGATTTGGTTATCTTCAGGATGAAGATTCGATTACTCAGGATGAATAATCGGCATGGATAGCGAAATGGACATTGAATGGACGCTAATAGTAACTAGGATGGTTGCTACTAAGGAAAGACAATGGACACCTCTGGACGAGGAAAGGACTGAACATCAGGATGATGTAAAGGACACCGCTCAAGGAACAAGTGACGCGCGCTAACGAGGATTGTTGGCAGATCAGGATAAGATCAAGGACACCGCTAGGAAGGCGACGAAAGGAATACGCTGAAGGATAACAGCACACTATCATGGATTTGATGCATGGAGCACACTTAGTAGCCGGATTGCTGCGAGTAAGACTATAGACCCCGATGAGCGCAAGCTCTCGGGGTTTTTCTTTATCTGTCGTTTCACTTATTCCTCTCTCAAACAAATAAATCAAAGACCTTTAATTACAATTCTGACATTTAAAGCATTCACTTCTTAACCACTTCCGAGTAACGTAAGTCTTACTAGGCTCAACTAGTTTCATAACCATAATTAAACTAAGGACAAATTCATGTCACACGTTACCTTCAAAGGCGCTGCTGTACCGCTAACAGGCACATTCCCACAAACTGGCGAACAAGCACCAAGCTTTGCACTGACTGCAGGCGACCTTTCTGAACTGACTCTTGCTTCTCTTGAAGGCAAGAAAGTGGTTCTAAACATCTTCCCAAGCATCGACACAGCAACTTGTGCAACGAGCGTACGTACGTTCAACGCAAAAGCAGCAGAACTTGAGAACACGGTTGTTGTTTGTATTTCTGCTGACCTACCGTTTGCCGCTGGCCGTTTCTGTGAACTAGAAGGCATTGAAGGCGTTCAACACGCTTCAACTTTCCGTTCTCCTGCGTTTGCATCAGATTACGGCGTAGCGATTGCTGAAGGCCCACTATCAGGCCTAACAACACGTGCAGTTGTCGTTGTTGATGAAAAAGGTGTGGTGACACACAGCGAGTTGGTTGCAGAGATCACTGAAGAACCAAACTACGAAGCGGCACTTGCAGCACTGTAAGTCTCACTTTGAGGCAACAATGTCTTCAGCTCGTATTAACCTAATTTAGGTCGGTATCGAGCAATAAAAAAAGAGCAGCCATTGGCTGCTCTTTCTGTTTTTAATAATGAACGATTTTTAGATACCGAAGTAGCAGATTAAAGCTGCTCTAATCGAGCATAAGCCGTTACTAACCACTTGATGCCTTCACCGTTAAACGCGACTTGAACTCGGCTCTGCGGGCCACTTCCCTCGAAGTTGATGATAGTGCCTTCACCAAACTTAGGGTGCTTAACGCGAGAACCCAAACTAAAGCCTGTTTCGTTAAAGTTCTCTTTCACGGCGGTTTGGCTAAAGCGGCCACTGCTTGCAGGGCGGCTCACTTGCGCTTTCATACGCACTTCATCCAGACATGTCTCTGGTAGTTCACGAATAAAGCGTGACGGTTTGTGGTACTTGTCCTGACCGTACAAACGACGCATCTCAGCGTAAGTGATGTAAAGCTTCTCCATAGCACGAGTCATGCCTACGTAACACAGACGACGTTCTTCTTCTAAACGCCCCGCTTCTTCTGCAGACATCTGGCTTGGGAACATACCTTCTTCCACACCCACCATGAATACCATTGGGAACTCTAGGCCTTTGGCACTATGCAGGGTCATTAACTGAACCGCATCATCAAACTCATCAGCCTGACCTTCACCCGCTTCCAAAGCCGCATGAGTCAAGAATGCCGTTAGCATGCTCATTTCATCTGCTTCTTCTGGTTTTTCAAACTGACGCGTTGCCGTTACCAATTCTTCCAAGTTCTCAATTCGAGCCTTCGATTTCTCGCCTTTCTCTTGCTCGTACATCGCAAACAAGCCCGACGATTTGATCACGTGGTCGGTTTGCTCATGAAGCCTCAGTTCTATGGTGTCATCTTCAAGTGCATTGATAAGCTCAATAAAGCGGCTCAAAGCACCTGCAGCACGGCCTGGTAACACTTGTTCTTCTATCAGAGCAACACTGGCTTCCCACATGGTTGCACCACGATCACGCGCCGCAAGACGAATCGTTTCTAGCGTTTTATCGCCCAAACCACGCGTAGGCGTATTGACGACACGTTCAAACGCCGCATCATTGCTGCGGTTACTCATTAAACGCAGGTAGCTCAAGGCATCCCTGATTTCCTGACGCTCGAAGAATCGCATGCCGCCGTAGATTCGGTAAGGTAAACCACCTTGGATAAGCGCTTCTTCAAGCACACGAGACTGGGCATTATTACGATAAAGCATCGCGGTATCTTCTAGCGCACCGCCTTTCTCTTGCCACTCTTTGATTTTGCTGACTGTGAAACGCGCTTCATCTAACTCGTTATAAGCCGAGTAAACAGAGATTGGCTCGCCATCATTGCCATCGGTCCAAAGCTCTTTACCCATACGCTCGGTGTTGTTCGAGATAAGCTCGTTCGACGCCTGCAGAATGGTTTTGGTTGAACGGTAGTTTTGTTCGAGTCGAACCGTTGAAGCGCCTGGGAATTCATCCAAGAACTTCTGAATATTTTCGATTTTCGCGCCGCGCCAGCCATAGATAGATTGATCATCATCACCCACGATCATCACGCGACAATCTGGGCCTGCCATCATACGTAGCCAAGCGTATTGGATGTTGTTGGTATCTTGGAATTCGTCGACAAGAATGTGCTTAAAGCGAGCTTGATAGTGCTCGCGGATGTGTTTCTTATCGCGCAATAGTTCATGCGATCTCAACAAGATCTCAGCAAAGTCGACCAAGCCAGCACGATCACATGCCTCTTGGTAAGCAGAGTAAATCTTTAACCACGTTTGAGTTATTGGATCATGATAGGCGTCAATGTGATTTGGGCGCAGCCCTTCGTCTTTCTTGCCATTGATCCACCAAGAAGCTTGCTTGGCTGGCCACTGCTTTTCATCAAGGTTTTGCGCCTTGATTAAGCGACGTAGTAATCGAATCTGATCATCTGAATCAATGATCTGGAAGTCTTCTGGCAGTTTTGCATCTAGGTAGTGAGCACGAAGGATGCGGTGACAAATACCGTGGAAGGTGCCGTTCCACATGCCTGACGAGCTGCCCATCATCAACTCTTCAATACGACCACGCATCTCTGCTGCCGCTTTGTTGGTGAAGGTAACCGACATGATAGAGAACGGTGATGCTTGCTCTACGCTTTGTAACCAAGCGATACGATGCACCAACACTCGCGTTTTACCACTGCCAGCACCTGCCAGAATAAGTAGGTTTTCTAAAGGTGCTGCGACCGCCTCACGTTGTTTGTCGTTTAGGCCATCGAGTAAAAGCGAAGGATCTATCATTGGATATGCTCACTACTGGGTATTTATACATAAAAGTCGATTATAACCTAAACACTAGGCTGCGTTTAGGATAATAAGAAGAAAAAACAATCAAAAAATAACATCATATAATCAGTAACTTAATAGCTAACACATCATTAATATTGATATTTTTTATAATGCAGTGAAATTATTTCCTAGTTCTTCCTATCCTTTTTAGTAAGCAAGTTAACAACTTATTAACCTGCGATATAAAAATACTATTAAGTCCTAGAGGGAATGACTATGAAAAATTCTAATCTTGCTGTTACAGCTGCAATCACAAGTGTACTAGCGTTCGGCGGTGCAGTTCTTACATCAGCACCTGCGGAAGCAGCAGCAAAAGAGAAATGCTACGGTGTGGCAAAAGCTGGCCAAAATGATTGTGCAACCAAAACAAGTTCATGTGCGGGTACAGCCAAAGAAGACAACCAATCCGATGCATTCGTGGTCGTTCCTAAAGGACTGTGTGGCAAATTATCAGGTGGTAACACTCAATCATCATAATTGAGCTGCTTAGTATGGTGAGCTGACATTCAGCTCACCTCCACTTTCCATTAGGAGAATCGTTGTGACTCAAACTCTTCATCCCAACGCAGGGGTTGGCCTTAGAACACCGCACTTGGACTTCTTTAGCCAAAACCCAGCTTTAGTGAGTTGGTTAGAGGTGCACAGCGAGAACTACTTTTTAGCGAAATCACCGCAACGTCAACAACTGAGAGAGATTCGTCACGCACACAACATAAGTTGTCACGGCGTTGGGTTGTCATTAGGTTCTGTTGAGCGCATCAATCAACATCATCTGATGCAGTTAAAAGACCTGATTGATGATATCGAGCCCTTCTTGGTTTCTGATCATCTCAGCTGGAGTCAGACCGGCGGTCACTACTTCAATGACTTGTTACCGCTGCCTTATACCGAAGAGGCGTTAGAAGTCTTCTGCCGCAATGTCATCGAGGTGCAAGACGGCCTGCAACGCCCTATGCTGATTGAAAACCCATCGAGCTACCTTGCCTTCAAACATTCAACCATCCCAGAGTGGGAATTTTTAGCCGAGGTACAAAAGCGTACCGAGTGTCGCCTACTGCTCGATTTCAATAATATTTTTGTCTCATCTTTTAATCACGGTTTCAGCTGTGAAGAGTATCTCAATGGAATACCAGCAGACAAAGTGGAAGAGATTCACTTGGCAGGTTTTACCAAAAAGAAACTCGAACAAGGTGAGATCTGGATAGACACCCACAGCAAGCCTGTCTGTGACGAAGTGTGGCAACTCTACACGCAATGGATAGAACAACATGGTTCGCGCCATACCTTGATAGAGTGGGATTTAGATATCCCAGAGCCACAAATTTTATTGGCTGAAGCGACCAAAGCCAGTGATATTTTGTATCAACACGACAAGTTCAACCAAAGGAGTCGCGCTTCATGAGCCACTCTTTAGCTAATGTGCAATCGGAGTTTGCTAACGCCCTACGCTATCAAAACAATGGTGAGCACTGCGACATAGTGAGCGACCACTTTTCCGATGAACAGCGCATCCAGATCTACCGAAATAACTTTGTGATTAGCTTGAGTGAAGTACTGGCTGCTACGTATCCACTGACTGAAATGTTGGTTGGTGAAGAGTGCTTCCAACAAATGGCTCGTCTACATGTCTTAAGTTATCCATCAACCTCTGGTGACGTCAGTGGTTACGGTGAACACTTTGAACAAACTATCCAAGCCTTTCCTGCTGTTATCGAGGCTGCACCTTATCTCGCTGAAGTAGCTTTGTATGAATGGCAAAAAGATAGCTTGGTGAGATGCGTTTCAGAATCACATGTCGACCAACGTCCTCTTTCTCGTTTAGCTGATGTACCGCAAGAACAACAAGGCGCTTTAGTCTTTCATCTCAAAGATTCAATAACGCTAATTAATTCTAGCTGTACGATTATCGCGCTTGAGCAGGCTATCTATCAGCAACAACTCGATGGGTTAAACATCAACCAACCTGAATTTGGGGTGTTAATCCGATCGGAAAATTCACAGATTGAGAGCCATTGTTTGACAGAAGAATGCCATCAACTATTAACCGAATTTCAATCGGGTCAAACGCTCTCAGCGATAGATCCTTTACTACTACAACATCTGAATACTGTCATGGCACTGAACGTCATCTCAGGCTTTTCAATCAATGCCGAATTGGAGACATAATATGGATAACAACACAGTCACGAACATGATGGCTCAATACGACAGTTTGATTGAGAAATCACAGGCACTTTTTGTTCCTCTGCTACTTTTGTTTTGCCGCCTATGGGTGGCGTGGGTCTTCTTTAACTCTGGGTTAACCAAGATAGCGACATGGGATAGCACCCTTTACTTGTTTGAATTGGAATACCAAGTGCCTCTTTTGCCTTGGGAATTGGCCGCTTACATGGGTACCGCAGCTGAATTGATTCTGCCGGTATTCTTAGCGCTTGGCTTGTTAACCCGACCAATGGCTGCAGTGCTGTTCGTTTTCAATATCATGGCCGTCGTGTCATACCCTGTATTGTGGGCACAAGGCTTCTATGATCATCAGCTTTGGGGATTAATGATTCTTATCGTCGTGGTATGGGGAGCAGGACCATTTTCACTTGATAGAATCTTAAAAGCGCAGTTCAAAAACTAAACCTCTTTTCCATGGTCTCCAAATTTACATAGGTCCAAAACGCAAAAAACCACTCAATTGAGTGGTTTCTTTTTATCTGGAATAAACTACTTGTTTAGAAAAGCTTGTAGCTCTTCAGCAGAGATACCTTGCTCGGCTAGCTCTTTTGCTAGTAGCTGAACTTGTTCACCTTTACGAGATTCAACCACGCGTTGAAATTGGTAAATGATATCTCGCAAAGTATCAATTGGAACTTGTTTTGCCGCACTGCGAATACGCTCTTCACTTTGGTTTCCTAGCTCTTTAAGCAATTTACCAAACATGACCTTTTCAGGTGCATCTTCCATTTGTTCTAAGATGCGCGCCATTTCGTAGGTTGTTAATGACATTACAGTATTTTCCGTTGGGGACTAACGTTTCAATGAGTGACAAATATACCATGTTTTAACGTTTCGCAAACCGCCATTTGTATATTTTGTCACCCTTGATACTTATGCCTTAGCAAACGTCGTATGCCACGACTTACCCGCCTTGCTCGCAAGCACTAACAACGCAGGAACAATAAGGAACATTTGTAGCGCAATCATCACTTGAGACGTTAAATCAAGACGTTGCATCGTACCAACAAGCAGTCCAGAACCGCTCATTTGGAACAAGCCAAGCAACGCAGCTGCGGTACCCGCACGGTCACCAAAAGGTTCAAGAGCCTTACCGGCTGCGGCACCAAGAATCCAAGCGAAGCCAACTGAAGATAGGAAAATCGGCAGCATGAATGCGATCGCGCTAGCATGCTCAGCAAGCACCAACATAACCACACCCGCTAAGCCAAGCGTTGAAATACCGACAACCAATGCTTTGTAAGTACCAAAACGGTCCATGAACTTCGGTGCCGTGAATGCCGCCGTGATGTTGATAACCGCGTTGATACCAAACCAGAACGTAAACTCATTCATCGTCAAACCTAGGTTTTCCATCAGCACAACAGGTGCAGAGGTAACGTAAGCAAGGATTACTGCCATCGCCATTAAGCATAAGGTTGCGTGGAAGATGAACGATGGTGTTTTCAATACCGACCAGTAACGCTCTAATTTGAACACCGCGACCTTTTCTGTCGCCGGATTAGACTCTTTCATTTGGAAAAACAGAATTGTGCCAACCACGACAGCGAACACAGCCATAAAGCTAAAGTTCGAGCGCCAGCCAAATTGTTGAGTTAACCAAGCACCAAGAATCGGTGCTAGTGCAGGAATAAAGCAAATGGCACCATTGAGGTAACTGATCATGCGGCCACTTTTTTCCGGGCCAAATAGATCGCGAACCGTTGCAAAGGCAGCTACAGAAGTCGCACAAGCTCCTAAGCCTTGTAACAGCCGAGCTATTAGCATCATATCAATCGACTGAGCTGCCCACGCCAAGCAAGCACTCAGTGCATAGATACTAACACCTCCCAATGCAACGGTTCGACGTCCTAGCTTATCAGCCAAAGGGCCTGCAAATAATTGCCCGACACCCATGGCGAATAAAAACCAAGTAATCGTATCTTGTGCTAATGCGTGTTCCACGTGAAACGCTGTTGAAATTTGTGGCAGAGCTGGAAGATAAATATCTATAGCCAAAGGGCTAAATAGAACCAGCATTGCCAATAAAGCAACCTGCAGTTTACTAGGGGTTGGAAGCGCGTTAGAAGGCACAAGATTCTCCGAATGAGTTAATTTAGGTGCATAATAACCAACTAAAGATATGAACAAAAATGGCATATACTCATTAGCATTATTCCAAATAGGAAACTCACATGAATATCGAGAAACTATCACGCCTCGACCTCAATCTATTGGTTTGCTTGCAGGTGCTGATGGAAGAGCTGAGTGTCACTCGCACCGCACATCGATTATGCTTGAGCCAGTCAGCGGTGAGTAAGTCGCTAGCCAAGCTTCGTGAGCAATTTAATGACCCCCTTTTCACGCGAAGTGCTCATGGCCTACGACCAACACCCAAGGCTGTATTTCTCAAACCTCGATTAGAAACATTGATCAATCAACTTGATGTGCTTACCCAACCGGAAACTTTCATACCCAACAATAGCGACCACAGCTTTCACATTGCTGCCGTTGAGAGTGTGTACCCACTGATTCTTCCTCATTTCTTACCGGCGATATTTCGACAAGCACCTAAGATCAATATCAACACCCACGCGTGGACCGAACAAACCTTTAAGAAGCTACAGCTTGGTGAGCTAGATATCGGGCTCACTGGCAAAGACATCGACATCAACGACGCGCGCTTAACTATGCTGCCGCCAGACGACATCTGCGAACAAGAGATCTACCGTGATGCACAGATGTGTGTGTTAAGGCGTAACCACCCAGCTCTAAGTGGTAAATGGGATTTGGGAACCTACCTTGCGCAGCGTCATGTACAAGTAAGATGTGATGGTAATGACCGTTGGCTACTAGACTACAAACTTGCCGATCTTGGCCACCAACGTGATATCGCTATTTCAGTTCCAGACTTCAATAGCGCGGCGAGCCTGTGTACCTACACCGACTTTGTGTTTACCGCACCAAGCCACTTTACTTACCTCGTCGCTAAGCAACTCGACTTAGTGGTTGTTCCTTTACCAATGGAATTCCCACCGATGGCATACACTCTGTTTTGGCACCGTGACAGAGAAAATGACCCAGCGTTAACTTGGCTGCGAGATATCATCAAAGAAAAAACTCTGCACCTTAGATAAAAATGGCGTACAGCGTTTGCAGCAAACGAACAAAAGCGCTAGCTTATTGACCTAATAAGTCCCCTCGCATATATATCGACTGTGAGTGTTAACAAGGACCCTAACAATAAGGATAAACACAGATGCACAATATCACTGCTGAACGCGTTGCTGCGGTTCGAGCTTGGCTTGAAACAAACAACCTAGATGCCGTTATCATTCCACACGAAGACGAATATCTAGGTGAATACGTTCCAGCTCATAACGAGCGACTTCACTGGTTAACAGGTTTCACTGGCTCTGCAGGTGCCGCTGTTATCACTCGTGATACTGCTGCTATTTTTGTTGATGGTCGCTACACCGTTCAGGTTCGTAAGCAGGTACCAGCAGAGTTATTTGAGTATCGCCACCTTATTGAAGAACCGGCTTTAGATTGGATCATCAATTCATTGCCACAAGGCAGTAAGGTTGCATTCGACCCACGCATGCACACCGCTGCTTGGTTGAAAGGCGCACAAGCAAAACTAGCGGAGAAAGTTGAGCTAACAACGTTATCAGCAAACCCGATTGATGAGCTTTGGTCTGACCGTCCTGAGCCTGTTGTATCTGATGTGCGCCTAATGGCAACAAACGCCGTTGGTCAATCAAGCGAGAGTAAGCGCGCTGAGATTGCTGGCTTGTTAAAAGCAAAAGGTGCAGACGCCGCTATCCTTACCGAGCTAGACTCAATCTGTTGGTTGCTTAACATTCGTGGCTTGGACGTATCTCGCCTACCTGTTGTGTTATCCAACGCGATAATCCACGCCGATGAAAGTGTCGATTTCTTCCTAGACCCTGCTCGTACTCCAGCTGGCTTTGAAGCACACGTTGGTAATGGCATTCGAGTTTCTCACCCATCAGAGCTTGAAGCGCGCCTTCAATCTTTAGAAGGCAAAAATGTGTCTGTCGATTCAAGCACAAGCAATGCTTGGTATACGCTTGTTCTTCAAAACGCTGGCGCTCATATCATTGAAGCAGCAGACCCATGTCTAATGCCAAAAGCCGCTAAAAACGAAACTGAAATTGCCGGCATGAAAGCGTGTCACATTCGTGATGGCGTGGCGATGGCGAAATTCCTGTCTTGGATTGATGCAGAAGTCGCACAAGGTAACCTGCACAACGAAGCGGTATTGGCTGACAAAGTCCAGTCGTTCCGTGAGCAAGACCCAACGCTGATGGACCTAAGTTTCGACACTATTTCAGCTGCAGGCGGAAACGCAGCTATGTGTCACTACAACCATGAGAACCAACCTGAACCAGGTCAGTTAGAGATGAATACTCTGTATCTAGTCGATTCAGGCGGTCAGTACTTAGATGGTACAACCGACATCACTCGTACTATCGCGATTGGCCAACCAAGTGACGAAATGATTCAGCAATTCACTCTCGCACTGAAAGGTCATATCGGCATCGCACGAGCTCGTTTCCCACAAGGCACTCGTGGTTTCCAACTTGATATCCTAGCGCGTCAGCACTTATGGGCAGAAGGCTTCGATTACGACCATGGTACTGGCCACGGTGTTGGTCACTTCCTCAGTGTTCATGAAGGACCGCAAAGCATCTCTAAGAAGCTGATCGACGTGCCTCTTGTTGAAGGCATGGTGTTATCAAACGAACCGGGTTACTACCGTGCAGAAGAGTTCGGTATCCGTATCGAAAACCTAGAACTGGTTGTTGAACTTCCAACTCAAGGTGACTTCTCAGTACTAACGTTTGAGTCGCTAACACGTTGCCCTATCGATAAGCGCAACATCAATGTTGATTTGCTAACCCGACCTGAACTGGCATGGCTGAACGACTACCATCAGAAAGTTTGGAACGACGTTAGCCCATTAGTTGAAGGTGATACATTGGAATGGTTACGCCAATCAACCACTCCATTGGCTCACGCTTAACGCTTCACTAAGCTGTTAGCTGAACCAAAACGAACTTGCTAAGTTAAATAGAAAAACGGCTACCCAAAGGTAGCCGTTTTTATTTGCCAGTATCATTAAGATGTTTCACGTGGAACATAAACCAAACATTGATTAACCAGAATAGGCACTGTGCCAATCACGCCACACTGGGTCGAACCCTCGCTGTCGGATCATCGACTCAACATCGGCTGCACTTCTCTCATCGCTAATCTCAAACTGCTCGAGTTCTTCCTCACCGGAAGCATAACCACCAGGCTGGGTTTTAGAAGCCGCAGACATACTCGTGATCCCTAATGGCAGCACGTTATCGCGGAAGGTTGCCGACTCACGAGTAGATAGAGACAACTCGACCTCAGGATTCAAGAGTCGATATGCGCAGATAAGCTGAACCAACTGTTTATCGTTCATGACCGACTTAGGCTGTAAGCCTCCACTAAACTCCCCACCTTCACACGGGCGAAGACGTGGGAATGAAATCGAGTAACGTGTCTGCCAATAAGTACGCTCCAGGTAATCTAAATGAGCAGCAACAAAAAAGCAGTCGGTTCGCCAATCTTCCAAACCAATCAAGGCACCAATCCCTATCTTATCGATCCCCGCCTTTGCCAAGCGATCGGGGGTTTCAAGACGATATTCAAAGTCCATTTTATTACCGCGTAAGTGATGCTCAGCGTAGGTTCGTGGCTGGTAAGTCTCTTGGTAAACCATCACCGCATCTAAACCGAGCGTTTTAAGTTCTGCGTAATCTTGTTGGTCAAGCGGCTGCACTTCCATCGCAAGGTAGTTGAATTGCTTTTTGATATTCGGCAACACCTGTCGAAAGTAATTCATCCCGACCTTAGTTTCATGTTCACCGGTGACCAACAAAACGCTATCGAACTTCATCTTTTTGATAGCCGCACTTTCGGCATCAATTTCATCCAAAGTAAGCGTGCGGCGCTTGATACGGTTCTCCATTGAAAAACCACAATACGTGCACGCGTTAGCGCACAGGTTAGATAGGTATAAGGGAATATAAAGCGACATCGTATTGCCAAACCGCTTGCGAGTTAGCGCCAACGATTGTTGTGCCATCTGCTCTAGGTAAGGTTCTGCCGCCGGAGAGATCAGAGCCTTAAAGTCTTCTAAGTCACGTTTGGGTTTACTCAGAGCACGTTCAACATCCGCTGCCGTTTTACTGAAGATAGACATACCAATGTCATCCCAGTTGAGCTGTTTAAATCGATCAACAAACGTCATAGCAATACTACTCGTCTAGGAATGAAGTTAGCGGGCTCGAAGCAACCGCGTGAGATACTTTTCCTGCAAGTCCAGCAAGGTAAGCCGTTCGACCCGCTTCAACTGCCAGCTTAAAGGCAATCGCCATATCAACGGGTTGTTGGGAAGCCGCAATCGCCGTATTCACTAACACAGCGTCTGCGCCCATTTCCATTGCACGAGCAGCATGAGATGGCGCACCAATGCCCGCATCAACAATCACAGGGACATTCGCTTGGTCGATAATGATCTCTAAGAAGTCTGCAGACGCAATACCCTTATTTGAACCAATAGGTGCGCCCAACGGCATAACCGCAGCACAACCCACCTCTTCCAAGCGTTTACACAATACTGGGTCGGCGTGGCAATAAGGCAACACAACAAAGCCATCTTTGACCAGTTGCTCAGCGGCTTTAAGCGTTTCAATAGGGTCTGGCATCAAGTACTTTGGATCTGGGTGAATTTCCAGTTTGAGCCAATTTGTGCCTAGAGCTTCACGAGCCAAATGCGCAGCAAAGATGGCGTCTTTTGCATTCTTAGCACCAGAGGTATTCGGCAGTAAGTTCACGCCAGCATCCATGATCGGTTGTAGGATATCGTCTTGCTCAGAGCGAATATCAACTCTCTTCAGCGCCATGGTTGCCAGTTGAGAACCTGAAGCTTCGATAGCACTCGCCATCAAGTGCTTATTGGCAAACTTGCCAGTTCCAGTAAAGAGTCGAGATTGAAACGTTTTATCGGCGATAGTTAACATAGTTAGCCTCCTGCAATGGCTTGGAAAAGAGATATAGCGTCGCCTTCATTAACGACCGTTTGTTGCCACTGGCTACGCGGGACAACCGCATTATTGATTGCAAAGACACAACCTAGATCAGGTAGTGATAGAGCTTGGATAATGTCCGCTAGAGACGACGAGTGCGCTACCTGTTCTGGTTGCTCGTTTATCGAGATCGTTATATTGCTCATTGGATTTCTTCTTCTAAATGCTTAACTACCGACGCACTGCACACAGGACATTCACTATCTTGAGTAACCATAAGGTTTTGCCAATTCATCGCTTGGCCATCAAACAGTTTGAGCTGATGTGTTGCGACCTGAAACTCACCACGAGTTAAACGTTGAATAGCAGCCAAAGCTTGAAGGTTACCTATGGTGCCGACAACTGGGCCTATGATGCCGCTATCGCTGCAACGAGTCGTTTGTGGATGATGCCTGAACGGGAACAAACAGTGATAGCAACCTTTCTGACTCTGATAATCAAATACAATAAACTGGCCTTTCCAGCCGATTGCAGAACCAGAAATCAAAGGGGTCTTCGTGCTAAAACATGCTTGGTTAACCTGCTGGCGTGACTCGAAGTTGTCAGTACAATCCAACACTAAGTCAGCTAGCATCACTTCAAGTTCAAGCTGACTTTCACTCATTCGTTGATTGATAGTTCTTACTTGGCTGCGAGCATTGAGTTCACTCAATTGTTGCTTGAGAGCTTCAACCTTAGGAAAACCTAACTGACTTTCCCTGAACGCGACCTGTCGTTGCAGGTTCGATGAATCTACACAATCATCATCGACCAGCACGATCTTTCCAACACCAGAAGCTGCGAGGTAAAGAGCCGCAGCATTACCTAAGCCACCACAACCAATCAGCAGCACATGACTATTTAGTAGGTTACGTTGCCCTTGTTCACCCACTTCAGGTAACGCAATTTGTCGTTGATAACGAATAAATTCAAAGTCACTCAGCATAGCTAGGCTCCTGCATAACCTCTTCTTTGATAATTGGAGATTTAGGGGTCATCAGTTTTTCGAAAAATTCGATCACTTTTTGTGGGTCTTCCGCCAATGTAATCGCACGTACCACCGCTAAACTCGACACCCCACACTCCCACACCTGCCCAGCTGTCGATTGGTCAATACCGCCAATAGCAACCGTCGGATAACCGGTGAGTTGTTCTGTGTATGGGATAGTATCAATCAGCTGTTGATACAGAGATAAACGAACTAAACCTTGAGGCTTCGATGGCATCTGTTTAGTTGTTGTTGGGAAGATATGCCCCAGCGCAATATAGCTTGGGTTGATTTGAACAATGCGCAGCAACTCGTAATAACCATGAGTCGAGAGACCGATCTTTATACCCGCTTGGCTCAACTGTGAGAGGTTTGATTCTTCAATATCCTCTTGCCCTAAATGAACACCAAAAGCACCATGCTTGAGTGCAAGCTGCCAATAATCGTTGATAAAAACCTGAGCGTTATGCTCTCGACCAAGCTCGATTGATCGTTCGATTTGTTGTTCCAAGTCCGCTTGCTGCGGGTTTTTAATACGTAGTTGAACAGTGTTGATGCCAAGCTTGAGCAACCTTTCGATCCACTCAACATCATCAACCACTGGGTATAGCCCTAAGCTACCCTTACTCAATTCAGGGAACGAAAGTGATGTTCCCTGGTGAGCCCAACCAACACTAATATCCACTCGCTCATCTTCTAGCACTGGGATCGGAAAGTTTTGATAGTTTGCTGGCCATGTTCCACGTGAAACATTAAATGCTGCGCGAGCTAAAACCAATGCGTCTTCTAATGGGAATTCCAGCGCCAACAAAGTAAGTAACCAAGCAAAGTGGCCGCGATTATCTAACTCCTGATGAGCTGTAGTTTCACTCTTGATAGCACGATTGGCATCTAGGTGTGACCAGATATCCAGTACAACTGAATCATCTGATACACCGATATAAATGGTATTCGGAGTTTGTGTAAAGGCATCACAAACGTCAGTTAGCGCGACTGAATTACTGTAATCAACAACATGGTTCAATTCCGCTAGCTGACACTTCGCCAATGAATCAACATCATGAGCGAAGCCAATAGATAACGCCTGCTGAGAATCAACGATAGAGAAGTATTGAGTTGGGCTTACGCCCAACTCAACTGCACCGGTTGCCAAGCCTTGTCGCTTAGCAACCAATAGACAGTTCTGCACCTCTCCCGTTAACTCAATATTTTGAGATGGGATGAGTATTTTCACTGTCATTATTCCTCTAGTTGAGCTTCTTTTGCACCTACTGCAGGGTGGTAAAGTTCAGAGCCAGTATCACGAAACTCTTGTGATTTTTGACGCATCCCTTCTAGAGGGTTATCCAACATCTTAATCTCGATAGCCTGATCAGCCGCTACTTGTTCTGTATCTTTCGCATACTCTCGAACTTCCTGAGAGATCTTCATCGAGCAGAATTTTGGTCCACACATTGAGCAGAAGTGAGCAACCTTACCCGACTCCTGCGGTAAAGTTTCATCATGGAAAGAACGCGCGGTTTCCGGATCTAAAGCTAAATTAAATTGGTCTTCCCAACGGAATTCAAAACGTGCCTTTGATAACGCATTGTCGCGGATTTGTGCGCCCGGGTGCCCTTTCGCCAAGTCTGCAGCATGTGCTGCCAGCTTGTAAGTAATCAAGCCAGTCTTCACATCTTCTTTGTTTGGTAAGCCTAGGTGCTCTTTAGGGGTGACATAACAGAGCATCGCACAGCCGTACCAACCAATCATGGCGGCACCAATACCTGAGGTAATATGATCGTAACCAGGAGCAATATCTGTCGTCAGTGGACCTAAAGTATAGAAAGGAGCTTCATGGCAGTGCTCTAACTGCTCGTCCATATTCTCTTTGATTAGGTGCATTGGTACATGTCCAGGGCCTTCAATGATCACCTGAACGTCGTATTCCCAAGCCACTTTAGTCAACTCACCTAGAGTACGTAATTCCGAGAATTGAGCTTCATCATTGGCATCAGCAATCGAGCCCGGACGCAGACCGTCACCCAATGACAGAGCTACATCGTACTTCGCACAGATCTCACAGATCTCGCGGAAGTGAGTATAAAGGAAACTTTCTTGGTGATGAGCAAGACACCATTTCGCGATGATGGAGCCACCACGAGAGACAATACCAGTCACACGCTTAGCGGTCATTGGTACGTAACGAAGCAATAAGCCTGCGTGGATAGTGAAATAATCAACACCCTGCTCTGCTTGTTCAATCAAGGTATCACGCATTACTTCCCAGTTAAGGTCTTCCGCAACGCCATTCACTTTTTCAAGCGCCTGATACATAGGAACTGTACCAATCGGCACCGGACTGTTACGCAAGATCCATTCGCGAGTCTCGTGGATATTACGGCCAGTGGAAAGGTCCATCACGGTATCGCCACCCCAGCGAGTCGACCAAACTAGCTTCTCAACTTCTTCTTCAATCGAAGAGCTTACTGAAGAGTTACCTATATTGGCGTTCACCTTCACTAAGAAGTTTCGACCAATAATCATCGGTTCTGATTCTGGGTGGTTGATGTTTGAAGGGATAATAGCTCGACCTTCTGCAACTTCTTTGCGCACGAACTCAGGGGAAATTTCTTTCGGTAGGTTGGCACCGAAGTTATGGCCAGGGTGTTGATGATTAAGCTGCTCATCAGCAAACTTCTGACGGCCCATATTCTCACGTATTGCAATGTACTCCATCTCAGGAGTGATAATGCCTTGACGAGCATAATGCAGCTGGGTAACACACTGGTTACCTGTAGCACGACGAATTCTAGGTAGATTGCCGTAACGAAGGTCGTCTAGGGTTTCATCTTCTAAACGTTCTTTGGTGTAAACAGAGCTTACATCGTCTAACAGTTCCGTATCGCCACGCTCTTCAATCCATTGCTCTCGCAACTTAGGAAGACCGTTATACAGGTCTATTTCGTGTGTAGGGTCTGTATAAACACCGGAGGTATCGTAAACTTGAATAGGTACATTAGGTTCGAATACAGGCTCTTTTTTGCTGCCACCCACAAGGCTATCAGCGAGTGATATTTCTCGGACAGGGACTTGAATGTCCGCTCGAGATCCTTGGATGTAAGCTTTTTTTGAATTTGGATAAGGTTGTACGGATAAAGAATCAATGAAATTCTTCGCTTCCAGTCTTGCTTGTTTACGACTCGACATAGCATTTTTCCTTGGCTTTTAGCCATTATTTATAGGGATAAAAATGCTTGACGGATTTGATGCTACAAGAGGGATCACAACAAGAAAATACAGTTGCGATCTGGAGATAGATCTCTAGAAGGATTCTAGTTAGATATCTACTCTTGTTCCCTTCGCAGGTATTAGCCTGATCAGGTTCAACGGATCCCGAGTTAACGGTCTCAGCCATATGGCACTCCGACAAGTTCGATCGAGTATATAAAAACGGCTTGGATAAACCAAGCCGAGTTGTTAACAAATCGTAAGAAAGTTTTAAGACTTTATCAAAAGTTGGAAGCCGATCCATGCTGCTGAGATGCTGAGAACCACGTTGAGTAGCACATTGAGTCCCATCTTAAAGAAAGCACCCTGCTGCATAAGAAGCACGTTATCCATCGAAAATGTAGAAAATGTAGTCAATGCTCCAAGGAAACCAAGACCGATGATCTGCCTCCATGGTTCTGTCGCAACCATCTCATTCTCAAACGCTGCGATGAGCAAACCCATAATTAAAGAGCCAATTACGTTAACTGTCAGTGTACCGTAAGGGAAACCACGTCCTAGCATCACCACACATAACTCTGAAATCAAATAACGCGAACAAGCACCAAATGCGCCACCAATGGCAATAAAACCTAAAATAGATAACTGACCCATGAATCCTCCCAAACAATAGTCCCTATATTCTAGCTTTACCGTCGATAAAAGCGAGGGTAGAAACTAAGAATGCATGCGCAAATATTAAACGTTACAGGTGTCACTTAACTTCAATATATCCCATCAATCCTGTTTTCATGTGCTCAATTACATGACAGTGGTACATCCAGCGTCCTGGGTTGTCTGCAACAAATGCAGCTTTAGCTCGGCCATTTTTTCCAAGTAACACTGTATCGGTATGGAAAGGCTCTTCAATTTTTTTACCATCAAGTTCCAATACAGTAAATGTATGCCCATGAATATGAATCGGGTGATGATATTGAGTGACGTTCTTAAGATCGAATATGTAAGTCTTACCCAACTCTAAAGTCGCCAACGGTTCAGGAATATTGTCTTTACTCATTCCTTCCCATGCTCTTTTATTAGTAAGCCAAAACTTAGGCATGGACTTCCCATTTTTAGAAACTGGTGATACCGCACCTTCCCACTCGAACACAAAATCGATCTCTTCAGCATTAGCAAGATCTAGATTAGGTACCGGGTTAAGAGGTAACAATGGCAATAAACGCCCTTCAGTAAGGGGGGAATCTACTACCTCGAACTCGCATAAAGAGAAAGGAAAGCGGCCCTTCATTTGAAGAACATTAACTCGATCGCCTACTCTGGGCGCTATCAGTCCAATATCCACGCGCATCCCTGGGCCGATTTTATGTTGAGTCAGTTTATATGGCGTCTTTACAGGATTACCATCAATGGCAATCACCCATGCCTCAGCCCCTTCGACAGCAATAGGATAAGTGATCGTATTATCGACATTCGCAATACGCAGTCGAGTCGTTGCGTGCTGCTTTAATTGGTATACAGGTTCATGAACACCATTGACGCTACTCCACTCTCCTGGAGTACCCATACGAGCACTTAGTCGTGGAATCATTAAGTCTTTCCATTGACCCTGTTTATCGATGTGCCAATGCTTAAGCATCAGTGCATGCTCTTCATCAAACTGCACTGGAGTATTCTCTTCTACGATAATAATACCAACTAAGCCCATACCAAGCTGCTTGACACTATTCATATGTGGGTGATACCAAAATGTGCCAGCATCTGGCGGCGTAAACTCATAAATGAATGTTTCACCTGGCATGATCGGTGGCTGACTTAAGAAGGGAACACCGTCCATTTCGATAGGAATTCTTAAGCCATGCCAATGGATAGTCGTCGGCTCTGATAGCTTATTCGTAAAGCGGATCGTGACCTTTTCACCCTGTCGACATCGAATTGTCGGAGCAGGGATCTGTCCATTAAAGGCTAAAACATTGGTATTAAATCCCGTCACCAACTCAGCTGTTGAAGGTTCAGCAGTTAAGTCATAGACATACTTACCTTGCCCATCAAGAGACTGCTTCATAGAACAAGCAGGCAAAACAGTTAGTGCAGATATAGCGAGAGATGATTGAATAAACTTACGACGGGAAATATCCATATTTGTTGCCTTTTAGTAATAACGACCAAAATGTAACAAAATATTGAGAATAATTCTCATAAAGAAGTGGGGATTGTGCTGTTGATTGTTTATAAAAGAGACTGGGATAAGTAAGCACTTACACTTTTAAGGCTAGGTTTTATTAAAAGCAGGAATTATCGACTAAAAATCGAACAAATATAAAGTGAAAAAATAGAACTTCTGCTGAGGCATTGATATGGAAGGGTGGAGATTTCGACTCCCAACAAGTGCTATTTTGGTAAGTCGGAGAATCCGCTGCTTTGCTAATGGCGTATATTAGATTCAGAAAGCAAAAAGGCTCTAGCATTTCTGCTAGAGCCTTAAATATGGCAGGGGTGGAGAGATTCGAACTCCCAACACGCGGATTTGGAATCCGCTGCTCTGCCAATTGGAGCTACACCCCTAAAACTTTTTATTACTTCAGATTCGAAAAAACCTCGCACTAGGCGAGGTTATCGAATAAGTGGCGGAGTGGACGGGACTCGAACCCGCGACCCCCGGCGTGACAGGCCGGTATTCTAACCAACTGAACTACCACTCCGCAGTG
>NZ_JAKKCO010000015.1:0-57863 GCF_021728355.1 Vibrio sp. A2-1 | reverse complement strand
CACTGCGGAGTGGTAGTTCAGTTGGTTAGAATACCGGCCTGTCACGCCGGGGGTCGCGGGTTCGAGTCCCGTCCACTCCGCCACTTATTAAAAAAGCCCTGCTAGAAATAGCAGGGCTTTTTTACATCTCAAGAAAAGTGTTTTGCCCTTCGGCCGAAGAGCCCCACAAAGGGTTTGCTTGAAGTCCGCAACCCCGGCCATTGCGCTACTTATTAGAAAGCCTAGTCTGACGACTAGGCTTTCGTCGTTTCTGGGGTATGTGTTTTAACTCTTGGCTTTGGCTTCCGTAAAAGGTTGTTTTGGCTAGTAATCGTTGAATCGACGATTGATTAGAAAGCTGTGCTAAGCAATAGCCGGGCTTTGCGATCTAACATGACAAATTGATTTTAATTAATAAGTTAGCAGGAGTTTTCTCAGTAGCTGTGGCTTCTTAATTACTTCTGTTGAGTGATGATTAAGCCGCGCTTTAAACTTCGGAGTTTTGCTGTGTCCCAGAATTGATTTCGTCTAGAGTCTGAAACTCGGCTGCTATACATTCACTTCTTCAATCTTAAACCAAGCTATCTGATCGTTATTCCTTCAAAAATCTATATAAAGGTTGTCAGTCAGCTCAAATGGATTCTAAACAGCTTGTTTTATAGTTTGCTAAAACTACATACGGATAGATCTAACGTATCCCTCAGTGTTTTTTAGGAAACCTTGCGGGGGATTTCATGAAGATTTAACCTCATGACTTAAAATCAGTACTTATAAAGCATTAATAGCATTTGAAAACCCATGATCAAGATGTGTGACTTATGGATTGTTCCAAACTAGGTAGGTCTTATTAAAAATGGACGATGCTTCGGTCAGCAATAAGCTGGGTGTGGAGAATGGATTTGGATTGAACACTTTTACCATCGTGCCTAGTGTTTGCTTATTCGTACTGAGCAAGTTACTTAAGGTAAACAGTAGATACAAAAAAGCCGACGCTAGGCATCGGCTTCATGTTAGTTGTATCAGTTTAAGCTGGTTGAACGAGAGCGAGTGCCTTACGAGATACTTCGTGCGCTGCCTTCGTTAAGTTTTGCTTTTCTAGTGCATCAGATAGGTATCCGTAATCTGATACGTTTGAGCGAAGTGCTAGTGCTTTCTCGAAGTGGGTTTGTGCTTCTGCCCACTTCTGTTCTCTTAAGTAGAACTGAGCCAATGCGCTGTGTGCTTCGGCATTGCCACCATCTTTACTGATGGCGCGCTCTAGCATCACAACGACTGGGTGGTGATCGGCAAGGTTAAGCTCTGGAAGCAACATGTAGAGCTCATTTGAACCACTCTTCGCAATGTTCTCTTTGATCACAGTGAAGGCTTCTGAGTCAGCTTTACGAGCGATCAGTTGCTTCACAAAGCAGGAAACAAGGTGAGAGCTTTGTTTCTGCTTTCTTGAAAGTTTGTTCCAATGACTGATTAAACCTTCGCTACCTTGCTGCTGTGCCACATCGTGAAGCAAGCCGCATTGTGCTTTTTGTTCTAACTCAACTTGCTCATCAGCCGTAAGAAGCTTGTTTTTAGCTAGCTTAGGCGTTAACTCTAGTAATGGCTGCCAGAGTTTAAGCTGCATGTAGGTGGCTTTTAATAGGCCAAGTACAGCGGTGTTATTAGGATATGTACCTTTTAAGGTCGAAAGTGTGTCGAATGCGGCTTCGTAGTTCGACTCACTGATCTGTTGTTTTGCTTTAGTTAGCTCAACGGCCAGTAGAGAGTCCTCTTGTTGGCTAGCAAGCTCGATGTACTTATCACGCTCACTCGTATTACCTTGTTCGTGAGCAGCTTGAGAAGCGACTAAATAACAAAGTAGAGGCATGTCGTGATGATTAGCCCAACGAGTTACTTTCCTCTCTGCGCCTTTCCAATCACCTTCAAGAAGCTTGATGATGCCTTCATTGGTATAACGACGAGAGCGTTTTAGTTTACGAACACTGAACCAGTTCCAAGTCGTTGAGCTTGCGTACATAAGCTTTTTGAATAGGTACTCCAAGCCGAATAGAGCAGCGAGAAGAGCAATGACAAATATAACCAGTGTTGTCACACTCATCTCAATGGTCTTATTTGCTATCGAGATCAGGACATAACCTTGCTGACCTGAGAACTGGGTACCGACAACTAATCCGGCACCTAGAACGAGAAAAAGAAAAATCCAGCGAATCATTATTTCTCCTCCGTGGTCATAACGGTCACTTCACGACGTAGGCGCTCACGTATAACATCTGACAACTCATTTTGAGACTCAAGTTTTACAGGGTATTTCACAGAGATATTCTGCTCACTTAACTGTTTAATCGCCTTCTCAAATTCAATCACTGAGTTGTTATCTTGGTTTAGGTACGCTTTCGACCACTCGCTAGCGGTATTAAGTGCAGCACTGTAGACATCACCTTGCTCTTTGTAGACAGCGCGAATTGCAGTCTCTAATTTGCCCTTGATATTCTCACGTAGGTAGAAGTGTTGCTCAGGAGAGAGTAGAGGGATGACTTCACCATCACGACTACGGAAGGTGATGAAGTTTTCTGAGAAGTCTTTCATCGACGTCATCAGGTTGTTCTGCCAATCATTAATATCTTTCGATACCGCTTTTTTCTCAACAACTGCAGCTTCTGGAAGAATTGCATTGGCAAGCGGTAGCGTATCGACTTGCTGTTGTAGGCTCGTGATGCGCAAAACTAAGCCATCGCGGTCGATAAGAGGGATAGTACGAAGCTTAGTAATGTCATTGGTCATTGATTGGCGCAGTGACACTAAGCTTGGGTCATTTAGTGCTGCGATACGTTGATCGGCGCTTTCCATTAGTTTGGTTGCGCTAACGGCATCATGCTCAAGGAACAATTTACGACCTGCTAGTTTTACTAGGTAATCGGCTTCAGCAAGCAACCAGTCATTTGGTCGACGGCCTTTAACGTCAGCTACTGCTAACTGCAGACTTTGAATACTCTTTTGTTGCTGGGATTGTACGACCTGAGTTTTCTCCACTGCGTGAGAAGCTTCTTGGATAGTCTCTTGCTTGATGGTTTGCAGGTCTTTATTTACTGCAGATTGGGTATTTTGCAGTTGTGTTTGAAGAGCCGAGATTTGAGCCGAGTATTCAGCGCTCTTTTGCTGCATTTGAAATGCGATACCGCCACTGAAAATAATAGAAATAGCGATCGCAATAGCGCCTAGTTTGACACCGCGCTTACCTTGCTTTTCTGCTTTCTCGATTTGCTCTTTATGCTCAACTTGAGGCTGTTCACTTTGAACCGTATTTGACGCAGAGGCATCAAGTTTTTTTTCAGGCTGTTTTGTCTCTGTAGATTCAGCTTTTTCGTTTTCAATAACTACTGGCTGAATGTCTTGTTTTTTTTCAGGTTCAATATGCTCATTATTTTTTTTGCTTGTCATGCTTATTTCCTGTTTCTAGCTAGGGCCGGAGAGCAGCCAGTAATATTTGGTTCGTAGCACTGTGAGTATTGGTCACGTTCGAGAAACCGAGTTGTTGTGCTCGTTCTACTATGCGCTGGCTTGGGACAAATAGTTGTCTCGTTGAAAGCCAAGCCAAATACTCATCAGGGGTAATTGAGCAGAGATACTCCAATTGTTCCTGACTAGTGATGACAACTTTGGACGTTTTTTTGTTTATCCATGTTTGATAGATATTGTGATCGTTAATGGGAATATATTCTCTACGGTAGGTCTCACAATAAGAGACTTGTGCACCTCGATTGAGTAAAGAATCTCTAATGAGCTCACGCCCACCATTTCCACGCAGTATCAAAATGGATTTATTATCTACGCCATTAAGTTCAGTAAGTTTGAGAAGATGTTCACTATCACTCACTTGGGGATAGTTTACTTTTTGTTTACTAACTTTGCTTAAAACGTGCGCAGTTTTTTGACCAACGCCAAGATAAAGCGGCGAAGTTGGCCAAATAGATGAAGTTTTCGAAAGGATGTTTTGGGCAGCGGTCACAGCGTGGTGACTGACTGCAATAATGATATCGCTGTTATTAAGCTGGGTGCTTAAATCCGATGAGTGTGGATTATCAACGATACGAATAAGCGGATGATGGATTGCTTGAATCCCCTCATCCGCTAGTTGTTGGCAAAGCGATTGTCCCTCTGAGCCGGGACGTGTCACCAACACTGTCATGATTATTCTTGGTCAGCGTAGAGCTTGGTTAAGATTTCTCGCGCGCCATCATCCAGCAATTGATTTGCCAGAGTAACGCCAAGCGCTTCTGCATCTTTGCGAAGGCCAGAGATCTCACCACGAACCATTTTAGAACCATCCGGTTCGCCTACTAATGCACGTAGCCAGATATTATCGCCATCTAATAATGAGTAGCTGCCGATAGGAACCTGACAACCACCTTCTAGGGTAAGGTTCATTGCACGTTCGCACAGTACACGATCAGCCGTGTCTTTATGATTCAGTGGTTCAAGGAGTTTAATTAGACGCTCGTCATCAAGGCGACACTCAATACCAACAGCGCCTTGGCCAACAGCAGGGAGAGATTGCTCTGGTTCGATGAAGCTACGAATACGCTCTTCTAGCTCTAGACGTTTAAGACCTGCAGCAGCCAGTACGATCGCATCGTATTGACCATCATCGAGTTTACCTAGACGAGTACCAACATTGCCGCGCAGTTCTTTGATGATGAGATCTGGGCGGTATTCTAGCAACTGACATTGACGACGCAGGCTACATGTACCCACGACAGCACCTTGTGGTAGCTCGTCGATATTGTTGTAAGTGTTTGAAACGAAAGCATCACGAGGGTCTTCGCGTTCACAGATAGTTACTAGACCTAGACCTTCAGGGAAGTCGACCGGTACATCTTTCATTGAGTGAACGGCTAGGTCAGCACGGCCTTCTAGCATGGCTACTTCGAGTTCTTTAACGAACAGCCCTTTACCACCCACTTTAGCCAGCGGGGTATCTAGGATGATGTCACCTTTGGTCACCATAGTTACCAACTCAACCTCTAAACCAGGGTGAGCAGCTTGCAGTGCATCCCTTACAAAGTATGCCTGCCAAAGGGCAAGAGGGCTTTTTCTGGTCGCGATACGGATTGGTGCTGAATTTGTCATGGTGTTTCCGATATAGGTTCTGTAATAGGCTAATCCTACCATTGTGAGGCGAAAATTCTTACTGTTTGATCATTCCATGCTTTGATAGCTGAGGGATTTTCATGAGTTCACCAAAATAGTGTGATTGGTATCTCATTTGAAACATGGGCTATTATTAGAAATAGGTAATAAAGAGGACACTACGGCGCCGTGAGTTTAACTTTTTGTCATCAAGGCATTGGTCAGTATGACAGGTTCCTTTGCTTTACCATTAAGGGTAAAAGTGTTAAATTGATCACGTTTTGTTGCTCCTTTCGTTCAGTAACTAAACAGAAGTGCATTTAATCTCAAACCAAGGACTTACCTTGCAGGCTTACACTCAGACTTTGATTCAACGATTAGACAATCTTAATCAGCAGCGCATTGATCGTGCGTTGGCGTTGATGAATGTCCAAGGCCAGCGAGTTTTCAACCTTATTCCTGCACTACTTCACTTCAATCATCCCATGATGCCTGGTTATTATGACCAACAAGTTCCTTTTGGAATTCGCAGCTTCACGCCTAATGAATTCCAAAAGCAATTTGTCTCTGATACCGAATTAACGCTGGGTGGAAAACTCACCGAGGCTGCTGAACCGGCAATCCTGGGCTTGTACACCATGGGCAGTACTTCTTCTATTGGCCAAAGCACTTCAAGTGATCTCGATATCTGGGTGTGTGTTTCTCCGGATATGGATGGCGCATCTCGCGACAGCCTGACCAACAAATGTCTGTTGATTACCGACTGGGCTGAAACCTTAGGGGTTGAAGCTAACTTCTTCTTGATGGATGAACAGCGTTTCCGCTCAAACCATTCTGAAGAGATGACCGGTGATAACTGTGGTTCTTCACAGCACTTATTACTGCTTGATGAGTTCTATCGCTCTGCCGTTCGTTTGGCTGGCCAGCGTTTGTTGTGGCAAATAATTCCTCCAGAAATGGAAGAGTGTTACGACGAGTATGTCCAAGGCCTGTGTCAGGATGGTTATCTTGATTGCTCGCAGTGGATCGATTTCGGCAAGCTGAACCGCATCCCTGCTGAAGAGTACTTTGGTTCAAACCTATGGCAGCTCTATAAGAGTATCGACTCACCGTATAAATCGGTTTTGAAGGCGATCCTGTTAGAAGCTTATTCATGGGAATACCCAAACACCCAACTGCTTAGTATTGATACCAAGCGTCGCTTCTTCGCGGATGAACCGGATCTGTATGGCATGGATAGCTACTATCTGATGCTCGAGAAGGTAACGCGCTATCTAGAACGCATTAACGACCACACTCGATTGGACTTGGTGAGACGCTGTTTCTACCTTAAGACCCACGAGAAGTTGTCACGAGATGCGGGCATTGGTTCTGTTGCGTGGCGTCGTGAAGCCTTAACTGAGATGACTAAGTCTTGGAATTGGGGACATGAAACCATTGCTGAGCTCGATAACCGCCGTAACTGGAAGGTAGAGCAAGTTAAAGTGGTACACCATGCATTACTTGATGCCTTGATGCTGAGCTACCGCAATCTGATTCAGTTTGCGCGTCGTAACGACATCACTTCGGCAATCAGCCCACAAGATATCAGTATCTTGGCTCGTAAGCTTTACGCTGCGTTTGAGGTGTTGCCGGGTAAAGTGACACTACTGAACCCACAAATCTCTCCTGATCTTCATGAACCAGACTTGAGCTTCATCGAAGTTCGTCAGGGTCAGTCGAATAAAGCCGGTTGGTACTTGTATAAGCAGCCACTGGTAGCGCATCGTATTCTTGGTCAGCCTTCTCTGGAACACCATGAGTACTTGAGTAAGTTGGTTGCTTGGTCGTTTTTTAATGGCTTGATTACCGAGTCGACGCGTTTGCACTCTGTGGTACGTGACGCTCAGATTGATATCGATAAGTTCTACCAAATGGTGAGCGACCTGCGTAATACCTTCTCTTTACGTAAGCGCCGCCCGAGTATGCAAGCTCTGGCGAGCCCGTGTGAAATAAGCCAACTGGCGATGTTCATCAACTTTGAAAGTGACCCAACTTCTGAATTAAGTGGTCGTGCGTTGAAGGTTGATCTTAAGAACGCCGATATCTTCAGTTTTGGTGAAGAGGGTAAGAGTTTAGTCGGCAGTGTTGATCTGGTTTATCGTAACTCTTGGCATGAAGTACGTACGCTTCATTTCCAAGGTGATACTGCAATGCTCGACGCGTTAAAGACGGTACTTGGTAAAATGCACCAAGATGCTTTACCGCCAGAATCGGTCGATGTGTTCTGTTACAGCAAAAACCTGCGTGGTGTGATGCGTAATATGGTGTATCAACTGCTTGCTGAGTGTATCGACTTACGATTGAAACCGATTGAGCCGGAGAAGCGCCGCCGCTTCAAGGCTATTCGTCTGGCAAACAAGATGTTTGGCCTGTTCTTTGAACGTCGTGGCGTTTCGGTGCAGATGCTGGAAAACTCGGTCGATTTCTATCGTAGTATCTCGACGAATAAGCTGAAGGGCTCACCTTTACTGATGCTCGATAAAGAGCAAGAGTATCAGCTACCAGAAGTGGTTGATGGTTTTGCGAGTGAAGGTTTAATTCAATTTTTCTTTGAGGATACCGACAAAGGTTTCAATATTTATGTATTGGACGAGTCGAATCAAGTTGAGGTGTATCACCAATACAGCGGTGAAAAAGATGAGATGATCGCGAGCGTGAATTCTTTCTACACTTCAGTAAAAGATGAGTCGAAGGTGTCATCTAAGTTGATTAATTTCAATCTACCTCAGTACTACCAAATTGTTCATCCTGAAGAAGGTAACTCTTACGTGGTGCCTTACCGTAATGATGCGACTTTAGCTTCTCGGAGCTCAAAGATAGTCAACATCTAGGTTTATTCTCGATAATTGATATTAAGAAAGGAGTGATTGATTCACTCCTTTTTGTTTTTTACCAATAATTAGACCCAATTGATCGCTTCATCTGCGTGCTTCGCGCATTCTTCTTTAACCATCTCAAACAATTCCATGCCCGTCTTAGAACATGTCCACTTGTCGTCGATTAGCTTGAAATGAAAACCACCAGATTTAGACGCTAACCAGATTTCTTTCATTGGTTCTTGGCGGTTGATAATGATTTGGCTGCGGTTCTCAAACTCCAGCGTCATTACGTTACCAGTCACTTCGTAATCAATATCTGCCTCTGATTCATCGATAGCTTCTTCGATGTTTTGCATCTGTATATCGACCAGTTGATGAAATTCAGTCTCGTTCATCCTTTCTATCCTATTGCTTTTCCTGAGTGTGGTGCGATTATAGGGGGCATTGAGTTAATAATCACGATATGCAAAATGAAAAAATTAATTACCGCTCTGTTTATGGTGTCCGTTATTGGACTTTCTGGTTGTGGTCAAACGGGTCCTTTGTACGATCCTGATGAAGTTCAGCAGACTGAACAATCACAATAAGTGAAAACACGCAGAAATCGTTATTTATAAGGGATAAGAACTTTGGATTACTTCAACTATCAGGAAGATGGCCAGCTTTGGGCTGAGGACGTCGCACTTTCACAACTAGCAGAGCAATATGGTACACCGCTGTATGTATATTCTCGTGCAACATTAGAGCGCCACTGGAATGCGTTTGATTCGTCGGTTGGCGAGCACCCACACTTAGTGTGTTATGCCGTTAAAGCTAACTCGAACCTTGGCGTGTTGAATACTTTGGCTCGCTTGGGCTCTGGCTTCGACATCGTTTCTGGCGGTGAGCTAGAGCGTGTAGTTGCTGCCGGTGGCGATCCAGCAAAAGTTGTTTTCTCTGGTGTCGGCAAAACAGCCGCTGAAATGAAGCGTGCGCTTGAGTTGAACATAAAATGTTTTAACGTAGAGTCTGAGCCAGAATTGGAGCGACTGAATAAAGTGGCTGGTGAGCTTGGTGTTAAAGCGCCGATTTCACTGCGTATTAACCCAGATGTTGATGCGAACACTCACCCTTACATTTCTACGGGTCTGCGTGATAACAAATTCGGCATTGCCTTCGACCGTGCTCCTGCAGTTTATGCGTTTGCAAAAACACTCGATAACTTGTCTATCCACGGTATTGATTGCCACATCGGTTCCCAATTAACGGATATCGAACCTTTTATCGATGCCACTGATCGTCTGCTTGCACTGATTGACCAACTACGCGCCAATGATATCAACATCAAGCACCTTGATGTTGGTGGCGGTTTGGGCGTGGTTTACCGAGATGAATTACCACCACAACCTTCCGATTACGCGAAGGCTTTGTTAGCTCGTCTAGACAATCATTCTGATCTAGAGTTGATTTTCGAGCCTGGAAGAGCGATTGCTGCGAACGCTGGTGTACTATTAACGAAAGTCGAGTTCCTGAAGCCAACAGAGCATAAAAACTTTGCCATCATCGATGCGGCAATGAACGATCTAATGCGCCCGGCACTTTACCAAGCTTGGCAGGATATTGTGCCAGTGAGCCCGCGTCAGGGTGAAGCGGTGACTTACGACTTGGTTGGCCCTATCTGTGAGACGGGTGACTTCCTAGGTAAAGACCGTGACCTTGTTCTTGAAGAAGGCGATCTATTGGCCGTTCGTTCTGCAGGTGCTTATGGCTTTGCTATGTCATCTAACTACAACACTCGTTCGCGTGCGGCTGAAGTGATGGTTGATGGCGATAAAACTCATTTGGTTCGTCAGCGTGAAGAGCTTACGAGTCTGTGGGAACTTGAAAACATTCTTCCGGAGTAATTTTAAGCGTTATGCACTTCCACTTTTCTAAAATGCATGGTTTGGGCAATGATTTCATGGTCGTGGACTGCATTACTCAAAATATTTTCTTTTCTCCAGATTTGATCCGTCGTTTGGCGGATCGTCACACTGGTGTGGGCTTTGATCAGCTACTTGTGGTCGAGGCTCCCTATGATCCAGAAACCGACTTCCATTACCGCATATTCAATGCGGATGGCAGTGAGGTGGAGCAGTGTGGTAATGGTGCGCGTTGTTTTGCTCGATTTGTTCGCATGAAAGGCTTAACGAATAAGTACAGCATCAACGTGAGCACCAAGAAAGGTAAAATGGTTCTCAAGATTGAAGACAATGATCAGATCACTGTCAACATGGGCATTCCTGAGTTTGAACCTGGCAAAATCCCATTCAAGGCAAAGCAGCCTGAGAAGACGTATATCTTAAGAACGGATGTACACACCTTGTTCTGCGGTGCCGTAAGCATGGGTAACCCGCATGTGGTTACTGTTGTTGATGACGTCGATACTGCAGATGTGGAGACCTTAGGTCCGCTTCTTGAATCACATGAACGCTTCCCTGAGCGTGTTAATGCTGGCTTTATGCAAGTGATTAACCGTGAAGAAGTTCGTTTACGTGTTTATGAACGCGGTGCGGGTGAAACTCAGGCATGTGGCAGCGGTGCATGTGGCGCAGTTGCGGTTGGTATCAATCAAGGTTTGCTGGCTGAGAACGTGAAAGTTCGTCTACCTGGTGGTGATTTGCAGATTAGTTGGCAAGGTCCGGGTAAACCTCTGTTTATGACTGGCCCGGCAACCCATGTGTTTGATGGTCAACTTTCTTGCTAATAAACATTCATAACCAATAGATTCATAAAAATAAAGGATAGGTTTTGTCTTACGTTCAAGCCGACGCACTCACCGCAGAAGTGGTCGCGGAATATTTACGTGATAACCCAGATTTTTTCCAAGACAGGAAAGGTTTGGTTGATCGCCTTGCTATCAATAATGTTGAGCAGGGTGCTGTTTCTCTGGTGGAGGTTCAGCTTAAACGCCAACGCCACCGAATCGAAGAGCTAGAGGAAGAAATCACTGGCTTGATGTCGTTGGCAGCGAATAACGATAAAACCTTCTATGAATTTATGGATCTGCAAGCTCAGGTATTGAAATGCAGTGATTTCATGCAAGTCATTAAGGCGGTTGAACAAAAGGCGATTGAATTAGGTTTGAAAGCTCATATTCGCGTACTGTCTCAGTTGGGCTTTTATCAGCTTAACGGAGAGCGTTATTCGAAGTTTTCATTGAACCATTTCAACGGTAAAGATGCTTATTTAGGGCGCTTGAGAAAAGCGGACAGACAAGATTTGTTTGGTGATTTTCCAGTTCCAGAGCTAGGCTCTTATGTAGTACTTCCGCTTGCTAAGCAGTCTCCATTGGGTTTGCTTGCCTTTTCTAGTGAAGATGGCGGACATTTCCAACCTCATATGGATACGCTATTTTTACGCCATTTAGCACTTGTTGTGTCTCATTTGGCGGACACCTTACCTTGGCAGATAAATAATGAGCCTAGAGCCCAAAATACCTCTTCCTAACAGCCTTCAAAAGCCACTTTCTCGCTTCTATGAATATCTCAGAAGCGAGAAGGGACTCAGCCTACACACCCAACGTAATTACAAACAACAACTTGAAACTATGGCTTCTCATTTGGTCACACTTGGACTGAAAGATTGGGGCCAAGTAGACGCGGCGTGGGTAAGACAACTTGCCAGCAAAGGCATGCGTGAAGGAATGAAAGCGAGCAGTATCGCGACGCGCTTATCTTCACTACGCAGCTTCTTTGATTTCCTAGTGTTACGTGGCGAAATGACTGCAAACCCAGCCAAAGGGGTTTCTGCACCTCGCAAACAGCGTCCTTTACCTAAAAATCTCGATGTCGATGAAGTTGGACAGTTGCTTGACGTGAATGAAGACGATCCATTATCGATTCGTGATCGAGCGATGATGGAGGTGATGTATGGTGCAGGTTTACGTCTCGCTGAACTGGTTGGCATCAATCTTAAAGATGTGCTGGGCCGGCAAGGCGAAATCCGAGTGATTGGTAAGGGAGACAAAGAACGCAAAGCGCCGTTTTCAGGACTGGCTAAAGAGTGGGTCGATAAATGGCTCAAAGTGCGCGGTGATCTTGCTTCTCCGGGAGAAAAGGCCCTGTTTGTGTCCAAGTTAGGGACCCGGATCTCCCATCGCAGTGTGCAAAAGCGCATGGAAGAGTGGGGTAAGAAGCAATCCGTTGCGAGCCATATTAGCCCGCATAAACTGCGTCACTCCTTTGCAACTCACGTGCTTGAATCGAGCCAGAATCTTCGTGCTGTCCAAGAGTTGTTGGGGCATGAAAACATCTCAACTACCCAAATTTATACTCACTTGGACTTCCAGCACTTAGCTCAAGCGTACGATGAGGCTCACCCTCGAGCACGTAAGAAGAATAAAGAATAGATTAAAGGTTTTACTATGCGAATTTATCGAGGGTTGAAGCCCATCAAAGCCATGACCTTTGACTTGGATGACACCCTGTATGACAACTGGCCTGTGATCATGAAGGTAGAAAAAGAGATGGCGCAGTGGCTTTACCAAAAGCACCCTGTGTCGGCTTCTTTATCGCTTGAAGAGTGGCAGGGCATTAAGCAGCAAGTCGCCTCTGAAAACCCAGCTTTAAAGCATGATGTTACTGTTTGGCGTGAAACACAGATTAAGAGTGGCTTACTGCAGTTGGGCTACTCTCAGCAACAAGCTGAACAGGCGGCTCGTGAGGGGATAGAACATGCTTTGTGGTTGCGCAATCAAGTCGATGTTCCTCAAGAAACGCATCGAGTGATGGCAGAACTTAGCCAACGCATTCCTTTGGTTGCGATTACCAATGGCAATGTCGATCCACATAAAATTGGTTTAGGGCAGTATTTTCAACGAATCCTTAAAGCTGGCCCAAACGGTAGAGCAAAACCTTACCCAGATATGTTTGATAAAGCGCAACAATACTTAGATGTTGATGCCATCAACATTCTTCATGTCGGCGATCATCTTAGAACGGATGTTTACGGAGCTAAGCAAAATGGCTTCCAAGCATGCTGGTTTAATGACATTGGTTCCAATTTATACCTCTCTTCGAAGGCGAGTGTGCTGCCTGATGTTGAAATAGAGCAACTTAGCGATCTTATGCGACTAATTTAAAGACCTCTGTAAGCTTATTGTGTCGCATTTATGATATTGAATTGTTACATTAGTCGCAATTAAATGCCTGTTTAGGCTAGGATAATTGGCGACTACTTTTTATCGATTCATTTCAGTCATAGCAGTGGTTGCGGGTTCTTCACTTCACTCTATTTCGATCAAGGGTTGGCATGCAAACATTTACATTTCTCGCAAATACTGAGGAGCTATTTAAATCTCAATTTGATCAGCGAGAGTGGTGTGACAGCAAACAATATCTTATTCAACTTTTCTCTGCCCAATCTTCTGATGTGGCTCGTCGAATCGCGAGTGTTGCTCTCAATCGCCTAAGCAATGCCACCTTAATTGGCCAGAGTGCGCGTCATGTTATCTGTGACAATTGTCTTGAGAGTAGTTGTACCTTAATCATTATTAGTGAGTTTAATGAAACCCGTTTAACCTCCGCGGTTCAGCCTTTTACTGGCAACCCAAACCAAGACAGCCAAGAGCTCGCTTCTCGACTAGATCTCTCGAAAGATGCTAAAACGGTCATCAGCCTATGCGATCAGGTTGAAGGTCGTGATTACCCTATCTATAGCGCCTTTGAAAACCTACCCTATACGTTGCCTGTTGCTGGTGGCTTGTGTCATGAGAATGAATACGGGCGTTGGGTTATGCATAATGAACAGACCTACCAACACGCTTGTGTGGCGGTGGCTCTGACTAACCCCAGATTGAAGGTTTGGTCAGATGCCTATTCTGAGTGGAACCCGATCGGGATGAAACTACGAGTCACACATGCAGTCGGAAATCGCTTATACGCGTTGAACGACAAGCCGGCTATCGACGTATTCAAACATTACCTTGCTGATGGTAAAGATCTCCCTTTCAGTCAGCTGATGAGCTTTCCGCTTTATCGAGAGCTTGGCAGAAAGAAGGGCATATCGACACCGCTGCGCATTAATGATGATGGCAGTATCGAGTTTGATAGTCCTTGGCATGTCGGCGAAGAGGCACAGTTTTGTTATAACCATCCTTCTTTGACCGCAGAAAAAGTGCGTCATGGCGCTGAGATGCTTGCCATGCATCAGCCGGAATCGGTGATCATCTATAACTGCGTCTCTCGACTTGAATTCATCGACAGTAAACTTGAGCTCAAGCCATTTGAGGGGATAGTAAATGCGTGCGGCGCATATTGCATGGGTGAGCTATACCGCAACGACGATCGCCAAGAGATACTGCATCACAGCCTCACCTATATTGCGATGAGAGAGTCGGACGAGATTAATGAGTTTCGTTGTGAAGATTTCCAGCGTGACTCAACGGTATCGCCACTGCTTAATCTCGTTAGAAATGCGGTGGCTGATCTCGACAGTATGAACACGCAGATGGAGAAAAAACTTCATCAACAGGCGCGTCGTTTAACCGAAAGTTACCGCATTGATTCCCGCACCGGGCTGCCCAACCGTATCGTGTTAAAAGAGCGTCTCAATACGATTCTCTTCAGTGAGCACTTACTGACGTTAAAGCTGACTAATTTCCATCAAGTTAACGAGAAGTATGGTTACCAAGTGGGTGACCAGTTGTTACTTGATTTATCTAATCATTTTGTCGAGCGATTACACCTTAGTGTGGCTAAGGAATCTCAGGTGAAAGTAGAGCTGTTCAGCATTGGTGTCGGCGAATGGGCGATCATTTTTAACGCCAATGTTGGCTGCGATAAGATAGAGCAACGTTTCGTTGAGTTTGCTGACGATATTGAGCACATCAATTTTGAGCCGTATGGCTTGGCTGATATTGATTATCTGTCAGTTTCTCTGTGTGGCGGCTTCGCTAGTCGTTGCGATTTCCTAACCGATAGTGGTGATGAGATCTTATTAAAAGCGATCGAAGCTCGACGTTATGGGGTCAGGAATAACACTCACATCACCAATGCTAAAGACATTCAGGTGAGTGAAGAAGATCGCAAAGAGCAACTCGGCTGGCTGAGCTGTGTAAGTCGTGCGATTTTAGATCAGAACATCATCACTTATTCCCAGCCAATTGTGGCATCCGGTACTCACGAAATGATTGGCCAAGAGTGCCTGGTCAGAATTATGGAGTCAGACGGTACCATTGTGCCACCAGGTAAGTTCTTACCTATCATTGCCGACACGCACCTTTACACTCGCCTCAGCCGACACATGATTAAGAACACCATAGGTTATATGGCGGATAAGCAAAGCCCATTTTCTATCAACCTATCCCCGCAAGATTTGTTGAGCGACAAGACGCTTGAGGTACTCGAGACCGCCATCAGTGCTATGAACGATCCCACTCGACTTGGCCTAGAGGTTCTCGAGTCTGAGCAGATTAAAGATTACGGTCGCATGATTGAGGTGTGTGATCACTTCCGTGCTCTCGGGGCGAGAATCATTGTTGATGACTTTGGGTCTGGCTATTCCAATATTGATGAGATCATTAAGCTTGAGCCGCAGATTATCAAACTCGACGGTAGTCTGATTCGCAACATCGACAAAGACCAAAAGCAAAGAAATATCGCCTCTCAGTTGGTTCGCTTATGTCAGGTGTTTAATGCGCAAACCGTCGCTGAATTTGTCCATAACCAACAGGTTTGTGAGATAGCAGAGCAAATGGGTGTCGATTATCTGCAAGGTTATTACTTTGGTGAGCCTAAGCGACTGTTTTAGTTGTTAAAGCTTTCCGTATCCTATTGTGACTTGCTTTAAAAATTGTTTTGCCGCTATTGGTGACTGTTTTGGGTGGAATCAATGATGTCTAACTAACGTCACAATATTTATAAGACGATCGTAAGTATTCCGTGCAAGCCTTATCTATAATAAGCACAATAACCAATCATTAACGTAACGATTAATGTGAATATGCAATCGACCTCTCTCCTGATACAAGACATAGAACAAACCCAGCGTGAATTGCAAAAGATAGATTTTCATCAACATGAAGACCTACTGATTCAGGTGTTTTCTTCTTTCGAGAAAGGTTCGGTTTTGGCTGCCTGCCAAGTGATTCAAGCGGCTTTCCCTAACGCTAGGCTGATTGGCTGTAGTGCAAACCACTACATCAGCCAAGGCGTCATCCTGCATCAAGGCCTCTATCTTATTGTCACTCGCTTCGATGCGACCTCTTACACTTGTGGCGTTGTCGAATACAGCAAGCAACCACTATTAGATAGTCAATCGATGTGGCAGCAGCTTGAGTGTAATACCAATACTCAAAATATCATCTGTTTCGCCGATCGCTTGCAGATAAACAACCGCGACTTATTTTCAGCGTTTGAACAATCGAGATATTCATTGCCTATTTGTGGCGGTGCATCGACCATCACAGATAATGGGCGATGGGTAATGCTAGACGGCATTTGCTATGAGAATGCTTATGTGATGTTGGCGTTGCACAGTGTCGAGCTCGTAACCACCAAGGGTTATTACACCGAGTGGAACCCTATTGGCCGCACTTTTCGTGTCACTGGTGCTCAAGATAACCGGTTGGCTGAATTGGATGGTATGCCTGTTCGCGATCTTTATAATCGCTACCTTGCTGATGGCCTCGAAGTACCTTTCGAGCAACTGCATAATTTCCCCTTGATGGTCGGCGACCCGAAAGAGCAAAACATTCACTTGCCACTCAAGGTGAGAGAATGTGGAGAGATAGAATTTAGTGGTCATTTTCAGATTGGTGATGAGGTCAGGTTTTGTTACGACCACCCTTCACTGACCTTGGAGCAGATCCGACTCGGTGTTCAACAGATTGCCTCTCATAGACCGGAGCAGTTTTTTATCTACAACTGCACCTCTCGTATCGATTTTATTGATGGTAACCAAGAAGTAGAAGTCTTCCAGAAGCTCGCAGACACCTATGGTGTGTACTGCATGGGAGAACTCTATCAAGATCGTGGCCAACAACGAATCCTGCATCATAGCCTCACTTATCTCGCGCTTAGAGAAGGTGAAGGCAAGGCTGTACAGCCATTAGAGACACAACCCACGACCAACATATCGCCTCTGTTTTCATTGATTCGAAATGCACTGCTTGATGTTGATGACATGAACAATAGCATGGCGACTAAGATTCAGCAGCAAGCGACCGCATTGACGGCGAGCTATCGAATTGATCGTCGCACTGGGTTACCCAATAGAAGTGTACTGCGTGAGAAGCTGTCACAAATGAGCTCTGACAGTCATTTGTTGGCTTTGAAGGTCACCACATTTGGTCAAATCAATGAGAAGTATGGTTATCGAGTAGGTGACAAACTTCTGCATGATCTGAGTGAGTACTTTCAGAAAGCACTGTGGCAGTTTTTTGATGAGGGTTGCCAGCTCTACAGTATTGGTATTGGTGAGTGGGCGGTGGTGTTTGATAGTTGGGCCAGCCAAGAACACATTCATCAGCGTTTCTCTGAATTTTCAGATCAAACCGAGCATGTTAATTTTGAGCCGATGGGGCTACCCGATATCGATTATCTTTCGGTTTCGGTCTGCGCAGGTGTCGCGAGTCGTCGCGATTTCCCTACGACCTCCATTGATGATTTATTACTGAAAGCGATTGAAGCTCGACGCAGCGCGGTGAGTCAGAATAAACATCTGGTGAGTGCCAAGGCGTTAATCCAATTAGAGAAGCATCGCCAAGAACAACTCGGTTGGCTATCGTGTGTCAGCCGCGCGGTGCTCAACCAAAATATTGTTGCTTGCTCGCAACCCATTGTATCGGCGCATAGTCATCAAGTAGAAAGCTACGAGTGCTTGGTTCGAATCGAAGAAGATGGTCAGCTGATCGCTCCGGGTAAGTTCTTACCAATCATTGAAGGAACCCACCTCTATACGCGTCTGAGTCGCCAAATGATAACGCGCACTTTTGATTTTATGAGCCAAAGAACGGACTCGTTCTCAATTAACTTAGCGCCACAAGATTTCAGCAATGAGAAAACCATTCTTCACCTTGAACAAGCCATCAAAAAAATCAGTCACCCACAGCGTATTGGCTTAGAGGTGTTAGAAACGGAACAAATTCAGGATTACGGTCGCTTGATCGAGGTGTGTAATCACTTCCGCGATCTTGGTGTGAATATTATTGTCGATGACTTTGGTTCGGGCTATTCGAACATTGATGAGATATTGAAACTGGAGCCACAAGTGATAAAGCTTGATGGCAGTTTAATCCGCAATATCGATCAAGATAAGAAGCAAAGGAAGATAGCCCAGCAACTCGTCAGTCTGTGTCAGATCTTAAATGCTAAGACGGTGGCTGAATTTGTTCATAACGAACAGGTGTGTCGAATCGCAGAGGATATGGGGGTCGATTATTTGCAGGGTTACTACTTTGGTCAGCCTCTACGCTTATTCTGATAGGGAGAGTAAAATCTCTTTTCAGCGAACAGCCAGCGTGTGCGTTTCACGTGAAACACTAAATGGTTCAATAGATTAAAGTACGATGTGAAAAGGGTGAGCTTACGGCTCACCCTTTTTGTTTTTAGTATCTGTCCCGCCCTGAAATGTGCTTATTGCCTTCCTACGCTCCTGCTTGATCTATTTGAGAGCGTGGCCACATTTGTCGGCGTGGAATACTTTTAGATACTGTTGGTAGTAGTCATCAATGAGCTTGGCAGGTTCACTTTCACCTAAAGATTTGAGTAACTCAACACCCACTTCGCAAGTACACAGATGGCCACTGTCTTGATTGCGGCGCAAGGTGTAAGAGGATTCGCTGGTAATGTTGAGGTGAACTTGTGGGACAGCTTGTAACCACGAGCTCTTGTTAAGCATCTTCTTCGCTTCTTGCCATGTGCCATCCAAGATGATGAATAACGGCTTACGATTCTGGGCTTGGGTCATTACAGCTTGCTGGCACTCAATGCTTTGATCACTCGGGAATAAAAGAAACGGTTGTCGTGTTTCATCTTCAAGCAGCGCCATTAGCTCGGCTGGTGGTGTTTTCCTTTGCCACACAATGGACTGACACTGCTCAAGGGATTGCTCAAGCAACTTTCCGGTGTTGGTGTCTCGCAACAGCTCATTCTCATGAGTCAGCAGTACAAGTTCGGTTTGGCTTTCAACCGTCGGTATTAGATGACAAACGCACTGGTGAGTGAAGCCACAACCATGGCAAGCTTGTTGGTTACTCATCTTTACAGCTTAACTCCACTTTGTGCAGGTGATACACCATCAGCAAACAAAACTACATCGCTGATATCAGCATCATCTGTAATTGGAGCAACACTTGGGTTGAGTGGGTAGCTCACACCAGAGTATGACAATGTGTGTTTCGCAGGTGTTGCACCGCCGCCGCTGACATTGAAGATCAGATCTTGCCAACCGTGGTTTTGTGATTTACCTAAGCGTATGTCGCCCTTAACCAATGTCACTCGACTATTGAAGCGCCAGTTATCTTGATGATTTTCAAAAATAAGCAGTGTACAGCCACCAGAGCCACACCAATCGAGCAGGGCAAACAGTTCTTCTTTACCATCGCCATTTAAGTCGTAGGTTAACCAGCGGTACTTGGTATCGTCAGGTGAGCTGTTGTTGATCTTAAAATACTCACGGATCGCTTGGTCGACTTTTTGATCAAGTTGATCTCTGGAGTTCACCTGCTTTGCGGTTAGATCAACGTTAGCGGTGGTGTTGACTTGCGCTTGTGCACTCTTAGCTTCGAATAGCACCAGACCGCCATTGGCAATCGGGTAGACAACGTTGCCCACTTTCTCTTTTTCAGCGACCAGCTTGCCGTTATCGAGCGTGAAGATGCGCTCGGAGATTAAATACTGTTGCTGGTGGCGAGTCATAACCACTTGTACCTGATTTTGGTTCAGTTGCTGCCAGAAGCCTTGTTCAACAATAGAGGGGTCGCCATTGCTGTACGAGTATGTCGTAATGGCGCTGTGGTCATCGTTGAGCTCAAGGTTGATAGAGAATCCAGTGTTCTGCGTTGAGCTAGCGAAGTAGAGTCCGCTCCAGTCCAATGTTGGATCTTGGTTAGAGACCGTTGCACAGCCATTATAGTTACTGTCATTGAGGTTAAGCTTGGCATGCCATCCATAGATAGAATCGCTCATGCCGTCGCTGCAACTCTCTTTTGTAAGGTTGAGTTTGCCTTGCGCGGCTTTACCTTCTAATTGGTAATCACGACTGCTTGGTGTGGTGCGGCTTGATTCAATATCGAGGATCTGTGGCTGTTCGCCCATCTTAGTGTATTTGAGCTGGTCTTTATCGAAGCTTGCTGACCAGAAAGGTTCATTGCCGAATACACGTGTTGAACGCAGGGGTTGGTCACAACGATCAGGGTTTTCTGCGGTGAGGATATTCACTTGATCAACCACGAAACGTGCCGTGAAATCTGCGTTATACCCTGTTTGGCTCGGTACGGTTAGATGACCAATCAGCTCGCCGTATAAGGCTTGGTAAGGTCTCGTTGAGAGCCCTTGCGCTTCTAATGCGAGTTCTGGCGTTAAATCTAACCAGTATTGTTGTTGGCTACCGCAAGGGGTGAAGGTTCGGCTTTCATGGCCAACCACCACCTGGCCACGCATGATGAAGGTTTGCGGTTGAATGCTTAGTGGCTCATCCAAGGTTGCTGGTGGTAGTTCTGGCTTTTGGGGGGAATCTGGTGCTGTGACACAGCCTTGTAGAGCGAATGCGACTAGCCATGTCACTGGGTTTTTCATTACCTTCATGTTATATCTTCCTCGGAGCAACCGTTAATTGGATTTATTATGGCATATTGGTTATTTAAAACAGAACCTGACACCTTCTCTATTCAGACTCTGAGAGTACAAAAAACCTCTTGTTGGGAGGGTGTACGCAACTATCAGGCTCGAAACATGATGCGCGATGACGTTAAGCTTGGAGACCTGGTGATGATATACCATTCATCATGTAAAAAAGTTGGCGTAGCGGGGATCGCTAAAGTAACCAGAGAAGCCTACCCAGACCATTTTCAATTCGATCCAGAAAGTGATTACTACGATGCCAAGTCTTCGCCAGACAACCCACGTTGGATAATGGTGGATGTCGAGTTTGTGCGAGTGACTGAGCGCTTAATTCCTTTGGCAACGCTTAAAGCGATGCCTGAGCTAGCAGAGATGCCGTTGGTTAAACGGGGCAATCGCTTATCCATCATGCCGGTTACAGAGCAAGAGTGGCAGGCGATCTTAAGCAAAGAAGTGCTAGGTTCTCGTTAGCGTTAGAGAGAGCTTTTTACGTAAGGTTCAAAAAAGGCAGCCATTGGCTGCCTTTTTATTTATTCAGATCTCTTCGACGAGATGAGGTTAGAGCAGGTGCTTTTCTAGGTAGTGCGCAACGGCGTCGTCTGCGCTGCTGCCAATCACTTCATTGTCTGGCAAAGCTTTAAATACTTTCTCATGCGATGTACCCATCACTAAGCCTTTGCCTGCCATAGCCAGCATCTCGGCATCGTTCATTCCGTCACCAAAGGCAATACAGTTATCCAGTGTCAGGTTCAGTGACTTCGCAACAGCGTCTAAGGCATGGCCTTTAGAAACTTCAGCGGCCATCACTTCTAAACACCAAGGCGTTGAAAAGGCGATGTTCAGCTTGTCGCCAAAAGTATCTCTTAGCTTTTGTTCAAACGTGACGAGATATTCGTGGTCCTGTTCTGGGTGAGTGAAAAAGACTTTCGCAATACCTTCGCTTGGTGCATTTTCTGCTTCAAAGCGCTTGTAGCTAAAGCCAGACTCACTGTGGAATTTTGCCAGCATTTCGTCTTCACGGTCCAGTAGCCAATCTTCATTCTGGTACATGTGAATAAAGAGATTTGGATCTTGGCGAACAATATCGATAACAGGTTGAACGAGTTCCTGAGGCACGTTCTGGCTATACATCAGTTGATCGTTCTGGTCATGCACGCGTGCACCGTTTGAAGTGATCATGTACGCCGGAATACCTGCGATCTGACGAATACCCGCCACATCGACGTGGTGACGACCCGTAGCGAAGATAAAGGTATAACCTTGGTCGTGTAATTTCTTAAGTGTTAGCTTGGTAAAGTCGCTGAGCTGATGGTTGGGAGCCAAAAGCGTACCATCTAAATCAGAAGCAACAATTTTCACGGAATCTTTTAGTGCAGGAATACTCATTTAACCCTCATTGCAAAAATGCTTAACCAATATCGACGCTAGCCAACGCTAGAATCGTTTTAACTACAATATCTCTAGGTAGAAATTGTATGCCAATTTCATGCAAGAAAAGAGGGCAAAGCTCACTTACTTCTCTTCCTCTTTAGCACTTATGTTCTTGGTCGGTTACTCAGCTTATTCGCTTATTCGCTTATTCGCTTATTAGTTTATTAGCTCTAGGCAAAAAACTGATTGATAGCATTCAGTGTTTGATTGCGATATTCGTCTTTCTCAAACAGCACCTCATGCTTAGACCCTTCAATGGCCTTAAACTGGCAGGCTGAGTTGGTTTTCCTCAGTTTATTGATGAACTTCACTTGAGCGCTGTTGCTGACAATCTTCTCTTCTCCAGCTTGAATCAATAACAGTGGGATCTTGATTTGACGAGTTTGTTGTATCGCCTGCTTCGCTGCCATTAACCCTTGCCATACCCAGCGAGTGCTTGGTCCGCCAACCTGCAAAGAAGGGGACCCGTCATACAAGCAACGAAACCAGTGATAGCGTACCTTGCTGTGGCTGAGTAAGTTATTTTCGAAGGGCTTAGAGTAGTACGCTTGCTGCCCCGGGGCATAAGTCGGCTTAGCATAGAAAGCGGTGAGTACTTGCCCAACAACCATCGCGATGGGCTTGAAGTACCATTCAGTCTTAATCCCAAACATCGGAGCGCACAGAGTAACTTTGTCAAATGGGTGATCGGGGTGAGTTTGTAGATAGCGAGTAGCTATGGTGCTGCCCATTGAATGTGCCAGTAGGTAGCGATTGGAGTATCGGCTTAGGTCAAAACTGGCAATGACGTCAGACATGTCTGAGGCGTAATCATCAAACTCATGAATGTGACCAATGTCAGAGTCTGTTACCATACGTTCCGACTGGCCTTGACCTTGGTGGTCAAATGAATAAACGTCATAGCCTTGCTGATAAAAATCATAAAAGAGTTCTTGGTATTTCAAGCAACACTCAATGCGGCCATTTGAAATAACAATGGCTTTGGTGTGCATTGGTGAGGTTAGGCTACACCAGTACAGCTTCTTTTTACCTGATGATGTGACATACCCATCTTTACGTTGTTGCCAAAGGGCAGGGATCGGGTGTTTAATCGCTTGCTCGAACTCAGGTTCTTGCGTGTACGAAAATGGGGCGGCACTGTGGTTTTCCATGGGAAATTACCTGAACTGATGCATGTGAGAGCTTTATCGCTACTAATGTTGTTAGATTAAAGAACTAGTAAGGAAATGCAAATGGATACTCATGTTTGGCTTGCTTATGTCGTCACGGCGATATTGTTTAGTTTGGCTCCGGGCTCAGGTACCGTTAACTCAATCAGCAATGGGCTAAGTTATGGCACCAAGAAGTCACTTGCGTCGATCGCCGGCTTACAGCTCGGTCTTGCATTCCACATCATGCTGGTGGGTGCAGGTATTGGTGCTCTGGTGGCTCAATCTGCGTTGGCGTTCACCATCATCAAATGGGTAGGTGTGGTTTACCTTGTTTGGTTGGGTATTCAAAAATGGCGTGATAATTCTAGCTTGGTGGCTTCAGAAGAAAGCTCAACGCTATCGAGTGGTAAGCTGCTTAGAAATGCCGTGCTTATCAATCTAACTAACCCAAAATCTATCGTGTTTTTGGTGGCTCTGTTTCCTCAATTTATCGATCCTACACAACCGCAAGCACCGCAGTTATTAGTGTTAGGAGTTACAACAGTATTCATTGATAGTGTTGTTATGTTGGGCTACACATCATTAGCTTCACAAATGGGACGTTTTATTCGTTCTGATCGTATAATGAGTAAGATAAATAAAATATTTGGTGGTATGTTCATGGGTTGCGGTGCCTTGCTTGCTGCCGCTAAAGCTTAGTAAAGCAATACAGTTATAGATGAATCAATAGAGTTATAGATAAATGACCGCTACCTACGTTGCTCGACAACCTATCTTAAACCGTAACAAGAACACGCTTGGTTATGAGCTGTTGTTTCGCGACGGAGAAAGGAATGCCTACCCAGCGCATATTGAGTCTAATCGAGCAACGTACCGTCTGATTGTTGAGAACTTCTTATCGGTTGGGCATAACCCTTCGATTCCATCTTCGCGCTGTTTTATTAATTTCCCTCATCAAAGCTTGATTCGTCGGCTTCCTTTAGGCTTGCCGAAAGACAAGGTTGTGGTCGAGATTCTTGAAACCTGCCAACCGACGGATGAGCTGTTAGAGGCGGTCAAAGAGCTCTATCAAGCGGGGTACATGATTGCCCTAGATGACTTTACCTCTACGCCAGAATGGGAACGATTCCTTAAATACACGCATATTGTTAAGCTCGATATCATGCAAATGGGCTTGGATGAAGCGTGTGATTTGGTAAGAGCTCATCAAGGGAAGAAGTTTAGCTTTCTGGCTGAACGAGTCGAAACTGAACAAGAGTTTAAGCAAGCGAAAGAGGCGGGTTTTAAGTTCTTCCAAGGGTACTTCTTCAGCAAACCTGAAATCATCAAGACCAAGTACATTAGCCCTGAGCAAGTAATTGCGATGGAGCTGTTCCAAGAAGTGTGTAAGCCGGAAGTCAACTTCCAACGTGTCGAAAGCATCGTCGCGAAAGATGTCGCCTTATCGTATAAGTTACTGCGTTTTGTGAATACCATGTCACCTCGCCTTGAGGTCACCATCTCTTCGTTCCGCCAGGCTTTGGTTTATCTGGGGCAAGAGAAGCTGAAAATGTTTGTCTCGTTGGCAGTGGCGTCTTATGTCTCTGATAAAAAGCCAAAAGAGCTATATGGCTTATCGCTTCAGCGAGCTCAGTTCTGCCAACGTATGTCTCGTTATCAGGCATTTGAAGGGCATGCCGAGCAAGCCTTTATGATTGGTTTGTTCTCGTTGCTTGATGCGCTGCTCGACTTGTCGTTAGAGAATTTAGTTGAGCAACTGCCTTTGTGTAAAAGTATCAAGGTGGCTCTGTTACGTAGAGAAGGGCCATATGGAACCTTGCTGGCCCTTGAAGAGAGCTTTGAACATGCCGATTGGCAGCAGATGGATGAGCACTGTGCTCATTTAGGATTGAGTGTGGAACAGGTTAAAACTGAGCTCACCGAAGCTCGACGCTGGAGTCATAACGTAACCAATCAGCTCTGATTTATCTTCGTTAAACTTTTATGACAATTATAACGCACGCCTTGACGTGCGTTTTTTTACACCTATCATATATGCATATCCATATATGAGTATGTAGTTATGCTTCCTCACCAATTTTTTAAATTACTGTCCGATGAAACGCGAGTGCGTTGCTTAATGTTGATAGTGCGCAATGAGTGCTTGTCTGTTGGTGAGCTCACTCAGGCATTGCAAGAAAGTCAGCCAAAGGTTTCACGCCACCTTGCGCAGTTGCGTTCAAACGGCATTTTGACTGATGTTCGCCAAGGACAATGGGTGTTTTACCGCCTGTCACAAGATTTACCAGGTTGGATGTTAAAGTTAATTGACGATCTTATCGCATCGAACTGTTTGAAAACTGAATACCAGCAAGATATTGAGCGCTTAGAAGCCATGACTTCACGCCCTCAATGTTGCGTTTAATTTAATATTTTTAGATTCACCACGAGCTGAGAGAATAGAAAATGACAGTCAAAGTAGGTATCAATGGTTTTGGTCGTATCGGCCGCTTAGCACTTCGCGCAGGGTTTGATTGGGCGGAAATCGAGTTCGTACAGATTAACGATGTGGCTGGCGACACCGCGACATTGGCTCACCTTCTTGAGTTCGATTCGGTTCAAGGTCGCTGGAACCACGAAGTCGCGGTTGAAGGCGATGAGATGATCATCAACGGTCAACGCATTAGAACTACGCAAGAGCGCGACATCGATGCGATCGATTGGTCTGGTTGCGATGTTGTCCTTGAAGCGACCGGTGTTCACCGTAAGGCCTCTTTCCTAAATAAATACCTTGAGCAAGGTGTGAAGCGCGTTGTGGTATCGGCGCCAGTGAAAGAAGAAGGTATTGCAAACATCGTTGTCGGTGTGAACGACAATATCTTCGACCCAGCTGTACATAAAATCGTAACCGCAGCATCTTGTACAACCAACTGTCTCGCGCCAGTGGTTAAAGTGATCAACGAGAAGCTGGGTATCGAAAATGCAGCTTTCACCACTATTCACGATCTAACCAATACGCAAACTATTCTTGATGCGCCCCATAAAGATTTACGTCGTGCTCGTGCATGTGGCATGAGCCTTATTCCGACAACAACGGGCAGTGCTAAAGCGATTGTTGAGATCTTCCCTGAGCTTGAAAACCGCATCAATGGCCACGCGGTTCGTGTACCACTAGCTAATGCGTCTCTAACTGACATTATCTTTGAAGTGAAGCAAGACACCACGGCAGAAGAAGTCAACGCGATGCTGAAAGAAGCGTCTGAGAACGAACTAAAAGGCATTCTTGGTTTTGAAGAGCGTCCACTGGTTTCTATCGATTACAAAGGCGACCAACGTTCAACCATCGTAGATGCACTCTCAACCATGTTAGTGGGTAAGCGCATGGTTAAGATCTACGCTTGGTACGACAACGAGATGGGTTACGCGACACGTACGGCAGAGCTAGTACGTACAGTTGGCCTAGCTTAATACTCTTCATACTTGAAGCTGCAAGCGTTGTTAACTGCGTAAGTTCACCGGAGCGCCGGCCGCCCTAATCACATAGAACCCCTATGCTCATAGGGCTGAACTTACTGGTTGCCTAGCTGCAACTCCAATTATTTTGAGTATCGGTCTATATACAAAAGAATTTTAAGAGATTGATGACGATGACGAATTCTCAAGTACACCCAACATGGCAGCTAGATTTAAAAACAGGTGCGTTAGTGCTTACTCCGTGCCCTGGTACTAAAGGCACTGACCTAGATGCATCTCTAGCGCAACTTAAAGCGCAAGGCGTAGAAGCTATCGTGACAGCACTTGATGACCATGAGCTTGCAAGTAAAGACGTGGCGGCACTTGGCGAAAAAACACGTGCGCTAGGCATGCAATGGTTCCAGGTCGAAATTGAAGACGACTGTGCACCGGGTGCTGATTTTGCTGCGAAATGGCAAGCGGCTAGCCCTGCGTTGCATCAAGTGGTTGATAACGGCGGCAAGGTTGCGATGCATTGTATGGGCGGTTCTGGCCGCACGGGCTTACTAGCTGCACACTTATTGCTAGAAAAGAACTGGGACATGAGCAAGATTGTTCAAGAGGTGCAGGCACTGCGTCCGGGCGCATTTACTAAGCCTATTCAGGTTGAATACATTAATGGCGTAGCGAACAGCTAATAAGCCATTGTTGTTATACAAGGAGCTTTTGATATCTGGAGTGTTGAACTCATCATGATCCAAAAGCTCTTTTTGTTTAGATTGCAGAGATAGCGTTATGTTTTCAAATCTAAGTAAGAGCGTTCGCCAATACATGTTGGTGACTTTCAACTACTGGAACTTCACCATTACTGATGGTGCACTTCGTATGCTGGTGGTTCTGTATTTTTACGACCTTGGCTACAGTTCACTAGAAATCGCCTCACTGTTCCTTTTCTATGAATTCTTTGGTGTGGTGACCAACCTAATCGGTGGCTGGTTAGGGGCGCGTCTTGGGCTCAATAAGACCATGAACATCGGGTTAGGGATGCAAGTCGTCGCCTTGGGTATGCTCGCGGTGCCAAGCGCAATGTTGACTATTCCTTGGGTCATGGCGGCGCAGGCGTTGTCTGGTATTGCTAAAGACCTCAATAAGATGAGTGCCAAGAGCTCAATCAAAACCTTGGTTCCGGATGAGCAGCAAGGTGCACTTTATAAGTGGATTGCAATTCTGACCGGATCTAAGAATGCACTGAAAGGTGCTGGGTTCTTTATCGGTGGCTTACTGCTTTCGACGATTGGTTTCCAATACGCAGTGCTAGCGATGGCTGTTGTGCTGACATTGGTGTTCATTGGCAGTTTGGTGAGCTTAGAAGCGGACATGGGCAAAGGGAAAACCAAACCTAAGTTTAAACAAATCTTCTCTAAGTCTGAATCCATCAATATCTTGTCGGCTGCGCGTATGTTCCTGTTTGGTGCTCGTGATGTGTGGTTTGTGATTGCTTTGCCGATTTACCTCGGCAGTGTGTTTGGTTGGGATCACTCATGGGTGGGTGGTTTCTTAGCAGCTTGGACAATTGCTTATGGCTTTGTACAGGGCATAGCGCCGAAGATTACCGGTAAAGCCCAAGGCAAGGTGCCTGATGGACATGCAGCGCTATTATGGGCGGGTGCGTTGGCTATCGTGACTGCCTGTATTGCCTATGCGGTGCAAATTGGCTGGCAACCCGAGTTCGTTATTATCGGTGGCTTGATGGTGTTTGGTGCCATCTTTGCGGTGAACTCATCGGTGCACTCATATTTGATTGTGAGTTATGCGAAAGGCGATGGCGTTTCTCTTGATGTCGGTTTCTATTACATGGCAAACGCGATGGGTCGCTTGATTGGCACGATATTGTCGGGCTTGGTATTCCAAATGGCCGGTTTGTCTGCGTGTCTGTGGGTATCTTTTGCGTTCTTAGCGATAACGACGGTGATCTCTCTGCGTTTACCTAAAGTGCCGCAAATCTCAGCAGCATAAGCTTCAGCCTCACGTACTAAATTCACACGAGCCAAATTCGCGATAAGCCTCTCCTTTAACACTAAGCTGACTTGGTATTTATTCCGGTCAGCTTTTTTATTGCTATAGTAGAATGATTGAATATTAATCAGGCATTTACATGAAGCAGCGAATTCTCTTTTTTGATTTAGCACGATGTGTCGCGGCCATAGCAGTTATCGCGATTCATGTTTTGGCGCCTTATCGGAATGAATTAGGCACCATTCCTTTCGGTGAGTGGCTGACCGCCATTACGGTGAACGGTTTCAGTCGTTGGGCGGTGCCGGTGTTCATCTTGATTACTGGTGCTCTGATGCTGAGTGATCAGCGCCCGTTTGACGCCAAGTACTACCTCAAGCGTCGTCTGGGTAAGGTGCTGATCCCTTTCATTGTCTGGTCGCTTTTCTATACCTACCTATCGGGTTGGTCGGTCATGGGCTTCGATGCTGCCGTCAGTTGGGATGTGCTACTCAATAGCTATCATCACTATACCTACTATCACCTTGGCTTCTTTTATTACTTCATCCCACTCTACTTTGTGATTCCTTTTTTACAGATCATGGTCAGAAAGTACGGTGATAGATCTGTCTATGCCTTTACGGCGGTATGGTTGTTCACTACGTTATTGTTCTTATTGAAAATCGATGGCCCTTGGAGTCACGAATTGTGGTTGTATACCGGTTACTTACCATTGGGTTACTTGCTGTATAAGATTGTGCCACTTAACAAGATGACAGTTGGCGTGAGTGTGTTACTGGGTGGGCTAGCGTTACTAACCACGGTTTACATGGTGGTTGATGCAAGCTTGGTGACAGAAGAGTACACGGTAGGGCGCTGGCTATCTTACAAAACGTTGAATACCGTATTGGCAGCGAGCATGGTGTTCATGGTATGTCGTTATTATGGTGAAGGCTTGTCTGAGAAGAGCAATCAAGTGGTTGGTTTTATCAGTAAACACAGCTTAGGTATTTATCTGCTGCACCCGATTTTCTTGTGGCCAATGAAAGAGTTCGGTTGGTACCAAGGACACCCTGCTTGGGTTATTCCATTATGGATCGTGATCAGCGGAGCTGGCGCGTTATGGATGAGCTGGTTGGTCTCTAAGTCAGAGAGAACGCGTTGGTTATTGCCTTAGCTGTAGGGGCTAAGGCTTTTTGATGGGTTGCTTAGAGGAGACAGTTGAGGCGGCTAGGGTTAGCGCTTCAACGCAAAGTGTAAGAACTTATCGCCTTGGTAGGTTAAGGTTCCTTTGTCGCCAGGGTTAAGGGCGTGGAAGTAGTGGATGCCGACTTGGAATTCTCGTTTTGGACCAACGACACCACGTTGAACGTAAATCCAGTACTCTTGATCTTCTTGGCCTGGTTCTGCATCAGGAAGGTCGATGGATTGTTTGTCTAATACCGTGACATTCACTTTCTTTTCTGGCGCATTTTCACCTTGCGAGTGTTTTCGATAGAAACCAATAAATACCCAAGCCGCTAGACCAGCAAGTGCAAAGATGGCAAAAAAGAGTGAATTAGGCATATAACCTCCATGTAGTCGTGATGGTTATTCTAGTCTTTCAAGCAATAGGGATATGTGTTTAAAGCTGTTATTCGTGAACTGTTGTAAGCCAAGCTGATTATTTTTCGGCAGACATCACATTTAGTGGCTTGTTTGGGATAAAGCATTGTTATTTATTGTCTCTTTCTCACGTAAATATCAGTAAATTTGTATAAAAATAAGGGAATGCTCGACTAGAATTATAGTGTGGAGTGGGAGGGCCAAGATGACCGATATTGAAAAAGTGGTGACAAGAACTCGCAATATAGAGAAGTTATTGAGGCTTCAATATCATGCCGAAGGCGAAGGATTGCATGAGCTTGTAACAAGCTGTGAAGAAAGGCTACCGCACGATATGGTGAGCAAGCTGCGTTATATCGCAACGTGTCGTAATAAGGTAGTCAATGAACATGAGGCTAAGTTGGAAGACCAACATAAGTTCATCATGATGTGTAACGACTGTGAGAAGGAGCTGACTCCACGTAGTGGTCGTTTTATCTGGAGAGTTGCGATCTTACTGATGATGGCAATGACTTTAGTAGCCGCGGGTTTCTATTATGCGAACTGGGATGTGCTAACACTGCATCTGTTTTCGAAGTGAAAAAATTGAACAAAAAAGGGACGCTCATGGCGTCCCTTTTTTTATTTGTAACTTGCTTAGTACATCATCGGTAGTGTCATTAGACCTACAACTACCGCGATCATTACAAGTCCTTGTCTCTGCGAAGATGAAATCATAACACTACTCCTAAATTTGGTTGTCTCTCGCTATGTTTTAAAGAATAGCACTACTTATAGGTTTAGATCAAGAATTACTTTCGAAAGCTTTAAAAGTAGTAGAAAACTATTAGTTTTTGGCTTGTTTGGGTGTGTTTAACTGTATCTTTTGGTGTGTTCTTATTTTATACGTTGTGCTTCATGTTTATCCATTTTTAATTTAAGTTGTTGTTTTATAATGGTCATTTTGTGTAATTTATATTGTTAAAGGTTGTTAAACTGTATTAATAGGGGTTGGTGGTTTCTGGCTTTGATTTTGTTCTGTTTTAAATTTTTCGGATTGGTTTTTGTAGGAATTTTTACAGAGGACTTGAAAAAACCTGACAAAGTTGGGTTTTAAGAAAGCAAGCCACTTACTTTGTAAGTCTAGAGTGATGTAGTGTTTTCATTTCCCTATTAATTCTGGATTTGTTTGTTTAAGTTGTTGTTATAATTAATCTTAATTGCAGAGTTTTTGAATTTTCAAGTGTGGCATTTGATGATATATGGGGGTTTTATAAGGAGTCTATAGGTTAGAAGTGACTAAAATTGAAGTCTGGACGCTCTAATGCCAATTTAAATAAGTTTGTCGATGAATCGCTCTAGTTTTAAAAGAATAGCCATAGTCATCATAGTAATTGTTACGACTTCAATCTAAAGAGGCTCTTTTTAGTGGAAGCGTAATCAAGATCCAATTTTGAGGGGCTGAGGCTTTACATCAACACTCGTGTGCCTAGACTGGCGACGATTTAAAGCAATGGGGCAAATGGTATGTGGAGTTGGTTGGCGGTTTCCTTATCTGGTATCGGAGCAATAGCAGGAACGAAACATGGACATATCGGTCAGGCCTTGTCGTATAAGGTATTTACCTTTGTATTATTGGCGACCATTGCTTTAACTCAATCTGTCGTTTCTGACTTTACCTATTGGATAGTCGCTGGGTTGGCGATCTCTGCAATCGCAGATGTCCTTCATACGGTTACTCAAAAGCGTCCTTTGCATTTTGTGTGCTTCTTATTGGCTCAGCTCTGTTACAGCAAAGCATTTTGGTTACAGCTATCAGGAGAAATGGTCTGGTGGTTGTTCGCGCTCCTATTAGCGGCTTGTGTCGTTGCTTTCTTCTTACTTCTGCCTCGCTTAGACAAACTCGTCTTTCCTGTGGTCATCATGGGTATAGTGCTTATTCAGCTTGCATGGGCTTCTGGTGAGCTCTGGTTGCTTGATCCTCAATTGTCACATGCGGTTGGTTTTGCTGGCTGTAGCGTGTTACTACTTTCGGCACTGGCGTATGCGCTAAATTTCTATCGTAGCCCAATCAAAGGTGCCTATTTTTGGGTGACGGGCAGTTACTTTCTCGCGCACGCTCTCATTGTTGCTTCCCTTACCATTTAGGGTAGAGCTAGCTTAATTCTGAGCTACATCAAGGCAGCTAAGATGAAAGTAGGTACTCTACGTCCACTTCATTAAACATGAGATAGAGTTATGACTACCGAAATTCATGCACACAATGTTTTAAACCTACTGAGTGAAAAGCCCCTGACCCGTGAAGAGTTGACGCAAGAGCTCGCTCAAACTTACGGCGCAGAAGCTCGCTTCCATACGTGTAAGCTAAATGGTCTGGATTTAGAAGGCCTGCTGAAATTTTTCCTGAAGATGGAAAAAGTCGTAGTTGTTGATGACAAACTTTGCACCAATCGCGAACGCGTGTGTAACCACTAATCTCGAGTAACAACTGGTTTTTTGAGCCCTTTGACTTTTATATAAGAAGAGTGGATGCGATGTTTCGGCTCCACTCTTTAAATTATATCTTCTAGCTTTCTATCTGCTCTCGCAAAATTCCCTTCTAATTACGTAAATTAATCCTTTTATTACTGCGTTCGAAAATCAATGTTGAGGCTGCTATACTCCGCGCACTTACGCTTTCGAGACAAACTTATGGAAATTTTATCTGCAGCGACCATGCTGTTTCTTATTATGGATCCGCTTGGCAATCTACCAATCGTGCTCTCTATCCTTAAGCATATTGATCCGAAACGTCGCCGTATTGTTCTTGTTCGTGAACTGATGTTTGCGCTGATTATCCTGCTGTTGTTCTTGTTTGCTGGCCAAAGCATTATGAACTTCTTGCACGTGCAGCCTGAAACCTTGAGTATCTCTGGTGGTATTATTCTGTTCATCATCGCGATTAAGATGATTTTCCCTAGTGCAGGCAGTATTACCGGCCTCGCGGCGGGTGAAGAACCATTTATTGTGCCGATGGCGATCCCAATGATTGCTGGCCCTTCAGTGATTGCGGCATTGATTCTGTTGTCGACACAGCACCCTGACAACATGTTAGAGCTTTCAGGCGCAGTGATGCTGGCTTGGGGCGCGACCTTCTTTATTTTGATGTTTAATGGCTTCTTCCTACGAGTACTGGGTGAGAGAGGCCTTAAAGCCATCGAACGCTTGATGGGCTTGTTACTGGTTATGCTGTCGACGCAAATGTTCCTAGATGGCGTAAAGGGCTACATGGGGTAACATCAGTATCATTGCTGAATAAAAAAAACGCCGCTCAAATGAGCGGCGTTTTTGTATCTGAGCTTAAGTTTTATTACATCATGTGTTTGCGTCTGATATCGAGGAGAGCAAAGACTCCGAAAATCAATATTGACCACTTCTCCCAACGTGACATTTCGATCTTATCGCCAAAAGCACCGATGAAAATCAGCATCTGCAGGCCGTGCATGAAGAACAAGAATGCTGTCATGATATAAAGCGCAATCGCAGCATTACCTGGGAATGGGTAGAAAATATTTGCGATTAAGATAAACCAAACAAAGGCGATGGCCGCTTTGGCTAATGGAAGCAAGAACTTCATTCAATAACTCCTATTCTTCAGTGGTTCGATTAAACAGACGGTAGCTCGACTGCCCCGTGGTCTTATCGCGATGCAATTCCCAGTTCTCTGGCATTGCTTCGAGTTGTAATTCTTTTTCTGTCTCAACGTAAATGATGGCATTGTCGGCAAGCCAGCCATTGCTCTCAAGAAGCTCCACAGTTTCAGCTAATAAGCCTTTACGAAATGGAGGATCAAGAAAGACCATATCGTAAGGAGTCCCCGGCTTTTTGAGGAAAGAGATCGCATCGGTGTTCACCACGTTGATGTTGTCTGCTTTGAGCTCTTTTGCATTATCAGCAAGCTGCTTAGCGGCCTTCTGATTCATTTCTAGCAGCGTCACTAATTTTGCTTGGCGAGAAGCCGCTTCAAAACCTAGGCCGCCAGAACCGGCAAATACATCCAAGCAAGTTGAATGTGGGATATCTTGAGCCACCCAGTTAAAGAGTGTCTCTTTTACTCGGTCAATGGTTGGGCGTAATCCTTCTAAATCATGAACAGGCAGCTTTCTACCTCTCCATGAGCCACTAATAATTCGAACAAAGCCTCCGGATGGCTTTTTTTGTGATGTGTTTTGCTGGCGACGTCTTACCATAGATTTTTTGACCGCTAATAAAGTGATACTATACCGAGCCCAATTTAAGTGGGTTCGAGTATTAAATAAATTTGCAATGACAAAGTGTATCAAGCTAAAAGCAAACTTATCACTGCTTTGTCATTTTTCTTTACTATTCGTTTGTACAAGCTTGTATTGTATAACAATAGCAAAGAGTCGACGTGTATTAAGTCAATACAGCTAATTAGTAGATCTAGGAAACTCCTCTGATGACGGAAAAAAAGAAGCGCGGATTATTATCGTGGCTTGGTTTTGGTGACGAAGAACAAAGCCCAAAAACTCAGAATGAAGCGAACGTAGAAAACGTTGAAGATCAAACTGAAGTTGAATCACAAGTCGAGGTTGAACAAGCCGAGTCTGAACTAGAGGTAACTACGCCAGTTGAATCTAAGCCAGTTGATTCAGAGCAAGCGCTTGAAGAGATTCAGCAAGAGCAGCAGCCTGTCGTAGCAGAAGCAGAAGCAGAAGCAGAAGCAGAACAGGAAGAAGTTGCTGTTCCTCAAGCTCAGGTTGAAGAAGTTCAAGATAAGCCGACAGAAAGCTTCTTTGCGCGCCTTAAGCGTAGCCTTAGCCGTACTAAAGCAAACATCGGTGCTGGCTTCTTTGGCTTGTTCAAGGGTAAACAAATCGATGAAGACCTGTTTGAAGAACTAGAAGAGCAACTTCTGATTGCAGACGTGGGTATGAATACCACGGTTAAGATCATTGAAAATCTGACAGAAAAAGCATCTCGCAATGACCTAAAAGACGGTGAAGCTCTATATGGTCTGCTCAAAGAAGAGATGGCAGATATCTTAAGCCAAGTGGAACAGCCACTGGTTGTTGATACGACTAAAACACCTTACGTTATTTTAATGGTTGGTGTGAACGGTGTTGGTAAGACAACCACCATCGGTAAGCTGGCTAAACAATTCCAAAGTGAAGGCAAGAAAGTGATGTTGGCGGCGGGTGATACCTTCCGTGCAGCAGCGGTTGAGCAACTTCAGGTTTGGGGCCAACGTAATAATGTTCCTGTGATCGCTCAGCACACAGGTGCCGATAGCGCGTCTGTTATCTACGATGCCATTGAAGCGGCGAAAGCGCGTGGCGTTGATGTTGTGATTGCCGATACTGCAGGTCGTTTGCAGAACAAGAGCAACTTGATGGAAGAGCTGCGTAAGATTGTTCGTGTAATGAAGAAAATTGATGACTCTGCACCGCACGAAATCATGTTAACGCTCGATGCAGGTACCGGTCAGAATGCGATCAGCCAAGCGAAGCTGTTCAGTGACGTGGCACCAGTAACGGGTATTACGCTCACTAAGCTAGATGGTACGGCGAAAGGCGGCGTGATTTTCTCAATTGCTGACCAGTTCCAGATTCCAATCCGCTACATTGGTGTGGGTGAAGGCATTGATGACCTGCGTCCATTTGAGTCTAAAGACTTTATTGAAGCACTATTTAGCCGTGAAGAGTAACGCGAGTAGCAAAGTGGTTTATCCTTAACCTGCTACCGTTTTAAATTTGATATGAGTGATCGTAAGAGGAATTTTCGGTGATCAAATTTCAGCAAGTGAGCAAAGCCTACCGAGGCGGACGACAAGCGCTCCAAAAAGTGGACTTTCACCTTAAACGTGGAGAGATGGCTTTTTTGGGTGGGCACTCTGGAGCTGGTAAAAGTACCTTGCTGAAGTTGATCTGCGCCATCGAGCGTCCAACTGACGGACGTGTTTGGTTTAACGATCACGATATCACTCGTATTCCAGCTAAAGACATTCCCTTCTTACGTCGTAACATCGGGATTGTTTTTCAAGACCATCGCCTACTGATGGATCGCTCGATTTTTGATAACGTCGCACTGCCTATGCGTATTGAATCTATTTCTGAAAATGAAATAAAACGCCGAGTCAGCGCTGCGTTGGATAAAACCGGCTTACTAGACAAAGCCCGTTGTTTGCCAAGCCAGCTTTCTGGTGGTGAGCAGCAACGCGTGGGTATCGCTCGCGCTGTGGTTAACCGTCCAACTCTGCTTTTAGCGGATGAGCCGACCGGTAACCTCGATCCTGAATTATCTAACCGTGTATTACGTTTGTTTGAAGAATTCAACCGCGCAGGTGTCACGATCATCCTAGCGACGCACGATATCGGGTTAGTGAACACTCGCCCTCAGTACCGTCATCTTGAATTAAACCAAGGCTTTTTGAGTGAGGTTGAAGACTATGGCCGCGAATAAGCGCATTAAAAAACCTCAATCCAATCGAGCAGCAAACCGGGCTTCAAGCGACGGCTTCTTTGTTGTTCATTGGAAACAAGCTAAGTCATCGTTCTCGCAAATGTGGCAACGTCCGTTGGGCAACTTGTTGACCCTTGCGGTGATCTCAATGGCTTTGGCGATGCCAGCTTGTTTGTACCTACTGGGTAAGAACGTTGGTGAAGTGGCTCAAGATGTCACCAGCCCGTCACAAATAAGTGCTTATGTAGAGGATGGTATTCCTGAGCCGAGAGTAATGGTGCTTAAGGATGAAATTGAAAGTTGGGATCAAGTCGAGCTGGTGGAATACATTTCACCGCAACAAGGGCTTGCGGATCTAAGCCAGTATTCTGGTTTTGAAGATGCCCTGACTATCCTAGATGACTATTCATTGCCAGGTGTGTTGGTGATTACGCCAAGCGTGCACAGTGATGTCTTAATCAAAGAATTAGCAAGCAACGTTAAAAAACAAGAGCTAGTGACCGATGTTCGTTTAGACGAAGATTGGTTAGCTCGATTAGATGCGATCAAAGCATTAGCAGCGGTCATCGTTATTACCCTAACGGTATTGATGTTGGGCGCGGTATTTTTGATTATTGGCAATACATTACGCTTTAATGTGTTGGCGCATAAAGACGAGATTCAAACCATGAAGCTGATTGGTGCCACCGACAGCTACATTCTTCGACCATACCTTTATGCTGGGATGTGGTTTGGCGTTTTAGGTTCGATTAGTGCTTGGGTTATGACGGCATTGATTACCGTATTGCTCAACAGTGCAGTGGATGATTTGGCTCAGCTTTATGATAGCCATTTCCGCTTAATTGGCCTGAGTTGGGATGAGTCTTTATTACTTTTGATCGTCGGAACCCTGCTTGGTAGTGTGGCTGCGAAGCTTTCTGCACAGCGTCACCTAAAAGAAATTGAACCAGTTTAGGTGAATAGAGTCATATTTATACGAAAAATAGGCAGTTCTTAACCAGTTTTTGCCTTGTATAGACGAATTGATTATGCATAATTACTTCCCCCTCCTTGAAACCTGTTCATTTTAGGTTCAAGATTGTCGGGTTTTAATAGATGTATTACTCCAGATCAGAGATTGATGAGGAACCGAATGGCAAACCAAGCGTATCAAATGGCTTTAGTCACACAAGATAGTTTAGATAGCTATATCCGCTCAGCGAACAGCTACCCTATGCTGACTCCTGAAGAGGAACGTGGACTTGCAGAGCGATTACATTACAAAGGTGAGATCGACGCTGCGAAAGGCTTGATCCTTTCCCACCTAAGATTCGTGGTGCACGTTGCAAGAGGCTACTCTGGCTACGGGCTACCAATGGCTGATCTCGTCCAAGAAGGTAACATCGGCTTGATGAAGGCTGTTAAGCGCTTCAATCCAGAAGTTGGTGTTCGTCTAGTCTCTTTTGCTGTTCACTGGATCAAAGCTGAGATTCATGAGTACGTTTTGCGTAACTGGCGTATCGTTAAGATCGCAACAACGAAAGCACAACGTAAATTGTTCTTTAACCTTCGTAAGTCTAAAAAGCGTTTAGGTTGGTTCAATAACGGCGAAGTTGAGACGGTTGCACGTGAGTTGGGTGTTGAGCCTTCAGAAGTTCGTGAGATGGAATCACGCTTAGCGGCACAAGATGCTACGTTTGAAGCCCCGATGGATGACGATGACGGTGGTTCTGCTTACACGGCTCCAGTTTACTACCTAGAAGACAAAGCATCAGACGTTGCAGAAACGGTTGAAGCGGCGAACTGGGAATCTCATACCAATAATCGTTTAGGACTCGCATTGAAGAGCTTAGACGAACGCAGCCAGCACATTGTGCGCTCACGTTGGTTGGATGATAACAAGTCGACACTGCAAGACTTAGCTGATACCTACAGCATTTCTGCAGAGCGTGTTCGCCAGTTAGAAAAGAATGCGATGAAGAAATTGAAACAAGCCGTTGGCGATTTCTAATCGCATCTAGCTTCTATCTAATAGTAGAGCTAGCAAATCGCTGAATTTTGAAAAGGCCGAGATCGAGAGATCTCGGCCTTTTTGTTTTGGATCGATTTCTCAATTTTTGCGATCGAAATTTGCAAAGTGATTTTGTGGATAACTCTGTGAGAAGTTTATTCGTCAGCTGTCTAAAAGCAGGGTGTAGTAAGGCTTTGAAGGGGTTTTTCGAGTGGGGATATGTTTCAGTTAACCCACAGCTAGATCAGGATCATTACTACATGTTGTGGATCTATTTTTAAAAAAGCACTTTATTCACGCAATTCACAGGTTTATCCACAAATGGTGTAAAAGTGATCGCTGGTGGATAACCTTATTAAGTGGATGTGATTGTTAGCCTTGGGATAGGTTACAATGGCAGCAAAGTAAATCAGTATAAAAGAGAAAGTCATGGACCAGTTTAAACATATCGATGTTAAAGGTGCTCAAGCCCTTATTGAACAAGGCGAAGCTCGACTTGTCGATATACGTGACCCGCAGTCTTTTGCGGTAGCTCACTCAAAAACCGCTTACCATCTTACTAACGATACGATGGTGTCGTTCATGGATGAGGTTGAGTTCGAACAGCCAATCTTAGTGATGTGTTATCACGGTATTAGTAGCCAAGGTGCGGCACAATATTTAGTGAACCAAGGCTTTGAAGAGGTATATAGTGTTGATGGTGGATTTGAAGCTTGGCATCGTGCTGAACTTCCAGTGATCGCGGGTTAATAGCCTTTATCACTTGAACCGCTTCAAGCATCTCTCATAGCATGAATAGGAAGTAACAATGATTAGATTGATGGTGTTAGACAATCCACGTCTTGCTCAAGCGTTTATTGATTATATGGCCTCTCGTCTGATCCCTATTCAGATGTCACCTGAGGGAGAAGGGCGTTTTGCTCTTTGGCTTCTTGATGGTCAATATCAGGTTGAAACCGAGGCCGAGCTCAATCGTTTCCTGTCGGAACCCAATCATAAGCGCTATCAAGCAGCATCTTGGGACATGGCAGAGACCAGAAAGAGCAACTTTCATTATCACACGCCAAGTTTTATGGGCATGTTAAAAGCCAAAGCGGGCCCCGTGACACTCAGCCTGATGTTGGTGTGTGTGGTAATTTTTGCACTACAGCAAGTCGGTTTTGGTCAAGCTATTTTCAACGCCCTACATTTCCCTGCGGTTGACGGACAACAATGGCAATTGTGGCGTTGGTTAAGCCATGCTGTTCTGCACTTCTCTGTTATGCATATCGCATTTAATATTTTGTGGTGGTGGCAGTTAGGTGGGGACATTGAGAAAAAACTAGGTAGCCTCAAGCTACTTCAGATCTTTGCTGTCTCTTCTGCGCTTTCAGGTGCTGGGCAGTACTGGGTTGAAGGGGCGAATTTCGGTGGTTTGTCTGGTGTTGTGTATGCCTTGGTTGGCTATCTATGGGTGGTGGGTGCAAAAGCCCCTCAGCTTGGTTTAGGTATTCCAAGACAGATCGTCGGCTTTATGTTGGTGTGGCTAGTGCTTGGGTACATGCAACCGTTCATGGCCATTGCAAACACAGCTCATTTGGCTGGCCTAGCCGCTGGTGTCATTATTGGTTGGATTGATGCTATGAAAGCACCGAGTTCAGCACGAAGTGAGTAGATGCTTTTTGGCAGTAGCTAAATAATAGAGACAAAAAAAAGCGGCCAGATGAGCCGCTTTTTTATTTGGATTCGTTTTTACATCATTATTACTGATAAAGGTATTTGGTAAACAGTAGGTCAGCAATGAGGGTTTTGCCTGTTTCAGGAAGCAATACCTTGTTGAGATGTTCAACTAAGGTTTTTCTTAAATCTTCACGACCAGATAGAGACTTAATGGTTTCTTCGTTTTGTTTACCGAGCAATTCAATCACAGCATCACGAATCAGTGGTTGGTGGTGCTCAATGGCTGCCAAGTCGTTACTATTCGCAACCATAATATCGAGGCGAACCTGAATGTAGCCCAGTTTTTTACCTTTAGTGTAAAAATTGGTGGTCAGGTCAGGCTCTAGCGTGAAGTAGGCTAGTTTGGGTGCCGATTCCTCTTCAGCGAAACTTGATGCTGAAAAGAGTAGGGTAATCGCAAGAAATATTTGGGCTACATAACGTTTGTGCATATTTGTGACTTTTCTTTAGTTTATTCGCGATATTCGAAACGCATTAGTCTTGTTACAATGAGCGGTCTAAATCTAAATACGTTTACAATTCGAAGAACGCTTTAATTTTGTTCGAAAGTTGAAGCTTTATTGTACGTGTAAAGTCACCTATTGAATACTAGTATGAATCAGCCAATATCGCTGTATCTTAATTCGTTAATGAATGTAGATTGGCAAAGTACAGAAACATTTGATTTTCCTAATAAAATTACCAGAGAGTGGCTTTTGGAGCAAGGTTCTCTTTCCCGCAAGTTGGGCAAGAGCTGTCAGCACCTGTCTGTTGAATTGCTTCATAATCAAGTTGTAGAACGCTCAATGCTACAACAGGACGAGGAACTTCTTTTATCATCGTTTGATTGCTTACTGCGTAAAGTGATTTTGAAGGGTGATGATGAGCCGTGGGTGTTAGGGCGAACCTTGATTCCTCGAGTCACATTAGAAGATCATCAGCACTCTGACCTTTCTCAACAAGGTAATGTCCCACTTGGTTTAACCGTGTTCAGCGCTGAGAACGTGGAGCGAGATGCGCTGCAAGTCGGTTGGGTTATCGCAGGCGATGAGCGACTGCTCGCGCGTCGTTCTCGATTATGGATGAACCATAAACCGATGCTTGTGGCAGAACTGTTTTTGCCAACATCACCCATTTACTCTAAGGAGAGTGTGTAAATGTTTGCCACCAAAGCGAAGGCGTATTGGCAATTAACGCGAATGAATCGCCCGATTGGTACCCTGTTACTCCTTTGGCCGACCTTATGGTCGCTGATTATCGCCGCGCAAGGCATGCCTGATTTTGATGTCTTGGTTGTTTTCGTACTCGGCGTGGTATTGATGCGTTCAGCTGGCTGTGTGATCAATGATTTTGCTGACCGTAAAGTGGATGGCCATGTAAAACGCACCAAGCAGCGTCCATTACCTTCCGGTTTGGTTTCTAGTAAGGAAGCTATTCTGCTCTTTTTAGTGTTAGCCATGGTTTCATTCTTACTGGTGCTAACCATGAATCCGCTGACGATTAAGCTTTCTGTTATCGGTGTTGGCTTAGCTTTCATTTATCCTTTTATGAAGCGTTTTACGCACCTTCCACAGTTGTTCCTCGGCTTAGCGTTTAGTTGGGCAATTCCAATGGCTTGGGCGGCGCAAACTAATGAGCTACCTAGTGTGGTCTGGTTTATTTTTATTATCAATGCGCTGTGGACGATTGCCTACGACACACAATATGCAATGGTTGACCGAGATGATGACTTGAAAATTGGTATCAAATCGACGGCTATTCTATTTGGTCGTTTCGACAAGCTTATTGTTGGCTTCTTACAGCTAGTAACGCTGGCGATGCTAATAGCGTTAGGCATGCATTACCAATTAGGAGATACCTTTTATTGGGCACTGCTGGTTGCGGGGGGCTTGTTTGTGTATCAACAACATCTGATGCGCCATCGTGATCGAGACTTATGTTTCCAAGCTTTCCTAAACAACAATTATGTTGGAATGGCAGTGACAGCAGGTTTATTCATTACCTTCTGGTAAGCACGAGTTTTTTGCTAAACGAACGCTCAATAAAAAGGCACCCAATGGGTGCCTTTTTTGATCGTGTTCAGTCTAGTGATTAAAGCAATTGTTAATCAAGCGATTACTCTGCTTGGTGGATACTCTCTTGAATCGTCAGACGGACCTCTGGGTAAAGCATTGAGTAAAGAAGCTTAGCGAATTGCTGAGTCTTTTCTAAATCGCAGTTACCATCGTTATCCAAATATTGCTGCTGTTTCAAGGTTGCGAACATCGACGCAAACACGCCTTTATCGAAGAACTCTGGTGCATTAATGCCTTGTAGACGCCCCAGTCGTTGTGCGATGTCTTGGCTCTTCTGCTCAAGATCAGATTTATCCAGATCAGGGTTTTCTGCCAATAGGTTCAAAGCAATAGAGTAGCGCTGTAGCGTTTCTGAAATCGTACGGCCTAACAGCATCAGTGCTTGGCTGTTTGATTGGTTGATGGTGACTTGGTTGTCCGACACCACAAGCATACCTTGGCCAACAAGCTCTTCAATGATGTTCGCCACCACGCTTTCCAGCTGATCTTCGTCGTAGCTTAAGAACAACTCTTTCTTCAAGAACGGGTAGATAGCAGCAACGTTCTCTTGAATCGTGTCAATGGTTAGGCCGTGCTGACGAATGGTCATCTGAGCAATTAATGATGGTAGAGCAAACAAATGAATGATGTTATTACGGTAGTAGGTCATCAGAATTGACTGGTGACGGTCTAGCGAAATGATGTCGCCCATTGAGTCTGATTCAATTAGGAATTTGTTCAGCGATTCAGCGTGTTTTACCAGATCTTCAGCGCTGTCTTTTGGTACCGTAAATGTATCAGAGTAAGGTACGTTCTTAAGCAGAGATAGGTAACAGTTGATCTGAGAAACCAAAGAATCACGAGACAATGCACGCTGTCTTGAAGCCAGTAACGCCGTTGCACAAAGTGTTAGTGCGTTGGTCGCTGCTGCATCGTTAATGTGCGTCATCATTTTGGTTGCCAGGTCATTGACCACTGGATTCATCCATTGTGGCTTGCTGGTTCCCATTGGATCGATATCTTTAGTCCACTCTGGAGCGTGCTCGTTCAGATATTGGTTAAGCTGAATCGGCTCACCAAAGTTCACGTAGCCTTTACCAAAATTGCGCAGTTTACGGAGCGTACGAATCACTAGGCTCGCATTTTCTTTTTCTTTGCGCTTACCACGAAGTTCTTTTGCGTAGGTCGCCACTTCCATTACGTGCTCATAGCCGATGTACACAGGTACTAACGTCACTGGACGGTTCATGCCGCGCAGCATAGCCTGAATAGTCATCGCCAACATGCCCGTTTTCGCTTGCAGTAGACGACCCGTACGAGAGCGACCACCTTCACTGAAATACTCGACCGAGTAACCTTTGGCGAACAATTCCGCCAGATATTCACGGAAAATAGTCGAGTACAGCTTGTTGCCTTTGAAGCTACGACGAATAAAGAACGCACCACCATGACGGAAAATAGGACCGGCAGGGAAGAAGTTCAGATTGATACCCGCAGCGATATGCGGTGGCACCATGCCTTCGTGGTAAAGCACGTAAGAAAGCAGTAAGTAATCCATGTGACTGCGATGACAAGGCACATAAACAATCTCGTGACCATCTTGAGCCAGCTTACGAACGGTTGAAGCGTTGCTGATATGCAGGCCTTGATACAACTTATTCCACAACCAACCAAGAATCTTCTCACCGCGTTTGATTAGCGAGTAAGAGAAGTTCGCAGCAATCTCGTCCATGATGTCTTGAGCTTCTTTGCTCGCTTTCTCGATCGAGATGTTCTTTGCTTGTGCTTCATCTTCAATCGCTTTCTTGATCGCTTCAGATTTTAGTAGGCGGTCAAACAGAGCTTGGCGACTTGGCAGGTTAGGGCCTGATGCCGCCAATTTTTGGCGAGAAAAGTGAATACGTGCCACGCGCGCCAGTTTGTGTGCGATGGTATTGTCGGTGCCGTGTGAGTTAGCCATGTAACGTAGAGAAACCACAGGACTAAAGCGAACCAAGCAGTCACGACCTGCCAGTAATACCGCTTTTGATTTCTCTAAGCCGTTCATTGCTTGTAGGTAAGGTTTCTGGTTATTCTCTTTACCAGGCTTACGCCCCCACAATACAGTGGCAGGGATAACTTGAACGTCGAGATCAGAGTCTTCAGCATGCAGTGAAAGCAGCTCAGAGAAGACTTCAATTGATGAGCTTGGTACATAATCATCGTCTTGCAGTAGAGTTTTGCGAGAAGAGATAAAAACGTAGCGTTGCAGTGATTTGCCATTGATTTCAAGCTTGCTCAACGGATCAGGTAATCCTAATTCAAGTGCATGTTTTTGCAATGTAAGAATGTCTACACTTGAGCGAAACGGTAAGGCGTATACAATCGGTTTGCTCAAATCAATGTTCAAATCCTCAACAGGGTTTGAAGGAATTGATGTGCCCTTTACCAATACGGATAAAGGTAGCTTCATTAATGAACGTGAAAAAGATTGTCCAGAAGACATATAGGTTCACTGCCTCAATAGTTATTTCAATGTGCTCAAGCGTATCTCTATTTCTATGATGAAAAGGATAAATCCTGTGAGTGAAATAGGGATAAGCCTAGGCGTAAATTTAATCGATGCAAGAATACCAGAAACTGGTCTAACCTTTTAATGGAAATAGTCATATTGCCGTTAAGTTTGTGGAAAATCATTCATCGACTGATTGAGTATAGGGTTAAAAATGACCAAAAAATCAAACACCGGATTCAAACGTATAGTGAAAGCGGCGGGCTTTTCATGGCAAGGCATCACGAGCTCGTTTAAAAATGAGGCGGCATTTCGACAAGAAGTCTTCATGGCCGCAGTGCTTATTCCGTTGGCGTTTTACTTAGATGTAAGCCAAGTTGAGAGAATCTTGATGATTTCAGCAGTCGTGTTGGTGATGGTTGTCGAGTTGATCAATACCGCGATTGAAGCGGTCGTTGACCGAATCGGTAGTGAACATCATGAGCTTTCTGGGATGGCGAAAGATGTTGGCTCAGCTGCAGTTTTTATCTGTTTAGTATTAGCGGGTTACGTGTGGCTAGATATCTTGTTTTTGTAATTCGCTAAAAATGAACTAAAAACAACCAATTGCTTTGCTTTTGTTCAGTTACTGGATATACTCACAGTCAACTGTATAAAAAGACAGGTGAATCATGAAGCCGTTAACGCCCCGCCAGCAACAAGTTTTTGACCTTATCAAAAGTAAGATCGAAGATTTCGGTATGCCACCGACACGTGCAGAAATCGCGCGCGAACTTGGCTTCCGTTCTGCTAATGCTGCAGAAGAACATTTAAAAGCTCTTGCTCGTAAAGAAGCGATTGAGATTATCCCGGGTGCGTCTCGTGGTATTCGTATTTTGCTTGAAGATGCAGCGAATGAAGAGCAAGGTTTACCACTAATCGGTCAGGTTGCCGCTGGTGAGCCTATTTTGGCTCAAGAGCATGTAGAAATGCATTATCAAGTTGATCCAGGCATGTTTAAACCACAAGCTGACTTCTTACTCCGTGTAAATGGCGAAAGTATGAAAGACATCGGCATTATGGACGGTGATCTATTAGCTGTTCATAAAACACAAGATGTCCGCGATGGTCAGGTTGTCGTGGCTCGTGTCGATGATGATGTAACGGTAAAACGCCTAGAACGTAAAGGTTCAACGGTGCTGTTACACGCTGAAAATGAAGAGTTTTCTCCAATCCATGTCGATCTGGAATCTCAACACTTGTCTATTGAAGGGCTTGCGGTTGGTATTATCCGGAACACTGACTGGATGTAATCAGTACAAACAGCTTATTGATATTTATTCTCAATAACTTGTTATTGTAATTGATATTCATTATCATCTTCTTTGTCGAGATACAAGGAAGATGATGATGCCAAATCCAACCAAACCTCAAATGAAGCCGCTTATTCCTAAGCCGCGCTCTTCTGTTCAAAAGGCTCCTTTTGATCGAGGGTCTGCACATCAGGAATTTCAAGTTCCGACGGATCTCGTTCAACATCTTTGGTTTCGTAGCCGCGAAAGCCTTGCCGATGACGGCTTAGTCTATGACCCTATCGCAGCTCAAGCCTGCAAGCGCTGCCAATTAGCACCGGAATGTCTTACTGGTGAACTCGACCAACAACAACTTCTCTACGCAACATTGACTCAGCTTTGTGACTCTCAAGTTCAACAATTTCTATCTCATAACCCAGATGCTTGGATTATCAATGTTGGGGCAGGCCTCGATACTCGTTTCTACCGTTTAGATAATGGCCGCTGTCATTGGGTTGAATTGGATGTAACTGAAAATCTAGTTTGGCGCCAACGCCTGTTCCACAAGAATGAACGCTACCGTTTGGAGTGTGGTTCGGTTGATGATCTGACTTGGTTGGATGAGCTCAACATCCCAGAACAAGCCTCAGTGATGGTGGTGTGTGAACATGCTTTGCTTGATTGCAATGAACAACAGACCGCATATTTTATTCAGTCATTGAGTCGTTACTTTACTCATGCACACGCGTGTTTAGTGTTAGCTGGAGACAAAAGCTCTAGTGCTCTGGGGCAAAAGCTTGGTTCAGGAAAATATGCACATGGCTTATCTTCTCCAGTAGACAGTGTTCTTAATTGGCTGCCATGGGCGCAATGGGTAAAAGCGTTTTCTCCACTTGATCAACAATGCAATCGTTGGAAATTGTGGCAGCGATTACTGTGTAAGATCTCGCAGGTCAAAAAGCGCTTAACGCCACAGTTAGTGCTTGTTAAATGGTAGTGCGAGCGACTTTGTTTGCAGGTAGCTGAATAGAAGTATCAAGATAAGTAAAACCCTACAACATAGTGAAAGCCCACCCACTAGGTTAAACTATCGCCTCTAATCAAAGAGGTGAGCGTGAAGCTATTTAATCCCCAAACTATTTTTCAAACGCTATCCAATCAGGCGATGCACAAAAAAGTGCTATTGCTCGCGATCCCGATGGTTCTCTCTAATATTACGGTGCCACTGCTGGGTTTAGTCGATGCTGCGGTTATCGGTCACCTAGAGCATTCTTGGTATTTAGGTGGTGTGGCCTTAGGCGGCACCATGATCAGTGTGACCTTCTGGTTGCTTGGTTTCCTGCGTATGTCGACGACTGGATTGGCCGCGCAATCTTATGGTGCGAATGATGGTAAGCAGCTTGGTTTAGTCTTTGTGCAAGGCGTGACTATGGCCTTAGGGTTTGCTGGTGTCTTTTTGCTTTTACACAGCTTTGTTGCGGATGCGGTTTTCTCATTGAGCAGTGCCAGCGAGCAAGTCAAACATTATGGCCTGCAGTACTTCTCTATCCGTGCCTGGAGTGCGCCTGCTGCGCTAACTAACTTTGTAATTTTAGGTTGGTTGCTCGGAACCCAAAATGCTAAAGCGCCAATGTGGATGGTGATTATCACTAATATCACCAACATTGTTTTGGATATCGTATTTGTGATTGGCCTCGGCTGGCAAGTTGAAGGTGCGGCATTGGCATCGGTGATAGCGGACTATGCGGGTTTAACGTTTGGCTTAATTTGTGTTTATCGAATCTGGATGAAGAGGCAACTGCCATCTCCATGGGAGCTGCTTAAGAAAACCAGCCAAGGTTTGAGTCGTTTCGTAAAACTGAATCGCGATATCTTTCTGCGCTCGCTGTGTCTGCAAGCGACTTTCACTTTTATGACCTTCCAAGGTGCAAGTTTTGGTGATGATGTGGTGGCGGCCAATGCGGTATTGATGAGCTTCTTGATGATCATCTCTTATGGGATGGATGGTTTTGCTTATGCAATGGAAGCTATGGTCGGAAAGGCGATTGGCGCGAGAGATAAAGAAGAGTTAAATCAGTCTTTGATTGGCACTTTCTTCTGGAGCTTCAATATTTGTTTGGTACTGACCATAGCGTTCGCGATTGTTGGGCCTAGTTTGATTAATATGATTACTACAATTCCAGAGGTTAAGAGTCAGGCTGAGGTATATCTGCCATGGCTGATTGCGATGCCGCTAGTTTCTATGTGGTGCTTCTTGCTAGACGGTATTTTCGTGGGCGCTACCAAAGGCAAAGATATGCGTAACAGTATGTTTGTGGCCACCTGCAGTTTCTTTGCGATTTTCTACTTAGCATCAGGTTTAGAGAACCATGCGCTGTGGCTAGCAATGTTGAGCTTTATGGCAATGCGCGGCATTGGTCTTGGTGTTCTATTTATCTCTCAGTGGAAGAAAGGGGAGTTTCTCGCTTAGCTTAGATAGCTTAGTTCAGGGAGCGAAAAAGAGAAATTGCGCAGGTAAGGTAGCATTTAGAACATCATGATCTAATTGCAAGAATGACTATATAATTCAGTGGTTTAAATAAAAACAGCAAGCTCATGGCTTGCTGTTTATGTATTTGGCCTACAGGTGGTCAAATAGTCCTATTGGTTCTTTGTTTAGAACAAACGGTTAAGTCCGTTCAGCGCTGCGACGCGATACGCTTCGGCCATTGTTGGATAGTTGAAGGTCGTATTCACAAAGTACTCGATGGTATTGGCTTCGCCTTTCTGTTCCATGATCGCCTGACCGATGTGGATGATCTCAGCAGCACGCTCACCAAACACGTGGATACCTAAAATCTCTTTAGTTTCACGATGGAAAAGTATCTTCAAGCTACCAATATCTTTACCTGCGATTTGAGCACGAGCTAAGTGCTTGAATGAAGATCGTCCCACTTCATACGGTACTTTAGCTGCGGTAAGCTCTTGTTCTGTTTTTCCGACAGAGCTGATCTCAGGAATGGTGTAGATACCTGTTGGGATGTCTTCGATAAGGTGTCGTTCTGCTTCACCTTTCACCACGGCTTGAGCCACGAATCGACCTTGGTCATAAGCAGCACTTGCTAGGCTAGGATAACCAATCACATCACCAACAGCGTAAACATGTTCAACACTGGTTTGGTAGTTGCTGTTGACTGATACTTGTCCTCGAGAGTCCGCTTCTAAGCCAACGGCACCAAGATTCAGCTTGTCAGTATTACCCGTTCGGCCATTGGCATACAGTAGACAGTCGGCACGCATTTTCTTACCTGATTCTAGGTGAATGATCACGCCATCGTCAGTACCTTCAATTTTCTCAAAGGTTTCATCGTTACGAATAACAACGCCGCTGTTCCAGAAGTGATAAGACAGAGCATCCGAGGTTTCATTGTCTAAGAATGACAACAGGCGATCGCGAGTATTAATAAGATCGGTTTTAACGCCTAAACCACGGAAGATCGACGCGTACTCACAACCAATAACGCCAGCACCATAGATGATGATGTGTTGAGGGTCGTGTTTAAGAGAAAGAATCGAGTCGCTGTCGTAGATACGTTCATGCAGAAAGTCGACGTTGTCTGGCTGATAAGGGCGAGAACCTGTTGCGATAACAAATTTGTCTGCGCTGTAATGTTCTTCAGTACCATCGCTCTGCATGACAGAGATAGTGTTAGTATCGATAAAACGCGCAGTACCAAACACTAATGTGCACTGGTTACGGTCGTAGAAGCCTTGACGCAATCGAGTCTGTTTGTCGATGACTGACTTAGCATGCCCCAGAATGTTGGAGAACGTTGAGTGAATGCTTTTATTGTTCTGACAAAACAGCGGGTTGCTATTGAATTCAATGATGCGGCTTACTGCATGACGCAGTGCTTTTGAAGGAATCGTTCCCCAGTGGGTGCAACCACCACCAACGCTGCTCTCTTTTTCAATGATTGCAACGTTCAACCCGGCTTTGGTTAATCCCATCGCTGCCCCTTCTCCTCCGGGGCCACTACCAATTACGATTACATCAAAGTGGTTGGAGTGCGGCATAGATATCTTCCTTGTTATATTTGATTAACATTGCTTTAGCGAGATTTTAACTGATTCTGTTCTTGGGTACATGAAAAGGGCATCAGAGAGTCGGTGGGATCACGCAGTGTTATCGAAAAAATAATATTTGGTATGTTGTATGTCTCCAAATGACAGTGTGGATATTGAAATTTTTTCTTCGAACGTATTTACTTCGGTACGTGAACAAAGAGGTGTGTTTAGTGTCTTATATAACCAGAGTGCCTTATATAAATATGTGATTCGAGTTATATTGAACAGAGTATTAGGCATGCCTGTTTTGGCTGTAAAAGAAGAGTTTGATAAAGTATGAAACCAATGGGCATTCGCGCGCAGCAAAAAGAAAAAACTCGTCGCAGCTTAATCGATGCAGCATTTAGCCAGCTCAGTGCCGATCGTAGCTTTTCCAACTTAAGCTTGAGAGAAGTTGCTCGTGAGGCTGGAATAGCGCCGACTTCCTTTTATCGTCATTTCAAAGACATGGATGAGCTTGGCTTAACCATGGTTGATGAAGGTGGCTTACTGTTGCGTCAGCTAATGCGTCAAGCTAGGCAACGCATAGTAAAAGAAGGCAGTGTGATTCGTACCTCGGTTGAAACCTTTATGGAATTCATTGAAAGCAGCCCAAACGTATTCAGACTGTTATTGCGAGAGCGCTCAGGAACCTCTTTTGAGTTTCGTGCTGCAGTAGCTCGTGAGATACAGCACTTCTCTGCTGAGTTAACCGAATATTTGATAACGACTGGCATGACACGAGATGAAGCTTTTACTCAAGCTGAAGCCTCCGTCATTTTGGTCTTCAACTCAGGGGCAGAAGCATTAGATTTAGATCGACGTCAGCGAGATGAATTGGCTGATCGCTTGATCATGCAATTGCGAATGATGGCCAAAGGTGCTTTTTGGTATCGTAAAGAACGTGAACGTAACCGATTAAAAGGCGGGATTGAATAATGTCGAATGAAAATAATACTGTAAACCGTGGTTCTGAAAGAAAGACACTCGTACTTGCTGTTGTTGCAGGTGTGTGTGGTGATGCACTGTTATCTTGGGTAACAATGAGCGAAGTGGGCTTCTCTATTTTCCCACTGATTGCGTTAGTTTTGGCTGTACAAGCACTTTACCAAGAATACCTAACTAATCCAGTATCTGAAGATATTCCATTAGTGGGTTTAGCTTGTTTCTTTGTCGGTGCATTTGGCCACTCGGCTTTTGTGAAAGCACAATACCCTGATGCAGGATCAAACTTCTTTGCGATTATCGTCGCTATGCTACTACTCGCTTGGGTAGGTAAGAAGCTAGGCTTTATCGGTAAAACCGCTTAAACCAACGTATAAATAAAAAAACGAGCCAATTGGCTCGTTTTTTTGTATCTGTTGTACTATCTAGAGAGCGAGATTTACGCTTTACGCTCTAGGAATACACCGGCTTCCATGTGGTGCGTATAAGGGAACTGGTCAAATAGAGCAAAACGAGTGATGTCGTGCGTTTCGCTTAGAATGTCTAGGTTCTCTTTCAATGTCTCAGGGTTACAAGAGATGTACATGATGCGCTCGTAGCCTTGAACCATCTTACAAGTATCAACGTCCATACCTGAACGCGGTGGATCAACAAAGATAGTGTTGCAGTTGTAGCTCTTCAGATCGATGTTTGCTTGTTGCAGGCGACGGAATTCACGCTTACCTTCCATTGCTACGGTAAAATCTTCCGCAGACATACGAATGATCTGAACATTATCAATCTTGTTCGCCGCAATGTTGTACTGAGCAGATTCAACAGATGGCTTCGCTAATTCTGTCGCGAGGACACGCTCAAAGTTTTGTGCCAGTGCTAATGAGAAGTTACCGTTACCACAGTAAAGCTCCAATAAGTCACCTTTGCTGTCTTGAGTACAGTCGACAGCCCACTCAAGCATTTTCTCTGCTACTTTACCGTTGGGTTGAGTAAAGCTGTTCTCTACTTGTTGGTAGATATAGCTGTCACCATTCACGTCTAGCTTTTCAATGACATAGTCGCGATCAAGGACGATTTTCATCTTACGCGCACGGCCAATCAGGTTTAGGTTAAAACCTTCATCATTCAATTGCTGTTTCAGTGCTTTAGCATCTTGAATCCATTGCTCACCCAATTGACGGTGGTAAAGCAGTGATACCAAAATCTCACCACTCAATGTAGAAAGAAAATCTACTTGGAATAGCTTGTGGCGTAGAGAGTGGTTCTCTTTCATTGCATCTGTTAGTAGAGGCATTAAATCGTTGATAAGACGGCTAGCTGCTGGGAACTGGTCTACACGGTATTTTTCTTTGGTCTCTTGATTGAACATGACGTAATACATATCGTCACCTTCATGCCACACGCGAAATTCAGCACGCATGCGGTAGTGTTGTTCTGGAGATTCATACACTTCCAACTCAGGCACATCGTATAGTGAGAACATTTCAGTAAGACGCTCAGTCTTTTCTGCTAGTTGTTCTTGGTAGCGTTGCGGGTTTACATCTAAATTCGCCATTGTTATGCCTTTTTGCTGTCGTGCTTTTAAATCAAGAGCGCAGATTTTATTCAATCACAGGCGCTTGTCCAGTGTTGAGAGCTATTCAATGTAAATCGAGCATGAAAACTATAGCTTATAACTATCTTAGACTAGACAAATGATTCATAGGTTAATACTATCTCCCGCAAGCTGGTGCCATTTGGATGTATAGATGGCTGAAGAGGGAATCTGGTGTGAATCCAGAACTGACGCGCAGCGGTAAAAGAGAACGAATATTCATAAGACACTGCAAATAGCTTTTTGTGGGAAGTCGAATATGAGGTAAACCATAAGGTTGTGCTCTTGAGTCCGAATACCTGCCAGTAGCTAAGCCATACAATGTGGTTTGGTAGGAATTTACGCGATTTAGGATCACAACATGAACAAATCCCTTTTAGCGGTTGCTGTAGCATCGCTACTTTCACCTATCTCCAATTTACACGCCCAAGAAGCCTCTGCCGACGAAACCATGGTAGTAACGGCTAACCGTTTTGAGCAGTCTGCCACTGCGACATTAACTGATGTTGAAGTTGTTACTCGCCAAGATTTTCAAAGAACACAAGCTAAAACAATCCCAGAGGTGTTGAGAAGATTAACAGGGATCCAGATTACTCAAAATGGTGGTAGAGGGCAGCTCGCTTCTATATTTGTTCGCGGAACAAGTTCTGATCAAGTTCTAGTTTTAGTTGATGGTGTTCGTTTTGCTCGTGCAGCAAAAGGTGCAGTAGATTTCAACCAGATCCCATTGAGTTATGTTCAGAGAATCGAGTATGTACGAGGAGCTAGAGCTTCTTTATACGGTTCTGAAGCAATTGGTGGTGTAATCAACATTATTACGATTGCTCGTGCGACGGATGAGTCAACAACATTGAGTGCTGGTTTGGGTAGCTTAGATTATCAAGAACTTAGTCTAGCATCCGGCGTTGCGACTTCTGAAAATGGTCAGTTAAACCTTGCTATTAGCCATGAGAGCGATGAAGGCTACAATGTTAAGCCCGTACCTGGCTTAAATGATGGCGACCGCCATGGCTTTGAAACGTTGAATGGTTTGATTGGTTATACTCATAAGTTGAATGAACAATTCAGTGTATTTGGTAATGTTCGTGCTTATGAGAATATTTACCAATATGACAATACATATAGTACACGTAGCTATATGGAGTCTGAAAAAGACGATTTATCAGTGTCTATTGGTGGTACTTATCAAGGCAGCCAATTACACTCTGAGATGCAAGCAACAGTACAAAGCCAAGATTCTTGGAATTATCAATTTGGTGAAAGCAAAACTTCTGGAACTCAAGACGAATTAGAACAAAACAATGTTCAGTGGGTCAATAGCTATAAATTGAACAAGAATGTTGTGTTAGCTGGTGGCGTTGATTGGCGCGATGAATCATATGTAGATAAAAACGCAAATAAAACATTCGACCGTTCTAACTTGGCAGTATTCGGCCTATCTTCAGTCACTGTTGATTCTGCGACGTTAGAGGCAAGCGCAAGAGTCGATGACAATGAAGAATTTGGTACAGAAACGACATATAACGTCGGGGCTGGCTATCAACTTATTCCAGAATTTGGTGTGAAAGCTTCATACGGTACAGCTTTTAAAGCTCCGAACCTTTACCAGCAGTATGATCCGTCTTATGGAACTCAAGATCTTAAGCCAGAAGAGTCTGATGCGATTGAGGTGGGCTTCTATGGCCTAGTGAAAGACGTATATTGGACATTAACTGGATACGATTACAAGATCACCAATCTAATCGATTACCACCCAACAACATATAAGTACATCAACGTTGACGGTGAGACGCATATTCAAGGTGTAGAAGTGACTGCCGAGTTTGATACGGGCATTGTTCAACACCAGTTGAGTGCTGATTATAAAGATGCAGAAGGTGATAACGGTAAGCAACTGCAGCGCCGAGCAAAAGAGCTGTATAAGTGGAATGCATTGGTGGCATTTGACGTTGTCGATTGGTCTATAAGCTATCAATATGTCGGTAAGCGACCTGATGTTGATTACGGGACATGGCCATATGGTGATGTAACTCTACCATCCTACTCATTGGTTGACACTGCTGTTAGCTATTATGCTAATGAAAACACTACGATCAGTGCTCGTGTTGATAACTTACTTGATGAAGACTACGAAACGGCTTTAGGGTACCCAGCCGCAGAGCGTGCTTACTACTTGAACGTAGCTTACCAATTCTAATTTACACCTAAACCGCCTCCGGGCGGTTTTTTCTTATTGGGTATATCAATGAAAAAGAAAGTCGTCATAAGTTGGTCGTCAGGTAAAGACTCGACATTAACGCTAGAGCGTCTACTTGAAAGCTCCGAATATGAAGTTGTCGCTCTATACACGACATATGTTGGAGATGAAGTTCCTTTCCAAGTGACTCCCATTGATGTGGTTGCCATGCAGGCGCAATTAGTCGGTTTGCCACTCATCACGATTGAGCTCCCGGAAGTGTTTCCTAGTAATGAGATTTATCAAAGTACCATTGTCTCCGCACTTAAAGGTTCTGGCTTATCAATCGATGCGGTCGCGTTTGGAGACATGTTTTGTAATGGCATTGCCGATTATCGAAGAAGCTATATAGAACCTGCGGGGTGGGAGTGTGTGTTTCCCTTAATGGGAGAGAGCAGTCAGGCACTTGCGAGTGAAATAATAGACAGAGGAATCGAAACCTTTCTCGTCACGGTCGATAGCGATGCATTAGACATGAGCTATTGCGGGAAAAAATACACGCTTGAACTAATAGACAGTTTACCGAGTCATGTCGATCCATGTGGCGAAGATGGTGAGTTCCATACCTTAGTGATGTCAGCGCCATGCTTTAAAGGTAAGCTCAAGATAGATCTAGAAAATGTAGAGCAAGGTGAGCGCTTTGTTCATCAACGTTATCAAGCTTGCATTATATAGAGTGAGGATTGGCGAAAACTAAGCGAAGGAGTATCATTGCAGCGAAACTTATTATAGGTAATCGTTGTGTCGGATAGTCTACAAAAAAATATATTGGTCTTTGATTCTGGAGTGGGTGGCCTATCTGTATATAAGGAGATAAGCCAGTTACTACCGAATCATAACTATACTTATGTATTCGATAACGAGGCTTACCCATACGGTGAACTCGATCAACAAGTTCTTGTCCGCAGAGTCCAAAGTATCGTCGCTAGCTTTGTGGCTAGCCACGCTATTGATATCGTAGTAATAGCCTGCAATACCGCAAGTACGATTGTCTTACCTACACTGCGTGCTAATAATCTAATCCCAATTGTTGGCGTTGTTCCGGCAATCAAACCTGCATCCCTACTTGCCAATAAAGCGGTGGGTCTGATTGCTACTCCCGCAACGATTACTCGTGAATACACACACGAGCTCATCAAAAACTTCTCGAGTAATAAAAGAGTCGAACTGTTAGGTTCTACTCGGCTGGTGGATATGGCCGAAGATAAACTCAGGGGGGAGACGATTGACCTTGAAGAGCTGCAACTCATCCTTCAACCGATGATCAATACAATTGATGTGGCCGTTTTAGGATGCACACATTTCCCGCTGATAAAATCAGAGATTCAACAAGTCCTAGGTAAGAGTGTTTTATTGGTTGATTCTGGTAAAGCGATTGCGAAGCGAGTTCAAGATTTATTGGATTTGGAGAGTAGTGATAAAGAAGGGGGAGTGCGTGAGGTTTTTTGTAGTGCACTTCCTAAGAAAGAAAGTGCACTAAATAGCATGTTGAAGCAGTTAGGATTTAGCTCAGTTCAGCTTCGTCCGTTTCTGGATGTTTAGGATCATTTGCAACTCGCACTTTTAAAGTTCGTTGCATGTAATCTTTATCGTTAAGTTCTGAAATAGCATGATTCACATCATTGCTAGCCATTACGACAAATCCAAAGCCTCTTCTTTTACCAGTACGTTTGTCTTTCATTAAGCGTACTGCAAATACTTCACCATACTCTGAGAATAATTCACGTACGTGTGACTCATTCGCTTTGTATGGAAGGTTACCTACATAAAGTGTTTTTGTTGATGCCTTAGGTTCTGAATCTGATTTTGAGTCGGTGCTTGAAAAGTTAACAACAAAAGCGGAAGCCAAGACACCAAGGATAAAGGTAATTGCAGGCGATATATCTACCTGAGAGAAAACAATGCCACCTAGAACAGCTAGTGCGACAATTAACAACATCGATTTTTTTGAGTTCATATCGGAATACTACATATTAATAAACGAAATAGACGCATCTACTCTTAACAAAATAGATACATGAATCTTACGTTCATGGTTTCCATTTTGCCAATGTATTGCTGTGATACGTCTCAAATGTTTAGTTTTTATTCGAAAAATGCGGATCTGGTGGCTTTTTAGGCGAACAAAACTTTTATTCAAAAAAGCCCTTGTGCTCTATGTCGATCTCTCTATAATGCCGCCTCACCGACACGGAGTGAGACGAAAGTCACACAGCGAAATCGGTAGAGAAAAAGGAGTTGAAAATAACCCTTGACTCTCTAAGTGGTGCAGGTATAGTACGCACCCCTAGCGACTGAGATGTAAATCACAAAACGCTAGCGCTCTTTAACAATTTAAACCTATCAATCTGTGTGGGCACTCGTTGATGAATATCAAAACGTTATTGGTTCTTTTTCGAAAGAGCGTAATAACAGTTACTTCGGTAACAAACTTGATTTCAATGAACTGAGTGACCAATACAAAATTAAGTTTACTTAATTTTGGCACAGTCAATTCATTATCATTCTGTTGGAATGGTAATAGCTTTAGAATTACATGTTTCTGTTCTTTTTCGAAAGAGCGGTAAATATTAGTTTTGAAGTCAGTATTCGTTGAGTCACAAAATCTTAAATTGAAGAGTTTGATCATGGCTCAGATTGAACGCTGGCGGCAGGCCTAACACATGCAAGTCGAGCGGAAACGACACT
>NZ_JAKKCO010000014.1:0-68131 GCF_021728355.1 Vibrio sp. A2-1 | reverse complement strand
TCCTAAGGATAGTGCTACTGACTTAACGGTATCAGAAGAATCGAGAGATCGCTGAACAGCTTCTCGTTTAAATTCGTCTGTATATTGTCTTTGTGATTTTACTTTCATGACACTCAATGCTCTGTATCAAGTGTCTACTTTTATGGGGTCACATCAGATACGAGAAGCTTGCGCTAGCAGTGCACAGTAACGCAAGCATTTTCAGAGCCTAACTCTTAATAACCACCGTTAACGCTCGAGAACCACAAACTCCATGTTGTGTTTATTTTTCTCATCAGCTTGATAGGCCTCGCTAAAGCTTAACTTCCAATCTTCCCCCCAATCAGGGAATTGCGTGTCGCCATCCACATCAAAATCGATATAAGTCAGGTATAATTTGTTCGCTTTAGGTAAACAGCTTTCATAGATAGAACCGCCACCGATGATCATCACTTCATCAACATCACTAACCAGCTCTAGTGCTTTTTCAATCGAAGTTACCGTCGTTACGCCTTCGATTTCTAAACTCTCGTCACGGCTGATTACAACGTTCAGCCTCCCCGGTAAAGGACGTCCAATTGAATCGTAAGTCTTACGTCCCATCACGACAGGTTTGCCCATCGTTGAACGTTTAAACCATGCGAAATCTGCAGGTAAATGCCAAGGCATCTGATTGTCTTTACCAATTACACGGTTGTTCGCCATTGCCGCTATCATGCTGATGATCATAAATCGAAAGTCCTGTCCTTACTTGAAAATGAAGTTGAAGCTAGACGATAGGTCTACGACGGTAGAATAACAGCCCAGGTACTGCTAAGCCAACCGCAAGCCCTGCGATAATGAACATCGATTTCAAAAAGTTCTCCATCAACAATGCCAATAGTTCTGGGTTGTATCCGGCTCGGTTAATCTCAACCATGGCAATCATCGCCTTAAAGGCAAACACGCCAGGGACCATCGGAATCAAGGCTGCAACCGTAAATACTTTCGGGTGTGCTAACAATTTATGCGACCAATGCACCCCTATCATGCCTACCAATGTAGCAGCAAAGAACGTCGCCCATTCAATAGGAATACCAAAGTGCATCATCAAATAACGGCTACCGTGACCAATGGAACCTCCCAACGCACAATAAATTAATGCTCGTTGCGGGACGTTAAACACCAATGCAAAACCAACCGCAGGAATCGCAGCAAAAAACATGTCGTTGAGTAACCCAACAAAAAGTTCAAAAATAGTCATTAGTTCACCCACCCCCATACGTCAGATAGGCTCATCGCTGCGACAATACCTAAGCTTGTCGCTAGAGTTAATAGACTGGCCATAGTAAAACGCGCTAACCCCATATTAATGTGGCCTTTAAGCATATCTGCTACAGAGTTAATCAAAGGAAAACCAGGCACTAGCATCAATACTGAAGAAGCCATCACGATGGTGGGTTGACCTCCAATATTGTAGAGCACCGCCTGAGCTGAAATGGTGGTGGTGACAAAAGCGGTAATAGCAAAATTTAATAACGGATTGAAATGACGATGACCGATCTCTTGTCTCACAATCATACCGCAAGCCGAAGCTATAAACGTCATTATAAAGACATGCCAATCTCCGCCAGCAAGACGGCTAAAAGAAGCACACGATAGCCCTATCATTACGACAACTAACCAACGGTTGTAGCGTTCAGGACTGATCCCTTGGATCTTATTATAAGCTAAATCATAATCAAGAATCCCTTTCTCCATCATGATACACACGCGTTGAATCTCGGTTATCACCTGCATATTAATGCCACGATCAGCGCAACTTCGAGTCGTCGTTATGCAATGATCATCCATTACTGTTGTCACAACCAACGCATTGGCTGACAGTGCAACTTCAACCTCATTCACCCCACAAGCAATACCGATGCGGCGCATAATGTCACCGACCAGTGTGCTCTCGGCGCCGTGTGCCAATAACATTTGTCCTGATTGAGCGACTAACCTTGAGATCGCTCTTTGTTTTGATGCCATGATTTCCTTCCCATAGGCGTTAATTATCTAAAGATAAATTTTGCATAAAAAACAGCAAGACGTCATGATTTAGATACAAAAAAACCGCAATTTTCATTGCGGTTTAATAAAACTATCAGCGTATCTTAGAAAAAGCGACCAAAGTGCTTATAAGAAACGACGAGGATTATTAATCACGAACATAGATAACATGACCGTCATCTTCTTCGTCATCCCAATCATCCCAGTCGTCGTCATCTTCAGTAACGACATTCTTACCGGCCATCGCATCTTTATGGTAGTCATCCCACATAAAGTTAACTTTTTCTTCTTCTTCAATTGCTTCAACTTCACGAGGTAGGTTCTCCATGAACTCACCCAGTTTAAAGCAAAGATCTTTGGTACCGATCTTGTTTACAGCAGAGATCTTGAAGTACTCGCCTTCCCAACCCAAAGCTTCAACGATTTCTTGAATCTTTTCGTCAGCTTCTTCTTCAGGCATTAGGTCAACTTTATTGAACACTAACCAACGAGGTTTCTGTGCAACTTTCTCACTGTATTGCTCAAGCTCATCGATGATCGTCAGTGCATTCTGAATAGGATCAGAACCATCGATCGGCAAAATATCGATCATATGCAGAAGAACGCGACAACGCTCAAGGTGCTTCAAGAAACGAATACCAAGACCAGCGCCATCAGCTGCGCCTTCGATCAAGCCAGGGATATCGGCAACTACGAAACTCTTCTCAGGGACAACACTTACCACACCTAAGCTAGGGATTAGCGTCGTAAACGGGTAATCAGCCACTTTTGGTTTCGCAGCAGATACTGAGCGAATAAACGTAGATTTACCAGCGTTTGGCAAACCAAGCATACCAACATCCGCTAGCAGAAGAAGCTCTAAACGTAGTTCGCGAACTTCACCTTTAGTACCCATTGTCTTTTGACGAGGAGCACGGTTAACAGACGACTTAAAGCGCGTGTTACCAAGACCGTGCCAACCACCTTTACCAACCATAACTTTCTTGCCATGCTCAGCAACTTCAGCAACGATTTCATTCGTGTGGATATCAACAGCGCGAGTACCTACCGGTACTTTCATCGTCATATCTTTACCACGTTTACCAGTACAGTTACCACCGCGGCCATTTTCGCCACGCTCAGCATTGTAAAAACGTTGGAAACGGTAATCGATCAGTGTGTTTAAGTTTTCATCCGCTTGAATGTAAACATCACCGCCATCACCGCCATCACCGCCGTCAGGACCACCTTTAGCGACGAATTTTTCGCGCCAAAAGCTTACTGTACCATTACCGCCATCACCGGCTTCTATTTTTACTGATGCTTCATCAACGAATTTCATTTTTTAACTCCGCACTTACGTTGCGTTACCACTCATCAAGGAGTGATATAAATTCTAGCAGATCCGTGTTTAGATCGATCACCTAAGATCTAGATCGATCTGCAACCAAGGAACAAATAAGGAGAGGTTCTTTGCTTTCTGTATCTTAAAAAACAAACGGCTTCTTAATAAAACCAAACTGTTTTTCAAAAATAGAACGGCTTATCAAAACCAAAACAAGAGCGTCTACTTTTTTATTCTCGCTATAAATAAAAAACCCTGCCGAATCGGCAGGGCTTTTGAATTCAGCTTGAAAGCTAGTATAAATAATCTAATAAAAGATTAAATTACTCAGCTTCGATGCTTACAAACTTACGGTTTTTAGGACCTTTTACTGCAAATTTCACTTTACCTTCAGTAAGAGCGAAAAGAGTATGGTCTTTACCGATGCCAACGTTTGTGCCAGCGTGGAACTTAGTACCACGTTGACGAACGATGATGTTACCTGCAAGAACAGATTCACCACCAAAACGCTTAACACCAAGACGTTTGCTTTCTGAATCGCGGCCGTTATTAGTAGAACCGCCAGCTTTTTTATGTGCCATTGTTAAACTCTCCTAATACTTAAGCGTTAATGCCAGTGATTTTCACTTCTGTGAACCACTGACGGTGACCAGCTTGCTTGCGCGAGTGCTTACGACGACGGAACTTAACGATTTTCACTTTATCGCCACGACCGTGTTGTACTACTTCTGCAGTAACTTTGCCACCTTCAACAAGAGGTGCACCAACAGCGATTTCTTCGCCGTTAGCAACAAGAAGAACTTTATCAAATTCTACAGTTGCACCAGTTTCAACGTCTAATTTCTCTAAACGAAGTGTTTGACCTTCGCTTACTCGGTGTTGTTTGCCACCAGATTGGAAAACAGCGTACATATTTTACTCCGCTTTTTCCGCACAGCCTATGGTTGTTAATTCTACAACTCGGGTGTGCGCTAAACTAATCAATAGGGCGCAGATTCTACGGGAATCATGCCGCTATGACAAGCCATATTTTTAAAATATTGGCGAAAACATGTTCGCCAAAGAAAAGTGCGGCAATGATGCCTTTAAGTGATGTATTAATCAACGTTTTTTAGTGTATTATTCAACAATTATATACAACGTATAAGCCTTACAGGGTCTAACTTCAGCCGGATGAACAATGGATTTTAAAGCTATCCAAACGCTTACTGCCAATGATATGGCAAAAGTGAATGAAACAATTCAAGCCCAACTTAATTCTGACGTAAGTTTAATCAACCAGCTTGGTTTTTATATCGTTAGCGGTGGTGGCAAACGCCTACGTCCTTTGCTTGCTCTTTTATCTGCTCGTGCACTTGGTTATCAAGGTGAAGCTCATATCACCTCTGCAGCTTTTATCGAGTTTATTCACACCGCAACCCTTCTCCATGATGATGTCGTCGACGAGTCGGACATGAGGCGCGGTAAAGCGACAGCCAACGCAGCTTTTGGTAATGCCGCTAGCGTTTTGGTGGGTGACTTTATCTACACTCGCTCGTTCCAGATGATGACAACGCTAGGATCCTTAAAGATCCTTGAGTTAATGAGTGAAGCAGTTAACGTGATTGCCGAGGGTGAAGTTCAACAATTAATGAACTGTAATAACCCAGACACCACAGAAGAAAGTTACATGCAGGTCATCTACTCGAAGACCGCTCGCTTGTTTGAAGCTGCAACGCAAATCGGTGCAATTCTTAGCGAATCATCACCTGAAATCGAAACGGCTATGCAAAACTACGGTAAATACCTAGGCACTGCATTCCAATTGATTGATGATGTGATGGATTACACTGCTGATGGTAAAGAGATGGGTAAGAACGTTGGTGACGATCTAGCCGAAGGCAAACCAACACTGCCTCTACTTTACGCAATGCACAATGGTTCTCCTGAGCAAACCAGCATGATTCGAGAAGCGATTGAAAAAGCCAATGGTATGGAGCGTCTCGACGACATTATGGCTGTTATGAAAGAGACAGGCTCTTTAGAGTACACAACAAATAAAGCCTATGAAGAAGCAGATAAAGCCATTGCTGAGCTTTCTGTACTTCCTGATTCAGAATATAAGCAGGCTTTAACCACGCTAGCTCACCTTGCGGTAAAACGCAGTAAGTAAATAGAAGCTAAGTAGTAAGTAGACAGCTATATATTAAAAAAGAGCCGGTTGGCTCTTTTTTTGATCCTGTTAGATATAACTCCGGGTTTCAATATCGACTCGATTCTAATGATAAAGGTAATTGCGCTTCGATCTCTTCAAGTTCTTCCAATGGAACCGCATATTGCTTATGACTATTGTAAGACTCAAATAAAGCGAACTGCTCTTGCTCATCGATAACCAATATCTTGCCCAAGCGACCTAGATAGTTAACATTCATTCCTTTTTGTACTCTAGTCATCGTTCAATACCCTAATTCTTCGTGGTTAGAAAAGTTTACGAGCGGGGTGAATGCAAGGATCAAAAAAGCCGATCATAATGATCGGCTCTTATTAACTATCTTTTGGCTGAGTTAAATGGTGTCCCGCTTATTTAGCGAATTCAACACCGATCTCAATATCGCCATTTAGCGTTTCAAGCATGCTATCTAAAGCATTACGTTCGAAGTCGCTCAGTTCACCGTAGCTAAGGATCGCTTCTGCGCCCTCTTTGCCAAGTTTAACTGGTTGTGCGAAGAATGGTGCGTGCTCGCCTTCACCTTCAACGTATGCACATTCAATTACGTTCTCTTCGCCTTGAAGCGCTTTCACTAGAGCAAGACCGAAGCGACAAGCCGCTTGACCCATCGATAGTGTTGCACTGCCGCCGCCAGCTTTAGCTTCTACTACTTCAGTACCCGCATTTTGGATACGAGTTGTTAGCGCTGCGATTTCTTCATCAGTAAACTCTACGCCTTCAACTTGAGAAAGTAGAGGAAGGATCGTTACACCTGAGTGACCGCCGATAACAGGAACACGGATGTCGCTTGGATCTTTATCTTTCAGCTCAGCAACAAACGTTTCAGAACGAATAACATCAAGAGTAGTAATACCGAATAAACGACGCTTGTCGTAAACGCCCGCTTTCTTAAGTACTTCAGCAGCGATTGGTACTGTTGTATTTACTGGGTTAGTGATGATACCAACACAAGCAGTAGGACAAGTAACTGCGATTTTCTCTGCAAGAGACTTAACAATGCCAGCGTTCACATTGAAAAGATCCGCACGATCCATGCCAGGCTTACGAGCAACACCCGCAGAAATAAGCACAACATCCGCACCTTCTAGTGCTGGTGTTGGATCTTCACCCGCGTAACCTTTGATCGAAACAGGTGTTGGGATATGGCTAAGATCGGCAGCAACACCCGGAGTTACCGGAGCGATGTCGTAAAGTGCAAGATCTGAACCAGCAGGCAGGCGGTTCTTTAGTAGTAGGGCTAGGGCTTGACCGATGCCACCAGCGGCACCAATAACAGCTACTTTCATTGTTATTCTCCTTGAGAGCTTTCTCTTATAAATTCTTGGTAGGGTAGTTCTTGAGCTAAATTAAGGCTAAAAAGCTAAATTATCGTTAAAAAAATATATTAATCACAAAGTGATTACAATCAATTAACGCCAGCTTTGCGACTTCGCGCAAGTCAATAAAACCGTGCTACACAGCAAGTTCGCATTATGGCGATAATCGACTGAAATAACAAAATAAGTCGGCACTAATAACACATTATTCTATTAAATTTTTACAGTGATATGACTAACAAATTGCCGTGATACTTTAGCTAAAATTGAATATGTATGCGAGAATATGCAAACATCTTTGTTAATGAATAAGAATGACATATGCGCAATACAGAAAAACAAGACAACTTAGTTCGTGCTTTTAAATCATTACTAAAAGAAGAACGTTTTGGTTCGCAAGGCGAGATTGTCGATGCCCTCAAACATGAAGGTTTTGAAAGTATCAACCAATCTAAAGTTTCGCGTATGTTAACCAAGTTTGGTGCTGTTCGAACTCGTAATGCAAAAATGGAGATGGTTTACTGTCTTCCTGCTGAACTTGGTGTTCCGACAGTTTCTAGCTCTCTAAGAGAATTAGTATTAGATATTGACCACAACAATGCATTGGTGGTGATACACACTGGCCCAGGTGCGGCGCAACTTATTGCTCGTTTATTGGACTCACTGGGTAAGTCGGAAGGTATACTAGGTGTTGTTGCAGGCGATGATACTATCTTCATCACGCCAACCTTGTCAGTTACCACGAAGCAATTGTTTGATTCTGTGTGCGAACTGTTTGAATACGCAGGATAATTGGTCACAGTTTCATAACCATAAACCTGATTAATGGATCACGAACACCGATTCGCTTCGTGATCCAAATCACATCCTAGAATATCTATCCCCCCCTCCTCAAACACCACTAAACCATTGATTTTAAAAAACTCAGTAGCAAATCAAACACAAGATCTAACCGTCATTTGTTAGATTTTTTAGCTATATCTTTTAACATTTGAGTAATTTTCTGCCAATTTTTGATATTATTCAGCCACTTTTTCATCACATGGATTGAAAAAGGTGCCGTTTCCAAATAGGAAACTCCAGAAACGACTACACTTGTTTCAGGGTTAATAATGAATAAAGGAAGGGAAATTCATGGCATTTACCAAACTTATTAAAGTTGGGGCTATTGCAGCTGCTGTAATGGGCGCTGGCGCAGTTAACGCTCAAGAGTTCATCACAATTGGTACTGGTTCAGTAACGGGTGTTTACTACCCAACTGGTGGTGCTATTTGTAAGCTTGTGAACAAAGGCCGCAAAGACCACAACATTCGTTGTTCTGTAGAATCTACTGGTGGTTCGATCTACAACGTTAACACCATCCGTGCTGGTGAACTAGATTTCGGTGTTGTTCAATCGGACTGGCAATACCACGGCTACAACGGTACAAGTAAATTTAAAGATCAGGGCGAATACAAAAAACTTCGCGCTATGTTCTCTCTACATACAGAACCGTTCAACATCATCGCTCGTACCGATGCTGGTATCAACAATGTGTCTGACCTAGCAGGTAAGCGTGTAAACATTGGGAACCCAGGCTCTGGTGACCGTGCAACCATGGGTGTTGTAATGGACGCTATGGGTTGGACTAACGATAGCTTCAAGCTTGCTTCTGAACTTAAAGGTTCTGAGCGTTCACAAGCTCTTTGTGACAACAAGATTGATGCATTCATCTACATGGTTGGTCACCCGAACGGATCAATCAAAGAAGCAACGACTTCTTGTGATGCAAAATTGGTTTCTGCAACTGGTCCACAGATCGACAAGATCGTAGCTGAAAACCCATACTACGCATACAGCACAGTTCCAGCTGGCATGTACCGTGGTACAGATGCTGACGTAAACAGCTTCGGTGTTGCTGCTACTATGGTAACAACGTCTGACGTTTCTGATGAAGTCGCATACAACGTTGCTAAAGCGGTATTTGAAAACTTCGCTACATTCAAACGCCTGCACCCAGCATTTGCGAACCTGAAGAAAGAAGACATGGTTAAAGCGGGTATCTCAATCCCTCTTCACCCTGGCGCAGTAAAATACTACAAAGAAGTAGGCCTTCTAAAGTAATTCTACTTTAAGCCTGCTCTACCAATAAGGAGGCATGTCCTCCTTATTGGCTTTTCACGTTTTATAAAAATAACCCAAGTGAAAAGAGACAAACCTTTAAGTTTCTCCAATTTGGCGAACTTACCTTCGTATCAAGCCTAAGACAAAGACGAACAAAAAACGCATTTCCCTATCCATTCGCTACACTAGATAGGAAATAAATAACGTCTTGTTGTTCGTAAGAAAGGCAGACCATCAATAATAAGGATAAAGTACATGACGCAGACAACATCACCGTCTCCAGATGTGCAAGAAATGGTGGCACAATCAGACACTGGTGCGCGTAGCCCTCACGGTATCCAAGGCCGTATTTTATGGTTTGTGCCTCTATGTTGGTCACTGTTCCAACTTTGGTATGCATCCCCGCTACCGTTCATTTTTAACTTCGCAATTTTAAACGACACTGAAGCTCGAGCAATTCATCTTACGTTTGCCATCTTCCTAGCCTTTACCGCTTACCCAGCAATGAAAAATTCGCCTCGGGATAGAATTCCTGCGGTCGACTGGATATTAGCACTGGTTGGTAGCTTTTCAGCTTCGTATATCTATATTTTCTATACTCAACTCGCTGAACGTTCAGGCGCACCGACAACATTCGATATTGTTGCTGCTGTATTTGGTATGGTTCTACTGCTTGAAGCAACACGACGCGCTTTAGGTCCACCTCTTATGGTTGTGGCTGCAGTATTCCTACTTTACACCTTTGGCGGTCCACACATGCCAGACGTTATCGCCCATAAAGGTGCAAGCCTGAACAAGGCAATGTCGCATCTGTGGCTAACAACTGAAGGTGTATTCGGTGTTGCTCTTGGCGTCTCTACGTCATTCGTATTCTTGTTTGTACTGTTTGGTGCAATGCTAGAACGCGCAGGCGCTGGTGCTTACTTCATCAAAGTGGCTTTCTCTTTGCTTGGCCACATGAAAGGCGGTCCAGCGAAAGCAGCTGTTGTTGCATCTGGCCTATCCGGTCTAGTGTCTGGTTCATCTATTGCTAACGTGGTTACCACGGGTACTTTCACAATCCCTCTGATGAAAAGAGTCGGATTCTCAGGTGAAAAAGCCGGTGCTGTAGAAGTAGCCGCTTCAACCAATGGTCAGTTAACCCCACCAATCATGGGTGCTGCTGCATTCTTGATGGTTGAATATGTGGGTATCTCGTATGTAGAAGTGATTAAAGCGGCGCTATTGCCTGCTCTTATCTCTTACATCGCCCTGATTTACATTGTTCACTTAGAAGCATGTAAAGCGGGTATGACAGGCCTACCTCGTCGTCACACACCAACTATCGTACAAAGCCTACTGTCTTTCACTGGTACCATTTTAGGTCTTTGTGTCATCAGTGCTGCGGTTTACTACGGTGTCGGCTGGACGAAAGATGTCTTTGGCGATGCAGCGACACCTATTGTTACCGTTGCTCTATTGATCTCTTATGTAGCCTTGGTTCGAGTATCAGCAAAATATGCCGCTGAAGGTGGCATGGACATCGATGCCGAGCTAACAGAAGTACCCGATCCAGGCCCAACCATTAAGTCTGGTTTACATTTCCTATTGCCTATCGTGGTGCTTGTTTGGTGTCTGACTGTAGAGCGATTCTCTCCAGGTCTTTCTGCCTTCTGGGCAACGGTATTCATGATCTTCATTTTGATCACACAGCGTCCTTTGATGACTCTGATGAACAAATCGGACGATCTTGCAGAGCAAACTAAAGCCGGTTTCGTTGATCTATTAGAGAGCTTGGTTTCAGGCGCGCGCAACATGATCGGTATCGGTGTAGCAACAGCTGCAGCGGGTACGGTTGTCGGCGTGGTGACTCTGACGGGTATCGGCTTGGTAATGACGGACTTCGTTGAGTTCATCTCAGGCGGTAGCATCATTCTTATGCTGCTGTTCACTGCGGTAATCAGCTTAATCTTAGGTATGGGCTTACCAACAACGGCGAACTACATCGTTGTATCAACGCTGATGGCTCCGGTAATTGTTACCTTAGGCGCGGCGCATGGCCTGATCATCCCTCTGATTGCAGTTCACTTATTCGTGTTCTACTTCGGTATTTTAGCCGATGATACGCCTCCAGTTGGTTTGGCAGCTTTTGCGGCCGCCGCGATTGCAAAATCAGACCCGATTCGAACCGGTATTCAAGGCTTTACCTATGATATCCGGACCGCGATCTTGCCATTCATGTTCATTTTCAATACTCAACTACTATTGATGGGCATTGATTCTTGGTGGCATCTATTCCTCACTATTTTCTCTTCTGTAACTGCGGTACTTATCTTTGCCGCTGCAACGCAAGGTTGGTGGTTTACCAAGAACAAATGGTGGGAAACGATCCTATTATTGGTTCTAACTTTCTCTTTCTTCCGCCCTGGCTTCTGGTGGGACATGATTTATCCAGAGAAAGTTCTTTCACCTGGAGTTGAGATCGCTCAAATCACAGAAGGTCTATCTGTGGGACAATCTCTTGAGTTAAGAGTGGGTGGCGAAAACTTAGAAGGTGACTATTCTGAGAAGACGGTTCGCCTTCCATTTGAAGATTCTGCGACAACAAGTGAAGACCGCATTGCTTCAATGGGCTTAATGCTGACGAAATCTGAAGGCAAGATGATTGTCGACATGGTTGAGTTCGGTAGCCCAGCAGAAGCGGCTGGCATTGACTTTGATTGGGAAATTAAATCAGTTATCCAAGACGCAGAAAGACCAATGAAAGAGTGGGTATTCTTACCATCCCTACTGATTCTAATTGGCTTAGCGATGAACCAAAGAAGGCGTGCTCGTAAGGATGAGATTAGCGCGTAATGGATAGAGCCAAGTAGTGCTCACTCTATTTGGCTTTATTACATGGAAAGGATAATCACAGCGCTTGGTCAATACTAAGCGCTGATAAAAAAGAGAAAAACACATGTATAAACAAATCCTTGTTCCTGTTGATCTTAACGACAAAGGCTTTTCTGACAAAGCTGTTGAATTAGCGGTATGGCACGCAAAGCACAGTAATGCTGAAATCCACATCTTGAACGTATTGCCGGGCATTCACATGTCGATGGTTGCGTCTTACTTCCCGAAAGATGCAGCAAACCAAATGAAGCTCGATGTGAAAAATCAGCTGAAAGAGTTTGCAGACAAGTACATCGACGATGAAGTAGTTTATAAGGTTCACGTTGCAGAAGGTAAAACCTACACAACGATTCTAGATTACGCAGAAAAGCTTGGGGCAGACCTGATTGTGATGCCTAGTCATAAGCGCTCGAAAATCGACAAAGTGGTACTGGGTTCAGTGGCGAGTAAAGTCGTACAGAATTCACCAATCAATGTATTGGTCATCAAACCTCAAGGCTAATGGCTTCTGGCAGATAAGCTAAGTCGAACTACAGACAAAACATCTAAAAAGGTTGGCTCAAAGCCAACCTTTTTTATGTCTGAAGCTGAGTGTATAACCGCTTACTGCGAATTAACTGACGAGATTCTGCGGCTTACCAGAAACAAAGGCATCAATGTTATCGATTAAGATATCAGACAGCTTTTGAATTGAGCTATCACTGCCCCACGCCACATGTGGCGTTAATAGTAAATTTGGCAAATGACTGTTAGCCAGTAATGGATTCGAGTTGTCAGCCGGTTCTTGTGTGAACACATCCATACCCGCGCCCGCAATCTCTTGATTTGTCAAAGCTTCAACTAAGGCTTGTTCATCCACGAGTCCACCACGACCAGCATTAATTAACACCGCATTTGGTTTCATCATGGTTAGCTCCCGCTCTGAAATCAGATCTCGAGTCGCTTTGGTCAATGGGCAATGTAAGCTGATTGCATCGGCTTGTTGTAACAACGTATCAAAAGGCAGATACCCTTCTCGACAAGAGTCAGCCCCTTTACGCTCAGCAAAGATAACATTCATACCAATCGCTTTAGCCAATGCCGCCGTTGCTTGTCCTAAGCCACCACTACCGATTAAGCCTAATGTACTGCCTGCAACATCTTGAATAGGATGAGTAAAGAAGCAGAATTGTTGATCCTTTTGCCACTCGCCGGCTTCGATGTCTTGATGGTAACCAACGAGATTACGCTTTAACGCAAATAGCATCGCGATAACATGTTCAGGTACCGATTGAGTCGCGTAGCCTTGTACGTTTGACACCGCGATGTTGTTACTCTTACAGTAGCCAACATCGACATTGTTCACACCTGTAGCTGAAACGGCTATTAGCTTAAGCTGTTGTGCTTGAGCTAAATTCGATTCGTTGAGCACCACCTTATTGGTAATAATCACATCAGCGCCTTCAATTCGTTCAGACACTTGCTCCGGCGAAGTAAAATCATACTCAACCCACTGATGTTCAAAGCTGATAGGTTTTAAATGAATTTGAGATGGGATGGTGGCTCGGTCGAGAAAGACCACTTTCAACTTCGGCATTGTACGTCCTTGTATTGGTGTTGATTTAACCATTCTAAGCTTTTAGCTTGTTGTAGTCTGGAAGCTCTGGCGCAATTTCAAAGTGCTGTTCAATTTGCGGTGATGCTTGAGGATAAAATTCACACGGAACAAAGGCTTTGAAAAGCTGATTATTAGCCGGATGATAAAAGCTCAGTTCACACGCGTGCAGAGCTAACCTATCACTATAGTTAAACGCATCTGGCGTTGCATAAAACTCGTCGCCAACGATTGGATTCCCTAGTTCCATGCAGTGAACACGTAACTGATGAGAGCGGCCAGTGATCGGCAGCAACTTCAACAATGCCGTTTGAGCCTCTTGTCGCTCCACCACATAGCGAGTCTGTGATGGCTTGCCATCCTCGAAGCACACCTTTTGTCTTGGTCGATTTGGCCAATCACAAATGAGCGGCAGATCAATCAAACCTTCTACTTCTTCTACTTCTTCTACTGAACCCCATACTCGGGCGTAATAGAGTTTGTGTGTCAGTCGATATTGAAATTGCTTCTTCAAATGACGCTCAGCTTGTTTGTGTTTAGCGAGCAGCATCAAGCCCGATGTCGACATGTCCAGTCGATGCACCACCTGAATCTCCGCAAATTCGACAACCAACCGACTCCACATACTGTCGTAATGCTCTGGCAATCTCCCTGGCACCGAAAGCAGGCCTGCAGGCTTGTTCACCACAAGAATATCGTCATCTTGATAAACAATATCAATCCACGGTTCACGCGGTGGTGTGTACTGTTCTAACGCCATTAAAGCCTCTTAATTACTGGTTAATAAATAATTTACGGTTAATTCGTTTATTAATAAATACAATTTTCAACATTTCCGTACATAAAAGTTGACGACCTTGCAAAACATGGTATTGATAGGGTAACGGATTATAAGAAGTCAGCATCAAAGGAAAAATGATGGAAAGTACGGTTAAAGCCACCACAGAAAAAACACCAACCTCAACTCCCCTATCAAGTTTAATTAAGTCTCTTGGCCCAGGTATTATGATGGCCGCAGCAGCTGTTGGTGGCTCTCACTTAGTCGCCTCAACCAAGGCTGGTGCGATTTATGGTTGGCAGCTTGCCGCGCTCATTATCCTCGTTAATATCTTCAAATACCCATTCTTCAGAGCCGGTATCCAATACACACTGGGAACAGGTCAAAGCTTGGTGGAAGGTTACTCTAACCTAGGCCGCCCATACCTTGTGATCTTTTCGATACTGAGTGCTATTTCCGCAGTCGTGAATACCGCAGCCCTGTTGTTATTCAGTGCGAGCCTACTCAGTTATTTTATTCCTTTCGATTTAGCCACCAGCACCTTGTGCATGATCGTTTTAGCGACCTGTTTGATCATTCTTTTTGCGGGCCATTACCGCGCGCTCGACACTCTATCTAAAGCGATCATGGCGATCCTGACCATCACAACCTTAGCCGCTGTTGCGATTGCTATCGGCTCTCCAGTCGAACCTGACGCCGCTTTTGTGCCACCATCACCTTGGTCATTGGCTGCTATCGGATTTATCGTGGTGACTATGGGTTGGATGCCTGCGCCTATCGAGATCTCAAGCATCACCTCTATGTGGCTAAAAAGCCAAAAAGAGAAACAAGACGTGACCGCTCAATCAGCACTGTTCGATTTCAATGTAGGCTACATTGGTACGGCACTGCTTGCATTGGTATTCGTTGCTTTAGGTGCGCTGGTACTTCACGGCTCGGGAGTTGAATTGTCTCGCTCTGGCGTTGGCTTCACTCATCAGTTGGTCGGTATTTACGCCTCAACAATTGGTGAATGGTCTCGTCCACTGATCGCAATCGTCGCCTTCTTCTGTATTTTTGGCAGTACCATTACCGTTATCGATGGCTACTCACGCGTACTTGCTGAATCACAGCGTCTACTGCTTAAAAAAGAGAGCAGCCCAAGAATGCTACAAGGGTGGATAATCATTGTATCTATCGCTGCGCTAGCAATCGTAATGTTCTTTAGTGCAGCCTTGATGCCAATGCTCGATTTCGCGATGATACTCGCCTTTATCACGACCCCATTCTTCGCATTACTGAATTTCATTTTGGTGAGCAAAGCAGAGCTACCTAAAGCGCTTGCGATTGGCACTAAGCTAAAATGGTTGTCTGTAGCAGGTCTGGTTTACCTATTTGGCTTCTTAGCTCTGTTCGTTTGGTGGAAATGGTTGATGTAATCAGCTATCCAAATTATTAGCCAAACTCTTAAACGAACTATTAACCAAACGGTTAACCAAGCTACAGATACAAATAAGGCCTTCGTGATGAAGGCCTTATTTCGTTAAAGCGTCAAGCTAGCGATATTCTAGTTCTGGCTTAGTTGTGAGAAACCACAATCAAGCGTAACGAATCCAGCTGAACCTGAGCTTTACTGATGTAACCCGTCAGTTCATTGATTTGAGCTTCGATAACTTCTAGCTCTTCATCACGAATGTTAGGGTTCACCGCTTTAAGCGCTTGTAGACGCTCTAGTTCACCGTTCAAGTTGGTTTGCATATCTTTCTGGGCTTGCTGACGAACTTCTTCAACCTTCGGCAGTACATGCGTCTCACCAGCTTCAATTAGCTTGTGAATTTCACCCTGTACTGAATTCACCAACTTGCTTGCCAAGTGACGGTTCACAGGGCTTAGCTGACGGTTAAAGCTATCGAACTCAACCTGAGCAGATAAATCGTTACCACGACCATCCATCATCAAACGAATCGGCGTCTTAGGTAAGAACTGGCTGATACCGCTGCGCTTTGGCGCTTGTGCATCAACAAGGTAAACCAGCTCAAGCAGGATAGTACCAACAGGTAACGCTTTGTTTTTCAATAGCGATACCGCAGACGCACCCACACCTTCGCTCAATAGCAGATCAATACCGCCCTGAATCATTGGGTGTTCCCAGCTAATGAAGTTCATGTCTTCACGAGACAGCGCAGTTTCACGATCAAACGTGATGGTTGCACCTTCATAAGGTAGGCCTGGGTAGCTTGGAACCATCATGTGCTCAGATGGCGTTACAACTAGCGCATTTTCACCCTTATCGTCTTGGTTCAAACCAATGGTATCGAACAGACTCAGTGCAAAAGACACTAGATTAGTATCACCGTCAGTCGACGCGATCTTTTCTGCAATCTCATGCGCTTTTTCGCCGCCATTGGAGTGCATTTCTAGTAGGCGATCTCGGCCTTTTTCTAGATCCGATTTCAGGCTTTGGTTTAGCTTCGCTGATTCTTCAATCACTTCATCAAGCTGCTCGGTATTACCAGATGCCAGCATTTCGATCAGTACATCAGAATACTTATCGTAAACTGTGCGACCTGTAGGGCACGTCTCTGCAAATGCGTTCAGACCTTCATCGAACCAACGCGCTAGAATCGCTTGCGATGTGCCTTTTAGGTAAGGAACGTGAATGTCGATATCACGCAGCTGACCGATACGGTCCAAACGACCAATACGTTGCTCAAGCAAATCTGGGTTGAACGGTAAGTCGAACATCACTAACTGGTTTGCAAACTGGAAGTTACGACCTTCAGAACCGATCTCGCTACAGATAAGAACCTGAGCACCGCCCTCTTCTTGAGCAAAGTAAGCCGCCGCTTTATCACGCTCTAAAATAGACATGCCTTCGTGGAATACCGTCGCACGCACGCCTTCACGCTCACGTAGAGCTTGTTCCAGTTGCAGAGCCGTACTCGCACGTGAAGCGATCACTAGGATCTTTTCGCTGCGCTTGTCTTGGATCTTTTCAATCAACCAGTTCACTCGTGAATCGAACTGCCACCAGCTTGAATCTTCACCTTCAAACTCTTGGAAAATCTCTTCTGGGTACAGCATCTTCATCGCACGAGCTTCAGGGGCCATTTTGCCACCGATCATGCCTGATACACGCATAGAGGTTGTGTACTGCGTTGGAATGTCCATCGGCAGTAGGTTTACATTACGCTTAGGGAATCCTTTGATTGCTGCACGTGTGTTTCTAAATAGAACACGACCCGTACCATGGCGGTCCATCAGGTTATCAATTAGCTCTTGGCGCGCTAACGCTTGTTCTTCTTCGCTGCTATCACCTTCGATGATACGGAACAAAGGCTCAACATCTTGCTCAGAAAGAAGCTCTGTAATCTGATTTTTGGCGCTATTTTCAAGCTTCACGCCTGAGAACAATGCCGTGACTGCATCAGCAACGGGCGCGTATTGATCTTCTTCTTCAACGAATGCTTCGTAATCATAGAAACGGTCAGGATCAAGCAGACGCAGACGCGCAAAGTGACTCTCACGACCCAGCTGTTCCGGTGTTGCGGTTAACAGTAGTACACCAGAGGTATTTTCAGCCAAACCTTCAACCACTTGGTATTCGCGACTTGGTTTGTCTTGGCTCCACTCAAGGTGGTGCGCTTCATCGACAACCAACAGATCCCACTCGCCTTCAAGTGCTTGTTCGTAGCGCTTACGGCTCTTACGTAGGAAATCTAAAGAACACAGAACGTATTGCTGTGTATCAAATGGGTTATCTGACTCCGCGAAGGCTTCAATACAACGCTCTTCGTCAAAGATAGAGAAGTGCAGGTTGAAACGGCGCATCATCTCTACTAACCATTGGTGTTGCAGAGTTTCAGGTACCACAATCAGAATGCGTTCAGCACGGCCAGACAACACCTGTTGGTGAATGATCATGCCTGCTTCAATGGTTTTACCTAGACCCACTTCATCAGCTAGTAAAACACGTGGAGCGTGACGACGACCCACTTCATGAGCAATGTACAACTGATGAGGAATCAAACCAGCGCGCATACCACACAAGCCACGCATCGGGCTCTTATGTTGCTGGTATTGATTGCTTAACGCACGGTAACGCAGTACGAAGTTATCCATACGGTCGATTTGACCTGCATACAGCTTATCTTGTGGTTTGTTAAAGCGGATCTGGTTGCTTAAGAATATTTCACGCAGAGTCACCTCTGTCTCTTGAGTGTCTTCACGAGTGCCCAAATAAGTCAGTAGCCCCTTATCTTCGATAACTTCTTCGACAGATAGAGACCAACCTTCTTGGCATTCGATGACATCGCCAACATTAAACGTTACTCGGGTTACGGGAGCATCAGTGCGTGCATAGACACGATTCTCTTCTGATGCTGCAAACATTACTGTCACTGTTCGAGCGTCCATTGCTACAACGGTACCTAAACCTAAATCGCTCTCCGTATCGCTTATCCAGCGTTGCCCCAAAGCAAATGTCATGAATCGACTACCTCAATCTTATAGTTGGAATTTGGTCATTTGAACTGCAATTTTAAACAAGAACGTTTTCGCTCCTGAATTAAAAATATAGCCAAAGATGCCTAGTTTGCAGCCACTTTTTAAGTGCGCTCTCGATAATAAATATCTTGAGGAAATGGTGCAGAAAAAGGTCGCTAATCTTACTCGATGCTGTGATTTAGGTCACGCCTAAAGGACATGATTTCATACTTTTTTTCTGTTTTCGCTAATGCAATCAAACTGTCAAAAAATCATGGTTAATCTACAGGTAGCAGATTGCTGCTCTCAAATGAATACTCGATATCCACCCACAACGATATGGCGATATTTCTCTAGATGAAGTTTAGGTGAGTAGTTGACTATCACCGGAATGAGATACTAATCTTTATATGAGCTTTATCTACGTTCAATGAATGCAAGGCAAGCCGCACGTCGGCAAGGAGATGCTATGGGCGAGACCAACCGGAAGCTATTTGTTTTAGACACTAATATCCTACTTCACGAACCCTTCGCTATATTTTCTTTCCAAGAGCACGATGTCGTTATCCCCATGACGGTGCTAGAAGAACTCGACAGAATCAAAGACAGTAAAAGAGACGTTGCTCGAGATGCGAGAATTGCGATTCGAACGCTCGAAGACTTGTTCAGGGAAGCCACACCAGACCAAATATCGGAAGGCATTCCTTTTTCTAAAGACATAAACGCATCTGGCAGTATTTCAATACTCGCTGATTACGAACTTCAAGAAAGCATCAAAGCCTTCGCCGATGACAAGGCAGGCGATAACCGAATCCTCAACGCAGTCCTCTACCTTCAAAACAAACGCGCGCCACGCGAAGTGGTTCTTATCACTAAAGACATCAACATGCGCTTACGAGCCAAAGGCGCTGGGGTCCGCTTTGTTGAAGACTATCAAACTGATCAATTGATTGATGACATCCAATACCTCACTAAAGGCTTTCAACAACTCGAAGGCTCATTCTGGGATGGCGTCGATAACGTCGAGAGTAGAAGTTTAGGCGGAAAAACGCTGCACACGCTAGCAAGAGCACCTTTCGATCCAACCTTCCTCAACCAATATGTGATTGACGAAGAAAGTGACTTTGCTGGTCGTGTAGAAGAGATTGAGGCCGAACGCATTACGCTCAGAGATCTCAGTCGAGAAAGGTTAATGAACCGCAAGACATGGGACATTACACCTAAGAATGTCTATCAAGGGATGGCGATTGATGCACTGCTCGACCCTGATATTGATTTGGTGATTCTCACCGGCGCTGCAGGTAGTGGTAAAACACTGTTAGCCATGGCTGCCGCACTTGAGCAAACCATAGAGCGTAAACAATTCGATAAGGTCATCGTAACCCGAAACACGCCCGATATCGGTGAGTCGATTGGGTTCCTTCCCGGCACCGAGGAAGAAAAAATGCTGCCTTGGTTAGCGGCAGTGACCGATACACTGGAAGCTCTGCACAAGAACGATCACTGCACCGAAGGGTCAATGAAGTACATCTGTGACAAAGCCAATATCCAGTTCAAATCGATTAACTTCATGCGAGGCCGCTCAATTCAAAATGCCTTTGTCCTTTTGGATGAGTGTCAGAACCTCACCGCTTCACAAATCAAAACCATCATCACCCGTTGTGGTGAGGGTACTAAAATCGTCTGTTCAGGTAACCTAGCTCAGATAGATTCTTCTTACTTAACCCCTGTAACTTCAGGCTTAACCTACATGGTCGAGCGTTTTAAAGACTTCGAAGGCAGTGCCAATATTCACCTCAATGGTGTAGTACGAAGCCGACTGGCAGAATTTGCTGAAGAGAACATGTAACGATTCGGTTTAGTAAATAGCGATCCAGCAACAGAAAGCCCAGAAACAGAAAAGCGCCTCACATTGGAGGCGCTTTTAGCTTTTAACTTCTAGCTTCTAAGAAACTGAAACTCTAATCAAACGAGGTTAGCCTGAGTTACTCAGTACCACCTACTGTAAGAGAATCTAGTTTCAATGTTGGTTGACCAACACCGACTGGAACGCTTTGGCCGGCTTTACCACACACACCAACACCACGGTCAAGGCTAAGGTCGTTACCTACCATAGACACTTGCTGCATCGCTTCTATACCAGAACCAATGAGCGTTGCACCCTTCACTGGGTGAGTGATTTTGCCGTTTTCAATCATGTACGCTTCAGAAGCGGAGAACACGAACTTACCAGAAGTAATATCAACCTGACCGCCACCAAAGTTTGGTGCGTAGATGCCTCTTTCAACCGTTGAGATAATCTCTTCAGGAGTATGCTCACCTGGCAGCATATAAGTGTTGGTCATGCGCGGCATAGGAAGGTGTGCATAAGACTCACGACGACCATTACCTGTAGGCGCTACACCCATTAGACGAGCATTAAGCTTGTCTTGCATGTAACCTTTTAGGATGCCGTTTTCGATGAGCGTGTTGTACTGACCGTTTACACCTTCATCATCAACGTTTAATGAACCACGAAGATCTGTCAATGTACCATCATCAACGATCGTACATAGGCTTGATGTGACTTGCTCGCCGATCTTACCTGAGAATACTGAAGATTCTTTACGGTTGAAGTCACCTTCTAAACCGTGGCCTACCGCTTCATGCAGAAGAACGCCCGGCCAACCCGAACCAAGAACGACAGGCATAGCACCAGCAGGTGCAGCAACCGCTTCAAGGTTAACTAACGCTTGGCGGATTGCTTCATCAGCAAATTGATAAGCAACCTGAGAACCATTAGCATCACTTAAGAAGAAATCGTAACCAAAACGACCACCGCCACCAGCACTGCCACGTTCACGACGATCGCCTTTCTGAGCAAGTACGCTAATAGACAAGCGAACCAGCGGGCGAATATCACCAGCGTAAGTGCCGTCCGTCGCCGCAACCAGCATCTGCTCATGCACACCGCTTAAACTCACTGATACTTCAGTGACCATCGGCTCTTTAGTACGAATGTAAGCATCAAGCGCTTTAAGCAATTCTGTCTTTTGCTGCTTTTCCCAGCTTGCTAGCGGGTTTACCGCGTCATAATAAGCTTGGTTAGAGTTACGCTTGAAAGCTTGTACCTTGCCGTTTTGGCCTTGCTTAGCGATACCGCGAGCCGCAATTGCACTCTGTTTAAGGCCATCCAATTGGATTTGATCAGAGTAAGCAAAACCGGTTTTTTCACCAGATACCGCTCGTACACCAAGACCACAATCGATATTGAAAGAACCGTCTTTAATGATGCTATCTTCTAGCACCAAAGATTCATGCCAGCTTGACTGAAAGTAGATATCAGCATAATCAATTTGGCGGGTAGCAATGCTCGCCAATGTATCTGCGATATTTTGCTCCGTCAGCCCTGTGGGGTTCAGTAGTGCTTCTTCAATTTGATTAATGCTCATAAATGGCTCTTGTTTGTAATTAAAATTGATTGGTAAATCGAGAGTGTTGCGCGATTGGCATATTTTGCCTGATTGATTCGCAACTGAATGTGTCTATCTCAACCACCATACTTTTAGGATCTTGGTCTAGTTGTGCGACCACTCGTCCCCATGGATCAACCACCATTGAGTGTCCCCATGTTTCTCTTTGGCAAGGATGTTTGCCACCTTGCCCTACCGCTACAATCCACGATTGTGTTTCGATCGCACGGCACCTTAATAAGGCTTCCCAATGCGCTTGACCAGTCACTGCTGTAAACGCCGCTGGAACGATAATGATCTGCGCACCTTGCTTACGTAACTCTGAATACAAGTGTGGAAAGCGCACATCATAACAAATACTCAAACCTAAGCGACCAAAAGGCGTTTCTGTCGTCACAACTCGGTCACCCGGAGTGAAAATATCGGACTCTCGATAACACTTATGCGCATCGGCTACATCAACATCAAACATATGTAGCTTGTCGTAATGAGCCACTAAGCTGCCAAAATCATCAATCACCAATGTTGTAGTAGTCACGCCTTTGGTCGTACTTATCGGCATGCTACCGACAATAATCCAGATTCGATGAAGCGTAGCTAACTCAGACAGTTTCTTCTGTAATGGGCCATCATTTAAGGGCTCTGCATACTGGTGATAATCGGCTTTACTGCCAAAAACTAATGCGTTTTCAGGGCAAACAACCCACTTAGCCCCTAACGCTTTGCACTTTGCCACTTCTTGAACAAGGTAGTCAAAGTTCAATTCAGGGCTGGGGCCAGATGTCATTTGAATCAACCCAACACTATCCATGTGTCTCGCTCCTTCATTCATTATGATTCAGAAATCGGCATTTGACCGTATATTAACCGACTGGCTTGTTAACAACTACTCAGCTAATTTTCTCAATTTTTCGGGTAGCTGGAACTCGCCAGAACTACGAGAAAGCTCACTCACCGTAGGTGAATCCAATGGGCCTTTTACCGAGTAATTAACTTGGGTAAAGACCTCAACCACTGGCGAAATAACGGTAGTTACCGCCAATACGTACAGTGCGGTTTGCGGAGTCACAGCAAACGCCGTTAATACCGGAATACCCGAGGTAATATCTGGGGTAAAGTTCACTTCAGCATCAACCTGACGCGTATTCAAGTTAGCGATACCTTTGATCTGCATCTCGCCTGCGACGGCATCCATGTTTAAGTCATTCGTCAGGAATATGCCATTTTGAATTTTACCCGTACCTGTGATGCTGTTGAACGCCATGCCTTTATCAAACACATCAGAGAAATCGAGTTGCATCTTACGAATGATTGAATCTAGGCTAAACAAACCAAGCAATCGAGCAGCACCACTTACGTCTGAAATAATGCCTTTGCCGAATTTGGTTTCAACGTTTCCGTCAAGGGTATCCATTTTAATACCCCAAGGAGATCCATCCCACTGCAGTTGACCTTCCAGCGCGAAAGGCGCTTTTTGAATCCCTGAAGTAATACCAAAACGTTCCATTAATTCACTGTTGTTTTCGCCTTCAACATCAACGGCTAGCGATGAATGACTCTTATCGCCTTTCAACTCCCACCAGCCACTCACATCCGCTTTGTTTCCGCCGCTTCGAACCTGAATCTTCTTCCACTCAATACGATCGTCTTGCCTAGCCAGTTCAACATCGACCTTACCGACCTTATAGCCTTGCAACCAAAAATCGTTAAGGGTCAATTTTAGATTTGGCATCGCATCATGGATCTTTCTATCCAATTCAGAGATCAATGGGGCTTCTTGCTCTTTTCGTTGAAGCAATTGTTCTTGGTTTTTCTTGTCACTCCACTCAGGAACGTACAAATGTAGGCGATCCAGCGAAACCGTTAAATCGTATGGCGGCAGATAATTAATATCCCCTTCGATCTCTTGGCTAGACACTTCCATCTGCCACGCCTGTTTGTTCTTACGAGCGCTAAAATCGACATCATTCCAAGGAATACCACCTAAGATCAGTTCCTTACTCTCGAACGTAATGCGACTTGGTGCAGGGATGGTTGGCGTGTTCATTTGACTGAGCACAGCATCCGAAGGCTTCACAGGTTCCATCACTACCGATAACCAATCATCGGCATTGAACTTGTCAGTGCGAATTAACGCATGATGGCCAACAACAGGACTAATTTTATAACCACCCCGACCAAGCACTAAGTTAGTCGCAGTTAACTTGGGAACATCGCCTGTAATATCAATTTCAGCCTGATATTTGGTGCTAGGGAGCTGTAAACGTGCAGTAATCGCTTCTTGGTTACCCGATGCTTGTAGCCTTGCTGAGCCACTTTCTAATGATTTTTTCGCCAATGGGTATGGGTAATCACTGGCCAAATACTTAAGATCTGACTGCAAATCCAGTTGGTAGCTAAAACCGATATCGTTGAGCTGAATATCAATCTGACTTTGCCACTGAGCATGACCCGATAAACGGCTTAACCATTGCTCGCCAATATAAGGCTCTAGAGGCTTAACGTCCCAATCGCCCAATACATCGATATCAACGGTATATCCAGGCCCATCATTGAGCCCTTTAAAGTCAACGGAAATACCTTGCTTTAATAAATCGGCAGCGAGACCGTTGGCCGTAATCACATCATTATCAAATTCAATACGTCCTGTCGTGTTTTCAAGCACCATTGGCGGAGCTTCAATCTCTACATGGTTATCTTTGAGATCAGCATAACCCCACGCTCTTGGCTCTTTTTCGGAATCAAAAGGAATATTGAGTTGAAATTCAGACGATACATCGCCACTCACTTGCAGAGCCGTTAAGGCTGCACCGACTGAATCGACTAATGGAGAAGCGGTCATGTAATCGCGTACTGCATTGCCCGACGCGGTGGCCTTCGCTTCAATTTCAATATGACCGCCTTCCCCTAAATAAGGAATGCGTCCTGTGATTCGGTCTGCCGTCACATCCATCAATTGAGCGGAACGAGAATCTAGATGCATCGCATCATTTTCAAATAACAGATCAAGTTGAAGATCGGTAATCAGTGGCCAGCCGGTGTCAAAACTAAATTTCGCGTTCTCTAACCCAACCCAAACTTGGAAAATACCATCGTGGTTGGTGTAGGGGTACTGGGCTAATTCACCATGCCAAAGTAACTTAACAGTGTCGGCTTTACCGGCTTGAATCGCAGTAGAAAGGTAATCAGTTAAATCTTGGCCAAGCGCTAATGTCGGTAAGTAACGCCATGTTTCGCCTACATTGTAAGCGTCCGCTTCACCATAAAAAGACAGGTATGGGCTTGCATCATTCGGGAAATCTAAGCGAAATGCGCCCAAAACTTGTAAATCTGGCGTTGCTGCCGTGATTTTATCGGACCAAAGCTTCCAACCGTTTTCATCTTGTTGCCAAACAATATCAACCTGACCTTGTTTGATATTTAGAGGGGCTTGGAATACATCGCCATAAGGAAACACATCATCGATAACATGCAAACTGGCTTTCGCTTCTGATGCAGAACCAAAAACACTCCCTGAAACTTGACTAAAACCCGGGACTAATTCCCATTGCTCGATAGCCATATCAGAAAAACTCGCAGAATAACGTAAGCTTTCAATACCTGAATCCATTGACACACGAATATCAGAAACCAAACCACCAGGAGCCAACGAGTTAATCATTTGGGTGGACTGTTCAGAATCCGGCAACAACTTAATCAACGGCGTTAGTGTTGCAACATCAAGCTCAGAAACATTGAGTTGCCACGGACCTTTGTTCCACTTAAATGCGACATCAAGTTCAGGCCAAGGCGTGTCATCGGTTCTCAAATTAAGTGAGTGACCATTTACTTGCCAACCATCTTCCAATGGAGAAAGCTTAAACACACCCGATTCAATCATCAAATCGTGGCGGCCACCCTCGTTCCAAGTCAGTTCAGAAGGTAATACCTCAACATAAGCATTAACTGGCTTACTGTTTTTCAACGTTAACCAGCTATTAAGGCTGACCGTACCGGTTTCAACACCTGACTCCGCCTGCATGTAGCGGGTTAACCAAGGCTTCACCGAGATATTATCCGCGCTCACATAGAACTCGCCCGTCATATCGGTCAACGATCCACCATCAACAAAGTTAGCACTCACTGACAAGGAATTTAGGTTGGCGTCTTTAATACTCACCACACCTTCCGCAAGGTGATGTTTACCTGAGTTTTGCCATTTTAAAGTTTCAATGTCGAGTTGACGGTCTTCGTCAGAAATAGTCCGATATGCAAGGGTTGAATTTTTAGCGGTAACATCCACTAACGTTTTCAACAACAAGTTATCCAGCTCTTGCATAATTCGCTTTGAAGAGTTCGATTCTTTGGGTTTATCTTTGCCGTTTTGCCCAGCAAACAAATCAATAGAGCGGATATCAAGGTACATTTGATTCATGACCAGGTCGGCCACAACCGGACGCATCTGAACAAGCGATTGAATCAAGTCAAACTCGACTTCAACACGCTCAACAGAGAAGGTCACATCTTCAGCATTTGGAAGGCTGGCTTTAACACCTTGTAGGGCAATAGAAGGGTGAGTGTTGCGCCAAAAACCACCCACATCTTGAATAGAAAATTCAAAACCGGAATGTTGATTTACCCAAACTTCAATTTCAGATTGATACTTGTTTAAATTGGGTAAGGCTACACGCAGTGTAGTAACGGCAATGGCTAGCGTTACTAAGAGAGTAACCACTAACCATAAACATGCACGAAGAATCAGAGTAACGCTTGAGCTCACAAAATATCCATTACATCATAACAACATCAAACTGCTCTTGTATGTACAGAGGCTCAGCTTGGATTTTAACTTGTTTACCAATAAACACCTCAAGCTCCGCAAGCGCATGAGATTCATCGCCCTCTAGCGCCTCGGCAACGGCAGCTGCCGCATAGACCACAAACTTATCAGCGTCATACGCACGATTCACTCGCGTGATCTCTCGAAGGATTTCATAACAAACGGTTTCAACTGTCTTCACACTGCCACGCCCTTCACAGGCAGGACAACTCGAACACAGAATATGCTCAATGCTTTCACGAGTACGTTTACGCGTCATCTCAACCAAGCCAAGCTGTGTGAAGCCATTGATATTGGTTTTCACACGATCTTTGTTTAGCGCCGCCTCTAAAGAAGTTAGTACTCGCTTACGATGTTCCTCAGACAGCATATCGATAAAGTCGATAATGATGATGCCACCTAAGTTACGCAAACGCAGCTGACGAGCAATGGCTTGCGTCGCTTCTACGTTGGTGTTGAAAATCGTCTCTTCTAGATTACGACGACCAACAAAGGCACCAGTATTGATGTCGACTGTCGTCATCGCTTCCGTTTGGTCGATAATCAGATACCCACCAGACTTCAATTCGACTTTACGATCCAAAGAGCGTTGAACTTCGTTCTCGGTATCGTACATATCAAAGATAGGCTTGTCGCCTTCGTACAACTCAAGCTTTTCAGTCAGCTCTGGCACGTACTCAGAAGTAAATTCTTTTAGGTTTTCATATTCTAAACGCGAATCGACCTGAATTCGGCTCAACTCAGTACCAACAAAATCACGCAAGATACGCTGGCTTAAGCAAAGTTCACCGTATAGACGAGTACGAGCTTTGTGTTTACCACGGCGCTCTAACACTTTTAGCCACAATCGCTTCAAGAATGCCGCATCTTGTGCCAACTCATTCGAGTCTGCGCCTTCTGCTGCAGTACGGATAATAAAGCCACCATGTTCGTCACAGTAACGAGACACGACTTTTTTAAGGCGGTTACGTTCAGACTCACTGTCGATACGTTGAGAAACGCCGACATGGCTTGCGCCCGGCATAAAGACCAAATAACGAGACGGTAAAGTAATATCAGTCGTTAAGCGGGCACCTTTGGTACCAAGAGGATCTTTGACGACTTGAACCACAATGTCTTGTCCTTGGCGAACAAGCTCAGAGATGTCACGAACCTGAAATTGCTTCTTTTCGTTTTCAGCGACACATTCAGTGTGTGGAACAATATCAGAGGCGTGTAGAAAAGCTGCTTTCTCAAGGCCTATATCCACAAAAGCTGCCTGCATTCCCGGAAGAACACGGCTTACACGTCCTTTATAGATATTTCCTACGATACCGCGTCGAGCATCTCGTTCGACATGGATCTCTTGAAGAGCCCCCCCTTCAATCATGGCCACGCGAGTTTCACTCGGGGTCACGTTCAGCAACAATTCAGCACTCATGGTGCACCTCAGATTAGTAATTATAAGAATTCTTGCAGTAGCTGGTCCGTTTCATATAAAGGCAAGCCGACAACGGCGTAATAACTACCTTCGATTCGGGTAACAAAGCGCCCACCCAAACCTTGGATCCCATAGCTACCGGCTTTATCGCATGGCTCCCCTGTTTGCCAGTATTGTTCTATTTCTTGTTCACTGAGGGGTTTAAACCATACGTCGGTAATAATGATTTCTGTTCTTTGTTTTTCTTCTGAAACCACAGAAACTGCCGTCATCACTTGGTGACGCTCGTTTGCTAACTGAGTAAGCATGCGCTTAGAGTCGGCAAAATCGGTGGGTTTCTCGAGCACTTGCCCTTGGCTTACGACAACTGTGTCAGAACCAAGAACGACTGTTTCAGAATCAAGAGAAATAGCATCAGAGCCAAGAGCTACGATGCCAGAGCCAACAGCTACATTATCAACACTAGAAACTACATTATCAGAACTAGGAACGACATGCTGCTTTTCAGAAGGGTTATCTTTCAATAAAGACAACGCAGCTAAGGCTTTATCTAAAGATAGTCGCTTAACATACTCTTCGGCGGTTTCTTGGGCGTGTTTACACTCTTCAACATCAGTTACCAGGACAGAAAACTCATAACCAAGTTGAGATAGCAGTTCTTTGCGGCGTGGTGAACCGGATGCCAAAACTAAATGCTTCTTTTCCATTGTCACTCTACCTTACATGCCAATGACGACGTACGCGTCTCATTAATAGAAACATCCAAGGCCAAAGTATACAGTTAATCAATGCGCTCCATAACGATAATGGATTGAAAACGACATCTTGGATCAAATATTCACCAAAGAAGATCAACACCTCAAACAATACCGTTAACGCGGCAATAATCATCGCTTGTTGCCATAGCGCCATATTACGAATGACTAGGAAATTCATCGCAATAATGTACATAACGATTGCCATCATCATGCCTCGAATACCTAACGTCGAGCCTATCAATAAATCCCACAATAAGCCCAGAATCAAAGCGCTACCCACGTTAACACGGTGAGGTAGAGCCAAAACCCAGTAACAGGTAACCAGTAGTAACCAAGATGGTCTAAATAGATCCAAACTACCAGGCCAAGGGATCGTTTGCAGAATTAGTGCTACTAAAAATGAGCAGCCAATGACTACCTTGCTTCTTAAAACGCTATTGGCCATCTTCGCCCTCTAACAATGCTTGTTCTATGCTGGATTGATCCGCTTGCATCTGTTTGTTTTCATCAGGCCATACTAGCAGCAAGTATCTGAGCTTATCGAACTCAACCACAGGCTCCGCTTTGATAACGGCAAACTCACGTTTCGGGTCGTAATCAACGGCAGTAACGTAGGCGACTGGGTAACCTTCTGGATATACTCCACCGAGTCCAGATGTCACCAATAGATCTTCTTCTTGTATATCGGTACTGGTTGGGATGTGCTCTAGTTGGATCTCATCAATCATGCCATTGCCCGAAGCTATCACTCGAATATCGTTACGGATGACTTGAACAGGAATCGCATTGTTTGCGTCAGTCAGTAACAGGACACGACTATTGTGAGCAGCAACAAAAGTCACTTGGCCGACAATGCCTTTTTCGTTGATCACTGGTTGACCTTCATACACCCCATCAATCTGACCTTTGTCGATCACAACTTGATGACGATATGGTGAAGTGTCTACCGCCATAACTTCTGTGACGACTTTCTTCTCATCACGGATAAACGGAGATCCTAACAACTTACGGAGGCGCTTGTTTTCTTCTTGGTATTGCTCAAGTAGAATCAGCTCGCTCTTCAGGCGCAAGACTTCTCGTTTAATATTATGGTTGGATTCGATCAGGCCTTTACGAGTACTAAAACGATCGTAGACACCATCGAACATAGTACGAGGTAAGTTGGCTGCATATTGAATAGGTGCAACCATGCTGTTCAATAGATAGCGTACATTTGAGAAAGCATCTAAACGACTATCAGCCAGCATAAGGCTGGCTGATAAAATTACAGCAAAAAACAGGCGCAATTGTAGAGAGGGACCTCTACCAAAAATTGGCTTCATTCTATATTTGGTCCTAGAGCTACATTTGATCCTATAGACAAGGTCCTAGGCTCTTTACATAAAACTAGATAAGAAAAGAGCCTAACACTAGATATTATTCTTCGCTGAACAGGTCGCCGCCGTGCATGTCGATCATCTCTAGGGCTTTACCGCCACCTAGAGCAACACACGTTAATGGCTCTTCTGCCACAACAACAGGGATCCCCGTTTCTTCAGTAAGCAGACGATCAAGGTCTTTAAGCAGTGCACCACCACCTGTCAGTACCATACCGTTTTCTGAGATATCAGAAGCAAGCTCTGGCGGACACTGTTCAAGTGCAACCATCACTGCAGATACGATGCCAGATAGCGGCTCTTGAAGTGCTTCAAGAATTTCGTTTGAGTTCAGGCTAAAGCTACGAGGTACACCTTCAGCAAGGTTACGACCACGTACTTCGATCTCATCGACTTCATCGCCAGGGTAAGCTGAACCGATTTCGTGTTTGATCTTCTCTGCTGTCGCTTCACCGATCAAGCTGCCGTAGTTACGACGAACGTAGTTGATGATCGCTTCATCAAAACGGTCACCACCGATACGTACAGAAGACGAGTAAACCACACCGTTTAGTGAGATAACCGCAACTTCAGTCGTACCACCACCGATATCAACAACCATTGAACCCGTTGGCTCAGATACACGTAGGCCAGCACCAATCGCAGCAGCCATAGGCTCATCGATTAGGTAAACCTCACGAGCACCAGCACCTAATGCTGATTCACGGATAGCACGACGCTCAACCTGAGTTGAACCACAAGGTACACAAACCAAAACGCGAGGGCTTGGTTTAAGCACACTGTTGTCATGCACTTGCTTAATAAAGTGCTGAAGCATTTTTTCGGTTACGTAAAAGTCAGCAATTACACCGTCTTTCATTGGGCGGATCGCTGAAATGTTACCAGGCGTACGACCAAGCATTTGCTTAGCAGCGTGACCAACAGCAGCTACACTCTTTGCAGACCCCGTACGATCTTGGCGAATAGCGACAACGGAAGGCTCATCAAGAACAATGCCTTGGCCTTTTACATATATAAGGGTATTGGCTGTACCTAAATCAATCGATAGGTCGTTTGAAAACATGCCACGAAGTTTTTTAAACATATTCTTCGCTCATCCTGCAAGAATTAGAAGACAAAAATTGCACTAAATGTACCAATGCCTTGCTGTCACGGCAAGGCATTGAAGTATAAACATGGACTGAAACCCGCAATTTCTTACAGATTCCTAACTTAAGGGGCAAAAATTATATTTTTACTGACCTGTTAACCCACTTTCACCTCGGTAGATCACTCGATCGTTACCGCGGTAGATGCCAAATGTGACGACGGTGGAGGGATCTTCATCACCTAGCTGTCTCCAGTTGTAGCGCAGCCATGGCTGATCTTGATCGCTGCCTGAGCATGCAACAGGATTCTCGCCAGATTTAGCCTGTGGTGTCGACGCATCCATTCTTAACCACAATCGTACCTGCTCACGTGGCGCATCTGCACCAGCAGGCGTATTTTGATTCGCTGTTACTTCTTCTTCGCCATCATCAACACTTCCACTGCCATTGAGTGAAGCTAGTGTAGTTTTGACTGTATTACTGGTCCAAATGACTTGCTTACAGAAATTTGAACCATTAAAGGTGCTGCGATCATCATCGTCATTCACAACAAAGTCACTACCATCCCAAAACTCAGCACGAAGTGGAATCGTCAAAGTACTACCGGAGTTACCGCCAATATCATCAAGCGCCATTCGGCCATATCTAAAATCTGGCTGTTCATCAAAGAGTGCTTCATCATTGAATGAAATACTCCCATCAAAGCCTTCGACCTTAAATTGAACATCATCAACCTTAGTGGTTATTTCCAATCCAAATTCACTATTATCCAAATTGAAGGGACCATCAGGAATTGATGTATATGGATTAATGTTGGTGACTATCTTTTCAAAACTAAAATCAGATAAAGATAATGCAAGCTTGGAGGTATCTACGCCCCCTTCATTACTAAGATTCCAGTCCGATTTATCTCCCCAATGTCCACCATTCCAATTCACTCCAGCTAGAACTCGATTAGACATATCGTCACTTGAGGTCCGTGCTAAATAAGATAAATCTGAAATCAAACCATCATCAAACAAGCCATAATTATATGTCGGAGATCCACTTATGCTTTGAGCTTGAACTTCCAAATGGTGCCCGATAGATTGGCTCATATAAGCAAAACCATCATGGTTTACCATGTACTCCCATTGAGATGATACTTTTCTCATTTTTAAATAAGCTGGGAAAAATCGCCCTACATTGTCTAAAACAGCTGGCTGGATAACAAAACTATGACTACCTAGATACTCTGTTGGTGGAGCTGCAACTAGCTCAAATACCCCCACCTCATCTACTGTTTGAGAAATTTCCATGTTTCCACTAGGTGTCAAAACATGTTCATAATCTGTTTCAGATAAAGATACTGTTGGAGTGTGGTTAGCATTACCAAAAGGGTATTTCACGTTAGCCGTTAAGCTAACTTTTTCGGAAGCATCTGTACGGTAGTTCTTGATAATGCTTGGGGTTGAGTTTTGATCTGACCAAGCAAGGGCTTGGATATTGTAAGTAAATGCTTCTCCAGCAGCTACGAAACCACTGCAAGTTAGGGGATCCTCACAAGAACCAACAGAGGTATTCCCGTCAACCGAGACGTAAGAAGAAAGCTCATAAGGGAAGCTTACAAACGAGTCCGTACCAATTGCTCCCCCATTATTGTAGGAAGCATTCAAGCTGACCAGCCCAGCTTCTGGGTAGTTCAATTTAAAGTCAGCAACCCCTGTACCTTTAAACCACACCGGAATTGTCGTTACTGAATTTTTAACTTCATATTCGTTCCAGTGGCCAAGGTCATCTTTAAATTCCACTACAACAGGTTGATCGTTAAAATAATTTTCAGAATTCGTTGGATCATCATAATGAATTGAAAAATCAATATCTTTGGCGCGACTAAAATCATTATTCTGAGCATTACAAAATTTTAGACTAGAAAGCGGATGAGAGCTATCTGAACCATCAAGCGGTTTATTTGCATATTTATCGCTTACAGTTACAGTTAACCCACTAGTCTCAAATTCAATATTACAATTTGAGGCAGATAACTCCCCATTGACCCGACAAAGCACATTATTCAGTTCAGATGGAGGTGTATCTGTATACCCAATACCGAGCTCAGTTTTAAGCGCCTTATTACTTCCAAGTTTAAGAGCTACTTGACCTGTAAATGTACGTGAATCACCATCAATCCAATATGCTCCGTTTGATGTGGTTATCGGCTTTAAGGTGACTGAGATAGGTTCGTCAAATAAGTTACAACTGTCATCTGCACAAGCTTTTAATATTATATCTTCTGGTTCACACGTGTTACCTACACCCGAGTGTATAAACTCAAAATGATGAAGCCCATCATTAAGCTTTTCATACTGATCGGCACAAACCTGTAAGTTATCAACTTCATGAACGTTGGTAGCTTGTCCTGTCGACCCCGTAAGAGACAATCTAAAGTTATTAGGTACACCGGTTTGCCCATAACCATCCATAACATCAATTCGACTAATAATGGATTCCCAATCGCTACCATTCAGAATATCTATAGAAAAAAACACCTGGCTTTCCGTGCTATCTATAGTTACTCGGTATCGCCTTTTCTGACCATTATCTAACGTGTCGGAATCATAGTACCCTGTAATATATTCGTACCCGCTGCTCCATTGACCTTCAGAAGTCAGTTTCCCAGAACCACGTACAGCAATAGCATCTGAAGTATCATTCGGAATGTTAGATGGTGGATTTACCGCTCCCTCCTTGGAAAAGTTGCCGTACTCATCAATACCAACGCCTAGCCAGCCACCTGCAAAACCTTCAATTCCAGGTTTCAAACCGTAACCTAAAGGGCCACCAAAGGCCCCCGCGCTAGGAGGAACTGAAGCATCAGACAACACAATAGCCATACCGTCACCACCAGAGCCCGGCCGAGCATAATGATCAAACTCTATACTCACGTAATTATTTTTGGCTGGGAATAAATATTGGTAGCTTGCTGCTGTTGATTGTTGACGCTTATTTTGGTTCAACACTAATCGACCACCAGCTATTTCAGGTAAATCACTGGTTCCATAAGAAGTCACAGACCAGTTTTCAAGAGAGCCGTTAAAATCCTCTAGTGGCAAAAGTTCACACTGGTTTGGAACTGGAGAGCCACACTCATGCCGTTGTTGATATAAAAACGCCACTTTTTCATTATTTAAGGTTCGATCAAACACTTGAACTTCATCAATAAAACCATCAAATGAGCGACTAGTAAAACCAACATCGTTACCAATAGTTAATGGGTGACCATTAGTTTTTAGTTTCGGGTTTCCATTATTAGAAAGCTGGGAATCACGTTGACCATTTATATAAAGTTTAGCTTGATTACCTCGCTTCCAATTATAAGTAATTACTACATGAGTCCAAGGAGCATCAGTCCCTACAGGCACAGTGAAGTTACTAGTTAATGTTTGACTATTATCATTACCGTTATTGTTCTCTTCCCAATACCAGAAAATTTTTCCACTACTATTTAAGTGAAACTCGTAGTTTGTATCTTTAGCAACAATTGTATATAAGTCGTTGCCACTTGGCAGGGAGATCGGTTTAATCCAAGCTGATACTGTTAAGTTTTCTGAGATATCAAGCTCAGCATCACTAGGAACTTCAACATATGAATTATTATCATTGCTAAACACTCCATATTCGCAAGTGCCAAAATTAAAGGAATTGACAGTTAATGCAGCTTCACCATTCCCGACGTATGGGCCGTTTACAGCTTTACCATTATGATTACCCATTTCATCTTTGACGTCATAGGCATTAGCTGACCAATTATTCCCTTCGAGGTGATACTTAGCCACAGGGTCAGGTAGCGTTAATTTATCACAGGCATTTCCAGGAACAATTTTATGCAAACAAACCCCATCAACTACACTTGTATTATTTTGTGGGTAACTAGGAAATTGCAGTTCAGCCCAACCGTTAGCAGTCGAAGCGATTGCATCACCGTATATGTGTGCATTCTTTAGAGAAAGGTGATGAGTTTTTGTTGTAACACTCCCCTTCACTTCTGAATCCGTTACACTCAAAGGCCCTAAGCTTGTTACAGTAGTCTCACCAGCAACAAAAGAAGCAAGACCTATAGTTGCGTTATTTTCAATAGTAATCGTATTGACACTTCGATTTGACACATCTCCTTCTACTGTAGAACTATCAATAGTAATTATGAAAGCCCCATCGACAGAGCCTTTCACAAGTGAATTAGAATCCAGAGTTAAGCTGCCTCCACTAAAAATATTTCCTGGAAGACTTAACTCAGAAAACAAAGATGCTCCACCACCAGCACCCGATAAAGTAGTTGTACCCTCATTGCCAGAAAAAAAAGCAACCGGTTTAAATTCAGTATTTGTTATATTAAAAATCAGTTTAGCTTTAACAACACTATTATCATAAAGATTAATAGTGGCATTACGTGAAGAAAAAACCCCGTCGCATCGATACTCTCTAGCCCACCTAGAACCACTTATAGATATAGGCGCTTGTCCTCCTCCATTATATTTACATAGCTGATTAAAGTCAGATTCAAGCTCTAAGTTATAAGTTGCGCCATAAGATAATGAGGAAACAAGGAAAGTAGTAAATAACAAAAAAAAATGACACAGTTTAACCATAAAATTCTTTCTCATAACTCTACTTCCTTCACCCACAACTCTTGATTACGTTGAACCTGGCTAACACTGGAACCACAAATAACTGCAGACTCTAAAACATAAAAAACGAAGCCATCTAACTCTCCCCGATTTGAACATTGCAACAGATTTAGAGAGCAGCTCATCGAAGCCTCATCAACCATAGAGCTCGCTACAGTAAAAATGCTACCACCGGGTTCTAAATCATTGCTATTACACACAGTAGCAACAGCAGAGGAAGCTTGAAGGTCTGGATCCGGATAAAATTGCGTCATCACATACTCATTAACAGAATGGCTCAATAGCCACGCTTGTGTCCCAAGCAAAACTCGAGTGTTTGAATCACTATCAGACCAACTAGTTCGACTCAAGCTTGTCGCTAAAAAACCCAGTACCACTATGACAAAAATGACTATGATTAGCGCACTGCCTTTTTGGGATAATTTACGGGACATTAATCACCTGTATATCTTGCTCGAATACTGTGGATTCATTGTTTTGTGCAAACTCGAGAATCAATTCAACGACACCATTTCTCTGAACATCCGTAGGCTGATAACTCAAAGTACTATTCTCACTCATAACTCGGTCGCTTATTGTGACACCATTACGCGTTAACAAATTACTGCTCGCAAGGCAGTACTCTACGAGGTTATTTGAGTCAAAAATGTAGTGCCTTTTGCCTACAGATTCACTGATAAGAGTGTTAGCACCATTTGGAATGGCAAAATAGGCGGAAGATGCACTAGGAGGAGTTACATTGTTAAGAGGGTATATATTATTTAAATCGTTGATATCAGTGTGAGGACGCGTCGGGTTTATCACTAATGACATGGATTGTAATGAGCTACTTGTTGCTCCCGAATCACTAACCAAGAAGTTAATATCAGCTCCAGAAATGGCATAAAAACCTGAATCAACAATTGGATAGAATGATACACAATCACTACTCACAGAAGCTGGAAATAAATTAGGTACAGCGTGCCTCACTTCACGAGAAAGCTTTTCCAATACAAACCTAGCTTCAGTTTGTAATCGAAATCGCTCTACAGAACCAAAATAACCTCTCATACCGAGCTCAGTAAAATTAGCGACACCAAGCAATACAATACTTGAGACGACTATGGCCAAGATCATCTCTATTAGCGTGAACCCTTTGCCCTTCATCAATAGTCCCCTCTATAAGCAACTAAGGTGATAGACGGATTATTACTTGCGGTGATTGTTAGCGTCATTTTTTGCATTGAAGCCGTTGGGTTATTGTCATCAACCGTTAGATTTACATTAAAATTAGTATAAGAGCTGCCAAGATCTATAGGTGTTCCAGAGCTTACTGACCCGTAATCACGAGCCAAAAGATCTGTCATAATGCTCTGACCTAATGCAGAAGCTCGGTTGGAATAATTCACTTGCCCTGAAAGAGCGGATTGTGGCGCAAGAAAAGTTGAGAATGCGAGCATGGCAAACCCTAGAAGTACGATCACGATAATCGACTCTATAAGTGTAAAGCCACTATTTACATTCTTCATGGGCATACCTGATTACTTGGGTAAACAAAACCTTGAGAGTTGATACAAACCCAAGCTCGGTCTGAACTATTATTAGATGAGATTATAATTTGAACACCAGGTGAGGCGGTATTTTCAGGGTTACCTAAAAGATTGAATGCGATTGGAGAAGAGTAGCTAGAGGTCGGTACAGACGAGAAGCTATAATCATCACTAGCGATAACATCACTTCTCGTTTCAGATGTGTTGTCACAAGCAGATTGCGAACCGATGCAATTATTCTCAGCCACTAGACGTAAGCTTTCAGCACCTGACACAGACATGTCCATATTAGATTGCATTCGATTCAACTGAACTTGCCGAACAACAGAAGAAACCTGCTCTTGAAGAGCATAAAGTTCATAGCTTTGGCGTCCTCCAAAACGGCTGATGGCTGTAGCTAAAATGATAGCAAGTAAAAGAATGACGACAATTAATTCCACTAAGGTGAAACCGCTGTTTGACTTTAGTTCCATATAAGCCCTAAGTGATTAATTGGTATATCTAGATTATAAGGTAAATGTGGAAGGAAAAAGAAGAACCTGTAATTAAAACATATTGAATATAAAGAAAAAGACCAGCCGGAGCTGGTCTATAATATAAATCTAGTTACCTGTACCACCACAACCGTCAGCCGCATCACCTAATTTAACGGTAGTCGATGCAGCACTAGCCGCTGTCGTACCTGTTGCTTCAGTATAAAGTACAATACACTTGTCAGTCACAGTTGCTCCTTTAAAAGCAAATGTTAAGCTTGGGGTTGCTGGAGCAGAAGTGCTTGCCACAACATCCCAATCAGTACTTAAACCAACTACAGCAGCAACAATACCAGCCTCATTAGCAGTAGGGTAACCATAGGCAGTAGTAATACCTTCAACGTCAGGGTTAGTCGTAGAATCTAAAGCCTCTTGCCCTTCAACTGCTGACTTTCCGTAAACGATACCAGATGCACCATCAATTGCACCTTTCAAACCTTGCAAAGATGATGCTCGAGCATCATCTTGCAAGTTCAAGAAACGTGGTGCCGCAGTTACAGCAAGAATACCCAGAATAACAATTACAACCACTAGTTCGATTAGGGTGAAACCGCCTTGTCTTTTCATAGTTAAGCTCTCTCTATGTTTAATTTTACGCAGACTTACTGCAAAGTTACGGTCACACGACCAGTTTTAATTTCGTAAACAAATTGGTGCTCGGTATTACCTTCTAACTGAATGTAAGTACACGTTGCATCACCTGAATTCGCTTGCGCTGAATATTTGTAATTTGAGTCGCTAGCAACATCTGAAACCGCACCTACTTTAGGTGGATTTTGCAGTAAGTTTCCCATCAACTCAGAACAGGTTTCATCTGAAATATCTTGTGGTGCAGTACTCGAATCGTTGTTCAGAGTCCATGGGTAGCCATCTCTAAAATCGGTATCGACATTGTTACTGTTCTTTGATCTTGTTAACCAAAAATCAACACCATCATAATTTACAGTATTGTATGTTTCAACACCAATCTTCTCAGATGGTCTAGCTTCAGCTTCCCATTGTGCTCTTGCCGACAAAACAGCGGTTGCAAAACCACCAGCGACACCTTCAATGCTTGATTTTTTAGCCTCATCTGTCACGTCGAGGAAGCGGGGTAAAGCAGCGACCGCCAATAAACCAACGACCACGATGACGATGACTAATTCGACAAGGGAGAAACCCTTTTGATTTTTAAGCATTTTCTACCTACTCATCTAATTATTAACGCGCATTATACATTCACGCACGTATAAAACCACAGAAAAACTGTCAATATTTTCACAAAGCCAAAATATTGGCTTTTACACTAAATCTTTCTTTTTTGAGCAATATATCTATTTGATACTTATCACTATAGTGATAACGGCAATGAAACTGTATGTTATCACTTTTATCTTCAACACTCGGTGAACTGAGCCCTAAAATGCTCTCTTGAGGGTATAATTCCTCAAGCCAATAATGACAGTCTCGCTCATCTCCTTGAATCGGCATTATCCAGCCTGTTCGGCTATAACTTTTAGGATGTTCCGAGCCATTGTCTTGCTTAGCACCCGATAACAAATACTGTTGTTTGAACAAATTTGCTTGCTCTAAAATCCGCTTGCTCGCGACGATCAATGCCGTATTAGTCGCTTCTTCTTCTACCGTTTTAAAGGCAGAGAGCACACCCACGATAAGAAAAAGAATAACGACACTCCAAATAACAAAACGTGAGCGTTGTAGGTTATTTAGCATTCCCTAGCCTTTGATTGCATCCAGCATTCCCCACATAGGTAGGAAAATACCCAGAGCTAAGATCAGCACCATACCAGCCACAACCACCAATAAAATAGGTTCGATCCTTGCGGTTAAGGTCTTTAAGTCATAATCGACTTCTCGATCATAAAAATCGGATACCTCAAGTAGCAGCTCATCAATACGACCTGTTTCTTCACCCACCGAGATCATTTGTATCACCAGTGGGGTGAAAATTTCGCTATTGATCGCTGTTGAAGAAACCGTACTACCGGCTTCTATTGCGGCTTTCATAGCTTGTACTCTCAACTCAAGGAATCGGTTATCCAACGCTTCCGCAGACAACGACAGTGATTGGTTCAGTGGTACACCGGCTTTTAGCATCAAGGCGAATGTGCGTGAAAAACGCGAAAGTAGCGCTCGATTCACTACCCCACCAATCACGGGTATTTTTAAGCGTAACCTGTCCCACTTTTCCAATCCTTTGTCTGTCTTAACCCATGCTTTAAAAGCAAAAATAAGACCAAAGATAACGGCGAGCATTAAGCCCCAGTAATTAACAAAGAACTCCGACATACCAATTAAGATACGAGTTGGAAGCGGCAAGTCGACACCAAAGCGCGCAAACATACTAGAGAACTGTGGAATAACCTTAATATTGAGAATGAACATCGCGACCAAAATAAAGCTGATCACAAAGGTTGGATAACGCATCGCAGTCTTGATTCTCTTACGAGTCTCTACTTCTTGCTCATAGTATCCAGCCAATTGCAGCAAAGATTGGTCTAGACGACCGGTATTCTCACCAACCCCTATCATAGAGACAAACAGCGGACTGAACACCTTAGGATGCATCTGCATTGATGCTGATAATCCACGACCATTGGTTAACTCAGCAACCACGTCTTCTAAGGCCGCTTTCAACTGCTTGTTTTCACAGTTTTGGGTCAGGCCTTTCATCGACCTTAATAGTGGTACACCCGCCTTGGTTAGGCTGTATAACTGTCGACAAAATAGAACCAAGACTTCAAGCGGAACATTTGGTGAAAACAGACTCGATACATCCATATCCAGTACTGAACCACCACTTTTGCCCAGTTTGATTGAGGTGGGAATAATCCCCTTACTCATCAAACTTTCTGCGGCAAGATCTTCGTTATTCGCATCTAACTGGCCAGTCACTTGGCTGCCATCAGAACTGCGACCTACATAACGATACGTTGGCATATCACTCTTCCCCTACAGATAAATTGGGTCAGTGGCACCGGAAGCATCGCCTTCACCAAGGTGCATGATCTCATCGAGACTCACGACACCTTGCAAAGCTAACTCCATCGCAGAAGCCAACAACGGTTTGTAGTTTTTAGACCGCCTTGCCGTTTGAGCAAAGCCAACCGCATCATTCGCTCTGAGGGCATCCATCATGTCTTGCTCTAGCTCCAACATTTCAAATACACCAATACGCCCGCGATAACCGGTTAGGTTACAGTTCTGGCAACCACGACCTTTCATGAATGGCACAGCCACTTGATTAGGGAAACGTACGCTCAACCACTGCTTACGAGGTTCATCCAATTCATCCTCAACCTTACAATCAGTACACACTTTACGAACTAATCGCTGTGCCACCACCGCTCTCACGGCACTTGCCACGAGATAACCGGGAGCACCCATGTCCATCATACGCAGCGCACTGTCTACTGCATCGTTGGTATGCAGCGTACTTAAGACTAAGTGACCTGTCAGTGCGGCTCTCAAACCAATCTCAACGGTTTCGTGGTCACGCATCTCACCAATAAGGATGATATCGGGATCCTGACGAAGAAAAGTTCTGAGGATAGTAGAGAAATCGAGATTGATCTTAGGGTTTACCTGAACTTGGTTCACTCGAGGAAGGCGGTATTCCACCGGATCTTCCGCGGTAATGATCTTTTTGCCCGGCTCGTTTAATTCGCTTAGCGCACCATATAAGGTCGTCGTTTTACCAGAACCCGTCGGGCCAGTAACCAAGATCATTCCATGAGGACGGCGTAATTGTTGGCGAAGACGAACAAGAAGATCATTGGGAATACCCGATGCTTCTAGCTTACGTAAGCCTGCTGATTGGTTAAGCAAACGCATCACCACAGACTCACCATGCTGAACTGGCATGGTCGACATACGAATATCGACCGACTGGCCTTTGGCTCGAATGTTAAAACGACCATCTTGAGGAAGACGCTTCTCTGAGATATCGAGGTTTGCCATTAACTTCAAGCGCAGTACGAGTGCAGAAGCAATATTGACTTCATTCAGCAGTGTTTCATGCAGCACGCCATCAATACGCTGACGAAGACGCAATACGTTTGAATCTGGCTCAATATGAATATCAGATGCACCAACTTGGATTGCATCTTCAAATAGCGAGTTGATCAGCTTAACGACCGTCACTTCGTCACTGTCTTCACCTGCAATATCAAAATCAAAGGCGTCATTGACTTGGTGCTCGGCATGAAGCTGTTCAGCGAAAGACGCAATTTCTTTGGTTCGGCGGTAATAGCGATCAAAGCCATCCACTAATTGTCTTTCTTGAGCGACAACGAACTCAAGCGCGTAGTCACCTAGTTGGCCAAGTAATGATTCCTGAGCAAACAGATCCGCAGGATCACTCATTGCGACACGTAACGTATCGCCTTGGCGTCCAATCACCAATGCACGAAGACGACGAGCATGTACTTCAGGTAAAAGCTGCACCGCTTCAACATCAACAACCGCTCGACTTAAATCAATGAGAGGAATAGCGAGTTGCTGAGACAAGAAACTCAACATCTGTTGTTCTGATAAGAAACCAAGTTCAATCAGCGCATCACCCAGCTTACGACCGGTACTTTTTTGAGCAGCAAGAGCTTGTTCAACTTGGGCCTCAGTGATGATTCCCTCTTCGACGAGCAAATCACCTAGCCTTTTTCTTAATCTAATTTGCATCGCCACTCTCCTCTAAAGCTTTGATTATGTTTAAGCGGTCACGCACAAAGTTTTGCGATTGAGATGAGATTCCAACTCTGGTTAAGGCACCTTGGTATGACTCTTTTGCAGCAGAAAAATCAAGTTGACGCTCTTGTTGAATCGCAAGGCCAAGCCACCAGCGAGCATTATCTGAATCAACCTCAACTAACTTTTGGTAACTCTCGAGCGCGATGTCTTCTTGCTGAGATTTTTGACTCAACGCCGCACGCATTGCTAAATAATCTTGAGTAGGATTTGGTGGCAGGTGGATTAACGGGCTTAAAGCCGCTTCTGCTTGGTTAGCTTTAACCAGCAGTTTAGATAAACCCAACCGTAGCTTTTCGCTATTGATATTAAGTTTGATACCAGATTGAAACAACTCGTAGGCTTTGCGAGTGTCACCCTTGCCAAAATAGAGAATCGCGAGTTTCTGACGAACCTCTTCATTTCGTGGCGTATAACGCAAGGCTTCGGTGTAACCTTTCAAAGCACCAGTAAGATCATTCGCATCAAGTGCCTTCTGAGCTCGCCCTTGTGCATTCACTGATAATTGCTCAGGCGTTAGCTCTACCTGCTCAATCAACATTTCGCTATTTTCTGAGCTGTCAGAAGATTCTTTCTCATTAAAGATAGGAGCCGGATCTTTTTTTGCCACGCTAGCAACGTAAATCGGCTTTGGAATGTCAGTATTAGTCGCTTTAGCCGTGCTTAACGGTTTAGGCGTAACGTTAGGGGTTGTCGTTTTAGAAGTACTCGACCTTGTCGTTGACTTAACTTGAACGTTATTTACCGCTACTGTGTTTTCTGCTGAACGGGGCATTAAATCTAGCGTCACTAATTTCTTGGTTGGCGATGAGAGTGTTTGAGTGACAACATCCTGCATTTCTCCAGAACTCTCTACGACAGAGACCTGGACTTGAGCATCTCGAGTTGAGATTGAATGTTCAACAGTTGGGCCTTGTGATATTGCCCAACCGCCCATCGCTAAGCTCAGAGTGAAACCAGCCACTAACCAAACCAATGGGGAGCGTGTTTTCACTTTAGGCACCACTGCCGCTTCAATCGACGTCGCTGACTTTTTCTTTGCCAATTCAGACAAGGCGTTATTTATGACGCTCATAATTAATTCCAACCCCACAGTATTGGCGTTTTAAATTTAGGCTTACATACATCGTAAGTTTCATGCATGGCTGAAAACAGGTGCTGATTGTCGATACTTTTCTTATCTTCACTGAACGAGAGCAAAAGAGCCTTATGGCATAGTTGATTTATCAATCTTGGAATACCTAACGAGGAGCGACAAATCGCCTTTTTTTGATTCAAACTGAACAATCTAGGATTACCACCAGATTTAACAATCCGATTATCAATATACGCCACCGTTTCATCGAGAGTCAGCGGCCTCAGTGTTGAACTAAACGTGATTCTTTGACGAAACTGCCTAAGGTGATAAGCCTCTAATCGAGCATCTAACTCAGGCTGACCTAATAAAACAATTTGCAGCAGTTTTTTATCTTCAGTTTCAAGGTTACCGAACAACCTTAATGTTTCGAGAGCTTCATCCGATAGAGCTTGAGCCTCATCAAGAATCGCTACCACTCTTAAACCTGAGTTGTGTAATTCAATGAGCTTATGCTGAATATTATCAACTAAGGTTGCTTCATTATCGATAGTCAAACCCAGCTCTTTAGCAACGGCTTGGCGTAAATCAGCACCAGAGAGCACAGGGTTTGGTAGGTAAATAAGAGCAGTACAATCATTTAGGTGATTGACCAACATCCGACAAACCATGGTTTTTCCAGTACCAACCTCTCCGGTGACCTTAATCACGCCCTCGCCCATTTCTAACGCCGAGATCACCGTTTGAATCGCTTCGAAATGAGGCGCTAAACCATAAAATAAATCGGTATTCGGCGTTAAAGTAAATGGCAGTTGTTCAAAACCAAAGTGAGCTTGATACATAAGTGACCTAGCTTAGTTAGATGCTGCCAATCTACATTGAAAAAGTAAGCGATTACTCTTCATCAGGGAACCACTGCTGCAGCAGATCTCGAGAGCGTTCTAACTCAGTTTGCCAAGTATTCACGCCAACAATCGTTGGTTTTAGTAAGATCACTAACTCAGTTTTTTGCGTCAACTGACTGGTATTACGAAACAAATGACCGAGTGCTGGGATATCGCCAAGGAATGGTACTTTCGACGTGATATCACTGGTGTTTGATTTCATTAACCCACCAATCACCACAACATCACCATCTTGCGCACGAATCACTGAGTCAGATTCACGAATAGAGCTTTTTGCCAATGGAAGTGAAACAATACCTGTAGTTGAACCAAGGTTAAGCTCTTTCACCTCTTCTGCAACCTCAATAACGGCAGGATGAACATGCAAAAACACACTGCCTTTATCATCGATCTGAGGGGTCACATCCAGAGAAATACCAGAGAAGAATGGGGTTAACTCAACCTCAGGGGCCACATTCGCGTTATCACCACTACCAACTGCACTTGATAAGTCAGTTACGTAGTATTCGTCGGTACCCACTTTTATCACTGCTTTTTGGTTATTCGCAGCCGTCACCCTTGGGCTAGATAGGACGTTCAAGTCACCCTGTGTACCCATAAAACTCAATACCGCCTCAAAGCTACCACCAGAGACAACAAGGTTAGATTGACCACCTAAAGCAGCGCCGATTGGGTCCATGCCTGGCAATGTACTTGGGATAATCGCACCAGCGGCATCTTTAACAATAGAGCCCATACCTATCGTATAGTTAGTACCATTCGACGAGAACATCTTGGTCCAGTTGATGCCTTGTTGATAGCCATCACTTAAGGTCACTTCCATGATTTTGGCTTCCAAGATAACTTGGCGCTGCAAACGCTTCTGAGAAATACCTAAGAACTCTCGAACCTCACGAATTTCGTCGGGGTAAGCACGAACCGTAATCACACTGGCTTGCGGCGTTACCACTACACTTTGCCCGTCACCAGAACCAATGAGGTGAGCAACTGCCGCTTCAAGCTGTGGCCAGAAATCACTTTCAGAGGTCGTTTCAATCTCAGTACCACCGTTCGATGTAGAATTCGATGAGTTAGAAGAGTTGGATGAATTTGACGAGTTTGAGTTCGAGCTTGAAGAGCTCGATGAATTAGAGTCAGAAGTCGTGATCGTTCCGGTGGTGATGGTCGTCAATGAACGACCTGAACGCTTCACTTGTAAGTAATCAACTGGGATCGTCACTGTGCGTAGACCAGCAGGATAAATCTGAATAACTTTGCCGCGTTTTTCTATATCGTAGCCATACATATCCTGAGCAACAGCCAACACTTCGTCTAACGTCACATCTGTCAGGTTTAAAGTCAGCTTCCCGGCAACGCTTGGGTGAATAGCCGCGCTGTATTCAGTGCCTTTTACCAAGCTAGCAAAAAAGGTTCTCGCTTCAACACCTTTAGCTTGAATACGAAAACGCTTAACGGTTTCCATACCCGGAGACATGGCATCCGAATTAAGCTGAGGCATCAGGTCATCTTGTACCGACGAAGGAAGATCACGAAGCGCTTTGCTATTCGCTTCATTAATTGATTCGTTTAAAGACTCTTTGATCTCAACGGGATCTCTATGTCCCATCGAACAGCCGACTAAAGATGACACTAGGATTGCTACTACAAGTTTACGCATGTCTTCACTCTAACCTTAATTATTCTTAACATCTAAAGAGAACATCTCTAATTTCCACTGCTTAGAGCTTCTCTGCAGAGTGACGTATTCTGGATCTATGTTCTTAACTCGGTACCCTCTGATCGTTTCTCCTTGACCGAGAATCTGACCATTCATAATGGCATAGCAAGGTGTATCGCCTTTGCACACAATGCTTTCTAGAGAAGGTAAGCGATAACGAGTTGGCGCCTTTTTAGCTGACGTTGTTTTTTGTTGTGGCGTCAACCAGCCTAATGGCGCCGTAGGATCCTGTTCGGCCCAAGCCATTTGGCTACTAAAAAGTAATGACAACAAAAGAGTTCTAACCACCGATAAACTCCTGTCTAGTACCTAGTGTGTAAACCTCAAACACCAGTCGAGCTTTAGGGTATTCTTCGACCGAGTACTGAAATGTGCGCCAGTAATAACTGACAGGAAGAGACTCAAGCGCTTGAAGATAAGCGGAAATATCAAAGTAACTGCCCGTTAATTCCATTCTTACAGGGTGAAGAAAATAGCCGGAATATTCACTGGTCTCTTGATTATTCGAAATTGCTTCTGGTTTTAACGACTCTAGCGATTCGAGCTTAAGTCCATTTCCGGCATTAAGAACACTCTCCAATAGTTGAGACATTTGAGAAGGCGTGATCAGTCCATCGACAATCTGGGAAAGCTGAAGTGACAGATCTTGGCTCTCCACCAGCAGTTTTTTGTACTCTCGATTAATGTCTTTGTCTGGATCTTTGTTTAACTTAGCTTGAAGAACGAGCAACTCACCTTGCTGTCTCTGGTTTGCCTGAGTCAGATTCATCGTCTTAGCATTTTTAGCCTGTAAATCGAGATACGCTGGCTCAACCAACAAGGTGAACAACAACATAGATAGGCCAACAAAACCACACACGAAAAGTAGCCATTTTTCTCTCTGACTTAATGCAAGAAACTTATCGCTGAGCTGGTTCCACTGCTGCATTATTTACTCTCCCTGCGAGTACTTAGCTCAAACGTCACCACATCCTGATCATTGCGCCCAATTTTTAGTTTTTCAAAAGCACGTCCAACTAAATTAAGCTCACTTTTAAACTGACCAATCCAGTTAGGAACCACATTTGCGTTACGAGCAAAGCCACTAAGATCTAAAGTCTCGTGAGTCATGTAGATGTGCGAAAGAGAGATGTCATTTCGGCCTAATTTAGCTAAGGAATTCATGACGCCAGAATACCCGACTTGTTGTGATTCGTCGTATTGTCCTACCGCCTTCAAAGCCTCTTTTTTAGCCTGAGTCTCACGTTTGAGACGCGCAACTGCCGCCACTTTCTCTGGAGACGGTTTATGCTGAGTTAACTTACTATTCAATTGGTTAACTTGCTTGTTAAGCTGGTTCGAGTCATGTTGCAAAGCTGTTAGGGTTTTATCTAGATTAGAAGCTTGATACTGCATTACAAAGTAACCACCAAGTAGCAGCACACAAACGAGCCCCCAGCTCGCAACAACATTCGTCAGCGTAAAATATTCTTTCTTAGGCTTGAGGTGTTCAGGGTAAAGATTGACATTAAAAGCCTCTTTTTCAGCCGCAAGCTTAACCAACAAACTCTCTGAATTATCACGCTCACCTTCAACGAGCAGAGAAACGGTCGAACTCAATGTGTTATTTAACGCGCCTTGTAACTCAGACTCATCTTCCTCATCACAGCAGATTTTCAACTGATGAAGTTGAGTACCTTTAATTTGAGAAGAAAGGTAATCAATCGAGCGTTGGAGTTCTAGAGCAAGGCCATCTAACTGGAGAGCGCTTGATGCAACACCCGTTAAAGGTGGAACAACACTACGGATGGTTCTTTGAAAGCAAACGGTATTTTCAACAAACGCACCCAGCTTAAAGTGTGAATTGGCGCTGCGCTGTAAAAGGATGAAATTAGACAGTTCGCCAGCACTGTAACCCCAGATTTCATCTTCAGGAGCAACACCTATTAATTCAACCTGAACCGAATTAGCAATATTCAAAAGCTTGTCTAACAGTTTTTTAGGTAGAACATACACTTGCAGCTTATTCGACGTCGGTAACGCGACCGCACTTGCAATAATTTCGGTCACTCTTTCAGATACAAGATCTTTGAGTAAAAAAGGCAGGGCAACCGACCATTCACTCTCTGGAATATCCGGTTTATCAATTTGGTAGGTTTGGTAGTAGTTAGCACAGACAATCAGCTGGAGGCTATTACTAGTAAACGCCTCACTGCTAAGCGATTTTTTTAGCGCACTCTCCCAGTCCCCATTAACCACGGGAATGCTAGTTACTTGAGGTTCTTGTTCTGTCGATGAAATATAAATGGCATCGTTGCCTAACATGACAACTTGAGAGCTGCCTTTATTATTAGTTGGCTTTATCTTGTCTAAAATCGCTTTAAAATTCATTGTTAACTACTACTCTTACGCCATCGATTTCTTCGTCCAACTTTCACAACAGATTCCGCTTTCTCGACCTTTTCAGCTTGATTAGGCAAAGGGATAATTTGTTGTTCTTCGTCGAAATATCTCCCTTGATAGCCGTTAATGCCTAACTCTATCAAGGTGTTCTTTTCTTGTTTTGTCTCGACTCCAACGGCAATAACTTGAGTTGGAGAGTCACCGCATGCCCCAATTAAGCTTCGGACAAACAGTTGGTTCTCATGCCTTTGATCGATTTTCTTTATTAAGCTTCGATGAAGCTTAATGTAATTGACCTTTAAGTCTTTTATATAGTGAGTGCTAACAATGGTTCGTCCAGCTTGGCCAACCACAACTTTACACCCTAAACCTCGCAGCATCTTTGCCACCGGTCTCATATAATCAAGGTGGGCAATCAAGTGCCCTTCAGGAAACTCAAACGCAAGCTGAGAGCGATGCTGAGCAGAGAGCTGTAATAACTCACTTCTAAACCACTTAAAATGCTGTTTATTCGCAAATGGAGTAACATTCAGATTCACCGAATAGTTGAGAGGCTGAGTTGACTCTTTCAGCGATTTCAACAAAACCTTTAGAACCGATTGGTCCATTTGAGCTTGATAACCCACTTGCTCCACCGCAGGCATAAATCGAGACGATTTCAATAAACCTTTATCAGGATCCTGAATTCTAGTGAATATTTCTCTATGTAATTCATTGGCTTGACCAGATTCTGGCATAAGATAACATCGCTGAGCAAAGATTACTAAATTTTCAGGAAGCAGCGCTTTATCCAATAATGTTCTCCAACGAACACTGCCTCTATCCAACTCATTTGTATTCTGCTTAGGGTAACGGCTCCAGTTATTAATACGCTCCAGCTGGGCACTCTTTAATGCCGTTTCAGTTTCATCCATGATCTGACTGTGACGCTCACCTTCGGTATACATGGTTACGCCAATATGGCACCAATTATCAGAATCTAAAGGTTCCGGTGGGGTTATCTTGTCTAACTGCCTTAAACACTGAGCCGCCAAGGTAGCAATATCTTTAGCCCCTTGATGCGGAATAAATACGGCAAAATCAGCATCGTAATAACGAGAAAAAATAACATCAGGGTAGCGTTGAACAATATTCGACAATACTTCGCCAACTTCGATAATAAAGCCGTCAGTGATTTGCTTGTCATTAGCATCACGGACTTGCTCCCATTCGTCGATACGTATCAATAACACACCACCTCGAGCACCGCTTTCATGCAAAACCGATTCAAGCTTGTTATCGAATAAGACTCGGTTTGCCGTGCCTGTGAGTTTGTCTAGGAAGGTATGGGTACGGATAAAGGTATCGAAGCGGCTTCTTTCTTGACGAGCATCTTGCAGCTCTTCGATCAAGACATCCAAGGCTTCACTTGCCGTGTATGGCCATTCAAGTTCATCTCCCTTTGCATGAGCCTCAACTTGCCCAGCGAGGATCATTCTTCCTCGCTCTTCCAAGATCTCAGAACCCATCAACTGTTCCTTCAACCAACGAACACCACGAGCCAGACAGAAAAGGATCAATGCAACCGCCAAAGTAATTGACCACATTGCTTCCATTGAGTAGCTATAACCAATATAAGGAGGCAGTGCTTTAAACTCGATTCGATAACCTTCATTGCGCTCTAGAATGAAGCTTCTTTCATAAAGACGATTGGGATCAATTTGTGGGGAGGTATCTTTGAAGCGATAAACGATGCCAGTCTGGTTCGAGAGTTTCATCTCAACAATATTGCTCGCCTGCAACATCTTAGGCATCCAACGCTGCATCGAATACGCGGCGTCAGGATCTTCCATCTCTTTATCTACAACGTCAACAATACCAACCAAATAATGGTCTAAATATTCCTGTCCGATACGCTTAAAGGAAAGTGTGCCACCAATAAAAAGAATGAACATCGCACTGATCACTATCACAGTGACAAATGCGACCAATCGAGTGCTCAATTTTAGTGTCGGGGTATATCTCATGAATAACGAAATCCTTTTCAACTCACATTATACCGTATTGCTACTTATACTATAAATTGACGTTGTAAATAAAGCGTTAAGAATTCTAGGTAACAAAAAGCCGCGATAAACGCGGCTTTTTCCAATTTAATACTGTCTTTATAATATATTAAAAACAGGGCTTAAAATGGGATGTCATCATCAAAATCCATTGGCGGCTCATTATATTGAGGTTGAGCCTGCTGAGGAGCTTGTTGAGGTGCTTTCGGCTGCTGTTGAGCTGGAGCACTGTATTGTTGCTGTGCTTGTTGCTGCTGTTGTGGCTGTTGTGGCTGACCCCAACTACCTTGCTGTTGGTTGTTACCCATACCACCTTGAGCAGGAGCACCGCCTTGAGCACGACCGCCAAGCATTTGCATTACACCGTTGAAGCCTTGAACAACGACTTCTGTTGTGTAGCGATCTTGACCGCTTTGATCTTGCCATTTACGCGTTTGAAGTTGACCTTCAATGTAAACTTGAGAACCTTTACGTAGGTACTCACCAGCAACTTCCGCCAGCTTGCCAAACAGAGCAACACGGTGCCATTCTGTTTTTTCACGCTGTTCGCCAGTTGCTTTATCACGCCATGACTCTGACGTTGCAATGGTAATGTTCGCTACTGCACCGCCATTGGGCATGTAACGAATTTCAGGGTCATTACCTAGGTTACCCACTAATATAACTTTGTTAACTCCACGGCTAGCCATGATTTGCTCCGTCTAAATTCATAGTCTCAGAAAAATTTTAGCGCACAAGAATAGCATGCTTTTCTGCAGTGATAAATCGCATTCCTATTCTCGCCTCACTACAAAGAATAAAAACGTAACAAATCATGATATTCAGAGCGATGTTGCTTTTTTCTCCACTTACAAACCACTCATTTACTTTGATAATTGATATTCAACGCAAGTCACTATGAAGGCGGTAGAGAAGCGAAGGCCTGCATGACAACGTGGAATCTAATTCTACTTAAACAGGACGTTTCAATGAGAAAATCTCGATACGCTCGCACTTTGCATTTTCTGTGCATCGACCCAAACGACACCTATCTACATGTAAAAGAGATAGAAAAGCACTTATCTATTATTCTCTACAAAATGACACCGGACGATTTGATGTTATTTGATCGCAAGCAGAGCAACCGAATTTTACTGGTTGATTACAAAGAGGTGCCTCGATTAATCAACCTTCATCCAAATCTACCTGTGATGTGGAAAAATCATGAGATCATTTTATTCAATGTCCCCAAAGCTCTTCCCACATCGGAGTTGATTACGTTTGGCGTATTAAAAGGTCTGTTTTACAACTCTGAAGAGAAAGCCAAAATAGCGAAGGGACTTGAAGAGGTCATTAATGGAGACAACTGGCTACCTAGAAAAGTGGCAAGCCAATTACTCTTCTACTATCGAAATATCGTGAGCACCAATACCACCCCTACTAATGTCGACTTAACAATTAGAGAGCTGCAAGTGATTCGCTGCCTTCAATCAGGCTCATCAAACACGCAAATAGCCGATGACTTGTTTATTAGCGAATTCACCGTCAAATCTCATCTTTATCAAATATTTCGTAAGTTAGCCGTTAAGAATAGAGTCCAAGCTATTGCATGGGCAAACCAGAACTTGCTTGCATAATTGATCAGCCTCTTAAACTGACGATAATTTTGAGGAAAACTCTAGTGAACCATACGGATTGTTGCTGAATTTTCGACATAACTTATGCTAGAGTTGCCCTCAGAAATATCAACCATTCAGGTTGAATCCATAATTATTATAGATAAAGGGTCTTACCATGATCAAAAAGTGCCTTTTCCCGGCAGCTGGCTACGGTACACGTTTTTTACCTGCAACTAAGTCAATGCCGAAAGAAATGATGCCTGTCGTAAACAAACCTCTGATTGAATACGGCGTTGAAGAGGCGATCGAAGCCGGTATGGACGGCATGTGCATCGTGACTGGCCGTGGTAAGCATTCATTGATGGACCACTTTGATAAGAACTACGAGCTTGAGCACCAGATCAGCGGCACCAATAAAGAAGATTTGCTGATCAATATCCGTGAGACGATTGAAGCAGCAAACTTCACGTACATTCGTCAACGTGAAATGAAAGGCCTTGGCCACGCTATCTTGACGGGTCGCGAGCTTGTGGGTGATGAACCTTTTGCAGTCGTGCTTGCTGATGATCTTTGTGTTAACGAACAGCAAGGTGTGTTAGCTCAGATGGTTGCGCTATACAAACAGTTCCGTTGCTCAATTGTGGCAGTCCAAGAAGTTCCAGAGGAAGAGACTCACAAGTACGGTGTTATCTCTGGCGAAATGATTAAAGATGATCTTTTCCGTGTTGATGACATGGTAGAAAAGCCAGAACCAGGCACTGCGCCAAGCAACCTAGCAATCATTGGCCGTTACATTCTGACTCCAGATATCTTTGAGCTTATCGAGCAGACTGAACCAGGCAAAGGCGGCGAAATCCAAATCACTGATGCATTGCTAAAACAAGCAAAAGCAGGTTGTGTATTGGCTTACAAATTTAAAGGCCAACGTTTTGACTGCGGTAGTGTTGAAGGCTACATCGAAGCAACAAATTACTGCTTTGAAAACCTATACAAAAAAGACCAGCAACAAATCGAGCTAGGTAAGCACTCAACAACAAAAGAAGCTTAATCGCTAATTTTGGCTTACTCGCTGTTTAGCTATTGATCGGTTTAACTATTTAACTATTTAACTATTTAACTATTTAACTATTTAACTATTTAACTATTTAACTATTTAGCTATTTAGCTATTTAGCTATTTAATTAATAGCAATTAGCGGTTGGTTAACAGCACATTAAATGATTCCAAGGGTGACTCAAAAGAGTCGCCCTTTTTTGTTTACTGTTTTTTTATCCAGTAAAACTTTGCACAAATCTCACTCTATGTAATACTTTAGCCACTTAAAATTACATGGTCTATTGAGATGGATAAAATAGAAATTAGAGGCGCTCGTACGCATAACCTCAAAGACATTAACCTAACCATACCCCGTGATAAGCTGACGGTTATCACCGGTTTATCAGGTTCAGGAAAGTCGTCACTTGCGTTTGATACTCTCTATGCGGAAGGTCAACGTCGTTATGTAGAATCTTTGTCTGCCTATGCTCGCCAATTTCTATCTCTTATGGAAAAACCCGATGTCGACCACATCGAAGGTTTATCTCCAGCCATCTCGATAGAACAAAAGTCGACCTCTCACAACCCTCGCTCAACCGTCGGTACCATCACTGAGGTCTATGATTACCTAAGACTGCTTTACGCGCGAGTCGGCGAGCCACGCTGCCCTGATCACAATATCCCCCTCGCGGCGCAAACCATCAGCCAAATGGTCGACAAGGTATTAGAACTGCCTGAAGGCTCAAAGATGATGCTGATGGCACCAATCGTCAAAGAACGTAAAGGTGAGCATGTAAAGACACTGGAAAACCTAGCTGCGCAAGGCTTTATCCGAGCTCGTATTGATGGCGAGACCTGTGATTTGTCCGATCCACCCACATTAGAACTTCATAAGAAGCACACCATTGAAGTCGTGGTAGACAGATTTAAGGTTCGTCCTGATCTTCAACAACGTTTAGCCGAATCGTTCGAGACCACATTAGAGCTATCTGGTGGCATTGCAGTTGTCGGTTGGATGGATGATAAAGAACAAGAAGAGATCGTGTTCTCAGCTAACTTTGCTTGTCCAAAGTGTGGCTACAGCATGCAAGAACTTGAGCCGCGCCTGTTCTCATTCAACAATCCTGCAGGTGCATGTGGTACTTGTGATGGACTTGGTGTTCAACAATATTTTGATCCAAGTCGAGTGATTTTAGATGAGAACCTAAGCATTGCAGAAGGTGCAATAAAAGGCTGGGATCAGAAGAACTATTACTATTTTCAGATGCTAACATCGCTATCAGACCATTATGGCTTTGATCTGTATGTGCCATTCAACTCTCTGCCTAAAAAGACTCAAGAGATCATTCTTAAAGGATCTGGCCGCACAGAGGTCGAATTCAAATACATCAATGATCGTGGTGATATCCGAGTCAAGCGTCACCCATTTGAAGGTATTCTCAACACGTTAGAACGTCGTTACCATGACACTGAATCGAGCGCTGTACGTGAAGATTTAGCTAAATACATTTCGACGAAATCTTGCTCTAGCTGTAACGGCACGCGTTTGAGGTTAGAAGCGAGAAACGTCTTTATTGGTGACACGACACTCCCTGAAATTGTTGAACTCAGCATTGCCGACGCACTGCAATTTTTCCAAGAATTAAAATTGGACGGTCAGCGTGGACAAATCGCAGACAAAGTAATGAAGGAGATCAATGACCGCCTGCACTTCTTGGTTAATGTCGGGTTGAATTACCTTAATCTATCACGCAGTGCAGAAACGTTATCTGGCGGTGAAGCACAACGTATCCGCTTAGCAAGCCAAATAGGAGCTGGCTTAGTAGGCGTTATGTACGTACTCGATGAGCCTTCGATTGGCCTCCACCAGCGTGATAATGAACGTCTACTGCAAACTTTGGTTCACCTCAGAGATCTAGGAAATACCGTGCTTGTTGTTGAACATGATGAAGACGCAATCCGTTGTGCTGACCATGTTATCGATATCGGCCCAGGTGCGGGTGTGCATGGTGGACACGTGGTCGCAGAAGGCACCATGCAAGACATCATCGAAAACCCGAATTCTTTAACCGGGCAATACCTGAGCGGCGCCAAAGAAATTGCGATACCAAAACAAAGAACGCCTATCGACAAGAAAAAGGTCGTCGAGATCGTTGGCGCAACGGGGAACAACCTAAAGAATGTCACTGCGACGATCCCTGTAGGCTTGTTCAGCTGTATTACGGGGGTATCGGGGTCAGGTAAATCTACACTAATCAATGACACCTTCTTTAAAGTTGCCCACACTCAATTAAACGGTGCTACAACCGCAGTTCCGGCGCAGCACAAAAAGATAAAAGGCTTAGAGCATTTCGACAAAGTGATCGATATTGATCAAAGCCCTATCGGTCGCACCCCTAGATCAAACCCTGCAACCTACACTGGCATTTTCACGCCAATTCGAGAGTTATTTGCCGGTACCCAAGAATCACGATCTCGTGGCTACAAGCCAGGTCGATTCAGTTTTAACGTTCGTGGTGGTCGCTGTGAAGCGTGTCAGGGAGACGGTGTCATCAAAGTAGAGATGCACTTCTTGCCAGATGTGTATGTGCCGTGTGATGTGTGTAAAGGTAAGCGTTATAACCGTGAAACTTTAGAAGTTCGCTACAAAGGCAAAACCATTGACGAAGTTCTAAAGATGACAGTGGAAGATGCTCGAGAATACTTCAACCCTGTTCCTGTTATCGCTCGTAAGCTGCAAACATTGATGGATGTTGGCCTTTCTTACATTCGCCTCGGACAAGCAGCGACAACCTTATCTGGTGGTGAAGCGCAGCGTGTTAAATTAGCGCGTGAATTGTCTAAACGAGACACGGGAAAAACCTTATACATTCTTGATGAACCAACAACAGGTCTTCATTTCCACGATATCCAGCAGCTATTGACGGTATTACATAGGCTGCGTGATCACGGTAATACGGTTGTCGTGATTGAGCACAACCTCGATGTCGTCAAAACAGCAGACTGGATCTTAGACCTTGGTCCTGAAGGTGGCCAAGGGGGCGGTGAGATTGTTGCAGAAGGTACACCTGAAGATGTGGCGTTAGTCGAAGGTTCACACACTGCTCGCTTCCTTAAGCCTATGTTAAATTTGAAGTAGGTGTAAAATAGCGCCCTGCGAGCAGACAGAAAAATGTTAAAGTAACAGAGCTTGTTTCAGAAGGAACAAGCTCTGTTTTTATAAGGTTAGGGATTTATGGCAACAATACACACTAGCGGTACCCAACTAGAAAATCAGGTAACTCAGCTACCACTCAATAAAGCATTTCTGGCTTCTTTAGCTGTTGTATTCTTGTTAGCCATGCATTTTTTCATGCCGAATCCTGGAGGCTCAGGCCTTGCGTTATCGTTTAACCCAACCACTTGGTTAGCTCTTAGCTTTACGTTAGCAATTGGCTTCTACCAACTCGCGACTAACCGAGTACTCAAATATTCCAAGTTAACCGTTGGTTTGCTGATCAGTTGCGTGATACTTACGCTACCCACGCTCTACAGTAACGCCTTTCCTCAAGCCGCATCTGGTCGACTACTGGGATTGTGGGCGGGCTTCGCTTTATTCGTCGTACTTCAGCAATTTAAGTTCAGCAATAAACACAAGCAACGCATGTTGTGGTTCATTGTGCTTGCTGTGGTTATACAAGCATTGTTTGGTTACGTGCAATATTTCTTACTGGAACCCGGCAATCTATTTGGTTACAACACTGCGGCTAATCGACCTTATGGGATATTCCAACAACCGAATGTTATGGCTAGCTTTTTAGCTACTGGTTTTGTGCTTTCAGCGTATCTTTTAGCGAGACAGCCCGCTAAATATAATCACAAAATTAGCGAGTCGTTCTTACTATACCTAACCCCGACCTTAACCGTACCTTTGCTGATCATCATCGCATCACGTACCGGATGGTTGGCTGCCGTCATTGGGTTTGTCTGCATTCTGCCTTATCTATACAAATTCTCTACCAAGAAACGCTTCTACGGATGGTGCGCATCAGTGGTAGTCGGTATCGTGGTCGCTTTTTCAGTGATCAGCCTCAGCGCAACTGATAGTTTCGCCAGTAAAAAAGCAAACTTAGAAAGTCCACGAGCCTATACCTTCCCACAAGCGCTCGATATGATGATCGAAAAGCCATTTACAGGTTATGGCTACGGAAAATTCGAATCCGAATACACGCTATACACGGCTCGCCAACATCAACTTAACTCAAATTATCATCCCGGCCTTCCTTCAATGGATCACCCACACAATGAGTTCTTGTTTTGGGGGGTTGAGGGCGGAATAGTACCAATCATCGGGATCTTGCTTGCTGCGTTCTTAGTCATGTCACGTATAGCAAGCTCAGCGAAGGGAACACGTCTAGCACTGCTCGCACTATTTATACCGATACTCTTACATTCTCAGCTCGAGTACCCTTTTTACCACTCAGCGATTCACTGGATAACCTTTATCATTTTGATTTACTGGGTTGATCAACGCTCTTCTCGACACTATCAACAGCCGTTTAGTATCGTTAGTAAAACCCTGTTTAGAGTGTCTAGCTTGGTGGTTCCGATCTTGGTGAGTTTCTATATGTTGAGCGCGCTGCATACCAATTATGTGCTGACTCAATTTGAACTTTCTAAACCCAGAAACCCGGATATTCTTAAGCAGGTAACGAACCCTGTAGTCTGGAAAGATCGCTATGATTGGGACGTATACAGCACCTATCTAAATATCGGCCTCTACAAAGCTGATCCTAGCTTGATCCAACCTTATATAGATTGGTCGTTAGAGATCATAAAACGTAAGCCAAGGCCAGCTTTCTACAGTAACCTGATTCTTGCGTATCAAGGATTGGGCGATCACAGTAAAGCAGAACAAATTCGTAGTGAAGCGAGCTTCTTGTTCCCAAATAGAGACTTTTCCAAGGTTCAATATAAGAAAATATCGGAAGCTGAAAATAATATTTCTTCTGCTAAATGACGCCAAGGAATCTAGAGTTAATTCACCATATTGACGTTTAGTCTAGACACAAAAAAGCGCACGATCTCTCGTGCGCTTTTCTTTTGAACTTGAGTTTATTGCCGCTATTTTAAAACGTCTTGCAACGCTTTTAAGCACAAAGCGACATTCTCTTTTCGAGCGCCATAACCCATTAAACCAATACGCCAAGCCTTGCCAGCCAAAGAACCAAGTCCCGCGCCAATTTCAAGGTTATATTCTTCTAGAAGTTGTGTTCTGATTTTGGCTTCATCGATTCCTTCAGGGAAATAAAGCGCATTGAGCTGCGGAAGACGACTCTCTTCATCAACCACAAACTTTAATCCTAGTGCTTCTACACCTTCTTTAAGCTCTTGGTGCATCGTATGGTGACGTGACCACGCATTATCCAGGCCTTCATTTTTCAATAAAACCAACGACTCATGCAGAGCATACAGGCTATTCACGGGTGCCGTATGGTGGTAGCTACGCTTGCCTTCTCCACTCCAGTAACCCAGTACTAAGCTTTGATCTAGGAACCAGCTTTGTACCGGAGTTTGACGCGCCTTCATCTTCTCAACCGCACGTTGAGAGAAAGTCACCGGAGACAGGCCAGGAACGCAAGATAGACACTTTTGACTACCTGAATACACCGCATCGAGTTGCCATTCATCGACCAAGAGTGGTACACCACCTAATGATGTCACCGCATCCACAATCGACAATGCATCAAACTGACGAGCTACTGCGGAAATAGCTTTAGCATCAGATAAGGCTCCAGTTGACGTTTCTGCATGCACAAATGCGACAGCTACAGCATCAGGGTTTTCTGCCAATGCCTTTTCTACCTTTTCAACGGAAACGGGCTTGCCCCACTCATCATCTACAAGGATCGCTTCACCACCACAGCGCACAACATTCTCTCGCATACGTTCACCAAAAACGCCATTGCGACAAACAATCACCTTCTCACCGGGCTCAATCAAGTTAACAAAACAGGTTTCCATACCTGCACTGCCTGGCGCAGAAACAGCAATCGTAAATTCATTTTCAGTTTGGAATGCATACTTAAGAAGTTGTTTCAGTTCATCCATCATCGCAATAAATAACGGGTCGAGGTGACCAATAGTTGGACGGCTCAAGGCCTGTAAAACTTGAGGAGAAATGTCTGAAGGCCCCGGCCCCATTAACGTTCGGTGTGGCGGATAAAAGCTCTCGATAGCAGTAGTGAGTGTTAAATTAGACATGTACATCCCTTACGTTAATGGTGTGAACAATCCACCCTAAAGCAAATCGATACCGTCATCAATTAGCTAAAAGTATTGAGGTCACACCAGTGTCACATAATTGTTAAAATTATTTTTTAAATATCTCCAGTTACGGATTGACATTGTTACCGCAAACACGTTCAATGAAATGGCTATCTAGCAGAAGAGGAGCACTGCCCAGGCAGATGTTTTGTGGAACCGCATTTCCAATACAAAGCATCAAGGGGGAGCAGTGCCGAGATAATAAAAGGATGCAGGACCTTTATTATCGGTTGAGCGGGCTGAATCCCGGCAACTGTCGCCATTTCTATATGGTGAAGAGCTTCTGAGGTTACTATTCTAATAATTCCTCTCTTTTTGCTCTAAATACTCTCTTCGAAAAACATCGGACGTTGGATTACCCAACCGTAATTTTATTTTAGGAAGTCGTGGGAGATATATCGTGAGTGCATCTAATGTAGCTGGTTCTTTTAATGTCGCTAAGTTTGGTGGAACAAGTGTTGCCAACTTTGAAGCAATGAGCCGTTGTGCTGCCATTATTGAAAATAACTCGAATACGAAACTGGTTGTGAGCAGCGCGTGCTCAGGCGTCACCAACTTGCTGGTTGAACTAGCGAATGGTGTCCAAGACAAAACTCGTCGTCAGGAATTATTGACGCAATTGACTGACATTCATAACGCGATTCTTGATCAGCTAGCTGACCCAATTAGCATTGAAAAAGATGTGCACTGCATTCTCGATGACATTGCGAGTGCAGCCGAAGCGGCATCATTCCAAGCCAGTACTAAACTCACCGATCATCTAGTGGCATGTGGCGAACTAATGTCGACACATATCCTCGCTCAAATCATTCGCGAGCGTGGCACACCCGCTGTCCGTTTTGACATCAGAGAAGTGATGCGCACCAATGATGACTTCGGCAAAGCTGAACCACTGTTAAAAGATATTGCAGCCTTAGCTCAACAGAAATTGATTCCACTATGCCAACAGCAAGTTGTCGTTACCCAAGGCTTTATCGGCGCCGATAGCGAAGGTAACACCACAACGTTAGGTCGTGGTGGTAGTGATTACTCAGCGGCACTGATTGCAGAATCTGTACAAGCGATTGGTTTAGAAATCTGGACTGATGTTCCGGGCATCTACACCACGGATCCACGTATCGCATCGAAAGCATCTCCTATCCCAGAGATCAGCTTCAGCGAAGCATCGGAAATGGCAAACTTTGGCGCGAAGATATTACACCCTTCGACTCTAGTCCCGGCACTACGCCATCAAATCCCGGTATTTGTCGGCTCATCAAAAGCACCAGAGCTCGGTGGCACATGGATTCGTCAACAAGTTGAAAGCTCCCCTCTGTTCAGAGCGCTTGCCCTACGCTGCAACCAAACCATGGTTACGCTACGCAGCGCCAATATGTTCCATGCTTATGGCTTCCTCGCAAAAGTGTTCGAGATCCTCGCTAAGCATAAGATCTCTGTCGATCTTATCACTACCTCAGAGATCAGTGTCTCACTGACACTCGATCAAACAGATACATCAGGTGGTGCTCCTCAGTTACCAGAGGCCGCTCGAATTGAGCTTGAAGAGCTGTGTTCTGTGGATATTGAACACGACCTATGCCTTGTTGCTCTTATTGGCAACAACATGAGTGAAAGCAAAGGCTATGCGAAGCAAGTATTCGGCACGCTTGAAGACTTCAACCTACGTATGATTTGTTACGGAGCGAGCCCACACAACCTGTGCTTCTTGCTTGATGAATCAGTCTCCAAGTTAGCGATTCAAAAGCTGCATCAAGAGCTGTTTGAATAAAACGACGGTTGCTCGATTAGTTTAAAATCACCAAACGGCAGATACAAAAAGGGTTGCTCTTAAGCAACCCTTTTATTTTTACGAATCAAAGCCCGTCATAGATTCAAACTAGTTAATGTTTGGACCTAACCACTTCTCAGCTTCCAACATATCCCAACCTTTACGATCAGCATAGCTATCCACTTGATCCTGTTGAATCTGGGCAATCGCAAAGTATCGTGAATCAGGATGCGAGAAGTACATACCAGACACTGAGGCACCTGGCCACATTGCGTAGCTCGTGGTTAGTGACATGTCGATTGCTTTTTCAACGTCCATCAACTCCCACAACGTGCCTTTCTCTGTATGCTCTGGGCAAGCAGGGTAACCCGGGGCTGGACGAATACCTTGGTACTTCTCTCGAATCAAATCGTCGTTAGACAAATTCTCATCAGGTGAGTAGCCCCAAATGTCCTTTCTCACTTCTTTATGCAAGTATTCAGCGAACGCTTCAGCCAATCGGTCAGCAACCGCCTGAATCATAATCGCGTTGTAGTCATCACCATTGGCTTTGTATTCATCAGCCAGCTCTCGCTCACCAATACCACCCGTTACTGCAAAACCACCAATCCAATCCGCTTTACCACTGTCTTTTGGCGCAATGTAATCTGACAAACAGTAGTTAAATCCTTTGGGCTTTTCGGTTTGTTGACGAAGGTTGTGCAGAACCTTTAACACTTCAGTACGCGATTCATCGGTATACACTTCAATATCATCGCCAACACTGTTTGCTGGGAACATGGCACACATACCGCGAGCTTCAAGTAGCTTCTCTTTCTGCACTCGATCCAACAAATCATTCGCATCTTTGAATAAGCGTTTCGCTTCCTCGCCCACTTCTTCATGATTGAGAATTGCTGGGTACTTTCCAACTAATGACCATGTCATAAAGAACGGAGTCCAGTCGATGTACTGACGTAAAGTAGCCACATCAAAGTCCTTGAAGATGTGTACTCCCAGCTTAGCGGGTGCTGGGGGAGTATACGCATTCCAATCGATAGCAACTTTATTGGCACGCGCTCTCTCTAGCGAGACTGGCTTAGTGCGCGGCTTTTTACGGTTGTGTTGATCGCGAACGCGATCGTAATCAATATCCAACTTCTCAACAAATGCAGGCTTCAGTTCGTTAGATAGTAGAGAAGTACACACACCAACAGCACGTGAGGCATTGTTTACGTAGACCACGGGTTCAGAGTAGTTCTTTTCAATCTTAACGGCTGTATGCGCTTTAGATGTGGTTGCTCCGCCAATAAGAAGAGGCAGCTTAAAGCCTTGTCTCTCCATCTCTTTAGCCACATGAACCATCTCATCCAATGAAGGAGTGATCAAACCCGAAAGGCCAATGATATCGACGTTCTCTTCTTTAGCTACCTTAAGGATTTTTTCACATGAAACCATCACGCCCAGATCGATAATTTCGTAGTTATTACACTGCAAGACAACGCCAACAATGTTTTTACCAATATCATGAACATCGCCTTTTACGGTCGCCAGTAAGATTTTTCCGTTAGTTGCACCAACGTCTTTGGTTGCATTAATAAATGGCTCTAGATGGGCTACCGCCTGCTTCATAACACGGGCAGATTTCACCACTTGAGGAAGGAACATCTTACCTTCACCAAAGAGGTCACCAACTACGTTCATGCCATCCATTAATGGACCTTCAATCACCTCGATAGGGCGAGAGGCATTAACACGAGCTTCCTCGGTATCTTCAACGATGAAATCAGTAATGCCTTTCACCAAAGAGTGCTCTAAGCGCTTTTCTACTGGCCAGGTGCGCCACTCTAACGCCGATTTATCTTCAACTTTGCCAACTGCACGCTCTAGATATTCAGTCGCGATATCGAGTAATCGCTCTGTTGAGTCGTCTCGGCGGTTTAGAACTACATCTTCAACGGCTTCACGCAAATCCTCAGGCACATTATCGTAAATCTCTAACTGCCCAGCATTTACGATGCCCATATCCATACCGTTTTTAAAACAGTGGTATAGGAATACTGCGTGGATTGCCTCACGAACGTAGTTATTGCCTCGGAATGAGAACGAAACATTAGATACACCACCAGAGATCATCGCATGAGGGAGATCGCGTTTGATGTCCCCTACTGCTTCAATGAAGTCGACCGCATAGTTGTTATGCTCATCAATACCAGTAGCTACTGCGAAAATGTTCGGGTCAAAAATAATATCTTCTGGCGGGAAACCTACTTCATCAACAAGAATATTGTAGGCATTAGTACAAATCTCGACTTTACGCTCTCGAGTATCAGCCTGCCCAAGTTCATCGAACGCCATCACGATGACTGCTGCGCCATAACGACGAACCAGTTTAGCTTGCTCGACAAACTTTTCTTTCCCTTCCTTCAATGAGATAGAGTTAACGATACCTTTACCCTGAATACATTTCAGACCCGCTTCGATAACTTCCCATTTTGAAGAGTCGACCATGACTGGTACTTTCGAGATCTCAGGTTCAGAAGCGCATAGATTAAGGAATTTAACCATACACGCCTCAGCGTCTAGCATCCCTTCATCCATGTTGATATCGATGATCTGAGCGCCGTTCTCAACTTGCTCTCGAGCAACACTCAAAGCTTCGTCGTAGAGCTCTTCTTTAATCAATCGCTTAAATCGAGCAGAGCCGGTAACGTTAGTACGTTCACCGACGTTCACAAATAGAGATTCTTTGGCAATCGTTAATGGTTCTAAGCCAGATAAACGGCAAGACACAGGCAAATCAGGTAATTGACGTGGAGTTACGCCTTCAACGGCCTCAGCCATGTGACGTATATGTTCTGGCGTCGTACCACAACAACCACCAATTAGGTTCAAGAAGCCACTCTCGGCCCATTCCTTAACGTGTTCAGCCATATCTTCAGGAGAAAGGTCATACTCACCGAACGCATTAGGTAAACCCGCGTTAGGGTGGGCGGAAACGTTACATTCTGAGATACGAGACATCTCACCAACGTACTCACGCAGTTCGTCAGGGCCTAATGCACAGTTCAATCCAAATGAGATAGGTTTAACATGACGAAGGGCGTTGTAGAAGGCTTCTGTTGTCTGCCCTGAAAGCGTACGACCTGATGCGTCAGTAATGGTACCGGAGATCATCACAGGAAGCGTGATGCCTACCTCTTCAAAAACAGATTCAACCGCAAAAGAACATGCTTTTGCATTTAACGTATCGAAGATAGTCTCGATAAGAATAAGATCTGAGCCGCCTTTGATAAGTGCTCGCGTCGATTCGGAGTAAGCTTCAACAAGCTCATCAAAGCTAACATTACGATAGCCCGGATCATTAACGTCTGGGGAGATAGAACACGTTCGGTTAGTTGGACCTAACACACCCGCTACGAAACGGGGTTTGTCTGGGGTCTTTGCCGTCCATTCGTCTGCCGCTTCACGAGCTAATTTTGCAGCTGTAAAGTTAATTTCTTCGCTAAGGCTTTCCATATCGTAGTCGGCCATAGCGATGGTTGTAGAGTTAAAGGTATTGGTCTCGAGGATATCAGCACCGGCTTCCAAATATTCCATATGGATATCTTTGATAAGCTTAGGTTGTGTAAGTACCAAAAGGTCGTTGTTACCTTTTAAATCACTATGCCAATCAGCAAAGCGCTCACCACGATAGTCTTGCTCTTCCAATTTATAATCCTGAATCATGGTACCCATGCCACCATCAATCAGTAAAATTCGTTGCTTCAACAGAGCGTCAATCTTTTGCCTTACATTACTTCCCACGGTACAACCTCATTCCTTTAATTATCTCTCCATCCTACCACACATTAAAAAGGAGTCTAGACGTCTAAAAGATGAAATTGATTACCAAGTCATGACAAAAAAATGTTTGCTATTTGAGCATGAGACAACGAAAATTCATATTCATACTTTGTTACATGTTGGGATCCCAATGTCGGTCTATTACACCTTATGCTTCTTGTCCGCAGCTGCCATGCTTATTGCTTTCGTGAATACCAAAATTGGTAAAATGCAGACAACCATCGCCATTACAGCTGGCTCGATGATGTTATCTCTATTAATTATCATTGCGGGACAAAACAATTGGTTCCAATTGGCTGACATCGCCTCAGAAACCGTTGCCAGTATCAACTTTGAAGATTTCCTCCTGAAAGGAATACTGGGATTCTTACTCTTTGCAGGTGGTTTGGGGATTAAGTTACCTAATCTAAAAGATCAGAAATGGGAAATAACGGTACTCGCTCTTGGCGCTACACTGTTTTCGACATTCTTTATTGGCTTTGTCCTGTATGGGTTCTGTCAGTTTATCGGTATTCAATTTAACCTAATTTATTGCTTACTTTTTGGTTCTCTAATCTCTCCAACCGATCCAATCGCTGTATTAGCAATAGTGAAGAAGCTCGATGCTCCCAGACGAATCTCTACTCAAATCGAGGGAGAATCTCTATTCAACGATGGTTTTGGCCTAGTGATCTTCGTTACCCTATTTACCATTGCGTTCGGTACAGAAGCACCGACTGTAGGTAGCGTGACCATGTTATTCGTCCAAGAGGCTATCGGTGGTATCGTCTATGGCTTTGTTCTAGGTTTAATATTCCATTACCTAATCAGCAACACCGATGACCACTCGATGGAGTTGCTATTAACCATAGGTATTCCGACAGCTGGTTATGCCTTTGCTGAAGTCCTACATGTATCAGGACCGTTAGCAATGGTGGTATCAGGTATCATGATTGGCAACTGGACGCGCTTTATTGGGTTCTCGAAAGAGAGTGAGGATCACCTAGACCACTTCTGGGAATTAATCGATGAATTCTTAAATGGCGTATTGTTCTTATTGATCGGTATGTCGATGTTGTTATTCAAATTCCACCAAGAAGACTGGATCTTAATGGCGTTCGCAGTACCTCTAGTGCTAAGCGCACGCTACCTAAGTGTTTTCTTGTCTTATATCGGATTCAAACGCTTTAGAACTTACAACCCTTGGTCAATCAAGATCTTAACTTGGGGTGGGTTGCGTGGTGGACTAGCTCTAGCCATGGCACTTTCAATCCCTTCAGGTATCTGGGTGATTGAAGACAAGGCAATAGATGTTAAAGAGATAATCCTCGTCATGACATACGCTGTTGTTGTGTTCTCAATCTTAGTTCAAGGTTCAACAATTACTCCAATGATAGAGAAAGCGAAACAAGCTGAGAAAGAGCTCGATTAACATCTCAAAAAATTAAACTAGGCTGCCTAATTTAGGTAGCCTTTTTTATACCTGATAAAAGTCAAATTCACAGATTCCCTCACTCAAGATCTAGTTAAAAGGTATACATGAACAATAGAACTTACTTCGATATTTTATGCACTAGTACTAGAGTAATCAGAAACCTTAATGTGGATTGAACACTAGATTTGGCCAGAACCAAAATAACTACAAAGGATGTTTAATCATGATACAGACGACATGATAAACAGCGATCTTAGCCAAAAATCTTACTGTCAGTGAAGCATACAAAGAACTCGTTCTTCTCCAGAGCTAGCGAGTCTATCCACTAGAACAGAGTTCAGTTGTATAAGCATTCCTTTCGGAAAAAATAATGAGACTCAAGGCCTAACAGCAATAGCTTTAGTCACTACCAGAAACTACGCAGCCAGATGAGTGCTGAACAGAAAGCTCTAATGTTCGACTAAGTCTTTAAATACGGCAAGGTTGTACTTATTAGGTATTAAGCGATTCAATTAATTAGGGGGAGCTAGAGGAACACTTAATATATCTAGCGTTACGTTGAAGGTGACAGTCATAGAAAGGCTCCAGCATTTCTGCTAGGACGCGCAGTCTAGAGCCTTAAATATCGCAGGGGTGGACTGAGCCAGCACTCCGGAGATTAGACCGGGCTGGCGATCCAGCTCCCAACATTGCTCCGTAGAAGCAACAGATGCAAAAAAGCCTCAGCATTTCTGCTGAGGCTTCGTATATGGCAGGGGTGGAGAGATTCGAACTCCCAACACGCGGATTTGGAATCCGCTGCTCTGCCAATTGGAGCTACACCCCTAAAACTTTTTACTACGTCAGATTCGAAAAAACCTCGCACTAGGCGAGGTTATCGAATAAGTGGCGGAGTGGACGGGACTCGAACCCGCGACCCCCGGCGTGACAGGCCGGTATTCTAACCAACTGAACTACCACTCCGCAGTGGTCAACTCACTAAGTGAGCGTCCATATCTCCAGGTCGG
>NZ_JAKKCO010000013.1:0-71385 GCF_021728355.1 Vibrio sp. A2-1 | reverse complement strand
ACTTGGCTTACGACTGCCAATTTAAAGGCAAGAGAATAATCTCGTTGAGTACGTCTACTTGTTGTTTTCATGACACTCTCCAATTTCATGTTGGAAATGTGTCAACCATATTTAGGACGGTACACTGAAGTGAAATAAGCCACAGTGTCGTAGCCATCGAGCGCCTTACTGCTAAAGAACCCTGTGTAGATTTCATCGGCGGCAAATACATATGGGCTAACAAGTAGCATGACCATGGTTAATAGTTTTCTCATGATGGACTCCATCTATAGATTGATTGCTGGTGATAAATCGAAGGTAAAACGCTGTTGATTTATCTGGCATGGTTTAATGGGTTCACAAGGCGAGCCGGGTGCGTAAAACATCGAGGCTTGGCCGTGTAGATTGCGTAAATGTGTAAAGCTCACGGTGTGCGCGTCTTCACGATGCATACAGGTCGCTAAATGAGGTTGTTCGCTGTGATGGTGAGAGTGAAACTGAAGTAAGTTCTGTTGATTCTTACCCGTTGCCATAAGCTGATCGTATTTTGCTTGTCGGTAGGCTTGTACTCGCTCTAAATCAACACCGGATGAGAAGAGCGGAGAATCGGTTTCGACTATTTTTTGTTGAATGCCATCCCACATATAGGCGATAACCAAACCATGGTGTTGAGTTAAGTTCGGCGCGAAAGCCAGCAAGGTAAATGGGGCAAAAGAGTGCAGATCGAGCTTATGAAATGCTTCAGAGAGCTGACTGATATTACGACTCGATGATAAGTTCTTGAGCAACAAACCACGGCTGACTAAAAGGCCATCAGGTACGATGCCTTGATAGTTATTGAGTAGGCATAACGAAAGCCCGAACTCATTGATACTGATCCAGCTACCACCACCGGTTGGGTCGAGTGGCATGATGATATCGACGCCGTTAACTCGATATTGTTTAGGTGGCATCGCCAGTGCCCGTGTCTTTTGTTCATCACGATTAAAGAAGACCTGATAGCCATTGTCTTCAAGCAGCCAAGATACTGAACACATGATTATTGCTCCCTCAAATAGCTGCTGGTGGTTGGGGCATAACCGAAGGTGTTGCATGTTTCGACATCAAGAAAGGTCGTGATCACCTTGATCATCGCGTAATGATGATTGGCATGCAGCGCGGCAAAGGTGACCTCTCTTTCTAGCGTCGAGGGCAGGTTGGCGAATACTTGTGTATCCATTGAAACTTCGGTTTGGATCATGATAGGCGCTTCGAGATCTCTGCGGTCTAATCGTTCAAGCCAGTTGATCACGTAATGGATCTCTTTCAACGCAATAGACCTATCGAATTCGACGGGGTGACCACGACGACGGGTGTTGTAATCAACGGTCGCATTCTCTTTTAAAATCAAAGCGTGAAAAAGATCGAGCGTGTGACGAGTATGCTCACCAATAGAACTTGTGACGTGCGGCTTTGCTCGTGTCAGATAGTCGCTGTCCGATATGGCTAACAAAAACTCTAAACCCTGATTCAATATCTCTACCGCTCCCTTGATACTAGGAGATAAAGAAGTGAGGGCGCTCGGTTGGGCTATGGGGTTCATTCATGATCCTCGTACAAAGTTAATCGGTGGTCGGATATTGTTGAACAAGACGTCGCTCTTCTTGCCACGCGTTAAATAAGCTCTTAAAAGAAGGAGGCTGGTGGCCTCTTTGTTTCTGTTGAGCGCCAATATCAAAAAGAATGCGGTATTGCAGGAGTAGCGTCGAAAATATCTCTCGCAGCGGTGTGTTGCGATCCCAGATGTGCCCGGCCTCACTGCTTGCGCCATTGACCTCAAGGATAGTGAAGTCCTCGCCGTTCATTAGGCTGTGCATGTCCTTGAATTTGACGTCGAGTCGACCAAAGTGAAAGCCATCGAAGTCGTCGAATATTTCATCTAAGCGTTCGGTTAAAGCCTGAGTGATGTATTGATTGCCGTCTCGGAAGATACAACCACGGCTATGGCTGCCTGCAAACGCGAGTTGGAACTCTTCGCCCTCTGCGAGCACTTGATCCAATTTATCTTCATGTCTCGGTAGATACAGGTGACAAAGCTGCCCAGCACGCGGGCTATTTTCAATCAACTGCTTGAGTGTCGAGCTGCCATCGCCCACCACCATTGGTGCGTATTTGAGTGTGATCGAGATGATCTCGCCTTGCTTTTTGTTTGGGTAGCGAACATAGAAAACACCCGCTTCGGCTTGATAAGGCGCCTTTTCTTGCAATAGAAAGCGAGCATTATTTGGGAAAGATTCAATATACTGCTCAAGTTGATCTTGTGTGTTGATCAGCTTAACGCCAACACCTCGACAGCCAAGATCCGGTTTGGCCACAATCGGGAAATCGAGATCCGACTGTATGAGTGCGCTGCGCGCATCTTCGGCTTGTTTCTTACTGCTAAGATCCGTTTTGGTTAAGGTGATAAACGGAGAGATCCAGCGCTGACTCGATGATCCGGCAAGGCTCAGTATCTCGTGTTTTGATTCGCCGACCATGCCGCTTAACTTAATACTCGGGTTGGCGATGAGCGGCAGCGCCCAGTCAAAGTGCCGTAACCCTTGCATCAGGCTTTGAATCACCACTGGCGTGTAGAAGAACCACGTTGGAAGAAACTCATAAGGAGAGACACTGCGCACGGTATCTTTTTCAAGCAAGGGCATACCTGCATTGATTTGATGTGCTGGAATGATGCGAATATCTTGCGGTGAACTCATGATAATCCTCTAGAGTAGGTTCTATTCATTAATCGATTGCCGATAAACAGCAAAGCGATGGCACACGGGATGATGATCCATTGATATTCAGAGGCTTGTAGCCACGCTGATGTCCCTAAATAGTAGATGGCAGAGAAGACAATGCCAGTCCAGAGCGCAGTGGCACTAATAACGGCAAACAAGAAAGTAGGCAGTGGGATTGCGAAAAAGCCGCTTAAGGTAAAACCGACGGTACGAAGCCCAGGAATAAAGCGGATGACAAAAAGACTGCTGAAAGCGTTTTGACGTAATTTAGTACGAAGTGCACGAAAGTATCGATTGGTGAGGGCTTTGTAACGGACGCCTCGGAAATAACGTCCTGATTTACCTAGGTAATAGAGAGCGAGATCACCGGTGGCAATGCCGATGAAAATAGCAAGCAACGCATATTGAGGAAGCATGAGTCCTTGAGTGGCTAAACCTGCCGCTGTAACAATCGCCAGATCTTCAAGCAAGTAAGAAAGCGCGATAATGCCAAGTATCAGCCATAGCAGCGATTCTTCTCCTGTATTTAACCATGCTTGAATACTCTCGACGGTGCTCATCAAATACCCTTATCTATCCTATAGATGAATGGCTTATTGGCCATTCATTGAGTGTAGTAAATTAAATAGACAGGAGGAGCAGAGAAAAACTTACAGCTGATTAGTGTTTTTTTGTGTGGACTTAAATCGATTGACGGTTTGAGTGGTGTTGTTTGGGTATTGAACTAGCGGGCGTTTACGGTGAGAAAAGTAGGGCAGTGGATTCGATTTATAAATAACAAAAGAAAAAGGCTGAGTCGTTAAACTCAGCCTTTCAGAACGTTAACTATGGATTACTGGGTAATCTATTTAGTTAGGTCAATCTGGTAAACAGCAAAACCAACATCGTCAGTCGCAACACGTTTCATCGGGTATTGACCCTTTTCTTTGATGAACTCTGCCGCTTTGTCGCTTGGAGATGTTTCAAAGCGGATATCCAGTTTGTTATCCGTTTTGATTGGCGCAAATGACCAGTTGTTATCAGCGCTTGGGCTCACTTGACCTTGCTCTTTGCTTACGCGAGAGATGTAGTTTGCAAGAACAGTACGGTTCTCATCTGGTGCATCAAATGCGATGAAGTCTTCACCTGTGCCTGGGAACTTAGCGCTGTATGCACGGTAGTTGTTGGTTGCGATCAGGAAGTCTTGCTTCATGTCGATTGGCTTACCTTGGTAAGTTAGGCCAACAATACGCTGTGAGTCAGGGTTAACGACTTTACAGTTTGCATCGTATTTCGCAGGTTGAGTTACGTCGATTTGGTAATCAACACCGTCGATAACATCGAAGTTGTAAGTGCGGAAGTTATCCCACTCGATCAACTGTTGTGGTGCTGTTGAGTTAACATCAACTTGGTTGAATTGACCAGCAGAACACTCAAGCCACTCTTTTACTTCGTGACCTGTTACCTTCATCGCAACTAGTGTGTTCGGGTAAAGGTATAAGTCAGCTGCGTTACGGAATGTCAGTTGACCAGATTCAACTTCAGTGAAGTTCGCTGGATCATTCTTACGGCCACCGGCTTTGAATGGTGCAGCCGCTGAAAGTACTGGCGTACCATCTAGGTCAGGGTCACCTTGGATGAACTGTTCAACGTAATCTTTCTGTGCAAGGTTAACGATTTGAACTGTTGGATCGTCTTGTACTAGAGACAAGAAGCTGTACATCACATCGTCTGCTTTGCCAATCGGTTGGTTAACAAACTCACGAGTACCAGCGTGGTCTTTTTCTAATGCTGTTACGATACCTTCATCAGCTGCAGCAAGAGATTTCTTCTCGATTTTGTCGTAGATAGGGCGCGCTTCTGATTGGCCTTTAACAACTTCCCACTTACCGTCTTTTTGTGCAAGTGTTAGATCCATAACACCAACGTGGCTACCCCAACGACCAGGCATTACCGCCGCAACGCCGTTCATTGTGCCAGTTTCGTTGTCGATGCCTTGAATGTCATCAAAACCTTTACCTGGGAACACTGCGTGAGAGTGGCCGAATGCGATCGCATCAATGCCGTCTACTTCAGATAGGTAGAAAGTTGAGTTCTCTTCGCCATTTTTGTACGGGTCAGTTGATACGCCTGAGTGAGGGATAGCAACGATAACTTCAGCGCCTTCCGCTTTCATTTGAGGCACTAACTCGTTAGCCGTCTCAATGATATCGCGAGCGATCACTTTACCTTCAAGGTTCTTCTTATCCCACGTCATGATTTGCGGTGGAACAAAACCGATGTAACCCACTTTTACTTCGTGCTCTACGCCAGCAGTATCTTTGAACGTGTGCGTCTTGATGATGTAAGGCGTGAAGTAGTGTTCTTTGGTTTCTGCGTCGTAAACGTTAGCACTGATGTACGGGAAATCAGCGTCGTTGATCGATTCTTCTAGGAACTCAAGACCGTAGTTGAATTCGTGGTTACCTAGGTTTGCAGCGTCGTAGCTTAGTTGGTTCATAGCTTTGTATGCAGGGTGAACTTCGCCCGCTTCGATGCCTTTGTCTGCCATGTAGTCACCCATTGGGCTACCTTGCAGCAAGTCACCGTTATCAACTAATACGCTGTTGGTTACTTCGCTTTGAGCTTCTTTTACTAGAGTTGCAGTACGTGCTAAGCCAATTTTTTTCGATGGCTTGTCTTTGTAGTAGTCGTAATCCATTAGGTTGGTATGGATATCCGTCGTTTCTACGACACGTAATTTAATCACTTCATCGGTATCTGGTGTTGTTGTGCAGCCTGCTAAAGTCAAACCAAGACCCGCAAGTACAGCTAATGACAAAGGTTTCATTGCAACTTTCATTTTGTAGCTCCAAAGTGGATAGTAGAAAATTCGTTGCGTAATGTAACAAAACCGAATGAAACAATGATTACAACGAATGTTAATTCGTGACTTAGATCGATTACTTTATGGTGTTCTGCAAGACGCCTCCCAAAGCTGCTCAATCGATGCGCACTGATATCGATAATATTAGTCCATTCATTTCACCTGCTTATCGGTAAATCCAATCCCTTATCAGCTTTTCGAATAAAAAATGAAATTTTAGAATTTCCAGTAATATGAGAGGCTCGTCATAATGCCTATATCAAGGACGTATCAGGCAGATGAATAGCAAGGATAGCTCAAAACGAAGCTTCTGTTTTCTTCTAGTGCCAATACTCCCATTCACTCAAGTGGATGAGTTAAATCCCTTGCTTGGCAAGACCAAGTAATGAATTGCTCGTAACGCGAGCCTTAAAGGAAGCACTGAAATGGACCAAGAACGTTTAACCCACCTAAAACAGCTCGAAGCGGAAAGTATTCATATTATCCGTGAAGTAGCGGCTGAGTTTGATAACCCAGTGATGATGTACTCCATCGGAAAAGATTCTTCTGTGATGCTTCATTTAGCTCGCAAAGCGTTTTATCCAGGCAAGATTCCATTCCCGCTATTGCATGTAGATACGGATTGGAAATTCCGCGAGATGATTGAGTTTCGTGATCGTACGGCTAAAAAGTACGGCTTCGACCTTTTAGTACATAAGAACCCAGAAGGTATTGAGATGGGTTGTAGCCCATTTGTACATGGTTCTTCGAAGCACACTGACATCATGAAAACACAGGGCCTTAAGCAGGCGTTAAACAAGTATGGGTTCGATGCGGCTTTTGGTGGTGCGCGTCGTGATGAAGAAAAATCTCGTGCGAAAGAACGTGTTTATTCTTTCCGCGATAAGAACCATACGTGGGATCCAAAAAACCAGCGTCCAGAGCTTTGGCACACCTACAACGGTCAGGTTAATAAGGGCGAAAGCATTCGTGTCTTCCCACTATCTAACTGGACTGAGCTTGATATCTGGCAATACATCTACCTAGAGAGCATCGATATTGTTCCACTTTACCTTTCAGACAAACGCCCTGTGGTTGAGCGTGATGGCATGCTGATCATGGTTGATGATGACCGTATGGAGCTGCAAGAAGGTGAAGTGATTGAAGAGAAAAGCGTTCGTTTTCGTACTTTAGGCTGTTACCCATTAACCGGAGCGGTTGAATCTGAGGCGAATACGCTAACAGGCATTATTGAAGAGATGCTGGTGGCGACGTCTAGTGAGCGTCAAGGTCGAGCGATTGATCATGATCAGTCGGGCTCTATGGAGCTGAAAAAGCGCCAAGGTTATTTCTAAGAATCTAAGGAAAGAAAAATGAATAGTGCAGTAGAAGCCGAATTGGCTGAACTAGGGATTGAAGGTTATCTAAGTCAGCATCAGCATAAATCTATGCTTAGATTTTTAACTTGTGGCTCGGTAGATGACGGTAAAAGTACGTTAATCGGTCGCTTGCTCCATGATACAAAACAGATTTATGAAGATCAGCTAGCAGCGGTTCACTCTGATAGCCAACGAGTGGGTACCACAGGTGAGAAGCCTGATTTAGCACTGCTTGTTGATGGCTTGCAGGCTGAGCGTGAGCAAGGGATTACTATCGATGTGGCTTATCGTTACTTCTCGACTCAAAAGCGTAAATTCATTATTGCTGATACCCCAGGGCATGAGCAGTACACGCGCAACATGGCAACCGGCGCTTCAACGTGTGATCTAGCGGTGATCTTAATTGATGCTCGTAAGGGCGTTCTGGATCAAACACGTCGTCACTCGTTTATTTCTAACCTGCTTGGTTTGAAGCACTTCATCGTCGCAGTCAACAAAATGGATCTCGTCGAGTACTCGCAAGATCGTTTTGAAGAGATTCGCGATCAGTATCTAGAGTTTGCTGAAAACCTAGAAGGCGAAACTAACATTCAAATTCTGCCGGTTTCCGCGCTTGAAGGCATTAACGTTGCAGCGCCAAGTAAAGAGCTTGCATGGTTTGAAGGTCCATCTCTATTAGAAGTGTTAGAGAACGTCGACATTGACCAAAAACGTTCTGCGGGCGAATTCCGTTTCCCTGTGCAGTATGTCAATCGTCCTAACTTAGATTTCCGTGGCTTTGCCGGCACCGTGGCTTCTGGTCGTGTCAGCGTGGGTGATGAAATCAAGGCGTTGCCTTCAGGTAAAACCTCTAAGGTGGCAAGCATTGTGACTTTTGATGGTGAACTTGAATCAGCACAAGCGGGCTTGGCAGTAACACTGACTCTTGAAGATGAAATCGATATCAGCCGTGGTGATTTGATTGTGCTGGAAAATGCTCAAATTGAATCAACTAACCATGTATTGGCTGACATCGTATGGATGACAGAGCAACCACTGCAACCGGGCAAAGCCTACGACATCAAAATCGCAGGCAAGAAAACCGTCGGTCAGGTTGAAACGGTTCGTCACCAATATGACATCAACAACTTGTCGACTTACGCTGTTGATGAGTTGCCACTGAATGGTATTGGTTTGTGTGAATGGTCATTGAACGAGACTGTCGCGCTGGATAAATACCGTGAGAGTGCCGATACCGGTGGTTTCATTGTTATCGACCGCCTAACTAACGTGACGGTTGGTGCTGGTTTGATTCGAGACCGTTTGGACTCTGTTGAACAGCAAGTCGGTAACTTCTCTGCATTTGAACTTGAGTTCAACGCATTGGTACGCAAGCACTTCCCTCATTGGGATGCCAAAGATCTAAGCCAATTACTGAAGTCATAAACGACTAAGTAACAGCTTATTGAATCAGGCGGAAACCCATCGTTTCCGCCATAAAGGACGGGTATATGTGGCAACAAGGATTTGTATTAGCGATTTTGCTCGGCATCATTACTTGCCTGCTCGTTACCCGTATTAAGCCAAGCTTTATCTTTGCTGGCGCGGCGTTTATTGCTTTTATGGCTGGCATGATCGATTTGTCGAGCTTAGCCAATAACTTCACTAACTCCTCGTTACTGACTTTAATTCTTCTTATCCTCGCATCAAGTGCGTTGGAGAAAACTCGCTTAATCAGTTGGGTTAGCCGAAATATCTCTGAAGGTAGGCTAGGTACCGTGGTTGCGAAGTTGGGTATTTCCACAGCGTTACTTTCTTCTTTTACTAATAACACGGCGGTGGTTGTTTCTTTGATCGGGGCGATCAAACGTAATCAACAGCATGCGCCATCTAAACTGCTAATCCCTTTGTCATACGCTGCCATCTTAGGTGGAACGCTGACATTGATCGGCACCTCTACCAACTTGATCATCAATAGCTTTGTTGAAGATGCGGGTTTGCCAAGTTTAAACTTTTTCACACCGACCTTGATCGGTTTAGCGGTGTTGGTCGGTGGTGTGTTGATCCTTATTCCGCTGAGTTACTTCCTACCAAGCTACGATGATGGATCTCAAGATGATCTGCCTTACTTTTTAGAAGCAAGAGTGGAACCTGGTTCTCCTTTAGTTGGCCGCAGCGTTAGCGAGAATAACCTCAGAGCATTGAGAAAACTGTTCTTGGCGGAAGTGATTCGAGACGGTAAAACAACCGCGTCTATTGACCCTGATTTTATTCTTCAAGCTCGTGATCGACTACTGTTTTGTGGTGATGTCGAGAGTGTTGCGACACTGCAAGAGATCCAAGGGCTAACTCTGTTTGGTCAGCACCACCTGAACGGCCAGAGCTTTGTTGAGGTCGTAGTCAGTTCGTCTGCAAGTTTCTGTAATAAAACCCTCAAAACCAGCCAGTTCAGAGATCGCTTCGATGCGGTTGTGGTTGCCATTCGTCGTGGTCATGAACGCCTTGAAGGTGGCCTTGGAAACATCACATTAACCGCTGGCGATACCTTGATTTTGGTTCCAGGAAAACGTTTTGAAGAACAGCGTCAACAACACAATAAAGAGTTTGTGTTGATGAACGACCTAGACTCAAGCGCTAAGCTTGATGCCGATAAATCGACGTTTGTGTTGCTCGGTTTTGCCAGTGTGATTGGGTTATCGCTCGCTGATGTAGTCCCGATTATTAAAGGGCTGGCGGGATTTTTATTATTGCTGGTGGCATTTGGTGTAGTACAACTTGGTGAGCTTCGCCGCCGCTTCCCCGTCGATATTGTCGTGATCGTTGGTTCGGCACTCTCTATTGCTCAACTGATGATTTCATCTGGGTTGTCTGAGCGAATGGGGCTGATGTTTATGGAGGCCTTTAATGGCTGGGGCGTGTTTGGAGCGCTAGTCGCGACCTATTTCATGACGCTGGTCCTGACTGAGTTGGTGACCAATAATGCGGCAGCGGCACTCTCATTTCCCATTGGCTACAGCATGGCCGTCGGCTATGGCGTCGATCCAATGCCGTTTATTATGGCGGTTCTGTTTGGTGCCAGTGCCAGTTTTATTTCGCCATACGGCTACCAAACCAACTTACTTGTTTATAGCGTAGGTAATTACCACCTTACGGATTATCTGCGCATCGGCATCCCAATCTCGATTGTTTATTCGGGTTTGGTGCTGACCCTAATTCCTTATTTTTTCCCATTTTAATGCTGTTTATTTAAAGGACTAATTATGACCGCAGTACTCAAACCAAAAGATGAGAATGTTGTGTGGCATCAACACTCGATTGATAAAACATTCCGCTCTGATCTGAAATCACAAAAGCCAGCCGTGCTCTGGTTCACGGGATTATCTGGTTCTGGGAAGTCGACAGTCGCTGGAGCATTAGAAAATCGCTTGGCACAGCTTGGTTACCATACTTACCTATTGGATGGCGATAATGTGCGTCATGGGTTATGTAGCGACCTTGGCTTCTCTGAGCAGGATCGCCGAGAGAATATCCGTCGTATTGGTGAACTCGCTAAGCTGATGGCAGATGCGGGCTTAATTGTGTTGTCTGCTTTTATTTCCCCACATCAAGCTGAAAGACAGTTAGTGCGAGACTTGCTACCTGAAGGCGAGTTTTTAGAGGTGTTTGTGAACACGCCACTTGAGGTTTGTGAGCAGCGTGATCCTAAAGGCCTGTATAAGAAAGCACGTGCTGGAGAGATCCCGAACTTCACTGGTATTAGTTCAGCTTACGAAGCGCCTCAGAACCCTGAGATTAATTTACCCGCAGGTGAGAAGACACTCGATGAATTGGTCGAGCTGTGTATTGATGCGTTAGAGAAGCGTAATATTTTAGCCAATTGAGATCGTTGGTATGATTAAGGCTGAGCACTTACTTATCTATTGATTTATGACTGATAAGTCGTGCAGCCTTGGTTTACCGAGACAAGAAACCTATCCTCTAGATTCTCTTTATTCCTTTCAATACACTCCACTTTTACACCGTCTATTTTTTGCACCGTCGAGTGTCTAGACGGTGTAATTTACGCTGCTTTTAACTTCTGTCTGAACCGTGAATTTCTGGCTCAATAGCGCAATCAGTTGGTCGTAATATTGCGTGTTTGGCTTGTTGCCAAGCAAGGTACAAAGCTCATTGCCTGTTGGGCTGAATCGATAGTAAACCAGCTTCACGCCTTTTGATAACGGTGCCAGTGACATGCCCTTACCTTGATAAGTTAGGTGTAGAGCTGGGTCGAAATCAATCTCTCCAGATTCTAATTCTGTTCCTAGAATAATCCCGAGTTCAATCAAGTGGAGCAAACTAGAGTAGGGCAGGTTGTGTCCACCAAGGTTGATGGTGTTGGTGGTGTCCCTTTTGCCAAAGCTGAAGATTCCAGCATGGGATTTAAAGCCGAGTAATAGTTTCCTGCTGTTATCACTACCAAAGCTACAACCCAGTGACGCGGCTCTTTGCAGGGTGAGCGCTTCTTTTGGTGTCATGTCTTTTAAGATCTGAAGCGCCTTCATTGACGTCGAGCCTGGGTTGGTGACTTCTCGTTTCAGTACTTGAGCCCATAGCCTCTGCATCGATGTATTGTGGATCTCTTGTGCCATATCGAAGAAGCGGTATAGCCAGTCCTGATCAGGGTCTCCAGCCGCTTCATCCTTACATGAAGAGTGTGCCAACTTTAGAATTTGTTCTAGGTTCTTTTGGCGAAGCTCTCTACGTTTTTTCTCTCGTAATAGTGCCCGTTCGATAAGCGTACTCTCAGCTTTATCGTTTGGCGTTGTACTATGACTAATTAAGGAATCGAGGCCGAAGCTTTGTGCGATGTGCAGCACTCTGCTTGCACTGTCGGCAATATGAGGCTTTTTCTCATGCTTTTGCTGTGTATCGCTAGCATGCTCAATGATCACTGGCTGTTTAGTTTCTGACATAAGAGTACCGTTAGGAGACGACTTAACTGTCTAAAATGTAACTCTTTATCTTATTGGTGGCTAGATTTTGCGTGCAGAGTTGAAGGTTTCAACAAAATTTTACTTTTGCTAATGATAATAAAATGTTAAATTTGTTGTAATTCTCAAGGAGGAGTTATGAATCAAGTCAATGATAACAAGCTGAAGAAACAGCTTAGTATAGGGTTATTACTCGCCACTTATGTCGCTGTTCTAGCGTACTTATCTAATTACATCGCGTAATTTAGAATAAAACAATCGTTATTAAACTGTTATTGAATGATTTCGCTCGTTCAGTGACGGCAGCTCATCCTTGAGCCACCCTTCTAATGACTACATGTCGTCATATTCTTCAATCGCAGTACCTTCAATAAGATAACCAGTTTGCGCCAAGTCATGGCTTATTGACTCGGTTTTCAGCGTACCCACTAAATAGATCACATCCCATAACTGTTGTATTGGTGCACCTTTAGGGAACTTCACGTAGATGATTTGGTTTGGTGGTGGCGGTGGCACGTGAATACATGCGCCAAAGTACGGTACCAGCAGAAACTCAGTGATCATGTTCTCATCGCCTTCTAATGGAATCACAAAGCCAGGAATCTTGACTGTGCTGCCATTCAGCTCTGGGCGAACAGCGCCAAGTGTCGATTGTTGAGGTTTGTCCATACTGTCGTGGTTAACCATCGGCATGCCAAATGAGTCGAGTTGTGCTCGCTCTGACTCTGGAATCAAGTCAATCCAATCGAGTGTTAATACCGATTCGTCAGTCTGAGTGGTTTCAGCGTGAGCTGTGCTGACAAATGGGAACATAAGTAACCCAAGTATCAGTAGGAATTTGCGTTGCATCGTAGGTTCCTATTTTAGATTCGAATAGTCATGCCATCAGACAATGACTGACGGTAAGCCCTGAAAGCGGGAATAAAGCCGATAATGATTCCGGCAACTTGCACCAAAATAAGCAGTTTCCACTCATGAGGTGTGATTGCGGATATCGATATGTTGATACCATAACTTTGTTGCACAATAGGAGCAACTACTGCGATCAGGGCAAACAACACGGCAACACCCAATGTGATACCGAGGAAGGTTAGGGCACTTGCTTCACTGATCAGTAAACCAAACACATGACGAGGCCTTGCTCCCATCGCGCGCAGAATAGCCATCTCTCGACGTCTTTCTTGCAAGCTAGTGAGTAGACTACTCAGCATCCCTAACAGTCCCGCGATTACAACAAACCCTGAAACAATCAGTAGTGCTTGTTCTGCTACTGCCATCATTCCCCATAATTCGTGAAGCGCAATGCCTGGCATAATGGCGCTCAAAGGTTCTTGGCGGTAGTTATTGATCTCTCGTTGCAGTGCAAAGGTTTGGATCTTCGACTTAAGGCCAACCATCATCGCGGTAATCTGCTTCGGTTGGAAGTCACGTTGCTTTAGCGCTTCAGCATTCGGTGTGTGCCCGAGGTTAGCCCCCGATTCCCAACCAACGTGAATCGCTTCAATGGCCTCTAACGAAACATGCACCGTTTTATCTACTGGTGTGCCGGTTGGCGCGAGTATTCCGACAATGGTGAAGGGCAGGTTGTCGTGGCGACTGAAGGCGACATCACTGATACCGTGCGCCAGAATGATGTGATCACCAATCTTGTAATCTAACTTCTTCGCGACATCGGCACCAATCACGACATCAAATAGCTGATTGAACTCTTTGCCTTGCTGAAAAGTAAGTGGTTGCTTACTTCCATAGCGATAATTCTCGAAGTAGCTATGGTTCGTGCCCATTACGCGGAAGCCTTTATGTGAGTCACCCAATGAGATTGGGATCGCCCACTTTACAGCGTTGTGCTGGCTAAATTCTTCATAGCTTTTCCAGTCGATGTTGTTGGTCGCATTACCGATTCTAAATACGGAATAAAGCAGCAGGTTTACCTGACCAGAGCGGCCACCGACGATAAGGTCAGTACCTGAAATCGTATTCGCAAAGCTGCTCTTAGCTTCGGTTCTTACACGTTCCACACCGAGTAATAGAATGACTGACACCGCCACAGTGAGAATAGTTAGAATGGCTGTGGCTTTACGGTTGAGTACGCTTTTTAAGGCTAAGTGAGTAATTACTTTCATACGACAACCTTAGCTTGGTTAACGGTTTTTAAATCTATGGTTCGAGTGAACAGTTTTTCTAATGTTGGATCGTGACTAACAAAGATCAGGGTAGAACCCGCCTGATTCGCTTGTTCTAGCAACAGTTCGATAAAGGCTTCTCGGTTGTCATGATCCAGAGCCGATGTCGGTTCGTCGGCAATAATGATTTTGGGTTGGCCGATCAAAGCACGAGCGGCAGCAACACGTTGTTGTTGACCAATACTCAACTCGGTAACGGGCTTGTCCATTAGAGCTTGAGGTAGCTTTAATCTGAGCAACAACTCTTGAGCGGTTGCTTGCAGGCTGTTCTGACTTTCAGTGACTTGCTGCTTACGAATCTTAGAAAACTGACAAGGAAGCGTCACGTTGTCGATGACTGACAAGTAAGGAAGCAGGTTAAATTGTTGGAATATATAACCAATATGATCGGCTCTGAATTTGTCTCTCTGGCGAGGTGTTAGCTGTGTGAGATCTTGGCCAAGGATAGATACTTCGCCTTGTTCAGCTTGGTTGATTCCGGTCAGTAACCCTAACAATGTTGATTTCCCGCAACCACTAGGCCCTTTGATGAAAAGGTGCTCTTGGGCTTGGATATGCAGTGAGGGGATCTCTAGCGTTGGGGGCAACTCAGGCCTCCAACGAAAGCTGATATTTTCGAGTTTGACGACAAGTGATGAACTGTCAGAAGACATATTAGCTCCAATAATTAAAGCGGTGTATCTACTGGACAGTTATTCGAATAATAAATTCCCAGAGCACACCGATTTGTACAGCCAAGTAAGTGAATACTTACTTGGCTGCTTATCTACGTTTAATTCAATCTAATACTGATTAGAATCGAAAACTAATACGATCTGCGTTAAGCACTTCTTGAATTTGAGCGCTGTCAGTTAGCAGGTTTACCGTCATTGATTTTGTGTTGCTGAACTTAGAGAACCATTGAGTGCTCACCGTATCTAGCTTCGCAATGTCTGAACATTGGTAGTGATACTCAACCGTGAATTCACCGTGGCCACCTTCTGAATGGTCATGGCCTTCGTGGTCGTCATGTTCGCCTTCCGCGTGGTCATGGCCTTCGTGGTCGTCATGTTCGCCTTCAGCGTGGTCATGGCCTTCATGGTCATCATGATCGTCTTCTAGGGTGTTCGTCACTGACTTGAACTTCAAAGTACAGCTTGCATTGTTGAAACCAAATAGTTCTTCTGGCTTGTTCAGTTGCGCGATAGCTTGTTCAAACACTTTCTTTTGCTCGGCAGTTTCTGGAGCATGTTCAAAGCCAACCACATCAGCGCCGGGAGCTGTTACTTCAACAAGCAGCTCTTGCCCATCTTGAGCGATGTTCACTTCAACTTTACCGTGCACGTGTGCTTCGTGAGAGCGGAATTCTTCGTTAGCTAGAACATTCGTTGAGACAGTCATGCCGATAACAACGGCTAAAATAGTAGGTTTCATGTTTTTTTCCTGAATAAAGGTTAATTAAAAAGTAGTGGTAATTAAGCGATATTTACAGGAGGTGAACGTGCTAAATAAGCGAAATACAGGCGCTGTAACGAAATTACTGACTCTGTAATAGTGGCTGTAAATTCTGAATGGAACTCTGGAACTTGTGGCAGTGAGTGCGCAGTAATGAACTGATTTATCGAAAACAGCTCACAGTGATGCGAAGTGTGGTGATCGGGGTCAATATCCACCATATGTGTTGCCGCTAACACGCTTAACATGAGCATCAGCCCAAGCAAGAAGCCTGTTTTGCGTTTCACATTGTTAGGTGTGTTTTGCCACATGAGTATGATTAACCACAGAATTAAAAAAGGATACTGTTATAATATAACAATATCCTTTGGTCAGGTCTCGAAAAAGACGCGAATATCTTATTAAAGGCTCGCTTTAATCAACTCAATGACTTGAGTGACTTCTGATTCGTTTAATGCCCCTTCTTTAACAAACAAGATTTTACCTTGCTTGTCTTGAACGATAATCGCAGAGCTTTCTTCTTTTAAAGCCCATGATGACGCTACCGTGCCGTCTTCATCTAGCACCATAGAAGACCATGGAAATTCTTCTTTGCTACTTTCTGCTGACGATTTAACAAAAGACCCAGTACCCCAAATCGCATCATCTTGGTTGATGATGGTCGTGGTTTGGTAGCTGTCTTCTGAGAATTTAGATGCTGTAATGGCTGCCATCAGTGGTGCGTTGAGCTCTTTCGAGCTGCTACGGCCTGCAATAGCTTGAACGACGCGAACTTTACCTAGAAGATCATTGGTTGCCCAAGCTTGATATCCGGTATTTCCGTCGTTTAGTACGATTTCACCATAGTTGCTAACATCGACAGCAGGTAGAGTTGTACCTACAGATAGGTTGTGAGCATTGGCGAAGAGTGGAGAGGCTGCGGCTAAAAAAGCCAGTAGAGTTTTGTTTTTCATTATATTTTTGTTCCGCTTATTGGTTTGCTCTGGAAGTATAATATGAAATTTGAAAAATGCCTCTTTAACTTTTTTATCGTACGACGTAGAAATAAGTTGCAGGCTTGTTACCAAAAGGTATAATGCATCAATATCGAGATGAACAATAGATTATCTTGCTGTTTGCTAAAGGAATTAGCGATTGAATGTGCTTTGAATACGTTAGTGTTTAGGTACGTGACTGTAGTACTCAAATGGAATTGAGGTTGTATTATGTTAAGAAAATTTTCTACTTACCGTCCACATCAGGTGGCACGTTTCGTTAAAGTCCTATTCAAAGGCCAGTTTGCTATTGAGGGTATCGGAGAGTTTCGCTTCGACCAAGGCAAAGTGCTTCTTCCTGAAGTTTCAGACAAACAAAAGCTCACTATTTTTAAAGAAGTTAACGGCACGATTGCTGCGCTGCCGGTGTAACTGACTGTTATAGATTGGCATTGCGTAAAATAGATTTCCAATGAAAAAGGGCTTCCTAGCGGAGCCCTTTTTTAATGGATGTTGTTCTAGTTTGTATGCCTAACACACATTATTGCGGAGGGAAGCACACACCCGTACCACCCAACCCACAGTAACCGTTAGGATTTTTGGCTAGGTATTGTTGGTGGTAGGTTTCTGCGAAAAAATATTTTCCAGCAGGCAGAACTTCCGTCGTGATCTCGTTGCCTAATGATTCAGTCATTGCTCGTTGATATTCACGTTTAGAGTGCTCGGCGACGGCTTGTTGCTGTTCGCTGAATGTGTATATCGCGGAGCGGTACTGAGTCCCTAAGTCGTTGCCTTGGCGCATACCTTGGGTAGGGTTATGGCGCTCCCAAAAGGTCTCAAGTATTCGAGCTAAAGATGTTTGTTCGCTATCAAAAATGACACGAACGACTTCGGTATGACCGGTTTGTCCGCTGCATACCTGCTCATAAGTGGGATTGACTGTGTATCCACCAGCGTAGCCAACGGATGTGGAAATAACACCATCAAGTTGCCAAAACAAACGCTCAGCTCCCCAAAAGCATCCCATACCAAGTAGGACTTCTTGTTGGGAACCCATAGGAGCATCGAGCAAGTCAGTTTGATTGACAAAATGGCGCTCAGTGATTCGGATTGGGTCTGCATTTCCCGGTAATGCGGTTGCTGCGGAAACCAGTTGTTGTTTGTTTAGCATGTTATATTCCTTTTCGCATACGTTTACCGCTTAAGTTAACATTAGATCCAGGTTCATATTAACGGCTGGTTCATATTGATTAAGTCTTTAAATTAGACCGTGTTATTCCAAGATTTATTACAGACTCAATGTCTTTTTAGCGGTATTATTTCTTTTCATTTATTAACGTATTGATAACTTCTTCACCAATTAAGCATGATAAGAAAAACTTTACCAGTTCTGATTGGCACTCTATTGTCATCGACGCTCGCTTTCGCTGATGTTTCCCTTGAAATTAAAGGGCTTAATGGAGCGCTTGAGGATAATGTTGATGCTTATCTGAGTGCGATTCCTGAAGAAGAGTACTCGGTTTCATTAAGGTTCCAATCTCGCTTGGAGTCTATGATAAAAGAAGCCCTGAATGCGTTAGGTTACTACCACCCTAATATCACATTTTCTCACCCCGAAGATGATACCGAAATGACCGTTACGGTTGAGCCGGGAGAGCCTGTTGTTATTTATACCTCAGATATCGTTCTGACTGGTGAAGCCAAAGATGATCCTGACTTTTTGGTTTTAATAGCTAGGAGTAAGCTGTCTAAAGGTTCGATTCTGAATCATGGCAATTATGATTCTTTGAAATCATCGATCCGCAACCTTGGATTAGCGAAAGGCTACTTCGATGGGGCGTATGATCTTAGCAAGCTAGAAGTCGCTCCTGAATTAAACCGCGCTTATGTCCGCCTTCATTATAACAGTGGCATCCGCTATCACTTTGGCACAACCACTGTGACGGGCAGTCAAATTGAAGATGACAAAGTGCAATCTCTCAAGCTGTTTGAAGATGGTGAACCTTACTCAATTACCAAAGTCGGCGAGTACAACCAAAACCTGTCCAATACGGATTGGTTCTCCTCGGTATTTGTTGAACCAGATTTAAGTCAGTTAGGCGAAGGCCGAGAAATCCCGATGAAGGTTAGCCTTGCTCCGCAAGCGCGTAACCAAATCGAAACAGGTATCGGTGTATCAACAGACTTGGGCGTGAAAGGCACTCTCAAATGGAAAAAACCTTGGGTTAACGAGAAAGGTCATAGCTTCAATAGTAGTTTGTCGATCTCCAAGCCCGAGCAGACGATTACCGCGGCTTATAAAATCCCATTGGATGACGTGCTTAATGACTACTATCAAATTAAGTACGGTATGAAGAACTTGGATAACCGAGATACCAAAAGTTTGGAGTCAAACCTCGCCTTAGAAAGGTACTGGCGCCTAGATAACGGCTGGCAACGCACGGTGTTCATTCGATACTTGGTCGAAAACTATGAACAAGGTTTACAAGATGACTTGGCACAGTTTGTTTTGCCGGGTTTCTCTTTCTCACGAACTCGAACGCGAGGTGGTTCGATGCCGATGTGGGGCGATAAACAAACCATTATGTTTGAAGCGGCCGATGATACCTTGTTATCCGAAACTAAGGTTGTTCGTTTTCAAGGCCAAACCGCTTGGATTCGAAGCATTGGCGATAACCACCGAGGCCTAACTCGGCTTCAATTTGGCGGTAACTTTGCCGACGAGTTTGAGAAGCTGTCTCCTTCCCTAAGATTCTTTGCCGGTGGTGATAACAGCATTCGTGGTTACGGTTATGAGTCGATCTCTCCTCGCGATAAAAGTGGTGCATTAACGGGTGCGAAATTCATGGCAACCAGCTCGTTTGAATACCAATACCGCTTGGTTGGAAACTGGTGGGGCGCAGCATTCTACGATATTGGTGATGCATTTAATGACAAACCAGAGTGGAAGCACGGCACCGGTGTTGGGGTGCGTTGGGCGTCCCCCGTTGGTCCAGTGAGTCTAGATTTTGCTTGGGGCCTAGATGCAGCAAAAGGTGATGAGTTCCAGTTACACTTTAGTTTAGGGCCAGAATTATGATCAAAGTGATGGGCAAATTCATCAAGTGGACGTCGATCTCATTGACGTCTATTTTGCTGTTGTTGATAGCCCTGCTCGGTTTTGTTTTGTTCACTAACCCGGGGTTGAACACTGTGCTGTGGGGCGCTGAAAAAGCATTACCACAACTTAAAGTGGAAAGTACTAAAGGAGCCCTGTTCCCAAGCTTTACGCTTAATAAGGTTCAGTTTAAAGATGACAGCCTGCATATCGACACCAAGGTTCAAAAGCTGAACTTGGCTATTAACCCTCGTTGTTTGCTTGATCCTAAGCTGTGTGTTGATCGTTTAGCGATTCAAGGGTTGGACTTCGCATTTACTGAACTGCCTCCACCCTCTACAGAAGAAGTAGAACCGACTCCGCCCCTAACATCAGTGAAAACACCATTACCAATAGTGATCAATCGCATCGCTTTATCTGATATCAAACTGAATATCTTGGGTCATGAAATCGAATGGGGTTTGTTCTCAACCGCTCTGAGCATGCAGGGTGAAACGCTGACGGTTTCGCCAACCTTGTTCAATGACCTAAAAATTAAGCTTGCTGAATCGACAGAAGAACCGCAAACAGAAATTGTAGAACCAGAGGCTGCCACTAAAACGGCTATCGAGTTACCTGAAGTCTTAATTCCTTTGCAGGTTGTACTTGAGCGTTTTGACCTAAACCGTTTCACCTTAGAACAAGAAGCGCCAATTATTGTCAACCACCTTGGCCTTGAAGCTACGGCGGGTAAGCACACGGTAGATGTTTCCACTCTAGAGCTTGATATGCCCCAAGCAAGTGCGAATTTAGCGACGAAGGTTGAGCTAAAGGGGGGATATCCGCTAGAACTTTCTTTGGATGCGTTAGTGAAAGAAACCGACCTTGCTGGTCAGAAATTATCACTAAAAGCACAAGGAAGCGTGGCTAAGCTGCACTTAGATTCTCAGTTTTCTGAGCTGATTGAGGCAAAGCTATCTGGGGATATTCAACCCTTAGAGCCTACTCTACCATTTGACCTTCTTTTAGAGGGCGGACAAGCGCAGTGGCCTCTTACCGGAAAAAGCGATTACCAAGCGACAATTGAGCAATTCAAAGCTAATGGCTCACTAGATGGTTTCAATGTTCTACTTAAAGGTGAGGCCGATGGTAAGGAAATCCCTGAGTTAGCCATCGATCTGCAGGGTAAAGGCACGACGGAACAGATTGAGTTCGAGCGTCTAAAGCTGAATACATTAGGTGGTGAGTTGAATGGTGTGGTCAAAGCTAACTGGAAGAGTCTCGTTAACTGGCAAGCTGATGTAACACTTAAAGACATTCAGCCGGGCCTGCAATGGCCAGAAGCCGAGGGTAACATTAGCGGAAGCATCGTCACCTCGGGTGAGTTGACGGAAGCGGGCGGTTGGGCGATTGAATTGCCTAAACTGGATATTGAAGGGATCTTGCGAGAGTACCCTCTGGATATCGAAGGTCAGTTGTCAGCGTCGGATCGCAGCGCGAGCGGTGAACCAAAGCTGAAAACCAGCGGTTTGAGCTTGGCTCATGGTGTTAACTCGATTAAGGCACAGGGGCAACTTGATAAGCAATGGGACATGGGCGTTGAGATCTTCTTCCCTGAGCTTGCAAAAAGTAGTCCTGAGCTGAAAGGTAGAGTGATTGGTAGCATCCAACTTAGCGGCCCAACGAAAGAGCCTGAAGTTGATCTCGCTTTAAATGTTGATAAGGTCGATTGGAATAACGAAGCAACACTAGAATCCTTGTCGCTTAATGGCTCTGTGATCCCTCTTCCATTACCTGAGGCTCAAGCCGATCTTGTACTCAAAGCTAAGAACTTAACCTATCAAGATCAAAGCGTGGAAAGCATTGATCTCACGGTCAGTGGTGGCGAGAAGAAACACACAGTGACACTTGATGTGATATCCGACATCGTGTCGACAAGTTTGGCCATCTCTGGTGAGTTGATTCAAAAGCCTTCTATTATTTGGGATGGGTCGTTAGACCGCGTCAAAATAACCACTCAGCAAGGCCCTTGGGTATTAGATCAACCTGTCGCGATAAAGGCGGATGTCGATAAACAGTTTGCCGATGTTCAAGCGCACTGTTGGAAACAATCTGGTTCGAGTGTGTGTTTGGACGAAGACGTTCGTGTCGGAAAATCGGGTGAGGCCAAGGTGGCCATCAATCAATTTGATTTCGAGCAGATTAAAGCCTTTGTGCCAAAAGAGACGCAATTACAGGGCTTAGTCAATGCGACTGCCCATGCTAAGTGGTCTGAACAAGGTGAGCCGGAGGTTACGGTAAGCGTTGATATGCCGAAAGGTCAGGTTGTTCAACAAGTTGGCGAGCCAATCACACTGGGTTGGGAAAGTATTGCATTGAATGCCCAGCTGAAAGATAACAAACTGGATGCCGATTTTAAGTTGGATGTGTCTGATAATGGTGACCTGTCTGGTACGGTGTCGTTACCGGATATTCTTGCCGAAGACAAAATGGTCGATGCCGCAATTAAGCTGACTACGTTCCACCTCGATTTCTTGCAACCAATCCTAGGTGAGTACAGCCTATTGAAAGCCGACCTTGAGAGTGATCTTCAAGTTAAAGGATCTTTGATGCACCCTCAAGTTTTTGGTCAGTTCTCGGTTGATGGTATTCAAGTCAAAGGCGACGTTACGCCTGTTGATGTGAAAGATGGCCGCATCGACCTCGATTTTGATGGTTATAGTGCAAAACTGGATGCGAATGTAGAAACGCCTGACGGTCATCTTGATATTGAGGGAACCGGGGATTGGCAAGATCTTAAAGCATGGCACTCTAACGTTAGAGTTTTTGCCGATGAGTTGATGGTTGATATCCCGCCGATGGTCAAGGTTAAGGTCGTACCTGATATGACTATTGATGTCACGCCCGAGCTGGCAAAAATTACGGGTGACATAGCACTACCATGGGGACGAATTGTGGTAGAAGACTTACCACCGTCAGCGGTTGGTGTGTCTTCCGATCAGGTTATATTGAACAAAGATCTTGAGCCTGAAAGTGAAGATACGATCCCATTCAATGTGATGACCAATATTAATATCTCCATTGGTGATGACTTTAAATTGTCTGCCTTCGGTCTTGAAGGCGACTTGGTTGGTAAGCTCAATGTAGCTCAAAAAGACCAAGGCCCATTCATCACTGGTGAAGTGAATATCGTCGATGGTACTTACCAATCATTCGGGCAAGACCTCTTGATCGAAGAGGGTAAAATTCTAATGAATGGTCCACCGGATCAGCCATATGTAGCCATCAACGCGATTCGTAATCCTGACAATACTCAGGACGATGTGACCGCCGGCATTCGAGTGACGGGCCCAGCGACTGAGCCGACCATCGAGATTTACTCTGATCCAGCGATGCCGCAAGCCAATGCGCTGTCTTATATTTTGCGTGGCCAAGATATTGATGGCGAGTCGAGCGGTTCGATGACAACAACCTTGATCGGTTTGAGTTTGGCGAAGAGTGGTAAGGTTGTTGGCGAAATCGGTGAAGCCTTTGGTGTACAAGATTTACAACTGGATACAGCAGGCTCTGGGGATGACTCACAAGTAACGGTAAGTGGCTACATTCTGCCTGGTTTACAGGTGAAGTATGGTGTGGGTATCTTTAACTCGTTAGGCGAGTTTACCGTTCGTTATCGATTGATGCAGGATCTCTACGTTGAGGCTGTATCGGGTCTAGACAGTGCTGTGGATCTTCTCTATCAGTTTGAATTCGAGTAACACTTTAAGCGGTGATTGATTAGCGGATGACGAATGCTAGGGAGTGAGCATGCAGCACCTCGTTTTTGTTTATGGAACATTGAGAAAAGACCAATCGAACCACCACTATTTAAAACCGTGTGAGTGTTTAGGAAGGTTTGACACACCTGAGGAATACGCACTTTTTGATTTAGTTGCGTATCCGGCGATGATTTTCGGAAAGAAAAGTGTCGCTGGCGAGGTCTATATCATTAACGACGAAATTTTGGAGTCGCTCGATCGGCTAGAAGATGTTCCTGTTGAGTATCGTCGCGAGCAAATAGAGACTATATTTGGATTAGCATGGGTATATTTGTATCAGCTTGATCTAACAGCTAATCAAGAAATACTTTCGGGTGACTGGTGTAAGCGGAATAACCCGCTCTAGTGAGTGAACTAATGAAAGCATTCTGACGTAATAGCTAACAGTCTCAATGTACAGGCTAGTCTTTTTTCCATCAGGAGGAAATCATGAAATATCTATTATTGGTGCTATCAGTAATGTTATTCGGTTGTGCGCAAATTCCACCACCAACATCATCGAATGCTACTGATTGGCAGAGCTTTGGCGAAGAAATGGCGATGAAAGGCAAAACGAAGCAGACTGAAGCAAGCTTGGCTGAAGCTGCGTCTTCACCATCAATTGATGCCGATTTGTATGCCGCTTATGGGCAAGGTTATGAAGTCGGAAAAACTCAGTATTGTTCTCAAAACCCAAGAGCGTTAGGGCGTCGAGGTGAGACTTACCTTGGGATTTGCGATGACGTTGATAAATGGTTCCGTTTCAACTTTGAACGGGGGGCTGAATCGAAGTATCAGGTTCGATAATCCGGTAAACAATCACTTAGTGTGTCTCGTCCTAAAATACGTTGACGATTTTAGTAAGCCAGTAACGCAAGTTGCTGGCTTTTTTCATGCATCTTATTTGGCGTATTCATACCTAGGCTGAGATGTGGCCTCATTTCGTTGTACGTATAAATCGACTCTTCAACAAGTGTTTTCAACTCGCGAAGATCTTTGCATTGAGTAAGCAAGAACTCTTGCTTGAGGATACCATTGACCCGCTCAGCTAAAGCGTTTTGGTAACAGTCATAACCATCTGTCATTGATGGTGTTATGCCATACTTTTTAAGTTTCTCTTGATAGAGGTTTGAGCAATACTGAAGCCCTCTATCTGAGTGATGGATTGTCGCATGACAATAACATCGAGTTTTTACCGTCATATCTAAAGCCTTCACAACATCGCTCGCTTTCATTTCATTGCTGACTTCATACCCCATGATTTTACGGCTGAAGGCATCGGTAACCAATGACAAGTAGTGAACGCCCTCATTTGACTGAACATAAGTAATGTCGCTCACCAGAACTTCTTCTGGTTTTGACGGAACGACTTCTTTTAGCAAGTTCGGATGTTTTTTCATCCAGTGCCTGCTGTTCGTTGTTTTGGTATAACTTCGTTTCGGCTTAACTAGTAGGCGCTCTTCCCTGAGGTAATTAAACAAAGCATCACGGCCAAGTTTTATTCCCTTAGCTATCAACTTAGGCTTCAGTAAGAAATAGAGCTTACGAGCTCCCAACCGAGGCATAAACCGCCTTAGTTCAAGCACCATTCCTTTCACAGGAGCAAGCTCAGCCTGACGAGTGGTCTCACGCTTTTCTCTCTTATAGACACACTGACGAGATATATTGAGCAATGAGCAAGCTTTACTTAAGCTTACTTTCTTCTCTTTTTGAAGGCTTCTTGCTCCTTCGCTATATACTTTTTTCTTAGCGACATCCCGTGCTCAGCATCAAGAATATCAACAACCCTATTGAGAAGAAGGCATCTGAGGCGTTCATCTTCAAGCTCTTGTTCTAGTCGTTTTATTTTTTGGACAGGCGTTTCATTCGCTCTCGGTAATTTAGGCATCGCGCTCTTCCTTGGATTGTTTGTCCAATCCAATTTCCCATGCTTTCTTAACCAAGTAAGAACGGTCGAACGACCTTGTATGCCGTAAATTGATTGGGCTTGTTTATAGGTCATGTCGCCTTTTTCGATAGCGTCTACAACCTGTAATTTAAAGCCTAGTGTGTAATCACGCTGAGTGCGCTTAACGTAGTGTTTATTTGGAATGGTCATCATTAGTCCTCAATGTGTAAACACATTTCAGGACGGGACAGTGAGCACTAAAAAGCCAGCATATAAATGCTGGCTTTTTTAGTGACGTTATTTTGAGAAATAAGCGAGAGAATTAGTCTCGGTTAAGCTCAAGAAACTCTTCTACTTTGCGAACCATGTCTGTTGAGCCAACAAAGAAAGGTACACGTTGGTGTAACTCAGTTGGTTTGATGTCCATGATACGTTGAACACCGTCTGATGCGATACCACCCGCTTGTTCCATAAGGAAAGCAATTGGGTTGCACTCGTAAAGCAAACGCAGTTTACCTTGAGGGTGGCTTTGTGTGCTTGGGTATAAGTAGATGCCGCCTTTCAGCAGGTTACGGTGGAAATCTGATACTAGAGAACCGATGTAACGAGAGGTGTAAGGGCGGTTATCACTCGGCTCATCTTCTTGGCAGTACTTGATGTACTTTTTAACACCGGTAGGGAAGCGGAAGTAGTTACCTTCGTTGATCGAGTAGATCTTACCTTCATCAGGGATCATCATGTTTTCATGAGATAGACAGAAGGTACCCAGTGATGGGTCGTAGGTGAAACCATTTACGCCAGCACCTGTTGTGTAAACAAGCATGGTTGAAGAACCGTAAATTACGTAACCAGCTGCGACTTGTTTGTGTCCAGGTTGTAGGAAATCTTCTTGTGTTGGTGGGGTACCAATCGGTGACACTCGGCGGTAGATAGAGAAAATCGTACCAACCGATACATTCACATCGATGTTTGAAGAACCATCAAGTGGATCCATCAGAACAACGTATTTTGCGTTTTTGTTGAGCTCTTTATTGAAGGCAACAGCTTCGTCTTCTTCTTCACTTGCAACGCCACAAACTTGGTCACGAGCTTCTAGAGCCGCTTTAAATTTGTCGTTCGCGTAAAGGTCTAGCTTTTGTTGCTCTTCACCTTGAACGTTGTCTGTACCAACAGCGCCAGTAATGTCGACAAGACCTGCTTTGTTGATTTCACGGTTAACAATTTTTGCAGCAAGACGAATTGATGACAAAAGGGATGATAGATCACCACTTGCATGGGGGAAATCATTTTGTTTTGCAACAATGAACTCACCAAGGGTGCGCATCTCAGACATGTTATTTCCTTAAACTTCTCTCAATATTAGGGGGGATTTGAGCACTGTAGATTAGGCCTCTTGAGTGGGCTTTATTCATCTAGACGCTTACCTAAATTCTAAAGGTTAGATCTTTTTAATGGTAATGAACTAAGCGACACAGATCTCACTTACTATGTCGACTAAATTTGTTTTGCATTGCTGCTCGCTTTTAATCGCCATTTAATGATAATGAGTGCAAGTAGTTTGATTTAGACATGGCTCATTTAGCCAAGCGTTTGGAAGCAATATATGCATATTCACATCTTAGGAATTTGTGGCACCTTCATGGGTGGTGCCGCGGTATTGGCTCGTCAATTAGGTCACAAGGTTACGGGTAGTGACGCGAATGTTTACCCTCCAATGAGCACTTTGTTGGAATCGCAAGGGATTGAAATTATTGAAGGGTTCGACCCTAGTCAATTAGAGCCAAGGCCTGATCTCGTGGTTATCGGTAATGCCATGAGCCGTGGTAACCCGTGTGTTGAGTATGTATTGGATAATAACCTTAGATACACATCAGGCCCGCAATGGTTGCAAGAATTTCTACTGCATGACCGTTGGGTTCTTGCGGTCTCGGGAACGCATGGCAAGACTACTACATCAAGCATGTTGGCTTGGATCTTGGAAGACTGTGGCTATGCACCGGGCTTCTTAGTTGGTGGTGTGTTGGGTAACTTTGGTATCTCTGCTCGCCTTGGTGAAAGCATGTTCTTCGTGGTTGAAGCCGACGAATACGATAGTGCTTTTTTCGATAAACGATCTAAGTTCGTTCATTACCACCCAAGAACCTTGGTCATGAATAATCTTGAGTTCGATCATGCGGATATCTTTGATGATCTTGAAGCGATCAAGCGACAGTTTCATCATTTGGTTCGCACTGTGCCAAGTAATGGTCGTATTTTTTCACCGAAGCAAGATGCGGCTATTGAAGATGTTCTTTCTCGTGGGTGTTGGAGTGAGACTGAATCGAGCGGCGAACTTGGCGATTGGGATGCCAAGAAACTGGTTAAAGATGGCTCCAAATTTGAGGTCTATTTCCAAGACGAATGTGTTGGAACCGTAGACTGGGATTTGGTTGGCGATCATAACGTAAGTAATGCCTTGATGGCGATTGCGGCGGCAAGACATGTTGGTGTGACACCCGACTTAGGATGTGAATCACTGGCGGCGTTCATTAATACCAAGCGTCGCTTAGAGTTCAAAGGTGAGGTAGCAGGTGTTTCTGTCTATGACGATTTTGCTCATCATCCTACAGCGATTGAACTTACTCTGGGTGGCTTACGTAATAAGGTCGATACGAAAAAAATCATTGCCGTTTTAGAGCCTCGTTCTGCCACCATGAAGCGTGGTGTGCATAAAGAAACCTTGGCTGATTCGCTCAAACAGGCGGATTCTACCTACTTATTCCAACCAGATAACATTGATTGGTCTGTACAAGATGCTGCCGATGCGTGCCATCAACCCGCACATGTTAGTGATGACATGGATACATTCGTTGCTAGAATTGTCTCAGAGGCACAAGCGGGCGACCAAATCTTGGTAATGAGCAATGGTGGCTTTGGTGGTATTCACCAGAAACTGTTGGATGCGTTGGCACTCAAAGGCTAACGGCATCCACGACCTTATATTTTGAAGTAATTGAGAACATGACAAAACACGATAAAGCTATAACCCTCGCTTTCACTGGCGCATCAGGTGCGCCTTATGGCCTGCGTTTACTTGAATGCCTTTTGGCGGCGGATTATCAGGTCTATTTACTGATATCGTCGGCTGCGCGAGTGGTGTTGGCGACCGAGCATGAACTTAAGTTATCTGCTGGACCAGATGCAGCGAAACAAGCTTTGGTTAAACACCTTGGGTGTGACCCCGAAAAGCTGGTGGTGTGTGGCAAAGATGATTGGTTCTCACCGGTTGCCTCTGGCTCTGCAGCGCCGAAGCAGATGGTCGTTTGTCCATGTTCAGCGGGAAGCTTGGCTTCAATTGCTCATGGCTTATCGGATAATCTGATTGAGCGTGCTGCAGATGTGGTCATGAAAGAACGAGGCCAACTGTTGTTGGTGGTTCGTGAGACGCCATTCTCGACGCTGCACTTAGAGAACATGCATAAGCTATCGACTATGGGCGTGACGATCATGCCTGCCGCTCCGGGTTTTTATCATCAACCTAAGTCGATTGAAGATCTGGTCGATTTTATGGTGGCGCGCATTTTGGATCATCTTGGCATCGAGCAAGGTTTAGTACCACGTTGGGGTTACGATCAACGTAATTGATCCAAACTTGATAGCTTATTGTTAAAATTCGAATTACAATTCTGAACACTCATCGGGGAGCGAACCATTCAAATAATGAATGCGAGCTGAGATCAAGCAAGTGCTTGGGACCCGTAAACCTGAACCAGATAATGCTGGCGTAGGAATTGAGTTAGGAACAACCTCTACCGTTCTCCTCCCTCAAACCTGTGCCGCTCAGACCATGGAGAGCGTCCAGTGAAATTTACATTAACAACTCTTGCTGTTACTACAGCCATCTCTTTTTCTGCCTTTGCTGCAGACAATACCCTAACGGTTTATACCTATGACTCTTTTGCTGCGGATTGGGGACCTCGTCCTGCCGTTGAAAAAGCATTTGAAGAAAAGTGTGGCTGTGATGTGAACTTTGTCGCGCTAGAAGATGGCGTATCTATTCTGAACCGCTTGCGTCTTGAAGGTGGTAACAGCAAAGCTGATATCGTGTTAGGCCTAGATAACAATCTGATGGCTGAAGCGAAAGCGACGGGCTTATTGGCTGAGCACAATGTTGATACGTCTTCAGTGACACTTCCTAACGGCTGGGACGACAGCACCTTTGTTCCTTATGATTTTGGTTACTTTGCGTTTATCTATAACAAAGAGAAACTAGCAAACCCACCTAAGAGCTTGAAAGAACTGGTTGAGCAGCGTGACGACCTTAAGGTTATCTACCAAGACCCACGTACATCAACGCCGGGTCAAGGCATGATGCTATGGATGAAGTCGGTATACGGTGATGAAGCGACGGCAGCTTGGAAGAAACTTGCTCAGAAGACGGTTACGGTTACTAAAGGTTGGTCTGAAGCTTACTCTATGTTCTTAAAGGGGGAGTCGGACTTAGTCTTGTCTTACACAACATCCCCTGCTTACCACATCATTGCAGAAAGTGATTCTAAGTATGCAGCTGCAAGCTTTGAAGAAGGTCATTACACTCAAGTGGAAGTGGCTGCGAAAGTTAAAGGCAGCAAAAATGAAAAACTGGCCGATGAGTTTATGGCGTTTATCTTAAGTGATGAATTCCAATCGGCGATGCCAACTGGCAACTGGATGTACCCAGTGACGGGTATCGAGCTACCCAAAGGGTTCGAGCAGTTAACAGTACCGCAGAAAGCTCTGAGTTTTACGCCTGAAGAAATCGCTGCTAAGCGTAAGCCATGGATTCGTGAATGGCAGAGTGCACTTACTTTTTAAAGGATTAGCTTTCTAGCTTAACTTTCTAAAGATGAGTTTCCTAAAGCTCAGCTTTCTAACTTTCTGTATTTAAAGGTTCGTTCGATATTAACTGAGTGAACCACTTACGGTAAAAAATCAATTTATGATAAAGAAAACACCTAAGGTCGGGATCTGGGTTGCGATACTCATTACCGCCTTTGTGGTTTCAGCAGTTGGGGCATTGCTTAGCAATGCCCCTTCTCTTGATATCAGCCAAGTATGGTCCGATCCTTACTATTGGCACGTAACGAAATTCAGTTTTTATCAAGCGACACTCTCAACTGTGCTGAGTGTTGGCTTTGCTATACCTATTGCTCATGCTTTGTGTCGCAGGCAATTTTTTGGGCGAGCTCTGTTGTTAAGGCTGTTCGCGTCGACCTTGGTTTTGCCTGTGTTAGTCGGTGTGTTTGGTTTGCTTGCAATTTATGGCAACAGTGGTTGGTTAGCTAAATTTCTGGCGAACTTCGATATTGAATTACCATTCTCCATCTATGGATTGAATGGCATTTTGCTCGCACATGTCTTTTTTAATCTGCCCTATGCCAGCCGTTTACTTTTACAAGCTTTAGATACCGTGCCTGCCGAGCAGCACAAGCTGTGTGCTCATTTGGGTATGAGTCATTGGAATAAATTTAAATGGGTCGAATGGCCGCGATTGAGACAACAACTGCCTCATGTATGTGGCTTAGTCTTCATGTTGTGCTTTACTAGCTTTGCTACCGTGATGGCGCTAGGTGGAGGTCCGAAATCGACCACTATCGAACTCGCTATTTATCAAGCGATTAAATTCGACTTTGACTTACAGGTTGGTGCCTTGCTCGCGATATGGCAAATGCTGCTGTGTGGAGTGCTCGCGGTGAGTATTCAGCGCCTGTCGAAACCTATTTCAGTGACGGCCAGTCAGTTGTCGGAAGAGAAATATTTGGTTAAGGACTGCTGGTGGTCAAAAGCTTGGGATAGCTTTTGGATCATAGTAGTCTCAATGCTGGTATTGCCGCCATTAGCCATGGTTATCGTCAGTGGTATTAACTCACAAGCACTAACTGTGCTCAGCAGCGAACCGTTTTGGGCTGCGCTAATGACCTCAGTTAAAGTTGCGTCCTTAGCAAGTGTTATTGCCGTCGGTATTGGTATTGCGATACTGCTGACCAGTCGTGCATGGCGTTTGCAGAACAAGAACTTTAGAGCCGATAAAATCGAGCTGATTGGTACCATTATCTTAGTGACACCAGGGTTAGTGATCAGTACGGGACTCTTCTTATTACTGCGTTCATTTACCGATGTATTTAGCTTAGCTTTCTTTATTGTGATTGCAGTAAATAGCTTAATGGCACTGCCTTATGTGATCAAAACCTTAGCCCAACCTATGTTGCATTTATCTCAACAGTATCAATACGTGTGTGCAAGCTTGGGAATGACAGGTTTCACACGTTTTAGGCTGGTGGAGTGGCGCGCACTACGTAAACCAATGGCGCAAGCCTTTTCTATTAGCTTTATGCTGGCGATGGGGGACTTGAGTGCCATTGCCTTGTTTGGTAGCCAAGATTTTAGAACGCTGCCTTTGTATCTATTCCAATTGTTAGGCAGCTATCAAATGGAAGCCGCCGCGGTGGTTTCTGTGAGTTTACTGCTGCTGAGTGTGGGCAGTTTTAGCTTAATAGAATTTTTATTTACTCGAAGCTCAAACCCTAATGCTAAAGAGTTAAGGAACCGATGATGTTAGTGATGAAAGAGGTGGACTACCACTATCACCGAGAGTTGTTTCGCTTTGATTTCCAAGCTGAGCAGGGCGACATTGTCGCGTTGATGGGGCCGAGTGGCGCTGGTAAATCAACGTTGTTGGCGCTAGTTGCGGGATTCATAGAGCCTACATCGGGTGAGATATCAGTGGCAGGACAATCGCTTATTGGTAAAGAAGCGCACCAACGTCCATTGGCGATGTTGTTCCAAGAACACAATCTTTTTGCCCATCTCACCGTACGTGAAAATATTGGTTTAGGGCTGCATCCAGGATTAAAGCTTACAGCAACCCAAAAGCTCAAAGTTGAGCAAGCAGCCGCACAAGTAGGTGTTGCAGAGTATTTAGATAGATTGCCTGAGCATTTATCGGGTGGCCAGCGCCAGCGTGTCGCGTTAGCCCGCTGTTTTGTTCAGCCTCATGATATCTGGTTGCTTGATGAACCTTTCTCTGCGCTTGATCCTTTGCTGCGCGAGGAGATGCTTAGCTTAGTGAAGCGATTAGCGGCAGAACGAAATATTACGGTATTGATGGTGACGCACCATTTAGGTGATGCACGCAGTATCGCGAATAAGTTTATTTTTGTGGCGCTAGGTAAGGTGTTGGTTGAAGACTCGATAGAGGTACTGACCGCTACTCATCCACAGCAAGAATTAAGTTCGTTTGTTAAAGCGGGTGAGTGACGACTGAGTATTGGTCTTGTGGGCTTTGACATTGAGTAAGTCGAAAAAAAAAGACCTAGCATGTGCTAGGTCTTTTATTATCTTTCTGAGCAAAGGGAGACTAAGATTAGTCGCCTTGCTTTAGCTCTTTTAAGATTTGGAAGATCTCGCGAGAAGACTTCGCTGGCTTGTTCGCTGATTTCTCTTTGTTAGCTTGGCGAGCTAGCTGACGAAGACGTTGACGGTCTGCTTCAGGGTACATTTCCATAACGTCAGAAATGGCAGCATCGCCTTCTGCAACAACGCGGTCACGCAGTTGTTCTAGTTTGTGTAGTTCAACTGTTGCTTGAGAGTGTTTGTTGCGAATTTTATCTAAAGCCGCTTGAATTGGCTCTGGATCTACATTGCGCATTACTTTACCAATGTATTGAAGCTGACGGCGCTTTGCTTCATTTTTAAAGCGTTGTGCATCTTTAATCGCTTGTGCCAGGTCTTCAGACAAAGGGAACTTATCAAGAATAGAAGGCTTTAGTTCAACAAGCTCTTCTCCCAGCTTTTGCAGGGCATCCATGTCCGTTTTCATTTCTGTCTTACTTACCCAGATGATTTCTTCTTCTGGTTCCCATGGGGCTTTTTGGTTTTTGCGAGCCATCTTTTCTGCCTATATCACTATCTCAAACGAATATATTGCCTATTTTAGCAAGAATCTTGGGGAGAAAGCGAAATTCTTGTTATCCTACCTAATATTGACCTAAAAAATTAGAATAGATATGGATGTAAAACAGCAAGTCGCCCAGCAAAGAGTTGAGCTAGAAGCCGCAGTAGCTAAAGCGTTGGATATGGCATCAGTGAGTGCAGACGCAGCTGAGGTCGCTATTACTAAGTCAACGGGTTTAAGTGTTTCAACACGTATGTGTGAAGTGGAGAACGTTGAATTTAATAGTGATGGTGCTCTAGGTATTACTGTTTACCGCGGCCAGAAAAAAGGCAGCGCATCTACATCTGATCTGAGTGAAAAGGCAATTGCTCAAACAGTAGCGGCTGCGCTTGATATCGCTCAGTACACTTCTGAAGACCCATTTGCAGGTCCTGCCGCAAAAGAATACATGGTAAAAGAAATTCCAGATTTGGACCTTTTCCACCCTGATGAACCAAACCCTGACTATGCTGCTGAGATTGCGATTGCTGCTGAGAAGCAAGCGCTAGCTTATAGCGACAAGATCAAGCAAAGTGATGGTGCAAGCTACGACAGTCACTATGGTGTTAAGGTTTATGGTAACAGCCATGGCTTACTAGCAAGCTACGCCTCAAGTCGCCATAGCACGAGCTGCTGTGTGATTGGACAAGGCGCTAATGGTGAAATGGAACGTGACTACAGCTACACCGTTGCACGTCATCGTGATGAGCTATGGGCGCCTGAGCGTGTTGGTCAAGAAGCGGCAGAAAAAACCATCAGCCGTTTGGATGCTAAAAAGCTACCAACAGGCCAATATCCAATTATGTTCGCGAACGATGTCGCTACAGGTCTAATTGGCCACCTTGTGATGGCAATTAGCGGTGGTAACCTTTACCGTAAGTCTTCGTTTTTACTGGATCATCTAGGTCAGAAAATTTTGCCAGATTGGTTCAATATCTCTGAGCGTCCCCATATCTTACGTGGTTTGGCTTCAAGCCCATTCGATAGCGAAGGTGTGTTCACTCAAGATCGTGAAATTATCACCGATGGTGTGTTAGCAACTTACCTGCTAACGAGCTACGCCGCACGTAAAATGGATATGACACCAACAGGTCATGCGGGTGGTATTCATAACTGGTTCGTTAAATCGACCGGTCAAAACTTTGAGCAAATGCTAAAAGAGTTAGGCACAGGCTTCCTTGTGACTGAAGTGATGGGGCAAGGCGTGAATACCGTGACAGGTGATTACTCTCGTGGTGCTGCAGGTTTCTGGGTTGAGAACGGAGAGATCCAATACCCAGTATCGGAAGTGACGATCGCGGGCAATCTAAAAGATATGTTCACTCAGATTGTAGCTGTAGGTAACGACGTTGAAACTCGTTCACAAATTCAAACCGGTTCTATCCTGCTTGAATCGATGAAAGTCGCGGGTGAGTAATTTGCTTAATTGGCTTTAGTTTAAATCTGAAGCTCAAACCTGAAGCGTAAATCTGACATATTAAAAAGGGAGCCTCTGGCTCCCTTTTTGTATTCAGCATCTCGTCTTAGAATAGGCTATCTGTTTATTCACACGAGATAAGTATGAGTTAGATAAGTATCGTGGCTAAGCCTAAGAACACCGATAGGCCAATCACATCAGTCACCGTGGTCAGAGCCATACCGCCTGCAAGGGCAGGGTCGATATTCATCTTCTTCAGCATCACAGGAATGGTTACACCGGCAATACCCGCGACAATCAAGTTTGTCATCATCGCTGCTGAGATGATACCTCCTAAGATCCAATTGCCTTTCCAAGCAACCACTATACCGCCAATGATAACGGCCCATAGAATGCCGTTAAGGAAGCCGATAGAGGCTTCTTTGAGTAGTAGTTCGCGTTTGTTACTGTCACCAATGTGACCAAGCGCTAAACCACGAATCACTAGAGCGACGGTTTGGTTACCTGCAACACCACCCATGGAAGGTACGATAGTCATCAAAACGGCAATCGCGGCCATCTCATTCAGTGTCGCCTCAAACATATTAGACACAGACGCTGCCGCGAGTGCTGCCAAAACGTTTGCGCCTAGCCATACACTACGACGACGAGCGGATTTTACGACCGGCGCGAAGGTATCTTCATCATCATCCATACCCGCCATACTCATCATCGAGTGTTCAGCATCTTCACGAATGACATCAACCACATCATCGATCGTGATACGACCTACAAGGTGTTGATTTACATCGACAACAGGAGCTGACACCCAGTTACGACGTTCGAACAGGCTGGCGATATCAGAGGCACTGGTTTCAACGGCGATCGCTTCGTCGGCATCTTCCATCACTTCTGAAACAGACACATCAGGCTGGGTTGTAATCAGTGTGCTGAGCGATAGGTTACCAATGAGGCGTTCGTCGTCATCGATAACATATAACGCATCGGTAGCGTCAGGTAATTCACCACGCATACGTAAATAACGCAGTACGACCTCAACATCGACATCACCGCGGATCGTGATTACGTCGGTGTTCATTAACGCACCCGCTGAATCTTCTGGGTACGAAAGGGCGGTTTCTACTAATGCACGATCGACAGAGTCCATTTGGGAAAGGACTTCTCGAGAAACATCGTCGGGCAGGCTTCGAAGTACGTACGCGACGTCATCGGTTTCCATACCTTCGGTTGCTTCTGCCAAGGTTTCTGGTGCCATTTTTGACACAAGAGCATCTTTGACGTCTTCGTTTAGCTCATCAAGAATTTCACCGTAGTCTTCTGGATCGGTGAGTTGCCAGAGTACGTCACGACTTTTGCGAGGGGAGGCTTCTAAAAGGTGTGCAATATCCTCAGGTTCCATATCCTGAAGTTGTCGGCGTACGTGAACAAATCGGCCGTTTTCTAGGGCTTCGCTGACTTCTTGGAGGGTTTGGTGAGCTTGGTCGAATTCTAATTGCTCTGCCATATTTTCCTCCTATCTCATTATTCTAACAATGCTTGGAATAGTAACTTAATTCTGGGGCTTATTTAAATCATTAACTTAGGTAGAACTAAGAATTAATATTGGTTGATGCGTGGTTTGAGTTTTAGATGTTGTGAGTGAAGCGTTTTTGCTACTCGCCCTCATCAAACCGGTCTTCAATTAGGTGACAAACGGCATCAAGCGCTTGCTGAGAATCGGTGCCTGCGGCTTGGATGGTGATGTGTTGCCCTTGCGCCGACTCCAGCATAAGTAGCCCCATTACACTGTCTGCTGTTGCCGTTTTATCTTCTTCACTATGGATAGTGATGGTTGCATCAAAGCTTTGTGCAAGCTCAACCAATTTTACGGCTGCTCTAGCGTGAAGACCCAAGCGATTTTGGATCAGTACAGTTCGAGTTAATTCCATGGTTAGCCCTGTTGGTGCTTCTCTAGGGAGGCGTGTCTGATTTGAACTTGATGGCCAAGTTGTTCGAAGTATTCACCAATTTTCTGAGTTAGGTAAACCGAGCGGTGTTTACCGCCAGTACAACCAATCGCGACCGTTAGATAACTGCGATTATTCTTCTCTAACATTGGCAACCACTGCTCAACAAAGCCTTGAATTTGCTGCTTGAGTTCAAGAACTTCTGAGTGTTTTTCAAGAAAAGAGTGAATGGGTGCGTCAAGACCCGTTAATGGTCGTAGTGCTGGTTCCCAGTGAGGGTTTGGCAAAAAGCGAACATCAAACACATAGTCAGCATCACTTGGTAGTCCGTATTTGAAACCGAAAGATTGAAAGACAATGATCAGCTCTTGCTTCTCTTTGCCTTCAACTTTAAATCGAACCTTTTCGCTCAATTCGTAGAGGTTGCAGTCACTGCTGTCAATCACAATGCTGGCTTGTTCTGCGAGAGGTGTTAGGAGTGTCTTTTCTAAATCAATCGCTTGCTCAAGAGATAACTTTTCTTGGCCGATCGATAAAGGGTGGATTCTGCGTGTTTCGCTGTAGCGTTTGAGTAGCGTTTGCTTACTTGCGTCTAGGAACAAAACGTTCACATCAATATCAGTGGCGGCTTCTAGTTGTTCTAGTGTCTCTGTAACTAACTGCGGTTCTTTCGGTAGGTTGCGAATATCAATGCTAACAGCGACATTTTGATTGATCTCGCGTACCGATTCGACGAAGTCGCTTAGCAGGTTTACTGGAAGATTATCAACACAGTAATACCCCAAGTCTTCAAGGACTCGTAACGCAACACTTTTACCGGCCCCAGATTGGCCACTCACAACGATTAATCGCATGTTATTGCTCGCAAGTTGGCACTTGGATCATGATGTCGTAAAGCTCTTGATCGCTTTGAGCATTACGCAACTGTTTAAGAGTCTGCTTGTCGTTAAGTCGTTCTGCCATACATGAAAGGGTTTTTAGATGCTCCTTGCACTGTTCACTTGGAACAAGCAGGGCAAATAGTAGGTCGACAGGACGATTATCAATCGCATCAAATTCGATTGGGTCTTGGCATTGCAGTAATACAGCTATCGCTTTATCACTGACATTCATACGAGCATGAGGAATAGCGATGCCATTACCAATACCAGTACTGCCCATTTTTTCACGGCTCAACATGCACTCAAACAGTTCTGTTGAATCTTGACCACAGCTTTCTGCAGCGATCTGACTGATGAGCTCAAGGGCTCTTTTTTTGCTTGTGCATTGGACTGCACTTTTGGTGCAGTCCAATGAAAGTACTTCGCTTAATTGCATGTTAGTGACTACTTAGCTTTTCTTTGTGCTTGTTGAGTTGGCGGACGAGTTTATCAACCAATGAATCAATCGCGGCATACATGCTTTCATCAGTTGCTGTCGCATGGATTTCCCCCTGATTTATATGCAGGGTAGCTTCCGCGATTTGATTGATTTTCTCAACTTTTAAAACAACCTGAACGCTATTGATATGATCAAAGAAGCGCTCAAGTTTGTCGAATTTAGTGCGAACATAGTCTTGCATTGAATCGGTAAGATCAACGTGATGGCCTTGAATATTGATTTGCATAGACTTTCCTTTTCAGTTGGTTGCCAGGTTATAACCAAATTAATAGTTAACTAAATAGCTAACTAAATTAGCTTATAGCAGGCGTTTACGCTGACTCGATGGGGCAATGCCCAGAGACTCACGGTATTTCGCTATGGTACGTCTAGCTACCTGAATTCCTTGGTCAGCCAGTAAAGCAGCAATCTTACTATCACTTAGAGGCTTCGCGGTATTTTCCGCTGCGACAAGCTTCTTAATCAGTGCGCGAATTGCTGTAGATGAACATTCACCGCCATTGTCAGTGCTGACATGGCTTGAGAAAAAGTATTTGAGTTCGAAGATGCCACGTGGCGTGTGCATGAATTTTTGAGTCGTCACACGAGAGATCGTGGATTCGTGCATATCAACGGCTAACGCAACATCATTCAGAACCATTGGCTTCATCGCTTCTTCGCCATGTTCGAAGAAATCACGCTGATGTTCAACAATGCATCGCGCAACTTTGAGTAGCGTCTCATTTCGGCTTTCTAAGCTTTTGATTAGCCATTTTGCTTCTTGCAAATTTGAGCGAATGAATTGGTTGTCTGCACTGCTGCCCTTGCTACCAAGAGCGGCATATTGCTGATTTACTTTCAGCTTAGGGACACTATCAGGGTTAATGGTGACTAACCACTTTCCAAGATCTTTGAACACCGTTACGTCTGGAACTACATATTCAGTTTCGTCCGGTGTAATCTTACTGCCAGGTCGAGGATCCAGTTGCTGAATCAGTTGCAGAACCTCACGTAGTTCCGCTTCTTTTAGCTTGGTTTCTTTGATGACTAATTTGTAATCGCGGTTACCGAGTTGGTCGATGTGGCTAGTAAGTACTAACTTAGCTTCGTTAAGCCAAGGGGTATCCTGGGGAAAGGTTGCCAGTTGCAGTAACAAGCAATCTTGTAGGTTCACTGAACCGACACCCAGCGGGTCAAACTGCTGAACTCGTTTGCGGACGGCTTCAATCTCATCAAGCTCTACTTCTTCGCTATCGAAGTTTTCAAGGATATCTTCACAAGATACGGTGAGGTAGCCATAGTCATCAATGGCATCAATCAGCGCGAAAGCAATGCTTCGGTCAGTTTCAGAGAATGGTGTTAGGTCGAGTTGCCAAAGTAGGTAGTCGTGTAGGCTTTGAGTCGTTTCGCCTTGATAAACAGGCATGTCGTCATCAATCGCAATACCAGTGTTACCTGTGTTTGCGCTGTAGACATCTTCCCAAGTTGTGTCGATCTCTAGTTCGTTGCCAATTTCTGATTTTTCGATTAAATCTGAGCTATCAGGTAAATCTTGCTCTGTGGCTTCAACTGTTTCTTTCTCGTCACTGCTAGGTTTCTCTTCCGATGTAGGCGTATCTTCATTGCCTTCTTCGACATCGAGTAGTGGATTAGATTCAAGTGCTTCTTGAATCTCTTGCTGCAAATCTAAAGTAGACAGTTGCAACAAACGAATCGCTTGCTGCAATTGAGGAGTCATTGCTAACTGTTGGCCTAGCTTAAGTTGTAATGAGGGTTTCATTCAGTGTGACTTACCTAGTTATTATTCTTAGAACTCTCGATACTCTCTATATAATCATAGACGGAATTGTTCGCCTAGATAAACTTGTTTAACTTGTTCGTTATTGAGAACATCTTCAGGAGTACCCTCAGCGATCAGGTGCCCTTGGCTTACGATGTAAGCTTTTTCACACACATCTAATGTTTCACGAACGTTGTGATCGGTAATCAAAACGCCCAATCCGCGATCACGTAGGTGAACAATGATTTTCTTGATATCGATAACTGAGATCGGGTCAACACCGGCAAACGGTTCATCCAGCAGAATGAATTGCGGGTTTGCTGCTAGAGCTCGAGCAATCTCCACACGACGACGCTCACCACCTGACAGAGCCATACCATTACTGGTGCGGATATGTTGGATGTGGAACTCTTCTAGAAGGTCTTCCAGCTTATCTTGGCGCTGTTCGTTAGTCATTTCATCACGGGTTTGTAAAACGGCCATGATGTTGTTCTCAACAGACAACTTACGGAAAATCGATGCTTCTTGCGGTAGGTAACCGATACCAAGACGAGAACGACTGTGCATTGGCAAGATACTGATGTCACGGTCGTCAATGCTGATAGTACCTTCATCACGCGCAACCAGGCCAACTATCATATAGAAAGAGGTCGTTTTCCCCGCACCGTTAGGGCCAAGCAGACCAACGATCTGGCCTGACTCTACCTGCAAGCTTACATCGGTAACAACTTTGCGCTTGCTGTAGGTTTTCGCTAGGTTTTTTGCTTTAAGAACAGCCATCGTTACTTATTCACTTCCGTTGGTTGTAAAACCGTTGACACTCGTTTGTTTTCACCACTGTCAGCGACTAATTTTTGAGAGCCGATCTGGTAGGTGATCTTAGAGCCACGAATGATGCTGCCATCTTGAGATAGCATTGCATTCTTAGTCATGATCAATTTGTCGGCAACAAGCTGGTAATGTAAGTCGTCAGCTTCACCGTAGAGTGTCTTCCCGTCGTCAGTCAGTTGAGAGAAGGTCGCTGGCTTACCGAAGCCTTGAATTTCTTCAATCTCACCGTTTACGGCGTTGCGGGTAACAATAACCTTATCGGCATTGATATTGATGCTGCCTTGCTTAAGGTTTACATCACCAAGGAAAGTCACTTGGTTACTTTTCATATCCAATTGCTGGCTGTCTGAGTCAATGTAGACAGGTTGCTCGCTATCCGAAGAAAGGGCATAGACATTAGGCGCCGCAAGGGTCAAAGCGAATAAACTAAGGTGTAAGAGTTTCATATCTACCTTGAACAGAATTAAAGAGGGTTGCATTGTTGGTACCGAAGTTACCTTTCATTGCTTGTCCCTCAGTTTCAAACAATGTACCGATCATATGGACCGGAGTCTCTGAATAAAAATCTCGGCTAGGCAGCTCAACAACCATTTTATCTGTGGTCATAGTATCGAAGCTAGCTTCTGGCAACAGGTTCTTTGCCACGACGTTGTCATAAAACGTGACAACTTGATTCTCATCCATAATCGCGCGATCAGCGGTGACTTGCCATTCAATCGTGTGCCCTTCTCGGAATACCGAAAGAACCGGGTTTTGAAAGTGCGTATCGCCAACCACTGAGTAGTGCTCTAAATACGTCGATTCAACCTGATAGCTACGAATACCGCTTTCGTCATAGCTAATGTTGTTTAGACTTTTGCCACTAAACGCGGGCAGCTCCAAATTTGGAGCCACTTGTATCGTTGATGTTTGCTCTTTGTCGTACAAGTAATAGGTCGACCAAGAGGCAATAAATATGAGTATTAAATAGATAATACGAGTAAAACTCATATGCTTAAACCTTTATGCACGTCGAGTTCATTTCTTGCTTGTAAAATAAGGTCGCAAACTTCACGTACCGCGCCGTGACCACCGTTAATGGTTGTCACGTAATTTGCACGCTTTGCAAGTAGTGGATGACCATCTGCTACACATACCTTCAAGCCAACTTTTTCCATCACAGGCCAGTCGATCAGATCGTCTCCGATGTAGCCCGTATTTTCAGGGTTCACTGAAAGTTTATCGCAAATATCTTGATAGGCCTTAACTTTATCATCCTGACCTTGGTAAATAAGCTTAATACCGAGAGCGGTCATTCGATTCTCTACAATTTGAGATTTACGGCCAGTGATGATTGCAATTTCGATACCGGCGCTCATCAGTGACTTAATGCCATAGCCATCACGAGTGTGGAAGGTTTTCAGTTCTTCACCGTTGTTGCCCATGTAGATGCGACCATCTGAGAATACGCCATCGACATCGCAAATAAGCAATTTGATCTCTTTTGCTACGGCAAACACTTTTGAATCTACCGTGCCGTATAGAGTTTCGACTGTCTGTGTCATTACATTACTCCTGCTTTCAGTAAGTCATGCATGTTTAACGCTCCGACTAGTTTGCCTTCATGGCACAGCATTAGGCCATTGATGCTCTTAGCTTGCATCAAGTTCAAACCCTCAACCGCGAGCATGTTTGGTTCTGCTACCGTCGGATTTAGCGTCATCACGTCGCCGATCTGCGTGTCATGGATATCGATGCGCTTGTCTAGGATACGGCGCAAATCACCATCAGTAAAAATACCGGCCATTAGACCGTCTTCACTCACGACTGCCGTCATCCCCAAGCCTTTTTGAGATATCTCCAAAAGAGCGTCTCGTACCAACGCTTCCGGTGCTACCACTGGGAGTGCATCGCCCGTATGCATGATATCTTCAAGCTTTAATAATAGTTGTCGACCCAAAGCGCCGCCAGGGTGGGACAAAGCAAAATCTTGCGCAGTAAAGCCTCTGGCTTGTAAAAGTGCGACGGCTAATGCATCCCCCATCACCAAGGTAGCCGTTGTACTGGTTGTTGGCGCAAGACCAAGTGGACACGCTTCTTCTGGTACTGATATTTGTAAATGAATATCAGACAAAGTCGCCATGTTTGACGCTGGCTTACCTGTCATGCTGATAATCTTGATGTTCAAACGCTTCAATACCGGGAATAAGCTGAGGATTTCACCTGATTCGCCAGAGTTGGATATTGCTATAACAACATCGCCAGCCCCGATCATTCCTAAGTCACCGTGCGCAGCTTCCCCTGGGTGTACGAAGAAGGCGGATGTCCCAGTACTTGCTAGTGTTGCTGCGATTTTTTTGCCGATGTGGCCAGATTTCCCCATGCCCATCACAACCACTTTTCCTTTGTTGTTCAGGATAAGGTCGCAAGCTTTGCAAAAGTCATCATTAAAATATTGGTCCAATTGAGTAAGACCTGCAACTTCGGTTTCCAAAACTTGCTTTGCAACACTGCGATAATCGAATGACTGAGACATTAAATACTCCAAGTACGGGAAGTTAAATCAATAATTAAGCTGACATGTTCATAAGTAGGTAAGCTTGGTAGGCCACGAATGTCACAATTAACACACCGCCTTCAATACGATTCACACTACGTGATTTACCTAGCGCCATGACGACAAGCAGTAGCGATACGCCTAGCATTACCCAGAAATCACGACCCATCGCAAACTCGCTCAAGACTGAAGGGTTGAGGATGCCAGGGATACCCATAACAGCAAGGATGTTGAATACGTTCGAGCCAATGATATTACCCACGGCCATATCATCCTCACCCTTCATTACGCCAGCAAGTGATGCTGCTAGCTCAGGCAGACTTGTACCAACGGCAATAATGGTTAAACCAATCACAAGGTCGCTCATGCCAAAGAATTTCGCGATAACAACGGCGTTATCAACCAACATGTTGGCAGCTAGAGGCAGAATTATCAGACCAACTACCACCCACATTGCGGCTTTAGGGTTGCTCACGCCTTCAGGAACTTCAGATTCTTGTTCTTCAAGGAAGGCATCGCCGTTCTTTTTCTCACTGCGGCTGATTTGCAGCATTGCGAATAAGAATGCGGCAAAAAGAACAAACAACAATACGCCTTCGTAGAACCCTAAATGGTTGTCCCACAACAAAGCCCCCGCTAGTAGAGTGACACCAATCATCAATGGTAGTTCACGGCGAATCACACCAGAGCTAATTGATAGCGGTTTGATAAGCGCTGTAATACCCAAAATCAGTGCGATGTTGGCGATGTTTGAACCGAGAACGTTACCTACAGCCGTATCTGTTTTTCCATCAAGAGCAGCTGTTGCTGAAACCATCATTTCAGGAGCCGAAGACCCCATTGCTAGAATCGTCATACCGATAACTAATGGTGAGATACCAAAGTTGCGAGCAAGAGCAGCGGCGCCGTAAACCAGCTTATCTGCACTCCACACCAAAAAACCTAGACCGATAATAAGAAACGCAATCGCTTCAAGCATGATGATTCCTAAAAAATTAATAAAAAACGGAGAATTAACCGCTAATTTTGACCTGTTGCTAGATAAAAGGGAAGTCACTCGGCAAATTAATTACCAGTTAGCAGGCAAGAAAGAGAGCTCAATAGATAATTTTCTAAGGCTTTCAAATCCCTGCATAGATTCCTGTTTAATATGAATTAATTGAACAGTGCTTTTAATTCTAAAGTAGACTCATTATTATTGCAGCCATAATTGGCGTATTTTAAAGCAAGGAAACAACAAAAACATGTTGAACACTGAGCTTGTGAAAGTTAAGAACCTCAGCTTCTCACGCGGTGAGCGCGTTATCTTTGATGACATCAGTTTAGAGGTGCCTCAAGGAAAAATAACCGCAATCATGGGCCCGTCAGGGATCGGTAAAACGACCTTGCTGCGTTTGATTGGCGGACAATTACCGCCAGATGAGGGCGACATTTGGTTTGATGGCGACAATATCCCTGCATTATCACGTCGTAAGCTATATCAAGCCCGCAAGAAAATGAGCATGCTTTTCCAATCAGGTGCACTTTTTACTGATCTTAATGTCTTTGATAATGTGGCGTTTCCGCTGCGAGAGCACACTGAACTTAACGAAAAATTCATTCGTACCATCGTGTTACTTAAGCTTGAAGCTGTAGGGTTACGAGGTGCTGCGCAATTGATGCCGAGTGAATTGTCTGGTGGGATGGCGAGACGTGCTGCGTTGGCTCGTGCGATCGCATTGGATCCTGAACTTATCATGTACGATGAGCCGTTTGTTGGCCAAGACCCGATCACCATGGGCGTCTTGGTTGAGCTGATCCGTAATCTCAATCAAGCTTTGGGCTTAACCTCTATTGTCGTTTCTCATGATGTGCCTGAGGTGATGAGTATTGCCGATTGGGTTTATCTGATGGCTGATGGAAAAATCATTGCTGCTGGTGCACCTGATGAGTTGTACAACAACAGCGATCCGAGAGTGCAGCAATTCTTGCAAGGTGACGCGGATGGCCCTGTGCCGTTTAGATTTCCTGCGAAGAGCTTAAAAGAGGATTTGTTTTAATATGATTGTTAAAGCTATTGCGGGTGTCGGTAAGCGAACACTTGCGATCTGTGAGTCATTTGGTCGAGCAAGCCTGATGTTATTCGGGGCTTTGTTTGGCATCCCGAGACTAAAGAATTTCCCTTTATTCGTTAAACAACTTTATAGCGTTGGTGTTCAGTCATTAGCTATCATTTTAGTTTCGGGTTTGTTTATTGGCATGGTGCTCAGCCTGCAAGGCTATGTCGTGTTAATCGACTACGGTGCTGAAGGTAACCTTGGTCAAATGGTCGCGCTTTCACTGTTACGTGAGTTGGGCCCAGTGGTGACTGCGTTATTGTTTGCAGGCCGCGCAGGTTCAGCATTAACGGCTGAGATCGGCTTAATGAAAGCAACCGAACAGATCTCTAGCCTTGAGATGATGGCCGTCGATCCTCTTAAACGCATTATTGCGCCACGCCTTTGGGCCGGGCTTATTTCAATGCCACTGCTCGCGATGATCTTTATGGCGGTCGGGATTTGGGGTGCTCAATTGGTTGGTGTCGATTGGAAGGGCATTGACCACGGTAGTTTCTGGTCTGCGATGCAGTCTTCCGTTGAGCTAGGCCGAGATATTGGTAACAGCACTATCAAATGTATGGTCTTTGCTATCACAGTAACTTGGATCGCACTTTTTAATGGTTATGATGCGGTACCGACCTCAGAAGGTATTAGTCAGGCAACCACACGCACTGTAGTGCACTCTTCTCTAGCGGTATTAGGGCTAGATTTTGTTCTTACCGCATTGATGTTTGGGAATTAATCATGCAACAAACTCGAAAATTAGAATTATGGGTCGGCACCTTTGTTATTGTCGGAATTTGCGCAATCTTAATCATGATCTTTCAAGTCGCTGACGTAAAAGGCTTAGGTTCGAACCATACTTACAATCTAAAAGCGACCTTTGACAACATTGGTAGCTTAAAAGTTCGTTCTCCAGTGAAGGTGGGTGGCGTCGTTGTCGGTCGAGTTAAAAGTATTGAGCTTGATACCGAGAGTTACCTTCCTGTCGTTGAATTATCTATTGATGCGAAGTACTCACAATTTCCAGATACCTCTAGTGCTCAAATCTTAACTTCTGGCTTAATCGGTGAGCAGTACATCAGTCTGGTTCCTGGCTTCATTTTTGATGATGAAGAGATGTTGGTTGATGGTGATTCTATTGAAGACACCAAGTCAGCATTAGTACTAGAAGATTTGATTGGCCAAGTGCTGTATAGCGTTGGTGGCTCTGATGACAGCGAAGTTAAGGAATAAGATGATGTTGAAAACTATTAGTCACTTCAAAGTTATCGGTTACTTGAAATCAATGTTTATGGTAGCAATGGCTTCACTTATTTCTGCTCAAGTTTTTGCTGCAGAATCGATTGATCGCACTCAGCCTTATCAGATGATGACGCAAGTTGCTGAAGTGGCATTTGATCGTTTAAAGAGCGAGCAAGAGAATATCCAGCAAGATCCTGAGTTATTGAAGGTCATTGTGGAAGATGAATTGATGCCTTATGTGAACGCGCAATATGCGGCACTTAAGTTGTTAGGACCTAACCTAAAAGGGGCGGACAGAAAAGACGTACGTGTATTTATCGATGCGTTCCGTAAATACCTCGTTTCTTCTTACGCTCAAGTACTGACTCAGTACTCGGATCAGACGATTGAATTTGGTCCAGAACCAAAAATCAAAGCAGATAGCCGTATTACCAGTATTAAGGTTAGTATCATAGATACGCCGCGACCAAACATTAAGCTTGAATTTAAGCTACGCAAAGACAAGAAGTCAGGCGAGTGGAAGGCGTTTGATATGGTTGCTGAAGGTATTAGCCTGTTATCGAGCAAGCAATCAGAGTGGAATACTAAAATTCGTCAAGAAGGCATTTTACAAGTTGCCGATGAATTAGAGAAACTTGCAGCACAACCGATTCGTTTTGAGAGTAATAAATAATGAGCCACTCTCAATGGCAAGCACTAAGCTCTAAAGAGTATCAGCTGCTCGGTGACATAGACCGAGACAGTGTCCCTGCAATCTGGCGTATATTGGAAAAGTGGCAAACGACGGAATCGAGCGTTGAAATTGACCTTAGCCATATAAATCGAGTCGATTCAGCAGGAATGGTGATGCTAATTCACTTATTAGAGCATGCAAAAAATCAAAACTGTCATATAATGCTCAGTTTCGTGCCAGAACAATTACGAACGTTGTTCCAATTGAGCAATATCCAGCCAATGATGGCAGAACACATAAAAAATTAGGCAGGAGCTATTTGTGGACAGCACAAAAGTACAAGAATTATTAGCAGCGGCACTGAACCTTCAGGAGATTTTCGTGAAGGGTGAAGGCAGTCATTACGAAGTTGTTGCGGTTGATGCATGTTTTGACGGCATGAATCGAGTTAAGAAGCAGCAACTAATCTACGGCCCACTAATGGAATACATTCAACGCAATGACATCCATGCTCTTTCTATTAAGGCTTTCACGCCAGAAGAGTGGGAACGTGATAAGAAACTGATGTCACTTTAAGGTTTATGATGGAAAAGTTTCGAGTTATTGGATCGGATAAGCCGTTAAGCGGTGAAGTGACGATCTCAGGCGCAAAAAATGCAGCGCTACCTATTTTATTCGCATCAATCCTTGCTGAAGAGCCGGTTGAAGTGAGTAATGTTCCTCATCTACGTGACATCGATACTACGATGGAATTGCTTAAGCGTTTAGGCGCAAAAGTATCACGTAACGGTAGTGTTCATGTTGATGGCAGCGAAATTAATGAATTTTGTGCGCCTTACGATTTAGTAAAAACAATGCGTGCTTCTATTTGGGCTTTAGGTCCTCTAGTCGCTCGTTTTGGTGAAGGCCAAGTGTCACTTCCTGGTGGTTGTGCAATTGGCGCTCGACCTGTTGATTTACATATCCATGGCCTAGAGCAACTAGGTGCGACCATTAAGTTGGAAGATGGTTATGTAAAAGCAAGTGTTGACGGCCGTTTGAAAGGCGCGCACATCGTGATGGATAAAGTAAGTGTGGGTGCCACCATTACTATCATGTGTGCAGCAACGCTAGCGGAAGGTACAACTGTATTAGATAACTCAGCGCGTGAGCCTGAGATTGTTGATACGGCTGACTTCCTAAACAAACTAGGTGCTAAGATTTCTGGCGCAGGTACAGATACGATTACTATTGAAGGCGTTGAACGTCTTGGTGGTGGTCATCACTCTGTGGTTGCTGACCGTATCGAAACGGGTACGTTCCTTGTTGCTGCTGCTGTTTCTGGCGGTAAAGTGGTTTGTCGCAACACCAACGCTCATCTTCTTGAAGCTGCATTAGCGAAGCTTGAAGAAGCGGGTGCGAAGGTTGAAACGGGCGAAGACTGGATCAGCCTTGATATGACAGATCGTGAGCTGAAAGCGGTGAAAATCGTAACAGCACCTCACCCAGGTTTCCCAACCGACATGCAAGCACAGTTTACTCTGCTCAACATGATGGCGAAGGGCAGTGGTGTTATCACTGAGACTATCTTTGAAAACCGCTTTATGCACATTCCTGAGTTACAGCGAATGGGTGCAAAAGCGGAAATCGAAGGCAACACGGCTATCTGTGGTGAAACTGAGAAGTTAAGCGGCGCTCAAGTAATGGCAACGGATCTTCGCGCATCTGCGAGTCTTGTTATTGCAGGCTGTATTGCTCAAGGTGAAACCATTGTTGACCGTATTTATCACATCGATCGTGGCTACGATAAGATTGAAGATAAACTTTCAGCTTTAGGCGCAAACATTACACGATTTAGCGAGTCGAACTAACTTAGGTTAGTGGATTCATGAATCAGTCAGATGAAAACATAAAAGTCGGAACCTTGGTTTCGGCTTTTTTATAGTTGTATTTACCGCCAGTGAATCTGTTGCCTATTTTGTGCAAATAGATGAATCAACTTGGCGGTTGTGAGGAACAAAATGATAGCAATATTACGTATTTTCGCAGTGGCGATATTTGCGATTCTTATGTTTGTATTTGGGTGTGGTTACTGTTTACTAAGCCCACGCAACCCGAAACACGTATTTACCTTTGGTCGTTATTTCGGTCGCATGTCGAAAATCTTTGGCATGAAGTTAGAGCTTCGTATCCCGGAAGATGCTTACTCTCGTGGCCAACATGTTTACGTTGCAAACCACCAAAATAGCTGGGATCTATTCACGATTTCATCAGCGGTAACGCCTAAGGTTGTGACTGTTGGTAAGAAGAGCTTAGCGTGGATGCCTCTTTTTGGTCAGCTGTATTGGCTGACGGGTAATATTCTAATCGACCGAGCTAACCGCAGCAAAGCGGTAGGTACGATTGACCAAGTGGTTACTAGCCTTAAAGATAGTGATGTTTCAGTATGGATGTTCCCTGAGGGGACTCGTTCTCGTGGTCGTGGTTTGTTGCCATTCAAAACGGGTGCTTTCCATGCTGCAATTGGCGCTGGCTTACCTATTATCCCTATCGTGTGTAGCTCAACTGGTGGCGTGAAGCTGAACCGTTGGAACAATGGTCATGTGATTGTGGAAATGCTACCACCAATCAGCACTGAAGATTACGATAAGTCTAATGTTCGTCAACTGGCTAACTTAGCCCGTGAGCAGATGGCTGCTAAGCTTGAAGAGTTAGACAAAGAAGTGGTTGAGCTTAATAAGAAGTAATCATCTAAGTGAAACGATGAACAATAAAAAAGGTTGCCAATTGGGCAACCTTTTTTGTATCTGATAAACGTTCAGCGTTATGCCAACTTGTTTACTAGAAACCGTTTATTCTATAGGTAAAAACCTATTTGCGAACCGCAATAGCTTCGATCTCGATACCTACATCTTTTGGTAGACGAGCTACTTCAACACATGAACGTGCAGGGTAGTTTGCAACACCGTGCTCATCAAAGAACTTACCGTAAACTTCGTTTACTGTGCCGAAGTCGTTTAGGTCTTTAACGAATACCGTTAGTTTTACGATGTCTTTTACAGTCAGGCCAGAAGCTTCAACAACCGCTTGAACGTTGTCTAGAGATTGGCGAGCTTGCTCTGCGATATCAGCAGATACTTCACCAGTTGCTGGGTTTACTGGGATTTGACCAGAAGTCAGAACCATATTGCCAAGGTCAACACCTTGTACGTATGGGCCGATTGCAGCTGGAGCAGATTCTGTGTGAAGTACTTTAGTCATTGGTTATTCCGTCAGTTATTGGATAAAAAGCAATTTTTAGTGTGCCTTCAAACTCAGGATAGGTAAAGAGCAAAATACCCCGCATAGGCGAGGTATTGAATAGTTTTTGCGTTCGATCGGCGTTGCCGTATGACGTTATCTTTCTGTCACGATCTCACGAGAGAATACTTTTTCGCAGTACTTACACTTCAATCGAATATCTTCTTTCTTTTCAAAGATCTTAAAGCTGCTTTCTACGGGCTCATTGTGAGTAATACAGTTGGTGTTTGGACACTCAAACACATCGTTGATTTGCTCAGGAAGTTCTAGTGGTAGCTTCTTAACCACTTCGTAATCTTCGATTTGGTTTACCGTCGCGTGAGGTGCGTAAAGTGCTAACTTGCTCGCCTGTTCTTCCGTGATAAAAACATTCTCTATTTTGAGTAAGTCTTTACCGCCTAGAGCAGAAGATGGAAGGTTTAGGCCAATCGTTACTCGCTGATTTGAGTTATGCATGTCGAACAGTTTGAGTACCTTGATCCCGATGTTGGCTGGGATATGGTCGATAACCGTTCCGTTCTTGATTGCTTCAACTTTTAATTGAGTCTCTTTAGACATGATATCTCTCCTCTACAGCGTTTCGTTAAGAACAAGGGCTAGCAGTGCTTCACGTGCGTAAACACCATTCTCTGCTTGCTGGAAGTAGTAAGCGTAAGGTGTTTTATCGACATCGACAGTAATTTCATCAACACGAGGAAGAGGGTGAAGAACCTTTAGGTTATCACGTGCATTTTCCAGCATTGGAGCCGTCAGGATGTACGCTGATTTGATGTGCGCGTATTCCGATTCATCGAAGCGCTCTTTTTGAACTCGAGTCATGTACAAGACATCAAGCTCTGGGATGACATCTTCCATGTCTGTCAGCAGTTGATACTTGATACCCGCCTCATCAAGTTCTTCGCAAATGTAGTCTGGCATCGCCAGTGCTTCTGGAGCAACGAAGTAGAAACAGATGTTGTCGAACTTCGCGAGTGCTTGAGTCAACGAGTGAACCGTACGGCCGTACTTAAGGTCACCAACGAATGCAACGTTAAGGTTGTCGAGGCGGCCTTGAGTTTCGGCGATAGAGAAGAGGTCTAATAACGTTTGTGTTGGGTGTTGGTTTGCGCCGTCACCTGCGTTAATAACCGGTACACCGTTAGAAAACTCAGAAGCCAGACGCGCAGCACCTTCTTGAGGATGACGCATTACGTAAGCATCAACGTATGAAGAGATAACCTGTACCGAGTCCGCTAGCGTTTCGCCTTTCTTCGCCAGTGAAGTGTTACCACCACTGTCGAAACCAATCACATCACCACCGATGCGTTGAATAGCCGTTTCAAAAGAGAGACGAGTTCGCGTTGAAGGTTCGAAGAAGCAGCTGGCAACAACTTTGTTCTTGATGAGTTCTGGGTTTGGTTCAGCCTTTAGCTGACCTGCCGTTTGAACAATTAATTCTAGCTCTTCACGAGAAAGCTCTGGAATTGAGATGATGTGCTTTTGATAGAGCGAATTCGCCATGATCTTCTTCCCCACAATAATGTATTGGCCATAAAAAAGCCCCCCATAATGGGAGGCTTTAAAAAAATGCTGAAAAGCAGAATAGACGGCCTGGCAAGCATGATAGCTTGCGAGCAATATTTGGTGTTTTCACAATTTTATTATGTGTTTTCACAATATCATTATGTTTTATCACAACATTGCTTGGCGTCATTTTCACTACTCTCAGACAAATTGCCGAGAATTATACGCTTTCAATTTGTGAGCGCAAGCGATTACATCAAGCTTTTGTTTACTTTCAATATTCGTTATTGGCCCAGTGTTGCAACCATTACCGCTTTGATGGTGTGCATGCGATTCTCTGCTTCATCAAATACAATTGAGTAATCCGATTCAAAGACTTCGTCAGTGACTTCTAAGCCGTTCATTCCATATTTGTCTGCAACTTGCTGGCCGATCACGGTTTCATTGTTGTGGAAAGCGGGCAGGCAATGCATGAATTTCACTTGAGGGTTACCTGTGAGCTTAATGACATCCATATTCACTTGGTAAGGTGTCATTACAGCCACACGTTCGTCCCAAGCTTCTGGCGCTTCACCCATAGAAACCCAAACATCGGTGTAAAGGAAATCACAGCCTTTCACGCCTTCGGCAACGTCTTCTGTTAGTGTGATTTTTGCACCTGTAGTTTGTGCAATAGCTTGGCACTCTTCGACAAGGTGCTCTTCTGGCCAGAACGCTTTAGGCGCGACAAGGCGAATATCCATGCCCATTTTTGCTGCACCTACTAGCAGAGAATTACCCATGTTGTTACGTGCATCGCCTAGGTAAGCAAAACTGATTTGATGCAGATGTTTACCGCGACCATGCTCAAGCATAGTGAGGAAATCAGCCAAGATCTGAGTAGGGTGGAACTCATCGGTTAAGCCATTCCAAACCGGTACACCGGCATAAGCGCCTAAGTCTTCGACAATGCTTTGGCCAAACCCTCGGTATTCAATGCCATCGTACATGCGACCTAATACACGCGCCGTATCTTTCATTGATTCTTTCTGACCAATCTGAGAACCAGAAGGGCCTAAATAAGAGACTTGAGCCCCTTGATCAAAAGCAGCTACCTCAAAGGCACATCGAGTTCGAGTGGATGCTTTTTCAAAGATCAAAGCGATGTTTTTACCGTTAAGCTTTTTCTGCTCTGTACCTGCATACTTAGCTTTTTTAAGGTCGGCAGATAGGTCGAGTAAAAACTGAATCTCTTTAGGAGTAAAGTCGAGAAGTTTTAGAAAGTTACGATTGCGAAGATTAAAGGCCATCTCTCGCTCCTTGCGTATATAGAATCAATGAAGAACTCAGTTAAACATAAAAATGCTATATTTGTGAATATTTATTTTATTAATTTGATAAAAAAGGCCAGTACAATGGTACTGGCCTAGATAAGTTAGCGTGTTCGCTTTATCGAGTTTTGTGGCTTAGATACCGTCTCTTTCGATAGGACAACTCATACAGCGAGCGCCACCTCGGCCACGACCTAGCTCATTGCCCGGAATCGTCAGAACTTCGATACCTGCTTTGTCGTATTTCTCATTGGTGTAAACATTACGCTCATAACCGATAACCGTACCCGGTTTCACCGTCAGTACGTTGTTAGCGTCATTCCACTGTTCACGTTCAGCTTCGTAGTTATCACCACCGGTTGTGATGATCTTCAGTTGATCGAGGTCCAGTGCGCCTTCAATCGCTGTTAGGTAGTTTTCAGCTTTCTCTACTCGCATTTCGCCATTTTCTTTCGGCGTTAAGCGCCAAGTATCTAGGTCTTTACGAACGATCTCTGGATAGACTGAGAATGTGTCGATATCCATGTGCGTCATTACTGTATCAAGATGCATACAAGAGCGGTGCTTTGGTAAATCAATCGCAATCACTTCGGTTGCTTGACCGGATTTGAATAAACTAGCGGCTAGGTTTTCAACACCTTGTGGCTTAGTACGCTCTGAAATACCGATAAGCACGGCACCTTTACCGATAACCAGAACATCTCCACCTTCAATATTCGCATTGTCATAGTGAAGATCTTCATCACCGAAGTGCTTAATGAAATCTTGGCCTGCGAATACAGGGTGCCAGCGGTAAATTGCTCGCAAGTGATTCGTTTCTCGTTGACGAGCAGGCATCATCATTGGGTTAAGAGAGACACCTCCATAAACCCAACAAGAAGTATCGCGGGTAAATAGATGGTTGGGTAGTGGCTCAATAACGAAATCAAGTGGGCGGTGCATCTTCGGTAGCATTGAAGAAGATTTAATAGGAAGTTCAGAGTAGGCTAAGCCACCCAGTAGGATCGTGGCTAAGTGCTCGTTGTCCATTTGAGCAAGGTATTCTCTTAAATCACGTGCGAATGTAGGGCCGTAACGGAAGTCTGAGATTTGAGTCGTCAGTAGCCACTCACGAGCTTGAGCTACAGCGAGTGTCTCAACCAGTAGGTCATGCAGTAATAACACTTCAACGTCTTGGTTACGAAGTGTCGTCGCAAAGGCATCGTGTTCTTCACCTGCGGCTTCTACTGCAAGTACATCATCAAAGAGTAACTCATGACAGTTAGAAGGGGTGAGGTGGGTGAGTGCCCTTTCAGGTCGATTTAGGAGAACTCGTCTTAATTGACCGACTTCAGAGCCAACGTACAGCTTACTCATTTTGCATCCTTACTATTAATCCAGCGTCTATTTATGACAAGCTTGTTCGTAATATGCAAGTTTTGAAAATTGTGTAAAGGTTGTGTTATTTCTCAATTGTTGGTTTTTAATGCTGATTAATTAAAAATTAGTGATATTAAAATCCAATTGAAAGACTCAATGCTAGAACAAACTTTTTGCAGTTCTATGCTCAAATTTCAGTAACTCGATAATCCATTTTGCTTGGTGAACATGATTTTTCATTCAAAATTTATGCAATTATCCATTCTAAAATGAGATCTTATGCACCAATGAAGTGATCGTCAGTATGCATTTGATATGACTAACCACTCAGTTTTAGAGAAGTAAGGCGAAAAGTAACAATAAAAATGAAATGCTAAAACACACGTTAGTTAATAATATGTTGAAAATTTGTTTCTGTGATTTTGATTTCACTTTTTAATTGATATCCCCTCTGTTATCTAGCGATAAACTTACTCTTCTATACCTGATCTAGGTGGCTTTTCTAGGCGATCCATGCCATATTTCGTGGCAATCAAATTTGATCTTTTCATAGTCAACACTCTGGAGCAGACACATGTCTCACGAAGATGAATATCTATCAGTAGCGGAATTAATTGAATTTCAAAAAGGAGAGACTCGCGACATCATTGAAGCACTAATCGAAGATGGTAGCGATCCTGAAGCTCTATACGATATCGAGCATCACCTTTTTGCTGAAGATTTCGCAGTACTTGAGAAAGCCGTTGTTGAAGCATTCAAAATGGGCTTTGAAGTGCTTGAAGCTGAAGAGACAGAAGACGAAGATGGCAACAAGCTACTTTGTTGTGATGCAACGATGCAGTGTACTCTGAATGCAGAAGCGATTGATGAGCAAGTTGAGAAGCTTGTAAATCTTGCAGAGAAGTTTGACATTATCTACGACGGTTGGGGCACTTACTACGAAGGTGAAGATGCTATCTACCCAGACGAAGATGAGGAAGACGAAGAGTAATTTCTTCCCAGTTTTAAAGAATGCCAGCCTTGAGCTGGCATTTTTTTATCCTCAGAAAAATAAATGTCTTTATATGCATTCATTCATTATAATGCGGTCAAAATTGATCTAGCTCAAGGAATGCTATGCGATTACCTCTCGATGGTCTTTGGCAAATATCGCCACTGACGGACCTCTCTATTCCACAAGATGACATTACTTTTCCGGCTCCGTTAAGTTCAAAGCTTCCTGATAGCTTGAGTGAAAGTGAAATCGCAGAGCAAGAGTGGCACCTGATGCATGACATCGAAGTGGATGATGCGATGTTGGCGTGCCCGTTTGTTGAGTTAGTAATGGCAGGTGTTGATTACTTTGCGGAAGTTCGACTCAATGGTGTGGCTGTGTTTGATTGTGATGGTAGCCAAGTCGAATATCGTAAAGATATTGGACCTTACATGCAGTCTGGTCGCAACCGTTTTGAGATTCTTTTCCTTGAAGAAGAGGAGAGCTTATTGCTTGAAGAGGATATGGATGAGTCAGTCTCTTCATCGGCTGTCGCTAAATCGGATTCTCGTATCGGAATCTGGCAAGCGCCATATCTGCAGTTCGTTCGTCACGTCAAGCTTGAGCAAGTTGTGACAGAGCAGATCTGGCATTACGGTGGTGGTTGTGAGTTCAAAGTGGATGTTATCTATCAAACGCTAAAGCCAGGGCTAATATCGGCATCAATCAAGTTTAATGGTATGACATTAGTGATGCCGATAGATGTGCGAGCAGAACATACGGGTGTTGTTTTTCAGGTTGAGGCGCCGATAATTTTTGATATTGAGAATCCTAACCCTAAACATTTATACTCGTTAGAAGTGGTACTTGATGGCCAGGAAGAGAGCTCTTTTGTCGCCTTGAATCCAGCTTCTTGCGTCAGTAATTTTTTGCGTAGTTAGCGGTTATTTAATTAGCCCGTTACGTAAGGAATCAATTCGCTCACTTGCTTGTCATCTGATGAACTGCCGACGCTAACCCTATTTCAAAACACATTATAGCGTTTTGGCCATGACAACCTCACAAGCGTCATGGCCTGTTTCTCCCCAAGCTGAATCAAGGTGTTCAAAGCCCAATTTTTCGTAAAGTTTAATGGCGGCATTAAGGCATTCGGTCGTTTCTAGATACATATGTTGATAACCCAGTTCCTTAGCTTTCTCCATCGACATATTAACCAACCTCTTCGCTAAGCCTTTGCCTCTTGTTTCTGGCAAGAAGTACATCTTTTGCAGTTCACAGACCTCTGGCATCGCTGCTAATGGTGCAAACCCACCACCACCGACAACCTTTCCATCAAGTTCAATTACCCAATACCGAGATCTTTCATTGTTATAAACGCTGAACATGTCTTCTAAGGTGGGGTCAGCCACACCATAACCTTTATCTTCGGTTAGCCCGTTTTCATAAGAGACTTGGCGAATCACATTGGCCACTACGGTGTTGTCCTGCTGCTGTAGAGGGCGAACTACTACATCGATTGAAGCGTGGCTTTGTTGCAGTGCTTTAAGGTAGTGCTCGATTCCCCCCGAAACTTGTTGAGTTTCCGCCTCCGTTAAACGCTCAAGTACCGAGTCATAAAACTGATTCTGCTGACTGTGAAGTTGGGCAAGAGTGTTTATCCCTTGTTCTGTTACTGAAGCAACAACACTGCGCTTATCGTTGGGGTGTGGGGAGGTTTGAATTAACGAGTTCTTCGCGAGATTGTTGACTGCTCTACTGGCGTTGGATTTATCAATATTGAGCTTATCCGCTAATTGATTCACGGTTAATGGCTGCTGCTCTAGTTCGATAAGTGTATGAGCTTGAATCGGAGGTAGGGCAATATCACCACAATCTTTGTCTAGCATTCCAAGTTGTCGAACGAGTTGACGTGATAATTCTCTAAGTTGTGCTGAAGTCATGTTGCCTCTCAATATGGTTGCGATGTACAACTATAATTTAATTGCGCGCCGCAACCATGTCAACAGGAATATTGTAAGTAGGGGGAATAAATTAGAGATCAAAGGGTTAGTGTTGATAGTTTGCTCTCTTTTTATATTAATTATCAATTGATCAGAATGATGTGTTTCTATATTTTTACACTGTTGATGTGCACGTAGATGTACATGGTTGTTTTTAAAACGTCAAATGGAATAGAGAAATGGAAACAAAACAGTTAGAAACTAGGGTGAATTTTAAGGGAAAGGGTAACGAATATTTTGGTATTTGGATCGTTAATATTCTTTTATCCGTCATCACATTGGGTATTTACTCGGCTTGGGCGAAAGTTCGAAATAAACGTTACTTTTATGGGAATACATTTATTGGTAGTGATAGCTTTGAATATCATGGTAAGCCTATGCAAATATTGAAAGGGCGAATCATTGCGTTGATTTGTGTAGTCGCTTGGGGAGTCAGTAATCAGTTTGCCCCTCAGGTGGCATTGGTTTTATTACTGGTTTTTTTTGCATTGTTACCATTGTTATCTCGCAGCAATGCTCGTTTTGATTCTGCAATGACAAGCTTTCGCAATGTTCACTTCTCTTTCCATGGTACTGTTTCCGGAGCCTACTGGGCAATTCTTGGGCGCGGTCTTGTTGTGGGTGTCGGCGTATTTACGGCAATCATGGCAATAATATTTACTATGCAAATGAACATGATTGCTGGTGGCATCGCCATTTTAATATCCATACCTTCTTATGTTTATTTACAATCCTGGCTACTTGCCGGTATCGCCAATTATTTTTCTAATGGTTATCGCTATGGCGATCGTCAGTTTAAAGCTGATTACCAAGATGGCTTTTATTTCAAAGTATACTTCATCAGTATGATTGCATGGCTGGTTGCCTCTATTGTTGCCGTTTTGGCTTTATTCAGTGCCGTTGGCTTCAACATGATCAGCAACCCTGAGTCGTTATCCGAAATCGCTAACAACGGAAGTTTGACTTCAATGATGGTTGCTTACTACTTTGTTTTCATTGTTATGAGTATTGCGATTGCTGCTTACATTCAAGTAAAAATTAGAAATTACACGTTCTCTGAATTAGTGCTTGAAGGAAAAGAAAATGAGGCCGATTCAACGTTAAATTTTGCTTCGACATTAACGATAAAAAGCTACATGCTTTTAGTATTAACTAACTTTCTGCTTCAAGTGATTACCCTCGGGTTAGCTAGACCATGGGTGATGGTAAGAACGATGAACTACTTGTCGGAGAATTCGTATGTTCAAGGCGACTTAGATTTATTAATAGCAAACGACCAACCGTCTGATGTGAAATCGGCTATTTCTGATGAGATAGCTCAAGCGTTTAATGTTGATCTTGGTATTGGCTAAATGATCTCTGGTGTTGCACACCCGCCTCGTAGTTCTGAACGCTGCGAGGCCATTTTAGATATCTCTCACCCTGATAAACTACTCCTGAGTGTGGATGGGGATGGTTCTATTGTTTCTGCATATTTTGAACGTGTTGAAATTATGCGAGGTGTTGGATCCGCTCCAACAAAGCTCAAATTCCCCGATGGATGGCAATTTATCACGGAGGCAAGTGATGAATTGGACACCTATTTGAGAGACAGAGGTAAACATAATTTCTTAGGTAAATTAGAGAAGAACATCACGGCTATCTTAGTTAGTAGTATTGTTCTTATGTTACTTACTATTTCTATGTTCACTCATGGGGTTCCGTGGTTAACTCATAAAATAGTCACTTATTTGCCTGATTCGGTGCCTCAACTCGTTGAAAGACAAGTTCTAAAATCTTTGGATGAACAGCTTTTTGATAACTCGACTATTCCTATTGAGGAACAAGCTCGCATTCGCCAGCGCTTTGACTCCCATCTGAAAGATATAGAGATTTATGATGGAGTGCAGCTCGAGTTTCGTTCTTCAAAACTCGGAGCGAATGCTTTTGCGCTCAGTGGTGGGACAGTTATTGTTTTGGATGACCTCGTTCGCTTAACTAAAACGGATAGGCAGTTAGACAGCATTCTATTGCATGAATTAGGGCATATTCAGCATCAGCATGTCATGAGAGTATTAGTTCGATCGAGTTTGCTCTCGATGACAGTGGCGCTATTGACGGGTGAAAGTTCTGGTGTGATCGACAATCTCGCGGGGTTAGGAGTATTTGTTGCTAATAACGGACAATCTCAAGAAGCAGAGCGTGAAGCGGATGTTTTTGCTTCTGATGCCATGATGAAGCTACATGGTTCTAATCAAGCGATGATTGAGATGTTTGAATTGCTTGGAAAGAGTTCTGATGGACATGCTGAACTACCCACATGGCTCAGCTCTCACCCTGAATTAGGTGAACGAATTGAGTCATTAAGAGCTGCACATTAGTACCTCGTTAAGGTATATACAATTGAGTACTTTACTCAGACGATGCGTAAAGAATTACAGATAGCAAAAAGGGCAGATACTCATCTGCCCTTTTTATTTTCTAAAGACTACAGCATGAATTACAAAGCAGCGATTGTCGCTTTTTGCTCTTCAAGCTTAACAAGAGTTTCTTGGTAGCCTTCAAGCTTTTCACGCTCTTTCGCGATAACCGCCTCTGGTGCTTTAGCAACAAAACCTTCGTTACCTAGCTTACCTTCGATACGTTTAATCTCACCTTGAGTCTTTGCGCTTTCTTTGTTTAGACGAGCAAGTTCAGCATCTTTGTCGATAATGCCAGCCATTGGCACCATTAGCTCGGATTTGCCGACGAGTTTCGTTGCGCACGCTGGCGTTGCTTCACCGTCTGCAAGCACTTTAAGTACATCAAGTTTTGCTAGAGAGTTTAGAACAATCTTGTTTGCTTCGATACGAGCAGCGTCTTTTTCATCGGCTACTTTGATCATTACTTCTAAGCCTTGGCTTGGTGCAATGTCGTATTCTGCACGTAGGTTACGAATAGCAGTGATGAAAGTCTTAACCCATTCGATGTCGTCAACGATCTCAGCATTGAAGTTAGCTTCATTAAACTGAGGAAGTGCTTGAGTCATGATTGTCTCGCCTTCAACACCGTCTACTAGCGGCTTGACGCTCTGCCAGATAGATTCAGTGATGTAAGGAAGAACTGGGTGAGCAAGACGTAATGTCTTCTCAAGAACCGTGATCAACGTGTAACGAGTCGCTTGTTGTTGAGCTTCAGTACCCTTCCAAAGAACAGGTTTAGTTAGCTCTAGGTACCAGTCACAGAATTGGTTCCAGATGAATTCGTAAAGCGTGTTTGCCGCCATGTCTAGACGGTAGTTGTCTAGGTGAGCGTTAAACTCTTTCGCTGCAACTTCAAACTGAGATTCAATCCACTTATCAGCTAGAGAGAATTCCATGTTTGCACGGTCTTCAGCAGACAGTGACATGCCACAATCGTACTCTTCTGTGTTCATCAGTACGTAACGGCTTGCGTTCCATAGCTTGTTACAGAAGTTACGGTAACCTTCAAGACGCTTCATGTCCCAGTTGATGTCACGGCCAGTTGAAGCCATAGCAGCAAGAGTGAAACGTAACGCATCAGTACCGTATGGTTCGATACCATCTTCGAAAGTTTTACGCGTAGCTTTTTCGATCTTAGCAGCCAGTTTAGGTTGCATCATGTTGCCACAACGCTTCTCGACCAGCTCTTCAAGGCCAATGCCGTCAATCATATCGATTGGATCAAGTACGTTACCTTTCGACTTAGACATCTTGTCGCCGTTTTCATCACGGATAAGACCCGTCATATAAACTGTTTTGAAAGGTACTTGAGCCTTGCCATCTTCGTCTTTCACGAAGTGCATAGTCATCATGATCATACGAGCAACCCAGAAGAAGATAATATCAAAACCAGATACTAGTACTTCGGATGGGTGGAATGTTTTCAGTGCATCTGTATCTTCAGGCCAGCCTTGTGTGCCGAACGTCCAAAGTGCAGATGAGAACCATGTATCAAGTACATCGTTGTCTTGCTTAAGAACAATCACTGGAGAAAGGTTGTTCTTTTCGCGAACTTCTTCTTCAGTGCGGCCTACGTAAACTTTACCATCGTTGTCGTACCATGCTGGGATACGGTGGCCCCACCAAAGTTGACGAGAGATACACCAATCTTGTACGTCACGCATCCAAGCGAAGTACATGTTTTCGTATTGCTTAGGAACGAACTGGATCTCACCATCTTCAACGGCTTTAACAGCAGGCGCAGCAAGAGGAGCGGTGCGCACGTACCATTGGTCAGTCAGCATTGGTTCGATAACCACACCACCACGGTCACCGTAAGGAACGGTTAGATCGTGATCTTTGATCTCTTCAAGAAGACCGAGTTCATCAAATTCAGCAACCGTTGCACGACGAGCAGCAAAGCGCTCCATACCTTGGTATTTAGCTGGAAGCTCTGTTGAGTACACATCGCTTTCTTCACCGTTAGTTGTGAAGATTTCAGCCGCATCTCGGATATCACCGTTGAACGTTAGGATGTTGATCATTGGTAGGCTATGGCGCTTGCCCACTTCGTAATCGTTGAAATCATGGGCTGGAGTGATTTTTACACAACCTGTGCCTTTATCCATATCCGCGTGCTCATCGCCTACAATAGGGATAAGACGGTTTACGATAGGAAGCAGGATTTCTTTACCGATAAGATCTTTGTAACGTGGATCTTCTGGGTTAACCGCAACACCTGTATCGCCAAGCATGGTTTCAGGACGTGTAGTCGCAACGACGATGTAGTCTTTGCCATCAGCCGTTTTAACACCGTTCGCTAATGGGTAGCGGAAGTGCCACATGAAACCTTTTTTGTCTTTATTTTCAACTTCAAGATCAGAAATTGCAGTGTGCAGTTTAGGATCCCAGTTTACTAGACGCTTACCACGGTAGATTAGGTCTTCTTCGTATAGACGAACAAACACTTCTTGAGTCGCAGCCGATAGGCCGTCATCCATAGTGAATCGTTCACGATCCCAGTCTACAGATGCGCCAAGACGACGAAGTTGCTGAGTGATCGTGCCACCTGATTCGGCTTTCCATTCCCAGATCTTGTCGATGAAAGCTTCACGGCCGTAGTCGTGTTTTGTTTTGCCTTCTTCAGCGGCGATCTTACGCTCAACAACCATTTGAGTGGCGATACCAGCGTGGTCAGTACCCACTTGCCAAAGAGTATTTTTGCCTTTCATACGTTGAGCACGAATAAGCGTATCCATGATCGTATCTTGGAACGCGTGACCCATGTGCAGGCTGCCAGTGACGTTCGGTGGCGGGATCATGATGCTGTAAGCTTCTTTTGATGTGTCACCGTGTGGCTTAAAGTAGCCTTTCTCTTCCCAAGTCTTATACAGAGCTTGTTCGATTGATGTTGGGTTGTATGTCTTTTCCATAGTGCTCTTATAACGGATACTGTGAATGGTTAATCGTGGTCAAACTTCATAAGTGAAGCTTCTTGAATCTAAATCCAAAGATAGCTTTAACTATGAGGTTTGACTATGGATGTTGAATCTCGATAGTTTGTAGCTGATATCCAGCCTGACGGTAAATTTTATACCTTTCTCGAGCGAGTTGCTTAGCTTTTTCTTCGCAAGGAACGAAGTCTATCACCTGAGCAAAGGCGTTCGCAAAGGTTGTATTATTATCGGCCAGATTTATTACCAGTTGGCGATTCCAATTATGTTTTACGCCTTGATAGCCAATTTCGATGTTGGTTGAATACTTTGGGCCTTCGCCAACTAAGTTATGTGCAATAAATTCATTGGGTTCGACCTGCCAGAAAACCTCAGCGATACGTTCGGCATGTTCTTTGTCATTGCAGTTGAGATAAAGTTTAGCGCCTTGTTTAGCAAAGTGCTGAGCAAGAAACAACACATAGCGAGCAAAACCATCTTCGCTGGCTTGCGGGCTGTCTGAAGGCACAATGTAAAACGTGGCAGTCTGCATACTTAACACTCAAAACTTGAACTGAAAATCGTGGATATCAATATTACTTGGTTAACAGGGTCTAACAAATAGCGCTTATTAAAAAAGGGCCCGTAGGCCCTTTTCATTATTTTGAAGATTGCTCTTCAGTCTCTTGGCCGCTGCGGTTCAATAAGAATTGGACTAGCATTGAGACAGGACGACCTGTCGAGCCTTTCGCTGCACCTGACTTCCACGCAGTACCTGCACTGTCGATGTGAGCCCAGTGGTACTTCTTAGTGAATTTAGACAGGAAACAACCTGCGGTGATAGTACCGCCAGGGCGGCCACCGATGTTTGCCATATCAGCAAACGGACTGTTCAGCTGCTCATGGTACTCGTCTGCCATAGGTAGACGCCATGCGCGGTCACTTGCTTGCTCTGAAGCATTAACAAGTTCATGAGACAGTGGGTTGTGGTTAGATAGAACGCCACTGATGTGGTGACCTAGAGCGATAACACATGCACCAGTTAGCGTAGCAACATCGACAACACAATCTGGTTCAAAGCGCTCAACGTAAGTTAGGGCATCACATAGAACCAAGCGACCTTCTGCATCAGTATTTAATACTTCAACGGTTTGGCCTGACATGGTTGTTAGAATGTCACCTGGGCGGTAAGCATTGCTACCAGGCATGTTTTCACAGCCCGCAAGGATACCTACAACGTTGATTGGCAAGTTAAGTTTCGCCAGTGCTTTCATTGTGCCGAATACAGATGCAGCACCACACATGTCGTACTTCATCTCATCCATGCCTTCACCAGGCTTAAGCGAGATACCGCCTGAATCGAAAGTAAGACCTTTACCGACTAGAACGATAGGTTTTGCATTTGGGTCAGCAGCGCCTTTGTATTCCATGATAGACATCATAGATTCGTTCTTAGAGCCACGGCCTACAGCTAAGTATGAAGTCATACCCAGCTTTTCCATCTCTTCTTCACCGATGATCTTAGTCTTTACTGTCTCATAATCGTCAGCTAAACGACGAGCTTGAGAAGCTAGGTAAGCAGGGTTTGCGATGTTTGGTGGCATGTTGCCAAGATCTTTAGATGCTTTCACACCTGAAGCAATAGCAAGACCATGAGAAATCGCTTTTTCGCCAAGGCTTAGCTCGCGACGAGTTGGTACGTTGAATACCAATTTACGCAATGGACGACGAGTCTCTGGTTTGTTGCTCTTAAATTGGTCGAATGTGTAAAGACCATCTTTAGTCGCTTCTACCGCTTGACGAACTTTCCAGTAAGTGTCGCGACCTTTAACGTGAAGTTCTGTAAGGAAACATACTGCTTCCATAGAACCTGTTTCGTTTAGTGTGCTGATGGTTTTTTGGATAATTTCTTTGTATTGACGCTCGCCTAGCTCACGTTCTTTACCACAGCCTACCAGTAGAACACGTTCTGAAAGTACACCAGGTACTTGATGCAGTAGCAGCATCTGGCCAGGTTTACCCTCTAGATCACCGCGACGAAGCAGTGAACTAATGTAGCCATCGCTAATCTTATCTAATTGCTCGGCTACTGGAGAAAGGCGGCGCGGTTCGAATACACCGACAACGATACATGCGCTGCGCTGTTTCTCTGGGCTGCCACTTTTTACACTGAACTCCATGCGTACTCCTACATCCTGAAGACAAATCGAACTAAATGTTAGATAATGGGTTCTTACTTGTTGGATCCTATAATGGAACTAACCTTAAAGAAGAACGCTAACACTTAGCTAAAAATTTAAAAAAATAAAAGGTTCAACGGGAAATTATAGTGATTCAATCAAAAAAACAAGTTTTGTATAGGTAATTTGAGCGTGATTATTGTTAGATATTTGATCCGCGAGACAATCAAGAGCCAATTTGCGATCTTTTTTGTTCTCTTTCTCGTGTTTCTCAGCCAAAAATTCATCAGTGTTTTAGCGGACGCCTCTGATGGTGATATTCCTGCGAGCCTCATATTGTCGATTGTTGGTCTAAATATGCCAGCGATGGGTTTATTGATGCTTCCACTCAGTATCTATATTGGTATTTTGCTTACTTTTGGCCGTCTTTACGCTGAAAGTGAAATAGTCGTAATGAACGCAACGGGTATTGGTAATAAATTCCTTATCCAATCTGCGCTTTATTTGGCTTTAATTACTGCATCTGTTGCTGCCTTCAACTCATTTTGGTTGTCTCCTTGGTCGCAAGATAAAGTTGAACAAATGTATGAAGAGATGGCTGCAGAAAACAGTGTTGATTTGCTGCCAAAAGGTAAGTTTGAAGGCACACCGGATGGTTCTTCTGTCGTGTTTATCGATGATATTAACGGCAATAAGTTGGAAAATGTGTTCGTTGCTCAAATGCGTCCACGTGATTCGGTATTGCCTAGTGTGATGTTCTCCAAGTCGGGAGACATAAAAGAGCTCAGTGATGGTCGCCAAGTGATTGTGATGTATGACGGTACTCGTCATGAAGGTGTGCCAACTCGTCTTGATTATATGGTGACGCACTTTGAAGAGTACGAAGGTTTAATCGGACAGCGTGAAGTCAAGAAAAAAGGTCGAGATTGGGAAGCTATTCCTACATTCGAACTGATTGGTCACCCAGAAAACAGTGCGAAAGCGGAATTGCAGTGGCGAATTTCTTTGGTGCTTTGTATCCCATTGTTGACCATGCTTGTAGTGCCACTGTCTGCGGTAAACCCTCGACAGGGTCGTTTCGCTAAAATTGGTCCAGCAATCCTTATTTACCTAACCTATTTCTTAGCAATCAGTGCAACCAAATCTTCGATTGAAGAAGGGAGTATCCCAGCGGTAGTCGGCATGTGGCCAATTAATGCGTTATTGTTATTTGTCGCAATTGGTGCAAACTTTATGGATAGCGTGCCAGTAAGGCGTTTAAAAGAAAAATTCAAGAATAAAAGGTTAGCTTAAGCCGTGTTTAAGATTCTCGATTTATATATAGGCAGAACCATCATCTCAACGACGTCACTGGTATTGGTGACGTTTGTTGGTCTTTCTGGAATTATCAAGTATGTAGAGCAGCTGAGAAAAGTTGGTCGTGGTACCTATGATCTACTACAAGCACTGTATTTCGTTTTATTGAGTGTCCCTCGTGATATCGAAATGTTCTTTCCAATGGCTGCATTACTTGGTGCGTTGATTGGACTGGGTATGCTTGCTGCGAGTTCCGAACTGGTGGTAATGCAGGCGGCGGGTTTCTCTAAATTAGATATTGGCCTATCGGTACTCAAAACCGCTATTCCACTAATGATAGTGGTGACTCTTCTTGGTCAGTGGGGAGCGCCCCAAGCACAGAAGATGGCTCGTGACTTAAGAACTATATCGATTGCTGGTGGTAATATTATCTCTACCCAAAGTGGGGTTTGGGCGCGTGATGCCAATGACTTTATCTTCATTGTCAAAATAGACGATGAGAAGTTATATGGTATGAATATGTGGCGCTTTGATGAGAACAAGGCTCTGAAAACAGCTATATACTCAAAAGAAGTCGATTATGTTGGAAACAACGTTTGGACTATGAACGATGTAGAGATCACGTCTTTCGAAAATGAGCTTCAGATTACCAAAGAAAGCTTACCAACTTATACTTGGGAAACATCACTCGCTCCGGATAAGCTTGCGATCGTAACGGTTAAACCAGAAGAGCTGTCTTTAAGTGGGTTGTACGATTATGTTTCCTACCTTAAAGCCTCGGAGCAAGATGCATCACGCTATGAACTCGCTTTATGGAGGAAGATAACTCAGCCGATTTCGATAGCGGTCATGATGTTGATGGCATTGTCGTTTATCTTTGGCCCATTACGAAGTGTGACTATGGGAGCAAGGATTCTTTCGGGGGTTATTGCAGGTTTTACCTTCTATATATCCAGTGAGTTCTTTGGTCCGGTCAGTTTGGTTTATCAAATACCACCGGCCTTTGGTGCGCTAGCCCCTAGCGTGGTTTTCCTCGGAATCGCCATAATGCTCTTGAGGCGGAAACTGTAAATAGAAAAAAGGAAGGCATAATGCCTTCCTTTTTTGATCTTGACTGTAGCAAGTTTAATCGCGCTAACGTGCTTGTGGTAGCACTACTACTTCGGTCTTCGCCCAGATGTCGTGAAAGCCACGCTTCTGAGGATCGAATGGAACACATAAGTTTGCTAATCCAAATCCTGAAGTACCTAAGCGAATCAGAGCTTGGGTTACAGTAATAGCGGAGCCATCTTTGTTTTGAATGCGCAGTTTCCAAGCTCGCATGCCTAGCGTTTGACCTGCTTTTGTCCAAAAGAACACAAAGAAGTACACCCAAACTACGACTAAGTAAAAGGTATATGCAGGGCTCCAAATCGGGTGGTTGCTCAAGAAGTCACTAACATCGGCATAACCGCTATGGTTAAAAACGCCAAGTGCCATGAGCGCATGCAGCAGAGCGACAATGACGCCAGCCGCCAGCATCTCAATAGCGATTACGATAAGGGCGTCATAGAACAAGGCACCAAATCGGCGCATTACTCCTGCTGGTGGCATTGTGTTTGTTGATGTCATGGTGTTATTACTTCTTCAAAAATTTAGGCGTCAGAATATAGTCTAAGGCCTGGCGTGAAAAGAGACATGACGCACAGCTTATGACTTAGTGGCGAAATTATCGGCAAACACACATGAATTCAAGTTTTTATACTTGCCACATCAGTTCGCATACGTATAATGCCAAACATCGAAAGGGCAACGCCCCAAGATAATGCCGGTATGGTGAAATTGGTATACACGACGGATTCAAAATCCGTTGCCTTCGGGCGTGGCGGTTCAAGTCCGCCTACCGGTACCATATTCTATACAACAAAGCCTCGACTTCTGTCGGGGCTTTGTTGTATCTGGGGTATAGGGAGCGTTGCCTTCTCGGCGGCGGCAGGAATGCCTGTCCAATCATTCCGCCTACCGGTACCAAGCATAGAAAGGTCGCTTTTATAGCGACCTTTCGTCGTTTTAGGCGTTTGTGAATTTAAAATCCAGCGTGTCGGCTTGGATGCAAGCCCAGTCAAGCCGGCCTACCGGTACCATATTTAGATAAAGCTCTGATCAGAAATGGTCGGGGCTTTGTTGTATCTGGAGAATAGAAAAGCTTACCTTTGTTTTAACGGCAGGAACGCTTTTTTAATCAGTCAGATCTTGTTGTTTCATTCCTAAACCACACCGTTTCCCTTCGCAATTCGATTCCTTAATAAATTAATCATCTTAAATCATGATGTTACCTACCATTCTCTCATCTATTGTCTATGTTTAAAGGAATAATAGAGGAGAGATATATGCTGACAGTAACCCCTTACTTGTTTTTTGATGGCCGTTGTAACGAAGCGTTGGATTTTTATCATAAATGTTTTGGCGGTGTAGTTTTATCGAAACAACTTTTTAGTGATGCGCCACAAGTAATAGAGGGAGCTCAACCTGATTGGATTATGCATGCTGAGTTTGAAGCGTTTGGTATGAAACTGATGATGTCTGATGGTGTTAAAGCGAAAGAGCTCGAAGGTAACAACCTCGCTCTCTCCCTTGTTACTGAGGATACCGCGACTCAAGAGCAAATCTTTGAAAACCTGAAGCAAGGTGGGCGAATAATGACACCTTTAGCGGATACGTTTTGGGGAGCTCGGTTTGGCAAAGTGGAAGATAAGTTCGGCATACGTTGGATGGTGCACTGTGATTCTTTAAGTTGAACCTGTGAAATTGGATAGTGAAATTGCTGCTCGGTTTTATTAGAATTATAAATAGAGATTATTGATCAATATTATATATAAAAATGGGCAGCATAAAGATTACCGTAGATCGCATTCAGCCCGGTCTACATGTACGACTCCCAGTAAAATGGAATGAACACCCATTTCTACTTAACAGCTTTAAAATCAAAGATGACGCTCAAGTACAAGTAATTCGACATCTTGGGATTAAGCACGTCTATATAAATCCGAACCAAAGCGATACATCACCTTTACCCGCTAATCATGTGAGCGAACAAGACCTTGATACTGATTTACAAGTAAGTCTTGAAGCCGAAAGAATGTGGAAAGATAAGCATGAGCGTATCGAAACTCTAAGCTCTTACCGTCGTAGGGTGAGTCATTGCGAGAAAGAGTTCGAACGTTCGCTTGCCCGAATGCGTTCTGTGATGACCAAAATCCGTAATCGCCCATTAGATGCGGTAGGGGAGGTTAAAGCTCTTGTTGATGATATTGTTGAAACGCTAGTGAGTGACGATAACGTAACCTTGCATCTCATGAATGCAAAAGCTGACTTTGAAGACATTTACTTCCATACATTAAATGTCTCTGTTGTTGCGTTAATGATTGGTAAAGCAAAAGGCTACAATACGCAACAGTTGAAAGACCTTTCATTTGCCGCGTTGTTTCACGATATAGGTAAAATAAAGATACCCGTAGCGATACTAAGGAAGCAGGCAGCTTTGACTGTGCCAGAGGCGAATTATCTCAAACTTCATACTAAGTATGGGGTAGATATAGTCACGGCTATTGAGGGTTTTCCTGACAGTGCGAAGAGAGTTATTGGTCAGCATCACGAAATGAATGACGGTTCGGGTTATCCAGAAGGCTTAACTGAAGATGGTATAGATGAGTTTGCAAAAATAGTCGCGGTAGCAAATGCATTTGATAACCTTTGCCACAGTAAAGCGCAATCCCAGCAGAAGATCCCTTACTTAGCACTCTCTCATTTATATAAGAACTGCAAACACCTATATAGTCAGGATAACTTGAGTCTGTTAGTCAAGTTTATGGGAGTGTACCCACCGGGCACTGTCGTGCAGCTTTCAAATGAATCAATTGGAATAGTGATTTCAGTTAATGCTAAACACATGCTTTACCCGAATGTACTGATCTATGATCCTAGCGTGCCAAGAACCCAAGCCCCGATCATTGACCTCTTTAGTAAAGAGATAAAAATTGTCAATGCAGTTCATCCAAGTAAGTTACCGGAACAAGTTAGAGAATATCTAAACCCTAGGGCTCGTTTATCTTACTTTTTTGATAATGGCGAGTAGTTATCCACAGGGTGTTGTGGGTAATTTGTTCGAAACTTGGGTTAAAAGTGGTATAAATAAGCCCTTGGTTGAAATGTCTTCGCTTAATCTCTTTTTTCAATAAAAAACGCATTTAATGCTTGCCAATAAGAGCTGCATCTCTATAATGCCGCCTCACTGACACGGCAGACGCCACAAGGCTTCAGCGCAGAATGTTGGTAAGGCAACTAGCTTAAAGCGTTTAATCGCTCCTACTTTTAAAAAGTAGAAATTAATTCCCAATAAGTGTTTGACACTGAGAATTAAAACGCTAGAATGGCCGTCCACTTCGAGAGGCTCCTTACTTGAAAGGAACGCTCAACAAGTGAAGCTCTTTAACAATTTAAACCTATCAATCTGTGTGGGCACTCGTTGATGAATATCAAAACGTTATTACTTAGGTAATGACAGTTACTTCGGTAACAAAATTGATTTCAATGAACTGAGTGACCAATACAAAGTTAAGTTTACTTAATTTTGGCACAGTCAATTCATTACCATTCTGTTGGAATGGTAATAGCTTTAAAATTACACTCTTTATTTATAAAGAATAGTTTTGAAGTCAGTATTCGTTGAGTCACAAAATCTTAAATTGAAGAGTTTGATCATGGCTCAGATTGAACGCTGGCGGCAGGCCTAACACATGCAAGTCGAGCGGAAACGACACTAACAATCCTTCGGGTGCGTTAATGGGCGTCGAGCGGCGGACGGGTGAGTAATGCCTAGGAAATTGCCTTGATGTGGGGGATAACCATTGGAAACGATGGCTAATACCGCATAATGCCTACGGGCCAAAGAGGGGGACCTTCGGGCCTCTCGCGTCAAGATATGCCTAGGTGGGATTAGCTAGTTGGTGAGGTAATGGCTCACCAAGGCGACGATCCCTAGCTGGTCTGAGAGGATGATCAGCCACACTGGAACTGAGACACGGTCCAGACT
>NZ_JAKKCO010000012.1:0-78915 GCF_021728355.1 Vibrio sp. A2-1 | reverse complement strand
GCTTGTTGATTCGCTTTGGTTTCTTACGAAGCCTTCCCGTTTCAACGAGGTCGCATTATAGAGATTTCGATCACACTGGCAAGCCCTTTTTGAAGTTTTTCTTACTTTTTTGATTGTTCGAGCGTTTTTTGTTCAAAACACCTCATTATCACTAGTATTCCCCTTAATTAAGGGCTTAAGGTACCTATATAAAGGAGGACTTATGAGTTCAATACGCAGTTATAAAGGAATATCCCCTCAGATTGGACAAGGTGTCTATATAGATACAAGTTCGGTACTGGTTGGTGATATCAAAATCGGTGACGACTCTAGCGTGTGGCCTTTGGTTGCAGCTCGAGGAGATGTGAACCACATTCATATTGGGGAAAGAACGAATATCCAAGACGGCAGCGTCTTGCATGTCACCCATAAGAATGCAGAAAACCCTGACGGTTATCCTCTATTAATAGGTAATGATGTCACTATCGGACATAAAGTAATGCTGCATGGCTGTACTATTGAAGATCGCGTACTTGTTGGCATGGGAGCTATCGTGCTTGATGGCGTTATTGTTAAAGAAGAAGTGATGATTGGTGCTGGTAGCTTGGTTCCACCTAATAAGGTACTTGAAAGCGGTTATCTATATGTAGGAAGCCCAGTAAAACAAGCACGCCCATTAAATGATAAAGAGCGTGCCTTTTTACAGAAGTCAGCTGACAACTATGTTCAGAATAAAAACGACTATCTAGACTCTGTGCTGCCAGTCTAAAGCATTTTGATTTGAATCCGATTAGAGGAGTCATACTCCTCTTCTTCTATTAACTCTTCCGCTAGCTCTTCAATATCAAAACGTAACTCAGAAAAGATAACTAAAGCTTGATCGCCTTCTTCTATCTCTTTACCAGCTAATCGAGATAGTTCCTCAATAGACATTACACACTCAATCAGGGCGCCCGACTGCTGCGCAGGGAAGGTGATTGATTGATTCTCTTCATCCCAATCTTGGATATCCGGAAATAGAATTGATTGATTCATTTTTTATAAATACCTTGTTACATCTCTAGGTTTTTACGTAATTCTCTTAAAATCTGTTTTGTTCCCGGACGAAGGCCACGCCAAAGCATAAAGCTTTCTGCTGCCTGTCCCACTAACATACCCAAACCATCATAAGCAGCATGAACACCATTATCTAATGCCCATTGATTAAATACCGTAGTTCCCGAACCGTAAACCATGTCATAAACGGAACTATTCGAATTAAAGATAATCTCAGAAACTTCAGGAAGCTGACCACTTAGACCAGATGAGGTCGAGTTAATGATGACATCAAACCCTTCATTAACATCGCTTAATCCCATTCCTTTGATGTTTTCATATGAAGAAAACATCTCAGCCAGAAGTTCAGCCTTTGAACTGGTTCGATTAGCGACTACCAACTGTTGTGGCTTTTGGTCGAGAAGAGGTTGAATCACTCCTCGAGCGGCGCCACCAGCGCCAAGCAGAAGAACGCGAGCCCCTTCTAGCATAACTTGATGTTGAAGAAGGTCTTGAACTAAACCCTCACCATCGGTGTTATCACCAATGATTTCTCCGTCATCGAGCTTCTTAAGTGTGTTTACGGCACCGGCTAGTTCAGCCCTCTCAGTTAGGCGATTAGCAAACTGATAGGCATCTTCTTTAAAAGGTGCTGTTACGTTACATCCTCGACCACCTTCGCTGAAAAAGGCTTTGGCAGCAGTGATAAATTCACCATGCTCTGGCTGTAATGCTGTATAGGTAAGTTGTTGGCTGGTTTGGCGAGCAAATAATGTGTGAATGAATGGCGATTTGCTTTGCCCAATAGGGTTACCGAAAACGGCATAACGATCTACTTGCTGTGTCATATCCTTACCTAACAGAAATAAAAAAGGGTCATCTATATAGATGACCCTATCACTATCCCTATAAGGAAGGAAGAACTACCAAACTCGAGGCTTTAGGTAGTCGCTATAAAGCAGAGCTTCTGGTGAACCCGCTTGTGGTTCGTAGCGGTATTCCCAGCGAGCCAATGGCGGCATCGACATCAATATAGACTCTGTACGACCACCGCTTTGTAGACCAAATAGGGTGCCACGGTCATACACTAAGTTAAATTCAACATAGCGACCACGACGATAAAGTTGGAAATCACGCTCGCGCTCACCATAAGGCGTCTCTTTGCGTCGTTCTACAATGGGTAAATATGCGGCTGCAAAACCTTCACCGACCGCCTGCATATAAGCAAAGCTCTTTTCAAAGCCCCACTCGTTAAGATCATCAAAGAACAGACCACCCACACCACGTGTTTCGTCTCGGTGAGGCAGATAGAAGTACTTATCACACCATTCTTTGTGCTCTTGATAAACATCATCACCAAATGGCGCACAAAGATCTTTGGCTGTTTGATGCCAAGATTGGCAGTCTTCGTCGACAGGATAAAATGGCGTTAAGTCAAAACCACCACCAAACCACCAAATCGGGTCTTCCCCTTCTTTTTCTGCTATGAAGAATCGAACGTTCGCGTGTGAGGTAGGGATATATGGGTTTTTAGGGTGGATAACTAATGATACCCCCATCGCCTCAAACTTGCGTCCGGCTAATTCAGGGCGATGAGCGGTGGCTGAGGCTGGCATCGCCTTACCCGCTACGTGAGAGAAGTTAACCCCACCTTGTTCAAATACCGCACCGTTGGTCATCACACGAGTTCGACCACCGCCACCAAGGCGCTCGCCAGGTTCACGCTCCCATGCATCCTCTTCAAACAGTGCAGTACCATCAGCTTGCTCAAGCTGCTGGCAAATCGAATCTTGTAGGCTCAGTAAAAACTGTTTTACTGCTTCTTTATCAATTGCTGACATCTTTCTTCCTCTGCAGGGTTTAACCCTGTCTTAATATTTTCGACGTTTTTGCATCTCTAATTTCGCTTGGCTTCTCACGACCACCCGTTTGACCTTTTAAAATAGCCACCAAATGTTGGCCAAGTTGCTGTTGAACTTCTTCAGTCGTCATACAAGGCGGTTCACCTGTCAGGTTAGCACTGGTCGAGGTTAACGGCTTACCGAATTCATTACACATTCTTTGAACTAAAGGGTGATCCGTCACTCGCACCGCGATGGATTCAAATTGGCCACTGACCCAGTCAGTTACTTTACTGCTGGTTGGCATTATCCAAGTCACTGGTCCCGGCCATGTTGCTTTTACGGTCGCTAACTGCGCTTCCGTCAACTGGCTTTCGTCAATATAGGGCAGCAACTGCTCGTAACTCGCAGCAATTAGGATCAACCCTTTCTCCATCGGCCGCTGTTTTAAATCGAGCAATTTCTTGATGGCTTGTGGATTATCAGGATCACAACCAACCCCAAAAACGCCTTCGGTCGGGTAAGCAATGACTTCACCTTGTTGTAATGCCTGCAAAGTATGTTGAAAGTTATCCAAGAGTTGCCTCATTAATTCTGTTATCGAACTCGCTAAGTGTACAAATTATCATTCACTGTGACTAAAGCTATTTGTTCATAAAATGTATCAATTAACAACTTAGACTGACGCAAACGTTTTCCTTGAGCAATTTTACCCGTATAATGCGCGCAAAATATCTAATCACTAATTAAATCGTACCTGAAGGAGTTTGAGATGACTGTCGGTATTATCATGGGTTCTAAATCTGATTGGCCAACAATGAAGCTAGCTGCAGAAATGTTGGATCAATTTGGCGTGGCGTACGAAACAAAAGTGGTTTCTGCTCACCGCACACCTCAGTTGCTTGCAGACTACGCAACCAGTGCGAAAGAGCGCGGTATTAAAGTGATCATTGCTGGTGCTGGCGGTGCAGCACATCTTCCGGGCATGGCTGCCGCTTTCACAAGCGTACCTGTTTTAGGTGTTCCTGTTCAGTCTAAAGCACTGAAGGGCATGGACTCTCTGCTTTCTATCGTACAAATGCCAAAAGGCATCGCGGTAGGCACTCTGGCTATCGGTGAAGCTGGCGCTGCCAATGCTGGCATCCTAGCGGCTCAAATCATTGGTACACACAATGAAGACGTGATGGCAAAAGTCGAAGCGTTCCGCTCTGAGCAAACAGAAACGGTTCTGGCTAATCCAAACCCTGCAGAGGACTAATTCCCATGCATGTTCTTGTGTTAGGCGCGGGCCAACTTGCTCGCATGATGTCCCTAGCTGGGGCGCCGCTGAATATTGAAATTTCTGCTTTTGATGTTGGCAGCAAAAATATTGTTCACCCATTAACGCAAGCGATTCTAGGCAGCGGCTTAGACAATGCGATTGAGCGTGCGGACGTCATTACCGCTGAATTCGAACATATCCCTCACGATGTTCTTGAGGTATGTGAGCGCAGCGGTAAGTTCTTACCGACAACAGAAGCAATTAAAGCCGGCGGTGACCGTCGTCTTGAAAAAGCCCTGTTAGACGAAGCAAATGTGAAAAATGCCAAATACTACGTGATTAACTCTCGCGAAGACTTTGACATTGCGATCGCTCACGTTGGCTTACCAATGGTATTGAAGAGTACACTTGGTGGTTACGATGGCAAAGGTCAATGGCGCTTAAAGACATTAGACAATGTTGACGCGACTTGGACAGAAATGGCCGAGTGCATTGCCGCAACAGACAACCAAGCCATTGTGGCTGAAGAGTTTGTTCCGTTTGACCGCGAAGTATCACTGGTTGGTGCTCGTGGTACCAATGGCGAGATTCAAGTGTACCCACTGGCTGAAAATGTTCACACCGATGGCGTGTTGAGCTTATCGACAGCGATTGATGACATTGAACTGCAAGAGCAAGCGAAAGCCATGTTCACTGCCATTGCTGAACGCTTAGATTACGTTGGCGTACTCGCGCTAGAGTTCTTTGATGTTCAAGGTTCACTGCTGGTGAATGAGATTGCACCACGTGTTCATAACTCTGGCCACTGGACACAACAAGGCGCTGAAACTTGTCAGTTTGAGAACCATCTACGTGCCGTATGTGGGATGCCATTAGGCAGCACTAAGCTGATTCGTCCAACCGCAATGATCAACATCCTTGGTGAAGATACCCTACCTGAAGCAATTCTTGCTCAAGGTGGTTGTCATGTTCATTGGTATGGTAAAGAGAAGCGTGCAGGTCGTAAGATGGGCCACATTAACGTGAGCGCTGACTACAACGCAGAGCTGCAAAGAGCGCTATGCTCACTGGCAGACATTCTCGATAAGCAAGCCTACCCTGCTGTGCATGAATTTGCTGAGCAGATGAAGTAAATCTACATTGCTTGATGAATATAGAACGTTTATTGGATATAGAAACGGCGCTCATTGAGCGCCGTTTTTTGTCTATAACATCAAGTTATTGAGATTGAATGTGATGACACTTGCGATCAGCACATTGCTTCTTAGTGCCACTGGCCGTTTTCTTCTCCAGCAACAGCGGGAACTGACACTCTTCACAACGACCTATAACAGGTGGCTGATTAACGGCGAACTTACACTTAGGGTAGTTATCGCACGCATAGAAGGTTTTGCCATAGCGAGATTTACGCTCAACCAAATGGCCTCTGCCACACTCAGGACAAGCAACAAGTGGCTGCTCTTCAGGTTGTTCTTTTGGTTGGTCCAAAGATTCGATGTGATTACACGTTGGGTAGCTACTACAACCAATGAACATACCAAAGCGACCTTGCCTTAATACCAATTCGTTTTGGCATTTAGGACACGGTACACCCAGCTCTTTCACTACGTGGCCATCGTTCTGATGCAGAGGCTTGATGTAATCACAGCTAGGATACTGCTTACAGCCTAAAAATGGGCCGTGCTTACCATGGCGAAGCTGAAGCTCTCCACCACACTGTGGACATGGTTCATGCTCTAATGCATGTTCATGTGCCGAAAAAAGCTGATTATCAATCTTACTACTCATGACAAGCCTGTATTAATGCAAGATACCTTGCTCTTTGGTGTACAACAGCTCTTCCATTTGCGTGTAAGCACTTTCATTACCCGGCACATTAAATAGCACCATTAAGATAATCCATTTCAGATCATCCAATTCAAATTCGCTCGTCTCAAGCCCCATCACACGATCAATCACCATTTCACGAATCTCTGTCGTGAGTACGTTGATCTGTTCAAGGAACAATAAGAAACCTCGACACTCCATATTAATACGTGCAATCTCTCGACTGGTATAAATACGCATCGAGGTATTGGAACACATAGTAATCGCCGCTTGATTCTCAGTATCTTGCAATGCCGCAAGATCTTCTAACCAATGGAGGGCCTTATAAATATCATCTTGGTGAAACCCTGCTCGAAGAAGCTCATCTTCCAGCTCATCTTGATCCACCTGCAATTCAGAATCGCTATGGATGTAGGTTTCAAACAAGTACATCAGTATGTCCATCATCATAGCTTAGCCTCTCCCCTTTCGAATATAGCCACCGGAAACTGCAACAACATGCCCTGAGAGCTCAAGCTCTAAAAGCTGCATCATGACCTCATGCACAGGTATATGGGTTCTCTGTGCCAAAATATCAACGGGTGTCGCCTCTAACCCTACGTTAGCTAACAGCTGTGGAAATGGCAATTGTTCATTTTCCCCCATACTGGGCGTGGGTTCGAACAAGCTGGGTTGCTGATCGATAGACCAGTCTAACAGACTCTTTATTTCAATCAGAACATCTTGTGCACTCTGTACCAAGCATGCTCCAGCTTTGATTAAGCTATTACCTCCTCGACTGGTTGGGTTATGAATAGAGCCAGGAAGCGCAAACACCTCTCGGCCTTGCTCCATGGCATAGCGAGCTGTAATCAAAGAACCACTCTTCTCAGCCGCTTCAACCACCAAGGTTCCGAGCGATAACCCACTTATAATACGGTTACGACGAGGGAAATGTTCAGGTCGTGGTTTGGCACTTGGGCGAAACTCTGAAATCAACGCACCATTTTCACAGATCCTATCGGCTAAATTTCTGTGTCGCGCAGGATAAATGGAATCCAATCCAGAACCCAATACAGCAAAAGTTTCCCCTCCTTTATCTAGAGCACCATCATGAGCATAGCCATCGATACCGAGTGCTAAGCCACTGGTGACAATCAAACCGTTTTGGACGAACTCTTTGGCGAAGGACTTCGCGGTTTGCAACCCTTCGAGACTGGCATTGCGACTGCCGACCATAGCGATTTGAGGCTCAATCAGTTTTTCAACGTGACCTTTAACGAAAAGCACGCTTGGCGCGGAGGCGGTCTCATTCAGCAGTTTGGGATAATGCGAGCAATTCGGGGTAATGATGTGATGGTTGGGTTGTCTTGCTTGCCACTCTAGGCAAGCCTCCACTTCTCTTGGGGCTTGCTCTCTTAGATAGGCAATTTGCTTGGCAGACAAACCAAGCGCTTGCAGTTGCTGACTTGAGTAACCAACAATATTCGAAGGGGAATCAATGCTCAGCAGCCGAGAAAGTCGCTTGCCACCCAATTGCGGAACAAAACTTAGAGTTAGCCAAGCACTCAGTTGTTGCTCATTCACTCGGTGCCCTTAGCTTCTTCCTTCAAAGCCAGATCCAAGGGCGATACCGCCAGAATATCATTGCTAACCGGTTTTGAACTCTGAGTAATCAACGCGAGGCTAAAATACTCATAAGGGCGAATGACCATCAAACTACCAAGTGAGGTACTTGGCAACTGCACCTTATCGCTCGCCGCTGACTCTTGATAGCTGTATTCACCCTGCTTACCAAACACCACCGCGCCGCTTTCACTAAGCGTAAACATAGATCCTTGGCAAAGATTGTCCTGTGAGCCTTTATTAATAACCACGACCTGATTCTTTGCACTGTATTGGCTGCCGTCTAATGAACCCAAGATATTAGCAAATTGCCCCGCAGCACTAGGCGCTGGATAAAATGTGGTTGAGAGCTTCACCTGATCAACGCCAAGCTCTGGTAACACGAGGTCATTAAGTAACACCTCTTGCAGTTGAGTCTCTATCTGTAAACTACTGAACTCAGCATCCACCTCTTTCAGGCGCGCCGTGGCGACCAAACGCAAAGAGGTCATACTCGCTTGAGGTTGTTGTCGTTGATAAGTTTCGACAGAACGGTAAATACCCCATTTTTGATGTTGTTGGTTACCCGAAATAAATAGTCGGTCTTCACCTGATAAGAAACGTTTGCCATCGCTCGTTCCTAACACTCGTTGAGCCGATTGGATATCTTGCTGCTCAACCAAGCGATCAGATTGTAGATACGGCAGAACAAGCCCCTCATTCACGGTAGGCACCGCTTTCTTCTCAGAGACACGAATCTTAGGGCTTAACTTGATGACGGGTTTAAGGCTCAATACAGGCTCGCCATTAATCCAAACCAGAGACAATTTATCTCCGGGGTAAATAAGGTGAGGGTTTTCTATTTCAGGGTTTACCTGCCATAGCCTTGGCCACAACCAAGGGCTATCGAGATACATCGCGGAGATATCCCATAAGGTATCCCCCTTAACCACCACATACGCCTCGGGTGCGCCTTGTTTAATGGTTAAAGGTTGCTCACTATTTTCAGCCATAACGGCGAACGAAAGCGAGGCACAAATAAGAGAAAAAGTGGGAGAAAAATGACGCATGACCTAGGTTCCTTGGTCTGAATATATGACATCTGATTAGAGAATTAACTTCAGGATGCTGTCATTTGACCTCTAAAATGTCTAGAATTGAGCCAACAAGGTTTAAGCTGTTTCGGCACAGTTCAATATTTCGAGTGTATATGTCTGTATTACAAGTATTAACATTACCAGATGATCGTCTACGTACCGTGGCGAAACCGGTAAAAGAAGTTACCCCAGAGATTCAAAAGTTCGTTGATGACATGATTGAAACCATGTACGACGAAGAAGGTATCGGCCTTGCTGCAACGCAAGTAGATTTCCACCAGCGCATCGTTGTTATCGATATTTCAGAAACACGTGACGAGCCTATGGTTCTGATCAACCCTGAAATTACCGACAAACGTGGCGAAGATGGTATCGAAGAAGGCTGTCTATCTGTGCCAGGCGCTCGAGCTCTAGTACCTCGTGCTGCAGAAGTAACGGTTAAAGCATTAGACCGTGAAGGCAACGAATTCACATTCGACGCTGACGACCTTCTGGCTATCTGTGTTCAGCACGAACTTGACCACCTAGAAGGCAAGTTGTTTGTTGATTACCTATCGCCACTAAAGCGCAAACGTATTCAAGATAAGCTAGCGAAGATTAAACGTTTCAACGAGAAACAAGGTTAATAACCGCTGCTATTACTAAATTAAGAAGGAAGTCTACCTTGAGTCAATCTTTAAGAATTGTCTTCGCAGGTACTCCGGATTTCGCCGCCCGTCATTTGGCGGCGTTGTTGTCTTCGGAGCATGAAGTTATTGCTGTTTACACACAGCCAGATCGTCCAGCAGGCCGCGGTAAAAAACTGACAGCGAGCCCAGTAAAAAACATCGCACTTGAAAACAATATTCCGGTTTACCAACCAGAAAATTTCAAGTCAGATGAAGCTAAGCAAGAGCTAGCAGATTTGAATGCTGACATCATGGTTGTTGTCGCTTACGGCTTGCTTCTTCCACAAGCTGTATTAGATACACCTCGCTTAGGTTGTATCAACGTGCATGGTTCAATCCTGCCACGCTGGCGTGGTGCTGCTCCGATTCAACGCTCTATCTGGGCGGGTGATAAAGAGACAGGTGTGACGATCATGCAGATGGATATCGGCCTAGATACCGGTGATATGCTAAGCATCGCAACGCTGCCAATCGAAGCGACAGATACTAGCGCGTCAATGTACGAGAAGTTAGCTGGCCTTGGTCCTGATGCTCTTGTTGGATGTTTAGCTGACATCGCTTCTGGTAAAGCCGTTGCTGAAAAGCAAGATGACGAGCTTGCTAACTACGCGAAGAAGCTGAGCAAAGACGAAGCTAAAATTAATTGGAATGACAGTGCAGAACACATCGAACGTTGTGTGCGCGCTTTCAATCCATGGCCAATGAGCCACTTTGCGGTTGTTGATAGCAGCTCTAATGATGAAAAAAGCATTAAAGTTTGGCAGACACGTGTTGACCAAAAATCAACGTCTGCGCCAACTGGTTCAATCATCAAAGCAGATAAAACGGGTATCTATGTTGCGACTGGCGACAAAGTACTGGTTTTGGAACAACTGCAAGTTCCAGGCAAAAAAGCCATGTCAGTTCAAGACATCTTGAACTCACGTGCAAGCTGGTTTGAAGTTGGCACTCAACTTTCTTAACCGCTTTAAAGCTACTCAATATGCACTTAAAAATGTGTAGCTTGTAAAAACACAGTTTAGAAAACCTTTACGAGGGCAGAGATGCCCTCATGTATTCAAATAAATATTCGGTACCCCTCATGAATGTTCGCGCTGCTGCTGCAAATGTCCTATTTCAAGTTGTCGATAAAGGCCACTCTCTTTCACACGCTCTCCCTGCGGCTCAAAAAACGATCCGTCCGCGAGACCATGCTCTACTGCAAGAGATTTGCTACGGCGCACTTCGTTACCTGCCTCGCTTAGAGTCAATCGCTAACGAACTGATGGAAAACTCGCTTAAAGGTAAAAAGCGCGTCTTTCACCACCTGATCTTAGTAGGCATTTATCAGTTGGGCTTTATGCGCATTCCTTCGCATGCAGCCGTTGCTGAAACAGTTGAAGCAACCAAAACACTGCGTGGCCCAAGCCTCAGTGGTTTGATCAATGCCGTACTTCGCAGCTACCTGCGCGATCAAGAAGAACTAGACGAGAAAGCCGTTAGCCACAATGCTGGCAAATACAGCCATCCAAGCTGGATTCTAAAAATGCTTCAAGAGAGCTACCCAGATCAGTGGGAGCAATTGGTTGAAGCAAACAATAACAAGGCACCAATGTGGCTGCGCGTAAACCGCCAACACCACACTCGTGACGAGTATGTTGAACTGCTTAAAAACGAAAACATTGAATACACACTGCACCCTGAAGCAGCTGATGCCATAAAATTAGCCTCACCTTGTGACGTTACTTTGCTTCCTGGCTTCGACAGAGGCTGGGTATCTGTGCAAGATGCTGCAGCTCAGCTTTCCGTTGATTTCCTAACACCAAAAGATGGTGAGCTAATCCTAGATTGTTGCGCAGCACCTGGTGGTAAAACTGCACACATTCTTGAACATACTCAAGACACTGAAGTGGTTGCAATCGACAGTGATATTAAACGCCTAGACCGCGTTTACGATAACCTTGAACGCCTACAACTGCGTGCCGACGTAATCTGTGGTGATGCTCGCTACCCTGAAGAGTGGTGGACAGGCAGTCAGTTTGACCGCATCCTACTTGATGCTCCGTGTTCAGCGACGGGTGTAATCCGCCGTCACCCTGACATTAAGTGGCTACGCCGTGCATCTGATATTGATGCACTAGCAGAGCTGCAAAGCGAGATCTTGGATGCAATGTGGCGCCAGCTAAAAGAAGGCGGCACCATGGTTTATGCGACATGCTCTATCACGCCGCAAGAAAACGTGCTGCAAGTGAAAGCATTCTTAGAGCGTACCGAGAACGCAACGCTGGTTGGGTCTGATATCGAAAAACCGGGTCGTCAAATACTACCTGGTGAAGAAGATATGGATGGCTTCTACTACGCAGTTCTAGTAAAACAGGCATAACAACTAACAGCGGCTAAGAATTTATTTCTTAGCCGCTGTTTCTTTCTAGTGCATTATCAAAGCGAAAAGAGATCACTAGAATTACAACGGCAAAAAATAAGAGAAAGGCTATGAAGATCATTATTCTAGGTGCTGGACAAGTTGGCGGTACCCTTGCTGAAAACCTAGTGGGTGAAAACAATGACATCACGATCGTCGACCGTAATGCCGACCGACTTCGTGAACTTCAGGACAAATACGACCTTAGGGTTGTAAACGGCTATGCCAGCCACCCGAACACACTACGTGAAGCGGGCGCGCAAGATGCCGACATGTTGGTTGCCGTAACCAACATGGATGAAACCAACATGGCCGCATGTCAGGTTGCCTTCTCTCTTTTTAACACACCGAACCGTATTGCCCGAATCCGCTCTCCACAGTATTTAGAAGAGAAAGAAGCACTCTTCAAATCAGGGGCGATTCCAGTTGATCATTTAATTGCCCCAGAAGAACTCGTCACCAGCTACATCGAGCGCCTAATTCAATATCCAGGTGCACTGCAGGTTGTGAGCTTTGCTGAACAGAAAGTTAGCCTAGTAGCGGTAAAAGCCTACTACGGTGGCCCACTGGTCGGTAACGCACTGTCTGCTTTGCGTGAGCACATGCCGCACATTGATACTCGTGTTGCCGCTATCTTCCGTCAAGGTCGCCCTATTCGCCCACAAGGTACTACCATCATTGAAGCCGATGATGAGGTTTTCTTTGTGGCAGCGAGTAATCATATCCGCTCAGTAATGAGTGAGCTTCAGCGTCTAGAGAAACCGTATCGTCGCATCATGATTGTTGGCGGTGGTAACATTGGTGCAAGCTTGGCAAAACGCCTTGAGCAAAGCTACAGCATCAAGCTTATCGAGCGCAGCTACACTCGCGCCGAGAAGCTATCTGAAGAATTAGAAAACACCATCGTATTCTGTGGTGATGCTGCCGACCAAGAACTGCTGACCGAAGAGAACATCGATCAGGTGGACGTGTTCATCGCTCTAACCAATGAAGATGAAACCAACATCATGTCAGCGATGCTGGCGAAGCGAATGGGTGCCAAGAAAGTAATGGTGCTGATTCAGCGTGGCGCTTATGTCGACCTTGTTCAAGGTGGCGTGATTGATATTGCGATCTCTCCACAGCAAGCGACCATTTCTGCTCTGCTTACTCACGTTCGTCGTGCTGATATCGTAAACGTATCCTCTCTACGTCGCGGCGCTGCAGAGGCGATCGAAGCGATTGCTCACGGTGACGAAACCACCTCTAAGGTTGTTGGCCGAGCGATTGGCGACATCAAACTGCCACCGGGCACCACCATTGGTGCGATTGTTCGCGGAGAAGAAGTACTTATCGCGCACGATAGAACCGTAATCGAACAGGATGACCACGTAGTGATGTTCCTAGTGGACAAGAAATACGTACCTGATGTTGAGTCTCTATTCCAACCGAGCCCGTTCTTCTTATAGCCTTGTTCTCGTAAGCTTCTTCTCGCAACTTTCTTTTTGTGAGAAGGACGCTCCGGCACAAAGCTGTAATCAATTAAAGCTATGGTCTATTAAGCTATGGTCAACTTTCGTCCGATATTATTAGTGATAGGGTTAGTGTTATCAAAACTCGCCCTTTTCATGTACATCCCCACATTGGTTGCCTTTTTTACTGGCACCGGTGGCTTCCTCGAGTTTGGTCAATCGGTAGTGATCACGCACATTGTGGCGTTCATCTGCTTGAGCTTGGGCCGCTCCGCTAAGTTCCGACTTGGGGTGCGGGACATGTTCCTTATCACCTCTTTGGTTTGGACAATTGCCAGCGCCTTTGCCGCCCTGCCATTTGTCTTCATTAACCACATCAGCTTCACTGACGCCTACTTCGAAACCATGTCAGGTATCACCACGACAGGCTCAACCGTATTAAGCGGCTTAGATAGCATGGCACCAAGCATTCTGTTGTGGCGTTCTATACTGCAATGGTTAGGCGGCATCGGCTTTATCGTGATGGCGGTAGCAGTTCTACCAATGCTCAACGTTGGTGGTATGCGCCTGTTCCAAACCGAATCATCCGATTGGTCAGATAAAAGCAGCCCACGAGCAAAAACCGTCGCGAAGAACATCGTAGCGGTTTATCTGGTTCTGACTGGTTTATGCATCATTAGCTATTTGTTTGCAGGCATGGGTATCTTTGACGCGATCAATCACGCGTTCACAACACTGTCGACGGGGGGTTACTCAACCTCAGATGGATCGATGAACCACTTCTCCAACAGTGCTCACTGGGTGGGAACACTGTTCATGTTCCTTGGTGGACTGCCGTTCTTACTGTTTGTTAGCGCACTGCGAGGCCGAAAACTCTCAATCCTCTACAAAGACGCGCAAGTGAGAGGTTTCACGTACCTGTTCTTGGTCACCAGCGCCGTAATATCAACATGGTTGGTGGTTAGAGATGGCTACACTGTTATGGATGCGATACGTGTTTCGATGTTCAACATCGTATCAGTCGTCACCACAACCGGTTTTGGCTTAGAAGACTTCACCGCGTGGGGGGCACTGCCAACGACCTTGTTTGCATTCCTAATGATGGCGGGAGCTTGCTCGGGTTCAACCTCTGGCGGTATTAAAATATTCCGTTTCCAGATCGCGATGACCATGCTCCACAAACAAATGATGAAGCTAATTCACCCATCGGGCGTGTTTGTTCAACGCTACAATCAGCGACCTGTGAATGACGATATTGTGCGTTCACTCGTGGCATTTGGTTTGATGTTCTTTATCACGATTATCTTAATTGCAGGCGGCTTGAGCGCGATGGGGCTTGATCCTGTGACCAGTATATCTGGCGCTATCACAGCCGTTGCCAACGTGGGCCCAGGCATGGGTAACGTGATCGGTCCAACGGGTAACTTTGCTCCATTACCAGACGCTGCTAAATGGCTATTAAGTTTAGGTATGTTGATGGGCCGACTTGAGATACTGACGCTAATTGTTCTATTTTTCCCTGCCTTTTGGCGACGCTAATTACGCGAATATTTAAGGAAACACAGATGAAATCATACCTACTTATCGCAAGCGCACTGCTTAGCAGCTCTGCATTCGCCGGCCAAATGGTGACTCTGCAAGATGGTAAACAGATACTTTTAAAAGATGACTTTACGTGGCAATACGTGGCACAGAAACAAACGGCAACAACATCAGAAATCGTAGTCCCTGTTGTAGCAGCGCCGGTTGTAGCTGTCCCAATCGCGACTAATGTGCGTGGTACGACGATTATCGTTGATAGCAAGAAGCCAAGCTTACAGCTGTCTCAATCAGGAGTGGATGTTGTACTAGGTGCAAGTCGCTATGAAGACGGCGAGCTGATCATCCCTACGGCTATTACTAACCAAGGTACGCAGGCTGTCATCTTAGTGTCTTTGAAGTTAGGTGTATATTCACCAAGTGGTGAGTTATTAGAAGAGAAAACAGTAGCGGTTTGGAAATCGATAAAGCGTATGGCAGATACCTACCTTCGACCAAAAACCGATGCCGAAGGTACGTCGCTTAACCTAGCTGTTGATCAATACCCAGAATATCAAATCAAAGCTGAAATCGTTGAAGTGCTGGCTCGCTAAACCGGTGTCACAAACAGGTAGATAGCGAAGAAATGGCAAGCGCAGCCCGCCAACACAAACAGGTGCCAGATGGCATGGTTATAAGGGATGCGTTTTGCCACATAGAAAATCACACCCAGCGAGTAAATCACCCCGCCAACCGCCAGTAACACCAAACCACCTATATCGATGTTCATCGCTAATTGATAAACCACAATCAAAGATAGCCAACCCATCGCTAAGTAAATGAACAGCGATAAGCGCTTGAATCGGTATACGAAAGCAATCTTCATGATGATGCCCACCAGCGCAATTCCCCAGATCACCGCCATCAAGCCCATCGCTAATGGGGTTCTTAAGCCCACCAAAAGAAACGGCGTGTAACTGCCCGCAATCAGCAAATAAATCGCACAGTGATCGAGCGTTTTGAGTAAGCGCTTGGTTTTCTCAGTGGTGATCGAGTGGTACAACGTGGAAGCAAGAAAGAGCAGAATAATACTGCTGCCATACACCGCCATACTGGCAACCGTTAGCATGTCAGCTTGGTAATCAAACGCACGAATCAGTAACAGGATCAGGCCCACTACGCCAAGTACGACGCCCAAACCATGGGTTATCGCATTAGCGCGCTCTTCGATGTCACTGTATTCGCTGGCTGATGATGCAGACATGAGTATCCTACTAGAGTAAATGTTCGATTGACCCAGTATTACATATTAAGCTTACACGTGTAAGCTTAAATTTTTATGACAAAATGACTTATAAAATGTGCGATTCAGCTAAGATGCGCTTTCTAAATACTCGACCACCATCTTACCGGCGTCTTCTGGTGAGGTATCAAGCGGGACACTCAATTGACGCTGTAGTTGACCAATTCCCAGCAAGCTCGCCAACATACCTTTTGCTCCATCGCGATTGCGGTCTATCTCAAACCACAACTTAAGTTCTGTCTCACCACGATGAGCAACAACCTCAAGCTCACGCCAGCGACCATGATAAGGGCCAGTCGTCGGAACAAATTCGAACTCTTGCACAAACGGTAACTCGAAACCTTCCACCGCCTCACACTCGACTTGGCGAATGCGTAGCCCTTGAGCTTCAAGTTCGTTAAAGATGCCATCGAGGAGTGCATCAGGACGAACCGTTAAGGTGTCTTTATCCGATGGGTCAATTGCCATCGCAATGTCCAACCCGGTTTCCAGCCACACCTTTGAATCACCAATCGTGACTGGTGTATTCAGCGGTACATCAAACTCACATTCAAAGTCACGGGTTTCTCCCGGCTGAATCACAAAGGCATACGGCAGGCTCCATTTAGCCAACGAGTACGTCTGATGCATTCGGCGTTTATGACCGCCCTCTTGCCTTTGCGAGTTCATGGTGACTTCTTTGACGTAACGACAGCACAAGTTGAGATCAATGTTGTCGATTTCTTGTGGCTGAGCGCCACCATAGACATGCACAATAATGCTCGCCTTCTTGCCTGGGTAAAGCACTTCCTGTTGCAATACAGAATCCACCTTGGCAGATCCAATACCAAAACTAGCTAACGTTTTCTTTAAGAACGACATATGCACCTCCTTTAAAGCATCATCTTAAGCCTGAAAGAGGTTCAAACTCAAATATACTGCTCACACTATTTTAGCTCTAATATCGTTTAATTATCACTCAGGCGTCGATCGATAACTTAGATAGTGATAATCTAAGCCTTGATATGCATGCATATCATTATCCTGATTTATTTTTCGGATTGGCGAAAGCCAGACGAGTGACTCTTCAAGTAATTGAAGCGAAGCTCATGATAAGTCAGGCCATTAGATTGGCAATGGATATGCCTGACCGTTAGGTAAATTAATGCGCCCAACAGCTGTCAGGTTCTCGCACACCAACCGTAGTGCGATGCGTCGTCGTAGTGGCTTTGTTGCTGCTCCAACGGCTAAGAAATTGGCTCCTACAATGACTCTCGTTCAGAAGACTGCTTTATTAGCACCGACTGCAACAAAAGTAATTAAAGCCGCTTAACGAAAAGCGCAGTTTTTACTGCGCTTTTTTCTTGCCCGGTCCCATCTTGAAATGCCTTTACACATTGGTATTCCCTATCCGATTTGATACCTTAGTCACAAATCATTATAAAATTTGTGGAGAATAAAGTATGAAGTGTCACCGCATTGAAGAACTGCTTGAGCTGATGGAGCCTGAGTGGCAGAAAGATCAAGAGCTTAACTTATTACAGTTCATCATTAAGCTATCAAAAGAAGCTGGCTACGAAGGTAAACTTGAAGAACTAACAGACGACGTTCTGATCTATCACCTCAAAATGCGTAACAGTGAAAAAGATGAAATGATCCCAGGCCTTAAAAAAGACCAAGAAGATGATTTCAAAACCGCGATTCTAAAAGCGCGTGGCATCCTTTAACTGCTTAAATGCGTTAAAGCTTAATTGCCTTATAAATAAATTGCTCAATTCTAAAAAGCGACCACTCGGTCGCTTTTTTGTTTCTGTTCGCTATTTTTTCGTCACAACTGTTATGACTTTTGTTGTTAAAGGTTGATAGCGTTAAAGAAATGAGAACAAGATTGTCGCTATAATCGCCATCCATAAGAATCTTCTAAAATAATAAGAGCGAGTGCGATAACAACAAATGCACCAAGCTCAATTTCAATAGGTTCTCTAAACCATACTTTCAAGTAATGTCGTCATGCCCTCTTTAACAGGGCAAACATGCCACAAAAAGGATAGTCCATGAGTCAGGATAAAATCGATATCAAAGATGTGACGCCTAAAACCTTTAACCCGAAAACACATAAAGGTAATGGAGATCGATTTAACCCAAGTAACCGAATCTATGTTCGAGAAAGCAAAGGTAAATTCCAACAATTGCGCCGCTATGGTGGTTGGTTCTTACTTTTACTTTTTGCGCTTATCCCATGGATTCCATTTGGTGAACGACAAGCGATCTTGCTCGATATCGGCAGCCAACAGTTCAACTTCTTTGGAACAACGCTATACCCACAAGATCTGACACTACTCGCCATCTTATTTATGATTGCCGCATTCGGCTTATTCTTCATAACCACCTTCTTAGGGCGAGTCTGGTGTGGCTATTTATGCCCGCAAACCGTCTGGACCTTCATGTATATCTGGTTCGAAGAGAAACTGGAAGGTGCTGCCAATAAACGAAGAAAACAAGATTCGGGCAAACTGACGAGCAATTTAATTCTCAGAAAAACCATCAAGCACATCGCGTGGTGGGCGATTGCGATTGCGACGGGCTTAACCTTTGTCGGTTATTTCATCCCAATCAAAGAGCTGGTGGTTGGCTTCTTTACCTTGAACTCGACTTTCTGGCCGGTGTTTTGGGTATTGTTCTTTGCTGGGTGTACTTATGCGAATGCGGGATGGATGCGTTCTATTGTTTGTCTGCACATGTGTCCTTACGCGCGTTTCCAATCGGCAATGTTCGATAAAGATACCTTCATCGTGGGTTACGACACTAAACGAGGTGAAAGCCGCGGCCCTCGCTCTCGTAAAGCCAATCCAAAAGAACTTGGTCTAGGCGACTGTATTGACTGTAATTTATGTGTTCAAGTGTGCCCAACGGGTATCGATATCCGTGACGGCCTACAATACGAGTGTATTAACTGTGGCGCGTGTATTGATGCCTGCGACAACACCATGGAACGTATGGGTTATGACAAAGGCCTGATCAACTACACCACCGAGCACAGGCTCGATGGTCACACAACTAAGGTGATGCGTCCTAAGCTGCTAGGTTATGGCGCTATATTGATCGTCATGCTGGGTTTGTTCTTCGCACAGATAGCGAGTGTTGATCCTGCAGGCTTAAGCGTTCTACGGGATAGAAACCAGTTATTTAGAATCAATAGTCAAGGGCTTGTCGAAAATACTTACAACTTGAAAGTCATCAACAAAACTCAGCAAGAGCAAGAGTACAAGCTTGATGTCAGCGGGCTACCAGATTCTATCTGGTACGGTAAACAAACGATCACCGTAGACCCAGGTGAGGTTTTAAACCTTCCTATCAGCTTAGGCGTCGATCCAGAAAAACTGAGCTCACCAGTTTCGACAATTCAGTTTATACTCTCGGATAATGAAGAGTTTACGATGGAAGTCGAAAGCCGCTTTATCAAGAAGCTCTGATACCAGACACCTTAGTGCTTGGTATAACACCCCAATAAATGGAAAAAGGCTCAGTAATGAGCCTTTTTTATTCTATGACGATGCAAGCCTTTAACTTTGATAACCTGACTCCTGACTTCATGTGGTACGCACTGGAGAGTATTGGAGTTCGTGCTGAATCCGGGCTTCTCGCTCTCAACAGCTACGAAAACCGGGTATATCAATTCACCGATGAAGACCGTAAACGCTACGTCGTTAAGTTTTATCGTCCGCAGCGTTGGAACACCGCACAGATCCAAGAAGAGCACGACTTCGCGTTAGAGCTGATCGAACAAGAGTTACCGGTTGCTCCACCTATGCGAATCAACGGCGCAACCTTGCATGAATATCAAGGCTATCTATTTGCACTGTTTGAAAGTGTCGGTGGCAGGCAATATGAAGTCGATAATCTAGATCAATTGGAAGGCGTTGGACGCTTCCTTGGCCGTATTCATAAAGCCAGTGCCGGAAGAACATTTCAGCATCGCCCGACCATCAGCTTAGATGAATACCTTTATCAGCCACGTAAGATTCTAGAGAACTCTCAGTTTATCCCAACGCACCTAGAGAACGCGTTCTTCAATGACGTCGACCTTCTGATTAAAGAACTAGAGAGCCAGTGGCCGAGTAACATTGACAACATTCGTCTCCATGGCGACTGCCACCCGGGTAATATCTTGTGGCGCGACGGGCCAATGTTCGTCGATCTTGATGACGCGCGTAATGGTCCTGCTGTTCAAGATCTATGGATGCTGCTTAACGGCGAACGCCAAGATAAAATGATGCAACTGGATATTCTGCTAGAGAGTTATCAAGAGTTTTGCGATTTTAATACCGCGCAACTGAAACTAATCGAACCTCTGCGCGGTCTACGTATGGTGCATTACATGGCATGGTTGGCGAAACGATGGCACGATCCGGCGTTTCCTTTGGCCTTCCCGTGGTTTAATGATCCGAAATATTGGGAGCAACAAGTACTTGCTTGTAAAGAGCAAATTGCTACCCTGCAAGAGCCACCACTTTCGTTAATGCCTCAGTGGTAACAGCAATCGCAACATACAACTAGATAAAAATTCAAACATAATGGAGATTGGATAAATGAAAAAGCTATTCGCATTTTTCTCATTGATCATGTTGAGCCTTTCAGCTCACGCTGCGAAATTTAACGAAGGTGAACACTACAAAGTTCTCGATCTAGAAGCATCAAAAAAACCAATGGTGACAGAGTTCTTCTCTTTTTACTGCCCACACTGTAATAGCTTTGAGCCAATCATCCAGCAGCTAAAACAACAGCTACCTAAAGACGCTAAGCTACAGAAGAACCATGTTTCATTCATGGGTGGCAACATGGGCCTGCCAATGAGCAAAGCTTACGCGACCATGATTGCACTGAAAATTGAAGATAAAATGGTGCCAGTGATGTTTAACCGCATCCACACCATGAACAAGCCACCACGCGATGAAGCAGAACTACGTCAAATCTTCTTGGACGAAGGCATCGACGCGAAGAAATTTGACGCGGCTTACAATGGCTTTGCAGTGGATTCAATGGTTCGTCGTTTCGACAAAGCATTCAAAGACAGCGGCCTTTCTGGCGTACCAGCAGTAGTAGTGAATAACCGTTACTTGGTAGAAGCACAAGGCATCAACAGCCTAGACGAATATTTTGAATTGGTTAACTTCTTACTGAAGAAGTAAAAAACAATCAAAAAACCATATTAAGGGAGCTTCGGCTTCCTTTTTTGTGCCTGACGCTTTTTAATCATCTTCAGCAAACACATAATTTTTAGCCAGCGATACGGTTCTACTTCCCATTTATCTAATAAACCTTTATAAGGTGCGCGACAAAGTGAACCTTTAGATTATGCTGTTTTCTATAACTTTTTATTAACAGCTATTTGTTGCTACCACTCACTGGGGCAAGGAGCCTCTGAATGAAAATTAAATATACGTTATTAGCACTGAGCGTTGCCGCAGCACCTGCTTTTGCCAAGCTTGCTGATGAAGCAGGTTTTAGTGGTGAAATATCTATCAACACCGGTTTTACTTCTTCAACCTCAAATTTTAATACCGATGCTGACAGCACCATTTCATCTAACCAACAGAAGGCTTCTTCGGAAAGCTCATTCCTTGTTGCACCTTTAGGCAGCGTTGCTTACACCTTCGGTGAAAAACTAAACCACCAGGTTTACACAGGTACAGCGCGAGATGACGTAGCAACGGGTACTGTGGTACTTGAATTGGGTTATAAATACCAACTAGATTCAGGCATGACCATCGATGCTTCCCTTCTGCCAACAATCATGTCTGGTGAGACTTGGGCAAACCCATACGAGGTTGGTACAGCTCGAAGCAAAACCGATGAAACCGGCAATGCCTTTCGTTTGAAATTAAGTAGCATCGCAGGTTCTGCATTCTCGCTAGACATGGCCTACGCGACTAAAGATGTGAAAGATGATCGAGTTGAAGAAGCTCTACAGCGTGATGCCGAAACTTTCTACCTGAAAGGCCAATACCGCGTTCCATTGAGCCGCACCATGATGCTTATCCCATCCGTCATCTATCAAACACGTGATGCTGATGGTAAAGCTGAGTCTTACGACCAATTCGGTGGTGAGGTAAGCTTATTTGGTGGCATAGGCCGTCACCAGTACGCACTAACAGCGGGTTACAACCAACGCTCTTACGATGCAAGTAACTCCATCTACGATAAGAAACGCAGTGATGACAACATCAACCTGTTTGCCGCGTATGAATATGAGCAATTCATGAACTGGGACAACTGGTCGTTTGTTTCACTGGCGGGCTACGGTACCAGCGACTCGAATATAACCTTCTACGATGAATCGCAATACATCGTCTCAGTCGGCCTGAACTACAAGTTCTAGTTAGGCATCACTGCTCGCTAATAACCATTAGTTCATAACAACGAAAGCCTGCGTAAAAAGCAGGCTTTCTTGTTTTTATACCAATCGTAGTAAATAAATGACCCGTTGTTTGCTACGATTGGCATGACTACACCGCTTGAGCCGTGAGTTGTTTCAACAGTCGGTCCATCGCTCGGTAGCCAAGTGCCTCTGATAAGTGCTTCTTTTCAATCTGCTCATTACCGTCAAGGTCTGCAATGGTTCGTGCCACCTTAATGATTCGATGATAAGCACGGATCGATAAACCCAATCGGTGCAACGCCGTTTCCAGAAACTCCGCATCTTCGCGTCGCAATGGGCAATACTTTTCAATTTCTCGGCTACCTAACAGTGCATTCGACTTATGGTTTCGAGATAACATCAACTCACGAGCTTGTTTAACTCGTTGCTTCACGACTTGAGTGGTTTCTCCACGATCGCCTCCTTCGGCTAACATCCCTTTGGGCAATAGAGGGATCTCTAACGACATATCGAATCTATCCAACAATGGTCCAGATAAGCGGTTGAGGTAACGCAGGATAATTTGCGGGTTCGCTCGAGCTTGATTGCCCTCGTAATAACCTGTTGGACTTGGGTTAAGTGCACCGACTAATTGAAAGCGAGCAGGAAAGCGAGTCTTACCCGCGACACGGGAGATAATGATTTCACCCGACTCTAGCGGCTCTCGCAGTGAATCAAGCACCTTACGCTCAAACTCTGGCATCTCATCAAGAAACAATAAGCCATTATGCGCCAAAGATATCTCACCGGGGCGAGGTATCGAGCCACCACCGACCAATGCTGCCATCGAACTAGAATGGTGTGGGGAACGAAAAGGTCGTTGTTTCCAGTTGTATTGATTAATCTCTTGTTGCGTTAAAGATGCCACCGAAGCGGTTTCCATCGCCTCACCGTCACTCATTTCAGGCAACAAATCGCGTAATCGAGAAGCCAACATGGTTTTCCCAGTTCCAGGCGGGCCGAGAAAAAGTAGGTTATGGTTGCCCGCTGCGGCGATCTCCAGTGCTCGCTTACCTTGCTGCTGGCCAATAATATCTTGTAAGTCACGATTATCAGACACATCGACATGATGATGCTCGGTTCGATATAGACCAAGCTGAGCCTGGCCACACATATCCGCACAAACCTCTAGCAAGGTTTGCGCTGATTTATGGGCCCCCTTGCCGACTAAGGCCGCCTGATCACCATTTTGGTGTGGAACCACTAAGCATCGTTCGACACTATCGGCGGCTAACGTCGCAGGCAGAACGCCCTTTACCGAGCGCAATTCTCCTGACAATGCCAACTCACCGATAAATTCATGTTGAGCTATTTTTGATGTCGGAAGTTGATCTGACGCCACCAAAATCCCAAGCGCGATTGGCAGATCGAAACGTCCTCCCTCCTTGGGTAAATCAGCAGGCGCGAGGTTGACCGTGATCCTTTTCGATGGAAATTCAAAACGAGAATTGATGATGGCACTCCTGACTCGATCTTTAGATTCCTTGACCGTCGTTTCAGGTAAACCCACCAACGTAAAACCGGGCATTCCATTGCTGATATGCACTTCAACAGTCACTTCTGGTGCCTCTACTCCCACACTAGCTCGGCTATGAATTATCGCGAGTCCCATAACATTCCTTTGTCTTTGATTTAAAAGTATTCACTCTGGATATTCGTTGCTCACCAAAGCAATAAGGTTGTTATATAGCGTGGTGGAATGGTGTTTTAATGTGAAAAAAGAATGACATTTTCCTTGTCATACTGCAGATTTGTGTGATAACACTAGAGATGTAGACTTTTACTAAAGACAATAAACGAGAAAACTCGAAAATTATGATTTTTAACGCTCGCATTTACGCACTGATTAACCTGATTATCGTAGTCATTATTAAGACTGCGCGGGGGCGAGTGGGAAGAAAGTAACCACGAATTAGAAAAAACCCCCGCACTGAAAAGTCCGGGGGTTTTTTCTAATTTAGCGATTCGATTTTTATAATTTTTATTATTTTCGGCCTTGCCGATTTACAGGAAGAATGGGAGCACAAGATGTGCAAAGACAACGGAAACAATGACCAAAATAAAGGTAATACGGAGGGATTACGATGAAAGGCGCAGAACTAGTCGTATCCGCACTCAAGCAACAAGGCATTGAGACCGTATTTGGTTACCCAGGTGGTGCCATCATGCCAATCTACGATGCACTTTATGACGGCGGTGTTGAACACATCCTTTGTCGCCATGAACAAGGTGCTGCAATGGCTGCCATTGGTATGGCGCGTGCAACACAAGACGTGGCTGTTTGTATGGCAACCTCAGGCCCAGGCGCGACTAACCTAGTAACTGGTCTTGCTGATGCTTTTATGGACTCCATCCCACTCGTCGCTATCACTGGTCAAGTCGCTAGCTCCCACATCGGTACCGATGCATTCCAAGAAATGGATGTGATTGGTATGTCTCTGTCATGTACTAAACACAGCTACCTCGTTACCGATATTGAAGATCTTGCGCCAACATTGGCTGAAGCATTTATCGTTGCAAAAGCAGGGCGTCCCGGTCCGGTTATTGTCGATATCGCTAAAGATGTTCAACTAGCCGAATCCCCTGTAAAAATTCTTCCTGAATTTACACCACCAGCCATTCCTGTTGTGACAACGGATGCTATTGAACAAGCTCAGTACTTCTTGTCTCAAGCGACTCGTCCTGTTTTATACGTAGGTGGTGGCGTTCAACTGGCGAAAGCAACCGATGCAATTCGCGAGTTTTTACGCCTTAACCCAATGCCGGCCGTAAGCACACTGAAAGGCTTAGGCACTATCGAACGTGACGACCCTCACTACCTTGGCATGCTTGGTATGCACGGCACTAAAGCCGCTAACCTAGTGGTTCAAGAAAGTGACCTGTTGATTGTTGTTGGCGCTCGTTTTGATGACCGAGTAACAGGCAAGCTTGATACTTTTGCTCCTCACGCAAAAGTTATCCATATCGATATCGATGCGGCAGAGTTCAGTAAACTGCGCCTTGCTGATGCGCCAATTCGCGGTGACATAAACAAGATCCTGCCTCAACTAGAACTGAGCCAAGACATCTCATCTTGGGTTCATCACTCAGAAGGTCTTCGTAGCTCATTCAAGTGGCGCTACGACCACCCTGGTGATCTGATCTTTGCTCCACTACTACTAAAGCAGCTATCAGACATGATGCCAGCAAGCTCTATCATTTCGACGGATGTTGGCCAACATCAGATGTGGGCCGCTCAGCACATTCAGCCTCGCGATCCACAAAACTTCATCACCTCAGCCGGGTTAGGCACTATGGGCTTTGGTTTACCAGCCGCTATGGGTGCATCGGTTGGCCGTCCTGATGACCAATCGATTCTTATCTCTGGTGATGGTTCATTCATGATGAACATACAAGAGCTTGGCACACTAAAGCGTCGTCAGATCCCTGTGAAGATGGTGCTTCTGAATAACTCTCGCTTGGGCATGGTTCGCCAATGGCAATCTCTGTTCTTTGATGGCCGACACAGTGAAACCATCTTGGATGACAACCCTGATTTCGTCATGCTCGCGAAAGCATTTGATATCCCGGGCAAAACCATCACGCGTAAAGAAGAAGTAGAGCCAGCATTAAAAGAGATGCTAGAAAGCAAAACCGCTTACCTACTTCATGTTCTTATCGATGAAGAAGAAAACGTATGGCCACTAGTACCGCCAGGTGCTTCAAACAGTGAGATGTTGGAGAACACATAACATGAAAAGATACCTATTAGACATCAAAGCCGATGATAAGCCAGTACTACTAGAGCGTGTTCTTCGTGTTATTCGTCACCGTGGCTTCATTGTTAAGCAAGTTGCGGGCACTCAAAACCACGAAAGCAAAGTGGCGAGTGTAGAGATCATTGTCGACAGTGACCGTCCGATCTCTTTTTTGGTAAACCAAATCGAAAAGCTGTGGGATGTACGTTCCGTTGACGTTATCTCTATCAGTCGTAATGAATTGCCAAACAACAACTTACAGCAAAAGATAAACGCATAAGGAACCGCAAACATGACAGCTAAAACAGCAGACTATATTTGGTTTAACGGTGAAATGGTTCCTTGGGCAGAGGCGAACGTTCACGTCCTGACTCACGCAATGCACTACGGTACTTCTGTGTTTGAAGGTGTTCGTTGTTACAACACGCCAAAAGGGCCGGTAATCTTCCGTCACCCAGAGCATGCAAGACGCCTAAAAGACTCAGCGAAAATCTACCGCTTTCCTATTCCTTTTACTGAGGAAGAAATTATGGAAGCGACTCGCGAAACGCTACGCCAAAATAAGCTACAGTCTGCGTACATACGTCCACTGGGCTTTGTCGGTAATGTTGGTTTGGGTGTGTGTCCGCCAGAAAATACTGAGATGGATCTGATCATCGCTGCGTTCCCTTGGGGTTCTTACCTAGGTGAAGAAGCGCTAGAGAATGGTGTAGATGCGATGATTTCAAGCTGGAACCGTGCCGCTCCAAATACTATCCCTACCGCTGCGAAAGCTGGTGGTAACTACCTATCTTCATTACTGGTTGGTGGTGAAGCTCGTCGTCATGGTTACGATGAAGGTATCGCACTGAGCGTCGATGGTTACCTTTCAGAAGGTGCTGGCGAGAACATCTTTGTGATTCGTAACGGTGTGTTATCAACGCCACCAGCAACCAGCGCGATTCTACCGGGCATCACCCGTGATTCAATCATGACACTAGCAAAAGACATGGGTTACGAAATCCGTGAAGAGAACATTGCTCGTGAAGCGCTATACCTTGCCGATGAAGTATTCATGACAGGCACAGCTGCAGAGATCGTTCCGGTTCGTAGTGTAGACAAAATTACAGTAGGTGAAGGCAAACGCGGTCCTATCACTGAAAAAGTTCAAGCAGCTTACTTTGGTTTATTCAATGGAACCACTGAAGATAAGTGGGGCTGGTTAGACTACGTTTATCCAGCAGACCATGCGTCAGATAACCAAACACAAACAAATAAGTAAGCAACAGCCAAATATTTTATAAGGATTTAAACAATGCCAATCTATCGTTCAGCAACGACAACCCACGGACGCAACATGGCTGGTGCGCGCGCTTTATGGCGTGCAACTGGCGTAAAAGACGATGACTTCGGTAAGCCGATCATCGCGGTTGTAAACTCTTTCACTCAATTTGTTCCAGGCCACGTTCACCTTAAAGATATGGGTCAGCTGGTTGCGGGTGAAATAGAGAAAGCGGGCGGTATCGCTAAAGAATTCAACACCATCGCAGTCGATGATGGTATCGCAATGGGCCACGGCGGCATGCTGTACTCACTGCCATCACGTGAGCTTATTGCAGACTCAGTAGAATACATGGTCAATGCACACTGTGCGGACGCAATGGTGTGTATCTCTAACTGTGACAAAATCACTCCGGGAATGATGATGGCTGCAATGCGCCTTAACATCCCAGTGATCTTTGTATCAGGCGGCCCAATGGAAGCAGGTAAAACCAAGCTTTCAGATCAAATCATCAAGCTCGACCTTGTTGATGCAATGATCCAAGGTGCCGATCCAACGATTTCAGATGAGCAAAGTGAGCAAGTAGAACGTTCTGCATGTCCAACCTGTGGTTCATGTTCAGGTATGTTCACAGCTAACTCCATGAACTGTCTAACAGAAGCACTTGGCCTATCTCAGCCTGGTAACGGTTCTATGCTAGCGACGCACGCAGACCGTGAAGAACTGTTCATCAATGCCGGTAAGCGCATCGTTGATCTAACCAAGCGCTACTACGAGCAAGACGACGAATCAGCACTGCCACGCAACATCGCAAACCGCGCAGCCTTTGATAATGCGATGGCGCTTGATATCGCAATGGGTGGTTCTAGTAACACAGTACTTCACCTTTTAGCGGCCGCTCAAGAAGGCGACATTGATTTCGATATGGATGATATCGATGCGATGTCTCGCCGTGTTCCACACCTATGTAAAGTGGCACCTTCAACACCGAAATACCACATGGAAGACGTTCACCGTGCTGGTGGCGTAATGGCTATCCTAGGTGAGCTTGATCGTGCTGGCCTACTGAATAATCAAACTCGTACCGTACTTGGCTTAAGTATGCAAGAGCAGCTCGCTCAATACGACATCATGCAAACAGAAGACGAAGCCGTGCTTAAGTTCTTCCGTGCAGGTCCTGCAGGCATCCGTACCACCAAAGCCTTCTCACAAGATTGCCGTTGGGATCGTCTAGATGACGACCGCAAAGAAGGTTGTATTCGTACCAAAGAGAACGCATTCAGCCAAGAGGGTGGCCTAGCGGTACTTTCAGGTAACATCGCCGTTGATGGTTGTATCGTTAAGACCGCGGGTGTTGATGAAGAAAACCTTAAATTCCAAGGTCCTGCAATCGTATTCGAAAGCCAAGATACGGCAGTAGAAGGCATCTTAGCGGGTAAAGTAAAAGCCGGCGAAGTGGTTGTCATTCGTTACGAAGGTCCTAAAGGCGGCCCGGGTATGCAAGAAATGCTGTACCCAACGACTTACCTAAAATCGATGGGTCTAGGCAAGTCTTGTGCTCTTCTAACCGATGGTCGTTTCTCTGGTGGTACATCAGGTCTGTCTATCGGTCACGCTTCTCCAGAAGCAGCAAGCGGTGGTGTGATTGGTCTGGTTAACACGGGCGATATCATCACTATCGATATCCCTAGCCGCTCAATCACGCTTGATGTTCCTGAAGCAGAACTAGAAGCGCGTCGTGTTAAGCAAGATGCTCTAGGCTGGAAACCAGAAAACCGTCAACGTGAAGTGTCTTTCGCACTGAAAGCTTACGCAAGTATGGCGACCAGTGCCGACAAAGGCGCTGTGCGTGATAAGTCTAAGCTTGAGGGCTAACTATGAGTGATGACACCTCCAGTCCCAAAAAACAAAGTGGCGCAGATTATCTGCGCCAGATCCTGAGAGCTCCGGTTTACGAAGCGGCAATCGTGACACCTCTGCAAGATATGCCACGCTTAAGCGCTCGTATCGGTAATCAGGTTCAGCTAAAACGAGAAGACCGTCAGCCGGTACACTCGTTTAAGCTGCGCGGTGCTTACAACATGGTTTCAAGCCTTTCTGAACAACAGAAAGCAGCCGGTGTTATCGCAGCATCCGCAGGGAATCACGCACAAGGAATGGCGTTATCTGGCTCTAAGTTGGGTATTCAAACCACAATCGTGATGCCAAAAACGACACCGGATATCAAGGTTGATGCAGTACGCGGATTTGGCGGTAAGGTCGTTTTACACGGCAGTAATTTCGATGAAGCGAAAGCGGAAGCGGAACGTCTGTCGGCTGAACATGGCTTCACCTTTGTTCCTCCTTTCGATCACCCACTCGTGATTGCAGGGCAAGGTACGATGGGTATGGAGATGCTGCAGCAAAACGGCCACATGGATTATATCTTTGTGCCGGTTGGTGGTGGTGGCTTAGCCGCTGGTGTTGCAGTGCTTATCAAACAACTGATGCCAGAGATTAAAGTGATTGCGGTAGAGCCTGAAGACTCGGCTTGCTTGAAAGCAGCACTGGATGCGGGTGAACCAGTGGTACTGGATCAGGTCAGCATGTTTGCTGATGGTGTTGCGGTTAAACGCATTGGTGAAGAAACCTTCCGTCTTTGCCAACAGTACATTGATGGTCATATTACCGTCTCCAGTGATGAAATTTGCTCTGCGGTAAAGGACATCTTTGAAGATACCCGTGCAATTGCTGAGCCTTCAGGAGCGCTTGCTCTGGCTGGCTTGAAGAGGTTTGCAGAACAAAACCAACTGCAAAATAAGCAACTAGCAACGGTACTTTCTGGTGCAAACACTAACTTCCACGGTCTGCGTTATGTCTCTGAACGTTGTGAATTGGGTGAGAAGCGAGAAGGTCTACTTGCGGTGACTATTCCAGAGCGACAAGGTGCGTTCCTAGAGTTCTGTAACATTATTGGTGGTCGAGCGGTGACTGAGTTTAACTACCGCCACAACGACGAAAGCCTAGCGAATATCTTCGTTGGTGTACGTCTGCAAGGTGGACAAGAAGAGCTCGAGCACATCATCAATGACCTACGTGAAGGCGGCTACCCGGTTGTCGATCTCTCAGATGATGAGATGGCAAAACTGCACATTCGCTACATGATTGGCGGTAAACCATCGAAGCCATTGAAAGAACGTCTTTACAGCTTTGAGTTTCCTGAATACCCAGGTGCATTGATTAAATTCCTTGATACCTTAGGGACTCACTGGAATATCAGCCTGTTCAACTATCGTAACCATGGTGCCGATTACGGTCGAGTGCTGTGTGGCTTCGAACTCGGTGATGATGATTTGGCTCAGTTCTCTACACACTTAGAAGAACTTGGCTACCAATGCAAAGATGAAACCGATAACCCTTCCTACAAGTTCTTCTTGTCTTAAGAGTTAAGCTATCGAACCAAAAAGAGCGAGTATTTACTCGCTCTTTTTATTTGAGCGTTTCCGATAAACCTCACACGATCTTATTTCAAATAGATCATTAAAGTGCTTTACGATGATCTAACCAATCTTGGTGAAGCTGTTCACTTGATCCTAGATATTTGACCATCCATTCGATCAATTTATGGTTGTCATCTTTTCTCCACACCAAACAACAGTGACTCTGTGGGCTAGGCTCTGGTAATATTTTTTCCACCAGCAAGCCTTGTTCGATAATAGGCGCGGCAATATGCCTTGGCATGTAGCCCACCCCAACACCATTCTTGAGGCACTCTATCGCACTGTACCAATTAGGTAATAGAAGACGTCTCTGACTCGCATAATGGCCAGTGTGACGCTTTGGCAGTACGCTAGAGGTATCATCCAAACAGATCGCGGGATACTGGCTAACAAAGACTTCATTAAGGTTTTGCTCTCGCACACACGGGTGACTGGGTGACATTACAAATGCCCAATCTAACCGCCCCATATCTTTAACTTCAAAGTCACCGCCAACCGGAATCGCCGAAGTGGCGCCAATGACGACATCGGCCCTACCCTGTGCAATGGCTTCCCAAGAACCATTAAACACTTCCATGTTGATCTGCAGCTCAGCGAACTCAAAGGTTTGATAAAACTCTTCAATCATAGGCTTCATCTTGTCGAGCTTAACCACGTTATCAAGGGTTAGACGTAAGGTTTTCTTCCAACCACGCGCAGCTCGGCGAGTTTGCGCACTGAGTTCTTCCATCTGTCTCAGCAGTTGACGAGCCTCTTCAATAAACAACTCCCCAGCAGGCGTCAGCTCTACTTTTCTTGGTAAGCGTCTGAAAAGTAGAACATCAAGCTCTTGCTCTACCTGCCTAACCCCATAGCTGATCGCCGATGGCACTTTGTGCAATTGCTCTGCAGCCGCAGTGAAGCTGCCCAAGCGAGCAACGGTATCAAGCATTTCTAACGAGGATTTAGAGAACATAAGCCTTCAAATTTTTTGATTGATAACTACATATTTTAGCGTTTTATTTTATCAGCTCTGAAAAATAGAATGTCAGCATAAATAAACAGGGATTCTTACTCCTGAGTATCTAACAATTTTTTTGATGATAAAAACATCACTACCTTTAGCTTAATGGCATCTTATGAATATTTCTAAATTTCAATTGGTCTACCTTGCAGTTCTTTCCATGCTTGGCTTTATTGCGACCGATATGTACCTTCCTGCATTTAAGGCAATGGAAGTCGATTTTGCAACTGGTCCAGAGCAGATTGCTCTGTCTCTAACCGTATTCCTTGGTGGTATGGCAATGGGTCAGCTTCTTTGGGGTCTGGCGAGTGACAAGTATGGTCACCGTAATACGCTAGCGGTTGGTCTTGTTATCTTTACTGCAGCTTCATTCGGCTTAGCATTCAGTACCGAAGTATGGCACCTACTAACGCTGCGCTTCATTCAAGCGATCGGTGTGTGTGCGCCTGCGGTAATTTGGCAAGCAATGGTTATTAAGCGTTACTCTCAAAGCAGCAGCCAGCAAATTTTTGCGACTATCATGCCTCTAGTAGCACTATCTCCAGCATTAGCACCGCAACTGGGTGTGTTGCTAGCAGACAGCTTTGGTTGGCACAGTATCTTTATCACACTGACGCTAATGGGCGCATTGTTGATCGCAACGACCATGGCTCAACCAAAAGAAGCGCCAGAAGTAAAACAAACGTCGATCAAAACCGATATCAAAGCACTGCTTCATTCAAAGCCTTACATGGGTAATGTGTTGATGTTTGCTTCAGCGTCAGCAGCGTTCTTCGCTTACCTAACCGGTATGCCAGAGATCATGGCTCAGCTGGGTTATGAAGCAAAAGACATCGGTTTGAGCTTTATTCCACAGACAATTGCATTCATGGCGGGTGGTTACTTCGGTAAGCAGGCAGTGAAGAAGTATGGCGATGGTGTCGTACTAAGAAATCTTATTGGTTTGTTTAGTGTTGCCGCATTACTGATTTTCATTGCATCACAATGGGAACTGACTTCAATCTGGCCTCTACTCGCACCTTTCTGTCTAATTGCAGTAGCGAATGGCGCACTTTACCCAATCGTAGTAAACCGTGCCCTATCAAGCGCGAAACAGAGCCCTGCGACAGCGGCTGGCTTACAAAACAGCCTGCAAATCAGTATTAGTGGCCTAGCAAGTGCATTGGTTGCAGCAATGGCAAGCCAAGCACTAAGCGCAACAGGAATAGCGGTGGTGATTTGTTTAGGTGCATTGTGGGTTGGCTATATTGTTTCGAACAAAGAGCTTTCTGAACACTTCGCAACACCGGATAACTCTCGAGTGGTTGCTGACGATAAGCAAGACTAGTTTCTCGTTTAACGAAAACAAAAAAGAGCGAGTAATCTCGCTCTTTTTTTATATCTAAAGTTATTTAGAAAGCAGCCAGTAGCATTGCTACTGGCTTGTATCAGAATATCTTTTGGACGTTAGTACTTACTTCTTAGTTGGACGTTTCCAATCAGCAATCTTACGTTCTTTAGCACGGCTGATAACTAACTCATTTTCAGCAACATCACGAGTTACTGTAGAGCCAGCACCAACGGTAGCGCCATTACCAATCGTAACTGGAGCGATTAATTGGCTATCTGAACCAACAAATACGTCATCGCCGATGATGGTCTTAAACTTGTTCGCGCCATCGTAGTTACAAGTGATAGCACCTGCACCCACATTTACACGCTGACCAATTTCAGCATCGCCTAGATACGTTAGGTGGTTAGCTTTAGAGCCCTCGCCAAGACGGGTGTTCTTCACTTCAACAAAGTTACCAACGTGCGAGTTATTACGCATGTCAGCACCAGGACGTAGACGAGTGAAAGGACCAACTGTACAGTCTTCACCGACCGTTGCACCTTCAATTACACTGTATGGACGCACGATGGTGTTGTCATCGATCTCACAGTCTTTCAATACACAACCGGTGCCGATAACCACGTTGTCGCCAATGCTTACGCTACCTTCAATGATAACGTTAGTATCAATCTCAACATCCATACCGCACTGCAATTCACCGCGTAGATCAAAGCGGCTTGGGTCGCGTAGCATAACGCCTTGCTTCAATAGTTTGTCGGCTTGCTCTGCTTGGTAAGCGCGCTCTAAACGAGCCAGTTGAGAGCGGTCGTTCACGCCTTCAACTTCAATTGGGCTTACTGGGTGTACAGCTTCTACAGCACGACCTTCATCGTGAGCCGCTGCAATAACGTCAGTCAGGTAGTATTCACCTTGTGCGTTATCGTTGCTTAAGCCAGACAACCAACGCTTCAGATCGCCACCAGTCGCCACCATAACGCCAGTGTTGATCTCTTTGATAAGCTTCTGCTCATCCGTTGCGTCTTTTTGTTCAACGATAGCGACAACAGGACCATTACGACGAATAATGCGACCGTAGCCCATTGGGTTGTCTAACACGACCGTAAGTAGCGCGATGCCACCATTTGGTTGAGCGTCTAATAGGTTTTCAATGGTTTGAGGTGAAATCAATGGAACATCACCGTATAGCACTAGTACTTTTTCATCATCAGCGAAATGTGCAGATGCCTGATCCACAGCGTGGCCAGTACCCAACTGCTCAGCTTGCAGTGCCCAGTTTACCGATTCTTCAGCTAAAGTAGCCTTCATCTGATCACCACCGTGACCGTAAACCAAGTTGATGTTTTGAGCACCAAGACCATTACATGTATCGATAACATGCTTCACCATTGGCTTACCTGCAAGCGTGTGCAGAACCTTTGGTGTGTTTGAATACATGCGAGTGCCTTTGCCCGCTGCGAGAATTACCGCACTAAACTTCATTGTAAACCTATCCAACATTATTTTTATTAAGCCGATATTGTAACCGTTTTTAGCTAACAAATTAAATTGTAATAGCTATTTAACCAGTACTGATACGTAAAAGGGTCATCATTAGTCCTCAATGTGTAAACACATTTCAGGGCGGGATAACCTAAAAATGCAAAAAGGCGACCCTTAGGTCGCCTTTATCTCAGAGTCAGTAATCTTATAAAAGATTAACGACGCTGTTTTGTCAGTTCGATAACTCGTAACTGAGCAATGGCTTTAGCCAGTTCACCGGCCGCTTGTGCGAAGTCTATGTCGCCATGCTGATTTTGGATATTCTCCACAGCCTTGCGTTTAGCTTCTTCCGCCTTTGCTGCGTCTAGTTCTTCACCACGGATAGCCGTATCAGCCAGTACAGTCGCTGTACCAGGTTGAACTTCTACCATACCACCAGAAACATAAATAATTTCTTCGTGGCCGTGCTGCTTAACAATACGCACCATACCAGGCTTGATAGCGGTCAGCAGTGGAGTGTGACCATGGAAAATACCAAGCTCACCCTCACTACCGGTCACCTGAAACGTCTCAACAAGGCCTGAGAAAATTTGTTTCTCTGCACTTACAACGTCTAGGTGAAAGGTTATTGCTGCCATATCGCCTCCTAGTTAGCCTTATAGCTTCTTAGCATTCTCAATAGCTTCGTCAATTGCACCACAGTACATGAACGCTTGCTCTGGAATGTCATCGTATTCACCAGATAGAAGACCTTGGAAGCCACGTAGAGTCTCTTTAAGAGGTACGTAAACGCCTGGGTCACCTGTAAATACTTCCGCTACGTGGTAAGGCTGAGTTAGGAACTTCTCAATCTTACGAGCACGAGATACAACTTGCTTATCTTCTTCAGATAGCTCATCCATACCTAGGATAGCAATGATATCTTTCAGCTCTTTATAGCGCTGAAGAGTAGACTGAACGCCACGAGCGATGTCGTAGTGCTCTTGTCCAACTACCAATGGATCCAGTTGACGTGAAGTAGAATCTAGCGGGTCGATCGCTGGGTATAGACCCATAGATGCGATATTACGGTTAAGTACTACCGTTGCATCTAAGTGAGCGAACGTTGTTGCTGGAGACGGGTCAGTCAAGTCATCCGCAGGTACATATACAGCCTGTACAGACGTGATAGAACCAGCTTTAGTTGACGTGATACGCTCTTGTAGAACACCCATTTCTTCAGCTAGTGTAGGTTGGTAACCTACCGCAGAAGGCATACGACCTAGAAGTGCTGATACTTCAGTACCTGCTAGTGTGTAACGGTAGATGTTATCAACAAACAGTAGAACGTCACGACCTTCGTCACGGAAGCGCTCAGCCATTGTTAGACCAGTCAGTGCAACACGTAGACGGTTACCTGGTGGCTCGTTCATCTGACCGTAAACCATCGCTACTTTTGATTCTTCAGGGTTTTCGATGTTTACAACACCTGCTTCCTGCATCTCAAAGTAGAAATCGTTACCTTCACGAGTACGCTCACCTACACCTGCAAATACAGATAGGCCTGAGTGTTGAAGTGCGATGTTGTTGATAAGTTCCATCATGTTAACGGTCTTACCTACACCAGCACCACCGAATAGACCGATTTTACCACCCTTAGCGAATGGACAAATCAAGTCGATTACTTTAACACCAGTTTCTAGAAGAGAAGTCTCGTTAGACTGCTCTTCGTAGCTTGGAGCTTCGCGGTGAATTGCGTAATGCTCTTCAGCACCGATTTCACCACACTCATCAATTGCGTCACCTAGGACGTTCATGATACGACCAAGTGTCTTAGTACCTACTGGTACCGAGATTGGAGCGCCAGTATTTTCAACTGTCAAACCACGACGTAAACCATCAGAGCTACCCATTACGATTGCGCGTACTACGCCACCGCCAAGTTGTTGCTGAACTTCAAGAACTAGACGTTCTGTCACTTCATTAACATTCAGAGCATCGTATACACGAGGTACTTCGCCCTGTGGGAACTCTACGTCGACTACCGCACCAATGATCTGTACGATCTTACCTGTAGCCATCGTTAATCCTCTAACTATTTAGTTTTACCTAAGCTTAAACCGCAGCTGCGCCTGAAACGATCTCAGAAAGTTCTTGTGTAATCGCCGATTGACGGGCTTTGTTATACACAAGTTCTAAGTCATCAATAATGTCACCAGCGTTATCTGTTGCTGATTTCATTGCAATCATTCGAGCCGCTTGCTCACAAGCAAGATTCTCGACCACACCTTGATACACTTGAGATTCGACGTATCGAACTAATAGTGCATCTAGTAGTGGTTTTGGCTCGGGCTCATAAATGTAATCCCAAGAATGACTGCGTTTCATTTCTTCGCTGTCTGATTTAGGCAAAGGAAGTAATTGATCGATCGTTGGTTCTTGAACCATAGTGTTTTCAAATCTGTTAAACACTACGAACAGGCGATCCAATTCACCTTCATCATATTTCTTCAGCATAACGCTTACAGAGCCAATCAAGTCTTCAAGGCTTGGGCGATCACCCAGACCAGAAACTTGAGCTGCTACTTTCGCGCCGCTGTTATTGAAAAATGCTGTTGCTTTAGAGCCTACAATTGCAAGCTCTACATCAGCACCTTTCTCAGACCAATCTTTCATGTCGTTCATAGCTTTTTTGAACAAGTTAATGTTCAAACCACCACAAAGACCACGGTCTGTAGAAACGATGATGTAACCAACACGTTTGGCTTCACGTTCCTCAAGATAAGGATGCTTATACTCGAGGCTACCATTAGCCAAATGACCGATCACTTTACGCATTGTTTCTGCATATGGACGAGTAGCTTCCATTGCGTCTTGAGAACGACGCATTTTCGAAGCTGCTACCATTTCCATTGCTTTCGTAATCTTCTGTGTGCTTTTAACACTACCGATTTTATTACGTATCTCTTTTGCGCCGGCCATCGTTACTCTCCGTTAATGGTATGAGGTGGCCCTAAGACCACCTACCAATTACCAGGTCTGGGTTGCCTTGAAATCGTCAACAAGCTTCTTCAGCTCAGCTTCGATTTCTTTGTTGAAAGCACCCGTTGCGTCGATCTGTGTTGCTAGATCAGCGTATTGACCACGAGCAAACGACAGTAAAGCAGCTTCAAAATCTAGAACTTTAGACAGTTCTACGTCTTGAAGGTATCCACGCTCTGCAGCGAAGATTACTAGAGCTTGGTCAAATACAGACATAGGAGCATATTGTTTCTGCTTCATCAGTTCTGTAACTTTTTGACCGTGGTCTAGTTGCTTTTTGGTCGCTTCATCAAGATCCGATGAGAACTGTGCAAATGCTGCAAGTTCACGGTATTGAGCTAGAGCAGTACGGATACCGCCAGATAGCTTCTTGATGATTTTAGTCTGCGCCGAACCACCTACACGAGAAACTGAGATACCAGGGTCAACAGCTGGACGTACGCCCGCGTTGAATAGTTCAGTTTGTAGGAAGATCTGACCATCAGTAATCGAGATTACGTTCGTTGGTACGAATGCAGATACGTCACCAGCTTGCGTTTCGATGATAGGAAGAGCAGTTAAAGAACCAGTCTTGCCTGTCACTTCACCGTTAGTGAACTTTTCTACGTATGCTTCGCTTACACGAGCAGCACGCTCTAGTAGACGAGAGTGAAGGTAGAAAACATCACCAGGGAACGCTTCACGGCCAGGTGGACGCTTAAGTAGTAGTGAAATTTGACGGTAAGCTACCGCTTGCTTAGATAGATCATCATAAACAATCAGTGCATCTTCGCCGCGATCACGGAAGTATTCACCCATCGCACAACCAGCATACGGTGCAAGGTATTGCAGCGCTGCAGATTCAGAAGCAGATGCAACAACAACAACAGTGTTTGCCAGTGCGCCGTGCTCTTCTAGTTTGCGAACTACGTTAGCAATAGTCGACGCTTTTTGGCCGATAGCTACGTAGATAGAGAAAATACCAGAGTCTTTCTGGTTGATAATCGCATCGATCGCCATTGCTGTTTTACCAGTCTGACGGTCACCGATTACTAGTTCACGTTGACCACGACCGATAGGGATCATTGAGTCAACTGACTTGTAACCAGTTTGAACAGGTTGATCTACCGATTTACGGTCGATTACACCTGGTGCGATAATTTCTACAGGCGAAGTTAGTTTCGCTTCGATAGGACCTTTACCATCAATTGGCTCACCTAGCGTGTTTACAACACGACCAAGCATTTCAGGACCTACTGGTACTTCAAGAATACGACCAGTACCTGTAACTTTCATGCCTTCCTGTAGGTCAGCATACGGGCCCATTACAACAGCACCAACCGAATCACGGTTCAAGTTTAGTGCTAGCGCGTAACGGCCACCCGGTAGTTCGATCATTTCACCTTGCATCACGTCCGCTAGGCCGTGGATGCTAAGGATGCCATCGCTTACAGAAACGATAGTACCTTCATTGCGAGCTTCACTAACAACGTCGAAAGATTCAATACGTTGTTTAATTAGATCGCTAATTTCAGTGGAATTAAGTTGCATGCTCCAATCCCCATTAAGACTGCAATGCATCGCTCAGGCGGTCTAAACGACTGCGCGCTGAGTTATCGATGACTAGGTCTCCGGCTCGAATAATAACTCCACTAAGTAGAGTCTCATCTATACTGCAATTCAGCTGAACTTTGCGCGCTAGGCGCAGTTCCAATTTGCTGATGATGCTTGTGCGCTGTTCTTCAGAAAGTTCAACCGCTGAAGTAACGTCAACGTCGATTTCTTTCTCGTGCTCTTGTTTAAGCAATAAGAACTGTTTACAAACATCAGGAAAGGCCATTAAACGACCATTCTCTGCCATCACTTTAATTAAGTTCTGGCCGAATTCATCAAATTGTTCGCCACAAATTACAATGAATATTTCAGCTAACTTTTCAGCAGTCATTGAACTGCTTAATAAATTATGAACATCATCATTTTGTGCCACTTCGGCAGCAAAAGTAAGCATTTGACCCCATTGGTCTAGCTCACCTTTATCTACCGCAAAGTCAAACGCTGCTTTAGCATAGGGGCGTGCGATTGTAGTCAAATCAGACATATACAGCCCCTTGCTTTAAAGTTTTGCAGTAATGTTGTTAAGAAGATCATTGTGTACATCTTTATCGATTGTACGCTCAAGGATTTTCTCAGCACCAGCTATAGCCAGAGTTGCGACTTGTTTGCGCAGGTCATCACGGGCACGTGTGCGTTCAGCTTCAATTTCAGCTTCAGCTTGCGTTAAGATCTTCTGGCGTTCTGCCTGAGCCTCTTCGCGAGCTTCATCGATAATTTGAGCTTTACGTTTGTTTGCCTGATCAATAACCTCAGTTGCAGTGCGCTTCGCTTCCTTCATTTGCTCAGAAGCGTTGGCTTGTGCCAGGTTCAAGTCTTTAGCAGCGCGTTCAGCGGCTACAAGACCGTCAGCAATTTTCTTCTGACGTTCTTCAATTGCTTGCATGATTGGTGGCCATACATATTTCATGCAGAACCAAACAAACAGCGAAAAAGCAATTGCTTGACCTAACAGAGTTGCGTTCATATTCACAACAGCTACTCCTCGTTAAGAATCAACTACAAAAATTTAATTAACTATTAAGAGTTAATTAGCCTGCTAGCTGACTTACAAATGGGTTAGCAAACGTGAATAGTAGTGCGATTACGATACCGATCATTGGAACAGCATCCAGTAGACCAGCGATGATGAACATCTTAACTTGTAGCATTGGAGCCATTTCAGGTTGACGCGCAGCGCCTTCTAGGAATTTACCACCAAGAATAGCAAAACCAATTGCAGTACCTACGGCACAAAGACCAACAATGATAGCAACAGCGATTGCTGAAAAACTTAGTACAGTTTCCATTTACGTTCTCCGATTAACATTAATAGTTAGAATAAAGCTTAAAAATTTTTTTAGTGATCACTATCTTCATGGGCCATTGATAGGTAAACGATTGTCAACATCATGAAAACAAACGCTTGAATCAAAATAACCAAGATATGGAAGATAGCCCAAGGTAGTGCACCTACCCATTGTAAGTACCACGGTAGCATTGCCGCGATAAGAATAAACACCACCTCACCCGCAAACATATTACCAAATAAACGCATACCTAGAGATAGTGGCTTCGCTAATAGCGAAATTACCTCAAGTACCAAGTTAAATGGAATCATGATTGGGTGATTAAATGGATGCAGTGCCAATTCTTTAGCAAATCCGCCTAAGCCTTTTACTTTGATGCTGTAGTAGATCATCAGAGCAAAAACACCTAAAGCCATTGCCATTGTTATATTTACATCAGCTGTAGGAACCACTTTCAAGTAAGGGATACCTAGCCAATGCTCTGCAGGATACGGTAAGAAATCGATAGGCACTAAGTCCATCAAGTTCATTATGATAATCCAGCAGAATATAGTCAGTGCTAATGGAGCTACCAGAGGATTGCGGCCATGGAAAGTTTCTTTAACGTTGTCGCCAACGAATTCCACTACCATTTCAACAAAACACTGAAGCTTACCAGGTACACCTACTGTTGCTTTCTTAGCGACTGAGCGAAAAACCCAAAGGAATAACACCCCTGTCAGCACAGAAAAAAACAGACTGTCTATATGTACGTTCCAGAAACTTGTTTCCTCTACAAGACCAAACTTAGCTAAAGAAAGGTTTTGTAAATGGTGTTCAATGTATCCGGATGCTGTTGGCGCAGCCATAACTCATCCTATTTTTTATTGTTAATGAAAAGCACTGGCGCAAAGATATTAATACCTAGAACCAGTAAATAGGTCAGTTTGAGGGGAATTAATTCCACCTGCATATACATGTAGACAATAGAGAATAGTAAAACTGTGATTAAGATTTTGAGCACTTCGCCAGCATAGAACGACGCCGCAACTAACTTAGTTGCACGAGCTCCACAAAATAGGAAAGCACACACACAAAAAACTACATTCGCGATGACAAAAATACCGCCACCGATTAATGCAGCAAAACCCCAATCAGGATTAACAGCTAAACCTAACCCTATCGCCACTAATATAACCGCGCTAAGCTCGATCAATAACATTTGCTTTGCAAGCACTCGTCCTGGTCTTGCTAACGCCGCTACCATGTATTCGTTCCTCTTTAAGCCCACTTTACCACTCGCTTATAAGCGTGCTGAGAAATTGGCGAAAATTATACGTTCAGCCAAATTGATTGCAATCACAATGCAGCAATCTTTTACATTTTTGCATACAAACCGACAACTTTTGTACGAAATTACTTGTTTATTACATAATTGACCTAAATCAATTATCTCATTTAGTACTCTAGTTTAGCAATAAGTTGCTCTAATTTGTGAGGCTCATCAAGAGTAATCGTCACTTTTGACTTACCGCTAACAGAACGAGTAACTGAAACGTTTGCTTGCAATTTTTCCGTGAGTCTTCGTGAAAGTTCGATAGCTTCTGTGTCTTCAGGCTTCGATTCTGGTTCAACGTCTGGTTTTAAGCACTTTTTGACAAGCTGCTCAGTTTGACGCACGGTCATTTTTTGGGTTGCCGCAGTGTTGGCTGCTTCAATCTGGGTATCACCTTCAAGCGCAAGCAATGCTCGAGCATGACCCATTTCCAGTTGTTTATTGGAAACTAAACCTTTTACTTCATTTTCTAGCTGATTTAGACGTAATAAGTTACTAACCGTTGCTCTCGATTTACCGATCACTTCGGCGACTTGTTGATGTGTCAGCTCGAATTCGTTCTGTAAGCGCTCTAGCGCTTGTGCTTCTTCGATAACATTCAAGTCTTCACGCTGAATGTTCTCAATCAATGCCATCGCAATCGCAGCTTTGTCTTCAACCTTCTTGACCAAGCACGGCACCTGTTTTAAGCCAGCTTGACGCGCAGCTCTCCAACGGCGCTCACCAGCGATAATCTCATATTGACCATACGCTAAAGGACGCACGACAATAGGTTGGATAATACCTTGAGATTGAATAGATGCGGCCAGCTCTTCTAGCGCTTCTGGCGCCATATCCTTACGCGGTTGATATACACCTGGCTTCAAGCTACCAATGGCAATCTCTGTGAACTCGCCTTCTGCAGACAAAGCCTGACTATGAGAAGCAACTTGTTGTTTTTCACGAGCCAATGAGCTAGTTGCAAGCAATGCATCTAACCCTTTTCCTAAACCACGCTTAGACATTGAGCGAATTCCTTTGGTTAGACCTATACTGGGACTTCTTCACGACGCAACATTTCGCCTGCAAGAGCAAGATATGCCTTAGCACCTGCGGAATACTTGTCGTAGTACATTGCTGGCTTGCCATGACTCGGCGCTTCTGCCAAACGTACATTTCGAGGGATCACAGTTCGGTAAACTTTGCTACCGAAGTGTTTTTTGAGTTGATCAGAGACTTCATTCGATAAGCGGTTACGAGGATCATACATTGTACGAAGAAGACCTTCGATCTTCAGATTCTCGTTTACTACCGCAGCGAGCTTACTGATGGTATCCATCAACGCAGTCAAACCTTCCAAAGCAAAATATTCACATTGCATAGGAACCAATACGGAATCGGCCGCAGCCATCGCGTTGATTGTAAGAAGGTTTAATGAAGGTGGGCAATCAATAAAGATGAAATCATAGTTGTCGCGAATGGATTCGAGTGCGTTTTTTAAACGAACTTCACGAGCAAATACTTCCATTAACTTGATTTCTGCCGCAGTCACATCACCGTTTGCGGCGATGAGGTCATAATTGCCAGATGTACTTCGGCAAACTACCTCATCAAATGGGGTGTCTTCAACCAGCAAATCGTAAGCAGTTGCTTCAACTTGATACTTGTCGACACCGCTCGCCATAGTGGCATTACCTTGAGGATCGAGGTCAACAACCAATATCTTGCGTTTTGTTGCCGCCATTGATGCTGCCAAATTAATGCAAGTTGTTGTTTTTCCTACGCCGCCCTTCTGGTTGGCAATTGCTACGATTTTACCCACTATGGCCTCGCTGATTATCCCTGACGCGATAAAGTAACTAGATGACGCTCTCCATCAAGCTCTGGCACTTGCAAAGCTTTAATGTCTGTCACTGAACACCATTCAGGTAACAGGTCGATTTCGTCTCTAGGATGTTGTCCCTTAAGAGCCAAAAATACACCGGATTGCTCTTTAGGTAAATGGTGACACCACTCTACCATGTCTGTCATTGACGCAAATGCGCGACTGAGCACGGCATCAAACTTTTCTTCTGGTTGAAACTCTTCAACACGACTTTGAACCGGTACCACGTTGTCGATGCCTAATTCATGAATCACTTGTTTAATAAAACGAATACGCTTACCTAGGCTATCGAGCAAGTAAAACTCGCAGTCAGGGTTCATGATTGAGAGCGGAATCCCAGGAAGACCAGGGCCTGTACCTACATCAATAAAGCGCTTGCCTTGTAAGTGAGTGCTAACAATGATGCTATCTAAGATATGTTTCACCATCATTTCTTGCGGGTCACGAACTGACGTTAAGTTGTAAGCCTTGTTCCACTTGTTCAGTAACTCAACGTAGCCAACCAATTGGCCACGTTGCTTTTCAGATACTTCAAGTTCAGTCTGGCCAATCAGGTGATCCAGTTTTTCGCGTAATGCGCTCATTATGCTTCCTCACCTTTTTTCAGCAGGCCGTGTTTTTTCAAATAAACCAACAGAATTGAGATTGCTGCAGGCGTAATACCTGAAATTCGAGAAGCAATACCAATTGAGTCAGGCTTAGCAGTCGTTAGTTTAAGAACCACTTCGTTAGAAAGTCCTTTCACCTTGCTGTAATCGATATCAGCAGGCAATTTGGTATTTTCATGACGCAGTGATTTTTCAATTTCGTCTTGTTGACGCTGGATATAACCATCGTACTTCACTTGGATCTCAACTTGCTCGGATGCTTGTTGATCTTCCAATGCCGGGCCAAAACGATCCAATGCCGTTAGCTGTGAATAAGTCATTTCAGGACGACGAAGAAGATCTTCACCGCTTGCTTCACGAGACATAGGTGTTTTTAGAATTTGGTTCAGTTGATCAACATCTTCAGACTTTGGATTAATCCACGTTTCTTTTAGACGTTGACGTTCCTTCTCCATGTTTTCTACTTTCTCGTTGAATCGAGCCCAACGAGCATCATCCACCAAGCCAAGCTCACGCGACTTCTCAGTCAAGCGGATATCAGCGTTGTCTTCACGAAGTAACAAACGGTATTCCGCACGAGACGTGAACATACGGTAAGGTTCTTTGGTACCCATCGTCGACAAGTCATCAATAAGAACGCCCATGTAAGCTTGGTCACGACGCGGGCTCCAGCCCTCTTTGCCTTGTGTAAACAAACTTGCATTCAAACCGGCCATCAAGCCTTGTGCTGCCGCTTCTTCGTAGCCAGTGGTACCGTTGATTTGACCGGCAAAGAATAGACCCTTAATAAACTTAGTTTCGTAAGTCAGCTTAAGGTCGCGAGGATCAAAGAAATCATACTCGATCGCATAGCCTGGGCGGACGATATGAGCATTTTCAAAACCTTTCATTGAGTGAACGATTTTTACCTGAACATCAAATGGCAGACTTGTCGAGATACCATTCGGGTATAGCTCATGTGTCGTTAGACCTTCAGGTTCAATGAAAATCTGGTGACTGTTCTTGTCAGCAAAACGCATCACTTTGTCTTCAATCGATGGACAGTAGCGCGGGCCAATACCTTCAATCACGCCCGCGTACATTGGGCTGCGATCGAGATTGGCGCGAATAACGTCATGCGTATTTTCGTTAGTGTGCGTGATGTAGCATGGAATTTGGCGAGGCTGTTGAGCTCGGCTACCCATGAACGAGAATACAGGTGTTGGGTTATCACCGTGCTGAACCTCTAACTCTGAAAAATCAACGCTACGTGCATCGATACGAGGAGGTGTACCCGTTTTCAGGCGATCAACTCGGAATGGAAGATCACGAAGACGGTCAGCCAGTGCGATCGATGGTGGATCACCAGCGCGACCGCCTGAAGAACTTTCCATACCAATATGGATCTTTCCACCTAGAAATGTACCGACCGTCAGTACCACTGCGTTAGCGCGGAACTTAAGGCCCATCTGTGTAACAACACCCACCACTTGATCCTGCTCAACGATCAAGTCATCAACCGATTGTTGAAACAGAGTTAGGTTTGGTGTGTTTTCAAGAACATTTCGAACAAAGGCTTTGTAAAGCGCGCGGTCAGCTTGTGCACGAGTTGCACGTACCGCTGGACCTTTTGATGCGTTTAACGTTCTGAACTGAATACCTGCATGATCAATAGCTTGCGCCATTAATCCACCCATTGCATCGACCTCTTTTACCAAGTGGCCCTTACCGATCCCGCCAATAGCAGGGTTGCAAGACATTTGTCCCAACGTATCGATATTATGAGTGAGTAGTAACGTACTTTGACCAGTACGTGCAGATGCGAGTGCGGCTTCCGTTCCTGCATGGCCACCACCAACAACGATGACGTCAAATTTTTCGTGATAAAGCATGAACCGACCTCGGGTATTCAAACGTTTTCTAGATTGATAAAAAGGAGCGATATTCTACCTGTTTTCATAGCTTGAGAAAACGTTTTTGGGATTTTTCGATAAAGCTGTTTTTAATTAATATAGATAAGATCTTTATAGAGATCTTTTATTATATCTATTATTAGGATCGAGGGTATCTGTGGATAAGTCAAAAATGATCAACAAGATCATGGATCTTTTTTGGATCAAAGTATGTGATCTAACTTTGATCATGATGAGGATTAGCTGGGATCAAAATGGCTACTTATTCACAGGGGAGAATTGGCTTGAAAGTTGTTATTTGGATAACTATAGGTTAATCACCGTATATGTATGATCTTATCCACAGAGAAAATTGAGGTTTTTGCTTTAATTTTCGAATTTTTTTCAAAAAAGTTATTCACAATCACGATATTCAGAGACAAAAAAAGCGGCATAAGCCGCTTTTTGGGGAAATTGAGGGACTAGAACTGGTCACTATGATCGTTAAACCACTCTTCAGCTGCATCCTCAGGTACCGGAGTTTCCAATACATCGATGGTAAAGCAGTCTGAAATAGGCTGAGCACCGAGTTTTTTCAGTTGGCTGTGGACTGATTTTCCCGCAGAACAGAAGGTATCGTAACTTGAATCACCAAGTGCGATAACAGCATAACGAATAGCACTTAAATCTGGAGATTCTTGAGTCAATGCGTTGATCAACGGTTGGATATTATCAGGAAAATCGCCCGCACCATGTGTTGATGTCACCACTAACCAAGTACCTTGCTGAGGAATATTATTGTATTCAGGCTGATTATGAAGTTCTATCTCGTGCCCTTGAGCCTCTAGAAGATCGTTAAGGTGATCGCCAACGTATTCAGCGCCACCTAAGGTGCTGCCTGTAATAATGTGGATCATTAAACTGTCCTTACAAAAGAAAAGGCCAGCGTAAGCTAGCCTTTATGTTATTTACCGATACAGAATGAAGAGAAGATTCGACCTAAAAGATCATCGGAACTGAACTCGCCTGTGATCTCATTGAGGTGCTGTTGGGTGATACGAAGCTCTTCTGCTAATATCTCTCCGGCCATGTAGCCTTCAAGCTGCTGTTGCCCAATATCAAGGTGTTCCGATGCGCGTTCTAGTGCATCCAAGTGGCGGCGGCGCGCCATAAAGCCACCTTCATGACCACCAGCAAAGCCCATGCAATCCTTGAGATGGCTACGCAGAGCGTCGACACCTTGGCCTGTTTTTGCTGATAAGCGAATCAGGGTTGGATCGTTAACATGACAAATGCCTAACTCTTCACTGGTTTGATCCGCTTTATTACGAATTACCGTCATTCCGATGTTGTCTGGTAGACGATCAACGAAATCTGGCCAGATATCTTTCGGGTCTGTTGCGTCTGTTGTCGTGCCATCAACCATAAATAAAACTCGGTCTGCCTGAGCAATTTCTTCCCAAGCGCGTTCAATACCGATTTTTTCTACTTCATCAGAGGCATCACGCAGGCCTGCGGTATCGATAATGTGCAGTGGCATACCGTCAATATGGATATGTTCACGCAATACATCACGTGTGGTGCCGGCAATATCGGTCACAATCGCAGATTCTTTGCCAGACAGCGCATTTAATAGGCTCGATTTACCGGCATTTGGGCGACCTGCAATCACGACCTTCATGCCTTCACGCATGATCGCACCTTGATTTGCTTCTTGACGTACAGCCTCGAGGTTATCGATGATAGCCTGTAAGTCAGTACTGACTTTACCGTCAGCAAGAAAATCAATTTCTTCTTCTGGGAAATCGATCGCTGCTTCAACGTAGATTCTTAAGTAAATAAGAGAATCTACAAGCGTATTAATGCGTTTAGAGAATTCGCCTTGTAGCGATTGAAGCGCCGATTTTGCTGCTTCTTCTGAGCTGGCATCAATTAAGTCAGCAATCGCTTCGGCTTGAGTTAAATCCATCTTATCGTTCAAGAAGGCACGTTCTGAAAACTCACCTGGACGCGCTGCACGTACGCCTGAAATGGCTAGGATGCGTTTGATTAGCATATCCATAACCACTGGGCCGCCGTGGCCTTGCAACTCTAATACGTCTTCGCCAGTAAACGAGTGCGGGTTAGGGAAGTAAAGCGCGATGCCTTGGTCGAGTTCGATGCCATCGTCAGATTTAAACGGTAGGTACTCAGCGTAGCGAGGCTTGAGTGTTTTTCCTGTTACTTCTAGGGCAACCTGAGTCGCCAATGGGCCGGAAACGCGGATAATACCGACGCCACCACGGCCGGGCGCGGTCGCTTGAGCAACAATCGTATCTGTAGTCATAGTTGTGCCTGCTAGCATGTGAGAGCCAAAAAAGGGCGTTCACGATTAATCAATTAGCTGAATTGTAATCAGCTAAAAACAAAAAGGCGACCTTTTGGTCGCCTTTCTTTATCTCTTTCTATTATCGAACTTACTTAGAATGTAAGCCTTTCTTTTCCAGCGCGCGGTAGATAAGCGTTTGCTGAATCAGAGTTACGATGTTCGATACTAGCCAGTAAAGAACCAGACCTGAAGGGAAGAACAGGAAGAAGAATGTAAACATAACCGGCATAAAGGTCATGATCTTCTGCTGCATTGGATCCGTTACAGTTGTCGGGCTCATCTTCTGGATTAGGAACATTGAAGCACCCATCAGAAGTGGCAAGATGTAGTATGGGTCTTGTGCTGAAAGGTCAGTAATCCAACCGAAGAACGGTGAGTGACGCAGTTCAACAGATTCCATTAGTGCCCAGTATAGCGAAATGAAGATCGGCATTTGCAAGATGATAGGTAAACAGCCACCAAGTGGGTTTACTTTCTCTTTCTTGTACAGCTCCATCATTTCTTGGCTCATGCGTTGACGGTCGTCGCCAATACGCTCACGCATTGCAGTCAGCTTAGGCTGAAGCATACGCATTTTCGCCATAGACGTGTACTGAGCTTTCGTTAGTGGGTACATAGCACCACGAACGATAAACGTTAGACAGATGATTGCTAGACCCCAGTTCACAACGATGCCTTGAATGAACGAAAGCAGAGTATGAAGTGGTTTAGCAATGAACCATAACCAACCGTAGTCAACTACTAGGTCTAGGTTTGGTGCTACAGCAGCCATTTGGTCTTGAAGTTTTGGACCAACCCAAAGCGTTGCTTTAAAGCTTGCTTCGTCGCCAGTAGCGATGGTTTTGTTCGGCATACGAACACCGATGTCGCCAAGGTTACCGATTACACGAGTGTAAAGGTTGCTGCCTGCTTCGTCGCGTGGGATCCATGCACTTGCAAAGTAGTGCTGAATCATCGCTGCCCAACCTTGACCATTGGCTAGGTTAAGAGACAGGTTGCGATCTTGCATGTCGTCGAAGCTGTATTTTTTGTAACGCGTATCTTCCGTAGAGTAAGCACCACCACGGTAAGTTGGCATTGTTAAGCTACCGCCGTCATCCATAACATTTTGACGTAGGTGAGCGTACATGCCGAATGTCGCGTTAGTACCAGAGTTGTTGACTACATCGTATTCAACATCCATTGCGTAGCTGCCACGCTTAAGGACGAATGTTTTCGTGTAATCAAGGCCGTTCGCTTGGTAAGTCATCGGGATGCGTAGTTCATCCTGACCATCAGCAAGCGTGAAGCTGTCTGCTGAAACCGAGTAGCTAGGGCGGTTAGTGCTGCTTAAATCGATACCTTGAGGGCCAACTAGACCGCTTTGTGCGATAAATTGGTGACCAGGTTCGTTCTTAAGAAGAACAAACGTATCTTCAGAATCAAACTCAGCAGAGTAATCATTTAGGTTTGCTTGAACGACATCACCACCAACCGTATCAATTGACAGAGTCAGTACATCAGTTGTTACTGTGATAGTTTTTGCAGAAGCGACTTGTTGGCCCGGAGCTGGGTCTAAGTCATCTGCATAAGATGGCGCTGGTAGGGTGCTGCCAGATTGTGCCTGCTCAATCGCTTGTGGAGCTGGGTTCTGAGCTACGTTCCATTGTTGGAACAGTAGGAAAGAAACCAAAGCCAATGCGATTAACAGGATATTACGTTGAGAATCCATCGTTATTTATCTCTGTCTTGTTTTTGGACTGGTGGAACGGGGTCAAAGCCCCCTTCGTTCAAAGGATGGCATTTTAATAGACGTTTGCCTGATAACCAACACCCTTTTACAAAACCGTGAGCTTTCAACGCTTCTATCGCATATAAAGAGCAGGTTGGAGTAAATCGGCAGCGTGGGCCGATGAGTGGACTAATAAACCATCTATAAAAATAGATGGGTATTAGCGCTATCCACGCGAAGGGCGAGACAGGCGAAGCCATAATTTGTCGAGTAGCTTGAACATTTCTTCATTGCTTAAATCTTGCGCGCTCTTCTTAGCGATTACAACAAAATCTTTGTTAGGAAGTTTGTGTTGAGTGTTACGAAAGCTTTCACGAGTAAGACGCTTGAATCGGTTACGACCCACGGCGGTTTTAATCTGCTTTTTCGGAACAGCTAATCCAAGGCGAGGATTTGAAAGAGAGTTATTTCGGGCAATGATGGTGAAATGAGGGGAGCCTGCTCGATGAGCTTGCTTGAAGACATTCTGATAATGTTCGGGAGTTAACAAGCGTAACTCCCGACCGAAGGCTAGCTTATTCAAAATAATCAAAGATTACTTAGAAAGACGCTTACGGCCTTTTGCACGACGTGCATTGATTGTTGCGCGACCGTTCTTAGTAGCCATGCGAGCACGGAAACCGTGAGTACGCTTACGCTTTAGAACTGTAGGTTGAAAAGTGCGTTTCATTGTAATTACCTTACTGATCAGTAGTTTTAGGTTTTTGTTAAACCCGGCGTGGGCATTTTTTCTCTTCTTTATATAAGAAAGGAAAACCGACGCCTCTCAACAAAGAGGCGGAATTGTAATCACTGTCACAAAAAGTGTCAATGATTGGGTTAACTAAAATTCCGGTCGGGGGATTATACGTAGAATAACTAAAATCACAAGGATCCTTATTCGATCCCGACCTTATTTAAGAATTTCTTTAATTTAGGATCCTGTGGATTACCAAAAATATCCTGTGGAGATCCCTGTTCGACAATGTGACCATCAGCCATGAAGATCACTCGGTCTGCGACCTCTCTAGCGAACTGCATTTCATGGGTAACCACCAGCATGGTTTGATGCTGATTTGCCAGTTTTTTCATTAAGTTAAGCACTTCGCCAACCCACTCTGGATCGAGCGCTGAAGTAGGCTCATCAAACAATAAAAGCTCTGGTTGTAGAGCCATCGCACGGCCAATACCAACACGTTGCTGCTGGCCACCAGAGAGCGCTGCTGGATAGCTATCTGTTTTCTCTCCTAGGCCAATATCATCGAGTATTTGTTGTGCTTTTTCATGAGCTTGCTGCTTTTTCCAACCACGAACGGTAATCAAACCTTCCGCAATATTCTGCCTTGCTGTTTGGTGAGCGAACAGTGCATAGTTTTGGAACACAAAACCGGTCTTACGGCGCAGTGCAAGCACCTCTGCTTTAGTGTGTTTCTGAGTATCAACCTTGATATCATCAATCGAAATCGTACCTTGATCGGCTTGCTCTAGAAAATTCACACAACGCAGCAGGGTAGACTTACCCGTACCACTTGAACCTATGATGACAATTATCTCACCTTGCTTGATTTCGAGGTCGATCCCTTTCAATACTTCGGTGTCACCAAACTGCTTGTGGATATTTTGTAATTTGATCATCGTACATACGCCTTATTCAGTTTCACTTCGGCCCAAATTTGAATACGAGTGAGGATAACCACCACGCCCCAGTAAATCAGCGCGACTGCTAAGAAAGCCTCGAAGAAGCGGAAACTTGAAGAAGCTTCCATCTGAGCTTTAGCCATGATTTCTGCTACACCTAGGGTGAATGCAAGTGAAGTCGACTTAATCATGTCGATGAAATAGTTCATTAAAGAAGGCAGTGCCACACGTGTCGCTTGCGGCAAGATCACTCGACGCATGGCTTGGCTGGTTGTCATACCGACTGATAGGCTTGCTTCCATTTGGCTACGATCGATACCGATAATCGCGGCACGAATACTTTCAGCCATGTAAGCAGCAAAGTGTAAGGTTAAGCCGATAACCGCGGCGCCAAACGCATCAAGTCCAACCATCCACGGAAACACTTGTGGTAGGCCATAGTATAGAAGGAACAGTTGCACCAGCAGTGGTGTACCTCGGAAGAAGCTAATATACAGCTGGCTAAGCTGGTCGAGTACAGGGATTTTGAATACACGAATGTTCGCCAGTATCAAAGATAGAATTAGGGCGAAAAATAAGCCCCAGATTGCCATCTCCATAGTGGTGCCTAAATACTTCAGCAGTATTGGCAACAGACCTAGCATGTAATTAAAGTCAAATCCCATAATCTATCTCATATTTTTATTGGAAGTATTGTTTGGAAATACTGTTATATCAGGCTTTTTAATCAGTGCACAAAAGCAAAAAGCCCACCGCTGTGTAAAGCAGTGGGCCTTAAATGGGAAAGTGAGTCGTTACTTCTGAGTAATGTCCGCACCAAACCATTTCTGAGAGATACTTTCTAGCGTACCATCTGCGCGCATTGCTGCTAATGCTTCGTTTACTTCTGCTTGCAGTTTTTGACCGTTGTCATTGTTTACGAAAGGCCAAGCGTTTTCGATTGTCTCGAATGGTTGTCCTGCTAGCTGTAATGGTAGACCAGTCTTCTTGATAAGCTCTAGTGCTGATAGGCGATCCATTACGAATGCGTCGGCACGACCAAGAGCGACATCATGTTCAATACCGGTATCGTAGGTTTTGACATTGATTTTGCCTTCTTTGTCGTAGCTGCGCAGCAGTTGCTCAAAGTTTGAGCCAAGGTTTACCGCAACCGTCTTACCATCTAGGTCTTCGATACCTTTAATGCTGTCATTACCTTTACGAACGGTAATTTGTGCGCCGTCTACTACGTAAGGGTCTGCGAATAGGTATTTCGCTTTACGTGCATCCGTTATTGTAATTTGGTTTGAAATGGTATCGATTCGACCCGTTTCAAGAAGACCAAACAGACCAGAGAAGTTTGCCGTTACGTATTCAACGCTATAGTCATTACGTTTACCGATCTCATCCCATAAATCCACTTCAAAACCTTGTAGTTGGTCTTGTTTAACGAACGTAAATGGGAAGTAGCGACCAGACATGCCGACTTTAACTTCAGTCGCGGCTTGAACAGTAGCAGCAGAGAGTGCGATAGCCGCAATTGCAGCCTTAATCCAGTTATTCATTTGGTAACTCCTTATATTTATAGGGTTGGATGTTACTGGGAAAATGCTCAATAGAATAAATAACCAGATGTTATTAACCATAACCAGATCGTATTCTCGATTTGGGGATAACTAGCAAGGATCCGGGCATAAGTGGATCGTTGTGTGAGTAAAGTAGGGGCAAGATGTGTGGATCCATCCAGTTTTGCACTATTTATTGTGAATAACTTGGATCTTATTCACTGGATCTGTGATCAATTGCTGGTGATCTGACTTATCAACAGGTAAAATTAGCGGTCATTTCATATAACTTAAATAGAGTGGGGCACCGTGTCATCTTCGCTTTGGTTGCAATGCTTGCAACAGCTTCAAGAAGAGTTACCAGCTACAGAATTCAGTATGTGGGTACGTCCGTTACAAGCGGAGCTCAATGGTAATACTCTAACTCTATTTGCACCAAACCGATTTGTACTCGATTGGGTGCGCGATAAGTACCTAAATAGCATTAACCGTTTGCTACAAGAATATTGTGGTAATGATATCCCGCATCTTCATTTTGAGATTGGAAGTAAACGAGTCATTGCTCCAAGGTCTGAGGCTATCGCCCCTGCTCGTACACGTACCGCTGCTGATGTAGCTGCTGAGTCGTCTGCACCTGCGCAGCTGCAAGCACGCAAACCAGTACACAATATCTGGCGTGATGAAGAACCTGTAGCAGTTGACCTTAATCACCGTTCAAACGTGAACCCAAAACATAAGTTCAATAACTTTGTTGAAGGTAAGTCGAACCAACTGGGTTTGGCTGCGGCACGTCAGGTTTCTGATAACCCAGGAACCGCTTACAACCCGTTGTTTTTGTATGGCGGTACTGGTTTAGGTAAAACGCACTTGTTGCATGCGGTGGGTAACGCCATTGTTGATAATAAGCCGAATGCTAAAGTGGTTTACATGCACTCAGAGCGCTTTGTTCAAGACATGGTGAAAGCGCTCCAAAACAATGCGATTGAAGAATTTAAGCGCTACTACCGTAGTGTTGATGCATTGCTTATCGATGATATCCAATTTTTTGCTAACAAAGAGCGCTCTCAAGAAGAGTTCTTCCATACCTTTAATGCGCTGCTTGAAGGCAATCAACAGATCATCCTAACGTCTGACCGTTATCCAAAAGAGATCAACGGGGTAGAGGATCGTCTTAAATCCCGCTTCGGTTGGGGTTTGACGGTTGCGATTGAGCCACCTGAGCTTGAGACTCGTGTGGCGATCTTGATGAAGAAAGCAGAAGACCACCAAATTCATCTTGCGGATGAAGTGGCGTTCTTTATTGCGAAGCGTTTACGCTCTAACGTTCGTGAGCTAGAAGGCGCATTGAACCGTGTTATTGCGAATGCAAACTTCACTGGCCGTCCGATCACGATCGATTTCGTGCGTGAGGCACTGCGTGACTTACTTGCCCTGCAAGAAAAACTGGTCACCATTGATAACATTCAAAAGACAGTCGCTGAATACTACAAAATCAAAGTTGCTGATCTATTATCTAAACGTCGTTCTCGTTCCGTTGCTCGTCCACGCCAATTGGCGATGGCACTGGCTAAGGAGTTGACTAACCACAGCTTGCCTGAGATTGGTGATGCATTCGGTGGCCGTGACCACACGACCGTGCTGCACGCTTGTCGTAAGATTGCTCAGCTGCGTGAAGAGAGCCACGACATTAAAGAAGATTATTCGAACTTGATTCGTACCCTTTCTTCTTAATACACAGTATTCTTAACCTTAATAAGCAGAATCTTGGCCACGTACTATTACGCAGTGCCATTTAGACCGTAAGAGCAAGATATGAAATTTACCATTGAACGTAGTCACCTGATAAAGCCATTACAACAAGTATCTGGCGCACTCGGTGGCAGGCCAACGCTTCCAATTCTAGGAAACCTACTGATTAAAGTAGAAGATAACGTGTTGTCGATGACAGCGACGGATCTAGAAGTTGAATTGATCAGCCGTGTAACGCTTGAAGGTGATTTCGAAGCGGGCAGCATTACCGTACCTTCACGTAAGTTCCTAGATATCTGTCGCGGTTTGCCAGATAGCTCAGTGATCACTGTGGTATTGGATGGTGACCGTGTTCAGGTTCGTTCTGGTCGTAGCCGTTTCTCATTGGCAACATTACCTGCGGCAGATTTTCCAAATATTGAAGATTGGAGCAGTGAAGTTGAAGTGTCAGTGACACAAGCTGAATTGCGCGGTCTTATCGAGAAAACACAATTCTCAATGGCGAACCAAGACGTTCGTTACTACCTCAACGGTATGTTGTTTGAGATTGAAGGTTCTATCTTACGTAGTGTTGCAACTGATGGTCACCGTATGGCGGTATCTCAAGCGCAACTGGGTGCTGATTTTGCTCAGAAGCAGATCATTGTTCCTCGTAAAGGTGTGCAAGAGTTGGTGAAGCTACTCGATGCTCCTGAACAGCCAGTAACGCTGCAGATTGGTAACTCTAACGTGCGTGCTGAAGTGAACAACTATGTCTTCACTTCTAAGCTGGTTGATGGTCGTTTTCCTGATTATCGCCGCGTAATGCCACAAAATACCACTAAGACATTAGAAGCCGGCTGCGATGAGTTACGTTCAGCGTTTTCTCGTGCTGCGATTCTGTCGAATGAAAAATTCCGTGGTGTTCGCGTTAATCTTGTAGATACCGAGATGCGTATTACGGCGAACAACCCAGAACAAGAAGAAGCGGAAGAAGTGCTAGACGTCACCTTCGACGGTGACGCGCTAGAGATTGGCTTCAACGTAAGCTACGTATTGGATGTATTGAACACACTGCGTTGTGAACAGGTTCGAATCTCAATGTCAGACGCGAATGCGAGTGCGTTGATTGAAAATGCACAAGATGACAGCGCGATGTACGTTGTTATGCCGATTCGTTTGTAACTGTGTTTATTTATACATTATGTTTGCTTATCAACAACGTTTGTCTATCGAGCCGTGATTGAAGATTAATATGAAGACGTTATGCCTTTATCGCGCTTAATCGTAAAGCAGTTTAGAAATATTGAAGCCTGTGACATTCAACCGTCATCAGGCTTTAACTTTCTTATAGGGGCTAACGGAAGCGGCAAAACCAGCGTCCTTGAAGCGGTGTATCTGCTCGGACATGGTCGCTCGTTCAAAAGCTCCTTAACCGGTCGTATCATTCAAAATGAGTGTAGCGAACTGTTTGTCCATGGCCGTTTTATGACCTCGGATCAATTTGAGCTGCCAATTGGCATTAATAAGCAGCGCGATGGCACCACAGAGGTTAAAATAAGCGGTCAATCTGGGCAAAAATTGGCTCAGTTAGCTCAAGTCTTACCTTTGCAGTTGATTCACCCCGAAGGGTTTGATTTACTAACCGATGGACCTAAGCATCGCCGCGCATTCATTGATTGGGGAGTCTTCCACAGTGAGTCGGGTTTTTATGATGCTTGGGGCAGGGTAAAGCGCCTCAATAAACAGCGTAATGCATTATTGAAAACGGCGACGAACTATCGAGAACTGAGCTATTGGGATCAAGAATTAGCCCGTTTAGCTGAAAGCATCAGCCAGTGGCGTGCCACGTACGTTGAACAGCTTAAAGAAGTCGCCGAAGAAATCTGTGCAACCTTCTTACCTGAGTTTGAGATAAAGATTAACTACTATCGAGGCTGGGATAAAGACACCCCATACGCCGAGATATTAGAAAAGAATTTTGAAAGGGATCAGCAGCTTGGTTACACCTTCAGTGGGCCAAACAAAGCGGATCTAAAGATAAAAGTGAACGGCACTCCTGTGGAAGATGTCTTGTCACGAGGTCAGTTGAAGTTGATGGTGTGCGCGCTACGAGTAGCACAAGGGCAACACCTCACTCAAATGACAGGTAAGCAGTGCATCTACTTGATAGATGACTTTGCTTCCGAATTAGATAGCCAACGCCGAGCACGTCTTGCTGAGTGTTTAAAGGCGACCAAGGCTCAAGTTTTTGTAAGCTCTATTACCGCTGATCAGATTGCAGATATGCATGACGAAAATAGCAGGATGTTTCATGTGGAACATGGCAAAATAGAGCAAGGATAATTAGTCAGAGAGTAACTATGTCAGATAATTACGATTCATCGAGTATTAAAGTACTGAAGGGTCTGGATGCGGTACGTAAGCGTCCTGGAATGTACATTGGCGACACGGATGATGGTACCGGTCTGCACCACATGGTCTTTGAGGTGGTAGATAACTCTATTGATGAAGCACTCGCTGGTCACTGTAATGACATCATCGTAACTATCCATGAAGATAGTTCTGTGTCAGTAAGCGATGACGGCCGTGGTATTCCAACTGAATTGCACCCAGAAGAAAAAGTATCAGCAGCAGAAGTAATCATGACGGTTCTTCACGCTGGTGGTAAGTTCGATGATAACTCGTACAAAGTATCTGGTGGTCTGCACGGTGTTGGTGTTTCAGTAGTTAACGCACTTTCTAAGCAAGTTACTCTTACTATCCATCGCGGTGGCAAAATCCACACTCAAACATACTGCCACGGTGAGCCTCAAGCGCCACTAGCGGTTGTGGGTGACACGGACAAAACAGGTACAGAGATTCGTTTCTGGCCGAGTGAAGAAACCTTCAATAACATCGAGTTCCATTACGATATTTTAGCTAAGCGTCTACGCGAGCTATCATTCTTGAACTCAGGTGTATCAATTAAGCTAATTGATAAGCGCGAAGAAGACAAAATGGATCACTTCGAATACGAAGGCGGTATCCAAGCGTTTGTTGAGCACCTTAATACCAACAAAACACCGATTATCCAGAAAATATTCCATTTCGATCATGAGCGTGAAGACGGTATTACCGTTGAAGTTGCGATGCAATGGAATGACGGTTACCAAGAAAATATTTATTGCTTCACCAACAACATCCCTCAACGTGATGGTGGTGCTCACTTAGCGGGTTTCCGTGGTGCACTAACACGTACATTGAACAGCTTCATGGACAAAGAAGGCTTCTCGAAGAAAGCGAAGACTTCAACATCAGGTGATGATGCTCGTGAAGGTTTGACTGCGATTGTTTCGGTGAAAGTGCCAGATCCTAAATTCTCAAGCCAAACTAAAGACAAGCTGGTTTCTTCAGAAGTGAAGTCTGCGGTTGAGTCTACGATGGGTGAGAAACTGTCTGAGTTCCTAATTGAGAACCCAGGTGAAGCGAAAATCGTTTGTTCTAAAATTATCGATGCAGCACGTGCTCGTGATGCGGCGCGTAAAGCTCGTGAGATGACACGTCGTAAAGGCGCATTAGATTTAGCGGGTCTTCCAGGTAAACTAGCTGACTGTCAGGAAAAAGATCCTGCACTGTCTGAACTATATATTGTGGAAGGAGACTCTGCTGGCGGATCAGCTAAGCAGGGGCGTAACCGTAAGAACCAAGCAATTCTACCGCTTAAAGGTAAAATCCTAAACGTAGAGAAAGCACGTTTCGATAAAATGCTGTCTTCTCAAGAGGTCGCAACGCTAATCACAGCACTTGGTTGTGGTATTGGCCGTGACGAATACAACCCAGATAAACTGCGTTACCACAACATCATCATCATGACCGATGCCGATGTCGATGGTTCTCACATCCGTACTCTGCTACTAACGTTCTTCTACCGTCAAATGCCTGAACTGATTGAACGTGGTTACATCTACATTGCTCAGCCACCGCTTTACAAAGTGAAGAAGGGTAAGCAAGAGCAGTACATCAAAGATGAAGATGCGATGAACCAATATCAAGTATCTTTGGCTTTGGATAATGCAGAATTGCACGTAAACCCTGAAGCACCTGCGTTTACTGGTGAAGGCTTAGAGAAGCTTGTTCATCAATACAATGCAGGTATTAAGCTGGTTGATCGTATGAGCCGTCGTTACCCACGAGCACTGATTCACGAACTGATTTATGTACCTCGCCTAACCGCTGAGCAGTGTCATGATGAAGCGGCAGTTGAAGCTTGGGGTAAGCAGCTTGTAGAGCAGCTAAACGGCAAAGAAGCGGGTGCGAGCCAATATTCTCTTGAAGTTGAAAAACACGAAGAGCTAGGTTTAAGCGTTCCTAAGATTGTAGTGCGTACACACGGTGTTACTCACGAACATGTACTCAGCATTGACCTTATCAACTCGAAAGAGTTTGGTAAGCTAGCAGACCTTTCTGAAGCGCTTGACGGCTTGATTGAAGAAGGCGCTTACATCAAGCGTGGTGAGCGTACTCAAGCGGTTTCTAGCTTTGTTGAAGCTCTGAACTGGTTAGTGAAAGAGTCTCGTCGTGGCCTGAGCCTACAACGATACAAAGGTCTAGGTGAGATGAACCCTGATCAGCTTTGGGAAACAACGATGGATCCTGAAACTCGTCGTATGATGCAAGTAACGATTGAAGATGCTGTTGGTGCTGACCTGTTGTTTACAACGTTGATGGGCGACCAAGTAGAACCGCGTCGTAACTTCATCGAAGAGAATGCATTGAAAGTAGCAAACCTAGACGTTTAGTATCTTTGATACTTCGCTCTTTCGCTTAATTTCTGTGTCAGAGGTGCTCACATACATTCGTATGCTCCGCGCCTCTTCCTTGAACTAAAACGAAATAGCTTTGTCTCAAAAAACTCAATATCTTATTGAAAAGACTGCCAAAAATGGCGGTCTTTTTTGTTTTTAAGTTACTGAAAAATATTGGATTGGAAAAATAATTGAAAATAATCCCTTGAAACTATTTTGCTCAATCCACATATCTAGTTGTGAAGAGGATGACTGTCTTGCTCTACAAGAGAAGAAACAGAACCTTCATTACCGCTAACGAAGTATCGCTCAATAGAGGATAACTTTGGCAGCACACAATTTAAAAATTGATTCATTGTCATGTCCCAGCGTTGTCACCAAACGAGGTGAAACCCGAGGAATGAGAACTGAATCCCTTAGCTGTTTACTGAATCATTCACAGGTTCGATCTCAGTAAAAATCACGGCTAAGACTATTGCTTACTAAAAGGATAGCATTATGAGAACTGTAGATTTCACTCCACTTTACCGCAACGCAATCGGCTTCGATCGTCTATTCAATATGATGGAAGCGAACACATCAAAAAATGCTTCTGGCGGTTACCCTCCGTATAACATCGAGCAAAAAGACGAGAATAACTACCGTATTACTATGGCAGTCGCTGGTTTTGCAGATGATCAATTAGACCTTACTCAAAAAGAGAACATGCTAATTGTTAAAGGTGAGCGTAAAGCTGAAGCAGAGAAAACCTTCGTATATCAAGGTATTGCAGAGCGCGATTTCGAACGTAAATTCCAACTGGCTGACTACGTAAAAGTAGTGGGTGCAAGTATGGAAAATGGTCTTCTTCACATCGATCTAGAACGCGAAATCCCAGAAGCGATGCAACCGCGTAAGATTGCTATCAACGGTAATAGCCTACTAGAAGGCTAATACCCGTCATACTTGAAGCTACAGCGTTGTTGACGTCGTAAATTCCCCCTAATTACATAGGTTCCCTATGCTCATCGGGTTGAATTGCTAGTGTTTTTGAAACGAATGGTCGCCTAGCTGAACCCCCAATTATTTAGGGTATTCAAGTGACAAACATTATCGGGAAGTAGAAGTGAAAGAGCACCAGTACCTTGAAGAAGGTCGGTGCTCTTTTTGTATTTGGGTTACAGTAACCTAAAAGGTTTTATTACTGTTCTGAGTAAGCCTTTTTCACTTCTTCAGCAATGATTGAAATGCCTTTCTGCATCGCCTCATCATCTTGCACGTAGTTCATGCGTAGACATTGATGGGCATGATCCCACTCGTCTTCTTGGCCGATAAAGAAGTATTCACCCGGAACAATCAATACGCCACGAGCTTTGAGGCGATCGTACAGCTCCATGGTGGTAATCGGCAGTTCATCAAACCATAGCCATAAGAAAATCGCGCCTTCAGGCTTGTGGATACGGAAGCGAGGGTCATCGATTGCTTTTTGTAAGAGCTCAACTGCACGTAGAGATTTATCTTTATAGAAAGGTTTGATTACCTCGCTGCTTAAGCGCAGTAAATCGCCTTTTTCAATCATGTGGTTAGCAATCGCAGGACCAACACTATTGGGTGCTAGGCTGATAATGCCATTCATGTTGGTCAGAGCTTGTGTTACTTCTTCGCTCGCAATCACGATACCGCAACGCACACCAGGCAAACCAAGTTTAGATAAGCTCATGCACAGAATGGTATTTTCATTCCAGAATGGTTCGACATCTTCAAAGATGATGTTTGGAAACGGCAAGCCATAGGCATTATCGATCAGTAGCGGGATGTTGTTTTCACGCGCTAGCTTATCCAGTTTACGTACTTCTTCGTCGGTCAGCACGTTACCGGTTGGGTTGGTTGGGCGAGAAGCACAGATAGCGGCAACCGAGTCATCCACCTTGAGCTTCTCAAAATCGACGTGGTATTTAAACTGGCGGTTTTCTAGCAGTTCGATCTCTGGGTGGTAAGAGATAAAAATATCGTCATCAATACCAGCATCGCCGTAACCGATGTACTCAGGCGCGATTGGCAGCAAGATTTTCTTGTGTGAGCCATCTGGCTGCTGACCTGCTAACAAGTTGAATAAGTAGAAGAAGCCACTTTGGCTACCATTAGTTAGGCTAATGTTCTTCTCACTGATGTCCCAGCCGTAAGTATCTTTTAGCATTGTAGCTAACGATTTGATGAAGCTGTCTTTGCCTTGCGGACCATCGTAGTTGGCGAGGGCGGCGATGAGTTCTCCACTGGCGAGCATGTCGGCACTGGCTTGGTTAAAGTAATCGAGCATGGCTGGGATAGCGGCTGGGTTGCCACCACCGAGCATGATTGCGCCAGGAGTGCGCAGGCCATCATTCAAATCATCCATTAAACGAGTGATTCCAGAGTATCGATTAAATTTTTCACCAAACTTAGAGAACTGCATTACTTATTTTACCTAATTCATTGTGATTGCTTGTTATGTGTCATTAAGGCAGACCTTATGTCTACCAACAGTGTATTCCTTGAACATACCGCAATGTTTTTGCGACGCATAGCGCCAAATGCTCTAACACGAAAAAAACTTCTATAAAGTTTAACTAATAAGTGTCTGCTTTCTTATTGAACGAGTGTTTCGTGATCAAAAAAAGGAGAAGCCTAAGCTTCTCCTTTTAGTTTCTACTGATTATTTTAATGAACGTTTACTTCGCTCCTGTGTAAACAACCAATACTTTGTCATCTTGGTATTGGCGTTCGAAGGCATAGTAGCCCTTGCTGTTACGGATGATGTGCTTACCTTGGGCAATCGATGGGTGGCGCTGACGGAATTGGCCAAGCGTCTGCCAATGTTCTAACAGTTGTGCTCGTTCACCTGTGATTTGATCCCAAGGCATGTCAGAGCGAGTCCCTTGCATTGGGTCTGATCCTGTTGGGCCGAAATCACGAGCGATTTCATCGCCGTAATAGATCTGCACCGCACCGGGAGCCAGCATCAACGCGTTGGCAGCTTTGGTTTGTTTTGCAAAGTCACTGCCATGTTGTGTCCAGAATAACGAGGTGTCGTGAGATGAAAGGTAACTCAACACGTTGAATTCACTGTCGTTGTTGATCTTGTCTGCGTAGCGCAGGTAGTCAGCATCGAGATCGGATAGGCATTTAAGCGCCTTGGGTGCTATATCACTCTGGAATTCAAAGTTGATGATCGAATCAAACCCGTTAGCGAAATAGTCTGATTTCACCACGCTGTGTGCCCATACTTCACCCGTCATCCAGAATGGTAGGTCATCCAACGCTTTGTCTGGGTTGTTTTGCTTCCATTCTGCAAGCGCTTGGTTAGTGCTCTCTTTAAGCTCTGCCCACGCGTCTAACTCAACGTGCTTGGCGGTATCGACCCTAAAACCATCAACGCCATATTCACGTACCCAGTCAGACAACCAAGTGATGAGATGTTCACGAGGAGTTTGGAGTTCATCTGTAGCGCTGGTGGACTTGTTGCGATAGAAATTAGGTAGCCCGGTTGTCTCTGTCGATTCTGTTTTGAAATCGGGCAGGTGCGCCAAAGACATGGTGAGGTTGTTGTACCCCGGTGAGTCATAAGCGCCGATATCACTGCGTAACCACGCTTTACCCCACCACTTTTCCCAAGCGTCTTGGTCGCTGTAGGATATGAAGTTATTGAAGTAGTGCCAGTTTTGACCTGCCTTTGGTTGCCAGTCGGTCCAGTTCTCACCAAGCGTTTGTTTGGCTTGTTCATCGGTAAGGTTGAGTTTACCAAAGTCGAATTTTTGCATGTCGGCAAGCGTTGCGTAACCCGTGTGGTTCATGACCACATCCCAAACGACACGAATGCCTTTGCTGTGTGCTGTATCGATGAAGGTTTTAAGTTCATCCTCTGTGCCCATGTTGTCATCAAGCTTGGTCCAGTCTTGATGGTAATAGCCGTGGTAGCCATAGTGTTTGAAGTCACCGCGATCACCACCGCCAACCCAGCCGTGGATTTGCTCTAGTGGAGAGGTAATCCAGATAGCATTGGCCCCGAGCGATTCAATATAGTCGAGCTTTTCGGTTAAGCCTGCTAGGTCACCACCGTGGAAGGTGCCGATTTCATCTTGTCCATCTTGACTGCGACCATAGCTATTGTCGTTGTCAGGGTTACCGTTGTGGAAGCGATCGGTCATCACGAAGTAAACCGTGGCGTTGTCCCAGCTGAAATCAGCTTTGGTTTCTGGTTCTACTTTCTCTAGCAGTAGAACACCTTGGCTGTTTTCTGCAGGCTGCATGGTGACATTGCCGTTACTGACGGTAGCTTCGATGCCAGAAAGGGCATCTCTAACTAAAGTGCCATCATCAAAGGTTTGAGCAACGTTGATGGTTGTTGGTTGGTCACTAGGTACTGGGCAGGCAAAACTTTGAGCTTGTTGCTGTTTTGGCTTTACTTGAACCGTGAGCTCATTGGTCTGAGGGTTCAACGTAAATTGGTAGGTATTAGCGCGAAAGACTTTGATAGCGATTTCAGAATTCTCGGCACAGTCGTCTAGACGAAGGGGTTTATTGAATTTGATGCGACTCTCTTCAGCCAAAGCATAGTTAGTACCACAGGTCTTTTGAGCGTCGCTGATAGAGAAGGTATAGCTACCTTTGGCGAGTTCCTGTTCTGCAATTACGGTGCCTTTACCTGATGATTCAAATACGACAGTGTCGTTATCAATTGTCAGTAATAGCTTATTGTCACTGGTTTGGCTGCATGCGCTGAGTGCGAGCATTGAAAGCGCGAGTACTGTTTTTTTCATTGTTCCCTTCCCCTGAATAAACAGGTTATTTATAGCAAACAATGCCCTCTACAGTCTGAGTGCTGTTTCATTCAGTTAATCAATAATACGCCTACAAACAAATGCTTGGTTCACAAAAACAAAAAGGGAAGCTTTCGCTTCCCTTTGGGTGTTTACAGTTAGTTACTCAGAGTATGACTTAGAGCAACAATCTCACTCGTGCTTATTTTTGCAGTAGAGAGATGTCAGCAATCTGTAGGAACAGGTTACGTAGGTTGTTCAGTAGCGTTAGACGGTTCTTCTTAAGCGCTTCGTCATCAGCCATCACCATTACGTTATCGAAGAATGCATCAACGGGTTCACGTAGGTCAGCAAGCTTGCTTAGGGCTTCTTGGTAGTTGCCTGTCGCGAATGCTGGTTCCAGTGCTTCCGTCATTACTTCAACGTTTTCAGCCAGAGCTTTCTCTGCGTCTTCTTGAAGAAGAGCTAGATCGATTTCTGCTGGTAGCTCGCCATCGAATTTCGCAAGGATGTTACCTACGCGCTTGTTCGCTGCTGCTAGTGCTTCTGCTGCTTCCAGTTCACGGAAGTGAGAAACGGCTTTAACACGTTGGTCAAAGTCAGCTGGCTTAGTTGGACGACGTGCTAGTACTGCTTGGATGATATCAACGCTGAAACCAGCATCTTGGTACCATGCGCGGAAACGACCTAACATGAAGTCGATAACGTCAGCTTCAACGTTGTCGTTAGTTAGCTTGTCGCCTAGTAGCTCTTTCGCTTTACCGATTAGATCGGTTAGGTCTAGGTTGTAGCCGTTTTCAACGATGATACGTAGCACACCCAGTGATGCACGACGTAGAGCGAATGGGTCAGAACCTTTTGGAGCTTGGCCAATACCGAAGATACCTACGATAGTGTCTAGCTTGTCTGCCATTGCTACTGCAGATGAAATACCAGTGCTTGGCAGTGTGTCACCTGCGAAACGAGGCATGTACTGCTCGTAAAGTGCGAGTGCTACTTGCTCATCTTCACCATCGTGAGTCGCGTAGTGCATGCCCATCACACCTTGAGTATCCGTAAACTCGAATACCATTGATGTCATTAGGTCACACTTAGCCAGTAGGCCTGCGCGCTTAGACTTTTCAACGTCAGCATCGATTTGCTCAGCAATGTAGCCTGCAAGTTCTGTGATGCGGTCTGTTTTGTCTTTGATAGTGCCCAGTTGCTTCTGGAAGATAGCTTGATCTAGTTCAGCAAGACGGTCGATAAGCGGGCGCTTACGGTCGGTGTTGAAGAAGAATTCAGCATCAGCAAGACGTGGACGTACAACTTTCTCGTTACCTTCGATAACGTGACGAGGCTCTTTAGACTCGATGTTCGAAACGAAGATAAAGTTCGGTAGTAGGTTTTTCTCTGAATCGTATACAGGGAAGTACTTCTGGTCGCCTTTCATGGTGTAAACCAAAGCTTCAGAAGGCACTTTTAGGAACTCTTGCTCAAACTTAGCAGTAAGCACTACTGGCCATTCAACCAAAGAGGTAACTTCTTCAACAAGGTCATCTTCTAGGTCAGCAATACCGCCAACCGCATCTGCTGCTTTTTTAGCATCAGCAAGAATGATCGCTTTACGCGCATCGTAATCTGCCATTACTTTACCGCGCTCTTCTAAGATCGCAGGGTATTGGTCAGCAGAGTCGATAGTGAACTCTTGTTCGCCCATGAAACGGTGGCCACGGATAGTACGAGCAGAAGCTACACCTAGGATTTTGCCTTCAACAAGCTCATCACCTAGTAGTACTGTCAGTGTTTTCACTGGACGGATAAATTGGATGTCTGAGTTACCCCAGCGCATTGCTTTAGGAATGGGTAGGCCAGCCAGTGCTTTCGCAGCGATGTCGATCACCAATTTTTGAACTGGTTTGCCAGCCACTTCTTGTTTGAAAAGAAGCCACTCACCTTTGTCTGTTTTCAGACGGTCAGCTTGCTCAACAGTAATACCGTTACCACGAGCCCAACCTTGTGCAGCTTTAGTCGCGTTGCCTTCAGCATCGAATGCTACAGAAATTGCAGGGCCGCGCTTCTCAACGACTTTGTCTGCTTGGCCTTCAGCCAGGGCAGTCACTTTAAGTGCTAGACGACGAGGTGCTGCGTACCACTTGATGCCTTCGTGAGAAAGCTCAGCCGTTTTAAGACCTGCTTCAAAGTTAGAAGCAAAGGCTTCTGCTAGAGAACGAAGTGCCGTTGGTGGAAGCTCTTCCGTACCCAGTTCAATTAGAAAATTCTTCGCCATGATTATTTACCTTCCTTTTTTTCTACAGATCGGCACATTGGGAAGCCAAGCGCTTCACGTGACGCGTAGTACGCTTCTGCAACAGCTTTAGTCAGGTTGCGGATGCGAAGGATGTAACGTTGGCGCTCTGTTACAGAGATAGCTTTGCGCGCATCAAGGATGTTGAATGCGTGACCTGCTTTTAGAATGCGCTCATAAGCTGGAAGCGGCAGTGGCTTCTCAAGCTCAAGTAGCTCTTTACACTCTTTTTCGCACTGGTCGAAGAAAGTGAATAGGAAATCTACGTCTGCGTGCTCGAAGTTGTATGTTGATTGCTCAACTTCGTTTTGGTGGAAGATGTCACCGTAAGTCACGTTAGAACCGTCTGGTGCTACGTTCCATACAAGGTCGTAAACAGAGTCTACTTCCTGGATGTACATTGCTAGACGCTCGATACCGTAAGTGATCTCGCCAGTTACAGGCTTACACTCAAGGCCGCCAACTTGTTGGAAGTAAGTGAATTGAGTCACTTCCATACCGTTTAGCCATACTTCCCAACCAAGACCCCATGCGCCTAGCGTTGGGTTTTCCCAGTTGTCTTCTACGAAGCGAATATCGTGAACAAGCGGGTCGACACCAAGAACTTCAAGAGAGCCTAAGTACAACTCCTGGATGTTATCTGGAGAAGGTTTTAGAGCTACTTGGAATTGATAGTAGTGCTGCAGGCGGTTCGGGTTTTCACCGTAACGACCATCGGTCGGACGACGAGAAGGTTGAACGTATGCCGTAGACATTGGCTCTGGGCCAAGTGCACGTAGACATGTCATTGGGTGAGAGGTGCCAGCACCTACTTCCATATCTAGTGGTTGAACAATGGTACAACCGTTTTGTGCCCAGTAATCCTGCAGCGCGAGGATCATTCCCTGGAAGGTTTTGATATCGTATTTTTGCATAGTCAGGTTCGCGCGATTCTTTTAAATGAATGAGAAAAATAACCTCTGAGTATACCGAGATATTGGTAAAGCGAGTAGGGGTAATCTTGTTTAATTAGTGGTCTAAAATGTCGTTTAGTGGATTTTTTTGCCTTTAATGTTTGTTTTTCGGCACAAGTGGATATTTTGATAACTTTGACACTTGTGTTTGAAAGCGTGGGTGATTAAAATCTCGCGGTCTTTGGGGAGTAGCTTACTTATTCATATCCTATTGAATGAGTTCGTCCGTCAACATAATTGATGCAAAATCATCATGGCGTTCGAGGCAACCACCACCTTGGTGGCGCTTAGCAAGACCTTAGACAAGCATCGTGAACCGGGATGGGGCGCGAGGTTTGTCTTTGGTTAAATATAATAATCTCCGTCCCAAATGAGCATGTCGTGAGCGTTTTAGCAATTTCAATTACAACTGTCGCCTTAGCCGAGATCGGTGATAAGACTCAGTTGCTATCCCTTTTATTAGCCAGTCGATATCGCAAGCCGATACCTATTATCGCGGCTATCTTCTTTGCCACCATTGCCAATCATGCTCTTGCTGCATGGCTCGGTGTCGTTATCGCAGATTACTTATCTCCTGAAATCTTAAAATGGGTGCTGGTGGTCAGTTTCATTGCGATGGCGGGCTGGATTCTGATTCCGGATAAATTGGATGACGATGAGCAGATCTCGAATCGAGGCCCATTTGTCGCCAGCTTTATCGCTTTCTTTATTGCTGAGATTGGCGATAAGACTCAGATTGCGACCTCCATTCTAGGGGCTCAATATTCGGATGCATTAACGTGGGTGATTCTCGGCACTACCATTGGTATGTTGCTGGCGAATGTGCCAGTGGTGATCATTGGTAAGTTATCGGCAGATAAGATGCCTCTTGACCTGATTCGCAAGATCACGGCTTTGTTATTCGTGGGTTTGGCTATCGCAGCGGCGTTCTATTAAGCGGTGGTATTGAGTCTTATTATACTCAACAAGTAGAGTAATGTGTTGTAGGTCATACTCTTACAGTATTGTGGGGTTTATCGAGCAAATGGACATATAACTGTCATACTTGTCATGATATTTTAACCTTGTGAGTTAAGAACACGAGGGCATGATTATGTTGACGCGTTATATGGGTATTACTCCACAAAGCCAAAGTTATCTATTTACCTTTGGTCTTGCACTTACACTATTAGGCATGGTGTTGACGGACATGTGGCTACCAATGGTGGCTGGTTCGATGATCATGACCGGGCTTGCAGTAGAAGCCTGGATTCGGGTCGCGCATATTATTCCTATGCGCAAAGATATCCGAGAAATTCAGCATCAGCTTGAACATCTGCAAAACAAGTCTAGAAACGAATAAACAAAAAGCCGCTCGTACTCTGAGTTCTGTTTAAGAACATAAGGTACGAGCGGCTTTTTTGATGCTTGATATTTAGGTGAGGCGTTATGCCTCCAACCCTTTTCTTATCAAATATTGGTAAGGCAAAGCTTCAGTCGCTTGGCCGACTAACTGATGATCCATAAAACGACAAAAGCTCGGAATATCACGAGTTGTCGAAGGGTCGTCAGCTTTTACCAGTAACACATCGCCATCCTGCATGTTTCTAATTGTCTTCCTGACCATCATTACTGGTTCTGGGCAACGCAGGCCTTCAGCTTCTAAAGTATGGGTTGCCAGTTCAGGTTTGAATGTCATGGTTTGTATCTCTATATCTATCTAACGAGTGAATAATACGTCTGCAGAAAAAATATGCAATAAGTGCTTGGCAAGTGGAGTCATTTCCTATAACTTAATTAACAAGTTGATAACAACTTGAAACAAAGGCAACTAGCTAAGGAGTGGCGATGTTGACAGGATTAGATAGATTAACAATTTATTCAGTTCTCTGTTTTATTTCTTTTTGTGCGTTAGTACTACGCTCATCGACAGAGACCTCACTGATGCCAATATTTGGCATAATAGCAACGATTATTGGTATTTGGGTAGAGATGCGCCGTTGGCAAGGCATAGCCGAAGAGCAAGAACACTAACCCGAATACAACAGCGAATTCCGATACGACAACATTCCGACACTATCCCCAAATTTTCTTGGGCTTCCCCGCGTAATTGCGGGATTTTTTTTATCTAAAGCATGCTATAAACAACTTAGTAACTAATGACAGTTGTATACAACTAGGTAAGTGGCGTGGAATTAGAAGACATCTATCGTAGAGACCTTAATTTATTGGTCGCCTTAAAAGTATTGATTGAAGAGGGCAGTGTTAGCCAGGCTGCGCTTCGTCTTAACTTAAGTCAATCGGCAACCAGTCGAGTGTTAGGGCGCTTAAGAGAATTACTTAACGATCCGCTGTTTACACGCCAAGGTCAGCATCTTATTCCCACCAAGAAAGCACTCGAAATCAGTCAACGTATTGATCAACCTTTAGAGTCATTCCGCCAACTGCTTAGCCCGAGTGATTTTGACCCTTACTATTGCAGTGAGCGTTTTCTGATCGCAACCACCGACTACGCGATGCAAACCATCTTGCCGTATGCGTTACCTAAGATTTACGAGCAAGCGCCTAATATTTCTTTGGAATTTGCGCCGCTGCAGCATGAGCATTTGTTTAAGCAACTCAGCACCGAACGTGTCGATATGGCTATTTGTCGCCCGAGTGGCAGCATCGCACCACTTCATCAAGAAGTATTGGGGCCGGTCGGTGTGTCGTGTTTGTTATCTAAAAATCACCCTTTAGCCGATCGATCGTTAAGTCTTGAAGATTATGTTTCTTTACCTCACGCGATGATTGCGATCAGTGATGGTGTTAAGGCTTTACTCGATAACGCTTTAGCTAATCAACAGCCTCGCAAAATGGTGCTGCGTGCTTATCACCTTGAAGCCGCATTGGCGATTGTCGATAGGATGCCGTTGGTGATCACTGTTCCTGCCGATTTGGCTTATTTGGTTGCTGAGCGTTATGACTTGGTCGTCAAGCCGTTGCCATTTGAGTTTATGCCGTTTGATTACTCATTGATTTGGCACTCGCGTTGCGATTCTTCAGCTTCGCAACAATGGTTAAGAAGAGTGGTAAAAGAGGAGTGTGGCGAATTGATTCAAAAGCGTATTGCGGATGTTGGCTTAGGTTAACTGAGGTCTAGCTTTGGTTTACTCGATCCTAATGACAAAAATGCAAAAGGGCTGATTACTATCAGCCCTTTGTTATTTTGGGTTATCCAAATCTAAAGCTGTTGCTTAAGGTTTGATAACTTTATGTTTGAGAATCTATAGTTTAATGACTACGCGACCAGTGATTTGACCGTTAGTGATGTCTTCTGCAGCTTGAATTGCGCCATCTAAAGACACTTCTTTGGTTGCTTGAGCGTAAAAAGATTCTGGTAGTAGCTCAGCCAGTTGTTCCCACGCTTTAATACGTTTTTCACGAGGGCACATTACCGAGTCCACACCTTGTAGGCGAACGTTACGCAGAATGAATGGCATTACCGTGGTTGGTAGGTCAAAACCGCCCGCTAGACCACACATCGCAACCGCGCCGTTGTAATCAATTTGTGCCAATACTTTCGCAAGTACTTTGCTACCTACTGTATCGATAGCGCCAGCCCACAGTTGTTTTTCTAGTGGCTTAGCAGGTTCTTCTAGTTCAGCACGCTCTACAATGCGTGTCGCGCCTAGTGATTTAAGTAGTTCACCGTTTGCAGAAGCACGACCAGTCACCGCAGCCACTTTGTAACCCAGCTGGTTAAGTAGCGTAATAGACACGCTGCCTACGCCACCACTTGCGCCTGTTACTAGGATCTCACCGTCTTCTGGTTTGATGCCTGCATCTACGATAGCTTGCACACAAAGCATTGCTGTGAAACCTGCTGTACCGATCGCCATGACTTTCTTAGCGTCTAGACCCGCTGGCATTGGCACTAACCAATCACCGTTTAGGCTCGCTTTCTCAGCCATTCCACCCCAGTGACCTTCACCAACCCCCCAACCCGTTAGAACAACTTCGTCGCCTGCTTTGTAGCGCGGGTCATCAGATTGTGAAACCACACCTGAAAGGTCGATACCAGGAACCATAGGGAAGTTACGAACAATGCGCCCTTTACCTGTAATCGCCAAACCATCTTTGTAGTTCAAAGAAGAGTAGCTCACATTAACCTTCACGTTACCTTCTGGTAATTGAGATTCATCAATTTGAGATACTGATGCGATAGTTTTTTTATCTTCTTGGTTTAGTACAAGTGCTTTAAACATGATCTGCTCCGTGGGAGGAATATTAGGAAACTGAAGTAACTTTAGTTGAATCATCGAAGAAAAAATAATGAAACATCAACATTGAATCTATGCGTTTTGTGCATAGATGTCAGAGTTGATTTTTCTCTCGTTGAGTTCGCTGAACGCAACCGATACATTGTTGGATGCCAAGTAATAAAAAGTGCAGCTATATAAATATAGCTGCACAAAAGATTACCCTTCAAGTATTACAGTCAGTAAACGCTATGGGCGTTCAAATACCGTTGCAATACCTTGGCCTAAACCAATACACATGGTCGCTAAGCCGTATTTCACGTCTTGTGCTTCCATCAGGTTGATTAGCGTCGTCGAGATACGAGAACCAGAACAGCCTAGTGGGTGACCAAGAGCAATCGCACCGCCGTTAAGGTTTACTTTCTCGTCAACCACATCCAGTAGACCTAGATCTTTCGCACATGGAAGAGATTGAGCAGCGAATGCTTCATTCAACTCAATAACACCCATATCTTCAATCGTTAAGCCTGCACGTTTCAGTGCTTTCTTGGTTGCTGGTACTGGGCCGTAACCCATGATAGAAGGATCGCAACCTGCAATAGCCATAGACTTCACGCGAGCACGAATCTTAAGGCCAAGCGCGTTGGCTTTTTCTTCACTCATGATAAGCATTGCAGAAGCGCCATCAGACAGTGCTGATGAAGTACCTGCTGTTACCGTACCATTTGCTGGATCGAATACTGGGCGAAGCTGAGACAGGCCTTCAACAGTAGTTTCAGGGCGAATTACTTCATCATAATCCAGAGTGAACAGTGAACCGTCTGCCGCGTGAGCTTCTGTTGGTAGGATTTCATTCTTGAAACGACCTTCAACCGTTGCTGCTTGAGCTCTAGCGTGTGAGCGTGCTGCGAATGCGTCTTGATCTTCACGGCTAATACCGTGCATTTTACCAAGCATCTCAGCCGTTAAGCCCATCATACCCGCTGCTTTTGCTACGTGCTTAGACATGCCTGGGTGGAAATCAACACCGTGGTTCATTGGTACGTGACCCATGTGTTCGACACCACCGATCAGGCAGATTTCAGCATCGCCAACCATGATAGAGCGAGTTGCATCATGCAGAGCTTGCATAGATGAGCCACATAAACGGTTGACCGTTACCGCACCAATCTCAATCGGTAGGCCAGCAAGCAAAGCAGCGTTACGTGCCACGTTGAAGCCTTGCTCTAGCGTTTGTTGTACACAACCCCAGTAAATGTCTTCAATTTCGACAGGGTTTACTTCTGGGTTGCGCTCTAAAATGCCTTTCATCAAATGTGCAGATAGGTCTTCAGCACGAGTGTGACGGAAAGCTCCACCTTTGGAACGTCCCATTGGGGTGCGAAGGCAATCAACAACAACTACATTATTCATTTTGCTATTCCTTTTCCAAATGTGGGTTACAGAGAACTGGCTTGTTGGCCGTCGTAAAAGCTTTCGCCCTTCGCTGCCATATCAAGCAATAGTTGAGGAACTTGGTACATTGCACCTAAGTCTTGGTAGCTCTTCGCCATTTCAACGAAGTTACCAATGCCCACACTGTCTAAGTAGCGGAATACGCCGCCTCTGAATGGAGGGAAGCCTAAACCGTAAACCAGTGCCATATCCGCTTCTTGCGGTGTCGCGATAATGCCTTCTTCTAGACAAAGCACCACTTCATTGATCATAGGAATCATCACACGTTGGATAATTGTCTGGTCATCGAAGTCTTGTGGCTGTTGGCATACGTCAGCCAGGATAGGAAGAATGTCTTCAGAGAAGGTTTTCTTCGGGCGACCACGTTTGTCTACGCTGTACGTGTAGAAACCGCTGCCGTTCTTCTGGCCGTATTTTTCAGCGACATAAAGCGCGTCAATCGCATCACGCTCTTCTTTACCCATACGCTCAGGGAAACCTTGCGCCATTACTGCTTGTGCATGGTGTGCTGTGTCTAAACCAACAACGTCTAATAGGTACGCAGGGCCCATTGGCCAACCGAACTTACGCTCCATGACTTTATCGATTTTAGTGAAGTCAGCGCCGTCACGTAGCAACATGCTGAAACCGCCAAAGTAAGGGAAAAGTACACGGTTTACGAAGAAGCCAGGGCAGTCATTAACAACGATAGGGGATTTGCCCATTTTCGCTGCGTAAGCAACTACGCGATTAATGGTTTCTTCTGAAGTATGCTCGCCACGGATGATCTCAACCAAAGGCATGCGGTGTACTGGGTTAAAGAAGTGCATGCCACAGAAGTTTTCTGGGCGCTTTAAAGATTTCGCCAGCAGGTTGATCGGAATCGTTGAGGTATTTGATGTTAGAACCGTGTCTTCACCAACCAAACCTTCCACTTCGCTCAAAACTGCCGCTTTTACTTTAGGGTTTTCTACAACCGCTTCCACAATCACATCCGATTGCTCAACACCTGCATAATGTAGACTTGGAGTAATAGAAGACAGAATACCTGCCATCTTGAATCCATCTAGGCGACCGCGTGATAAGCGTTTATTCAACAGCTTAGAAGCTTCGTTCATACCAAGATCAAGAGACGCTTGTGCGATGTCTTTCATCATCACTGGCACGCCTTTCAATGCTGACTGGTAAGCAATACCGCCACCCATGATGCCAGCGCCAAGTACTGCTGCGCGTTCAGTTCCTTTATTCGCAGACTTACCAGCTTGTTTTGCTAGGCCTTTAATGTATTGGTCATTCAAGAATAAACCGACAAGGGCTTTCGCTTCTTCAGATTTTGCTAGCTTAACGAAGTGTTTGCGTTCGATGTCTAACGCCGCATCGCGATCGCTGCGCGCTGCTTCTTCAATTGCAATCACAGAAGTAATTGGCGCTGGGTAGTGAGGCCCTGCTTTTTGAGCCACTAAGCCCTTAGCCATGGTAAAGCTCATCATCGCTTCTAGTTTACTTAGTGAAAGCGCTGATGTTTTTTGTTTGCGGCGTAGCTGCCAATCAAGTTTCTCATTGGCTGCCAAAGAAACCGTGTTGATCGCTGATTCTAGTAGTTGGTCTGTTTCAACAATCGCATCTAACAAGCCAACTTTAAGCGCTTCATCTGCACGGCATGCTTTGCCTTGAGTGATAATTTCCATCGCGCTGTCAGCACCGATAACACGAGGTAGGCGCACACAACCACCAAAACCAGGCATGATGCCAAGTTTTGTTTCTGGTAGACCTATGCTGGTGGTCTTGTCACCGATACGGAAATCGGTAGCGAGTACACATTCACAGCCGCCGCCAAGAGCATGGCCACGCATCATTGAAAGAGTTGGGACAGGAAGGTCTTCGAGCTTGCTGAAGATTGAATTAGCGAATCTTAACCATTCATCAAGTTCTGCTTCTGGCTTAGCAAATAGGCCAAGAAATTCAGTGATGTCTGCGCCCACAATGAACGCGTCTTTGTTTGAAGTTAAGATTAAACCACGTAATCCTGCGTGAGCATTAAGAGCATCTAACGCTTTATCTAGTGATTCTAAAGTTGCAAGGTCGAGTTTGTTTACAGATGCCGGTGCACAGAAGCTTAATTCCGCAATACCATCTTGTAATTCCTTTACCTGTAGGGTGTTAGCTTGGTAAATCATTGTCTATCTCCATGACATACAATCCACGATTGTTTGAGAGAATCTTGTTATCTTTCTATTATTGTAGAGCACCTGGTAAGACCAGTTATTCTAGTCTGTACCTCTGCTTGATTAATTTCAATACATTTTTTAAACAATTGTTTAACATTGTGCGACAGCACAGATCCTCTAACCCTTATTATTCACGCGTGATACACTTCGCCGCTCTTAATAATTAAGTTAACGATATGAATGAACAGCCCTATTTAATACCGTCAGCGTCGGCTTTATTTGAAGAAGAGATAAAAAAGAGCGTTTTTATTACTCATCTTGCTCATACTCCAAGTGTAGAAGCTGCTAAGCAGTTCGTTGAACAGGTAAAAAAAGAGCATTCTTCAGCGCGACATAACTGTTGGGGCTTTGCTGCAGGGCGACCTGAAGACTCGATGAAGTGGGGCTTTAGTGATGATGGCGAACCCTCGGGTACTGCTGGAAAGCCTATCTTGGCGCAACTGTCTGGTTCGGGTGTTGGCGAGTTAACGGCTGTAGTCACTCGCTATTCAGGTGGAATTAAGCTTGGTACTGGTGGTTTAGTTAAGGCTTATGGTGGTGGAGTACAACAAGCTCTCAAGCTGCTTCAAACTATCGAGAAAAAAATAACCACAAAATTACGGCTAGAGTTAGACTATGGCTTTGTGCCGATTGCACAATCCATCATGGCTCAGCATCAGGCTGTTGAAGTCCAAGCGGATTATGGTGTTCAAGTTGAGCTTATTATTGAAATAGAGCTCCTTCAGGTAGATTCGTTTACCCAAACCATGATCAATAAAAGCGGTGCTAAGGCACTGGTAACGAAAGTCAAAGACAACTAGGAAGTGTGAAGCATTTCGCTTCGTTCAATAGCTCATGCAATTTCGCTCAATTATTCGAATCGTCGGATTATTATTAGCACTTTTTAGTGTATCAATGCTCGCACCTGCGCTCGTCGCTCTGATCTATCGAGATGGTGCGGGTGTGCCATTTGTGACGACCTTTTTTGTTCTCTTATTCTGTGGAGCAACCTGCTGGTTTCCAAACCGACGTTATAAGCATGAATTGAAAGCGCGTGATGGCTTCTTGATTGTTGTTTTATTCTGGACGGTAATCGGTAGTGCTGGTGCGCTGCCGTTTTTGATCGCCGATAACCCCAATGTGTCGGTAACCGATGCTTTCTTCGAATCCTTCTCTGCATTAACAACCACGGGCGCGACCGTTATTGTTGGCCTCGATGATCTGCCTAAGGCGATTCTGTTTTACCGCCAGTTCCTGCAATGGTTTGGTGGTATGGGTATCATCGTATTGGCGGTCGCCATCCTTCCTGTTCTCGGTATCGGTGGTATGCAGTTATATCGAGCTGAAATCCCAGGCCCAGTCAAAGACAGTAAGATGACTCCGCGTATTGCTGAAACTGCGAAAGCACTTTGGTATATCTACCTGAGTTTAACTATTGCCTGTGCCGTGGCGTTTTGGCTTGCCGGTATGAGTTTCTTTGATGCTATCAGCCATAGCTTCTCTACGATTGCGATTGGTGGCTTCTCGACTCACGATGCGAGCATGGGCTATTTCAACAGTCCTGCTATCAACATGATTACGGTCGTGTTCCTCCTTATATCAGCATGTAACTATTCACTTCACTTTGCGGCATTTGCTTCAGGTGGTGTGCATCCTAAGTATTATTGGAAAGATCCTGAGTTTCGCGCCTTTATCTTTATTCAAGTTGTACTGTTCTTAGTTTGTTTCTTATTGCTACTTAATCATCACTCTTACGATTCGTATTACGATGCTTTCGATCAAGCGCTGTTCCAGACAGTATCTATTTCAACAACCGCAGGCTTCACCACCACCGGTTTTTCTGAGTGGCCGTTATTCTTACCTGTACTGCTTCTGTTCTCTTCTTTTATAGGTGGCTGTGCAGGTTCAACGGGCGGTGGTATGAAAGTCATTCGAATCTTATTGCTTACTCTGCAAGGTGCTCGTGAAATGAAGCGTCTTGTTCACCCGCGTGCTGTCTATACCATCAAGGTTGGCGGTTCTGCGTTACCACAACGTGTTGTTGATGCGGTTTGGGGCTTCTTCTCTGCATACGCATTGGTTTTTGTGGTTTGTATGTTGGCTCTTATTGCTACTGGGATGGATGAGCTGAGTGCTTTCTCTGCCGTAGCGGCAACATTGAATAACCTTGGCCCGGGCTTAGGTGAAGTGGCAATGCACTTCGGCGATGTGAATGATAAGGCCAAATGGGTGTTGATCGTATCTATGCTGTTTGGTCGTTTAGAGATATTCACCTTATTAATTTTATTGACCCCTACGTTTTGGCGTAGCTAAGGACAACATTGTGGCAAAAGCTCTATTTTTGTATTCAAGCCGTGAAGGGCAAACCAAGAAAATCTTGAACTATATAAAAGAAGAAATGAATGAGTTCGAATGTGAGCTTCAAGATCTGCACACTGTTAGTAATGTCGACTTTGCTCAGTACGACAGAGTGTTGATTGGTGCATCTATTCGTTACGGCCACCTTAATAAGAAGCTATACCAGTTTATTAATGCCAATCTTGCTCAGTTGCAATCAAACAAGGTCGCTTTCTTCTGCGTTAACTTAACGGCTCGTAAAGAAGACCAAGGTAAAGATACTCCTGAAGGTAGCGCTTATATTAAGAAATTTCTTCTCAAGTCACCGTGGCAGCCGACTTTGATCGGTGTATTCGCGGGTGCCCTCTATTACCCTCGTTATAACTGGTTCGATAAAACCATGATTCGCTTCATTATGAATATGACAGGTGGAGAAACGGATACAACCAAGGAAGTTGAGTACACGAACTGGGAAAAAGTCTCTTTATTCTCTAAAAAACTGCAAGAGATGTAAGAGAAAAGCCTACTTTTGAGGCGTTTTGTGCTCTTTTTAATCGAACGAATAAAAAAACGAGAAAAACTTCAAAAAGGGCTTGCCAGTGTGATCGAAATCTCTATAATGCGACCTCGTTGAAACGGGAAGGCTTCGTAAGAAACCAAAACGAATCAGCAGGT
>NZ_JAKKCO010000011.1:0-106771 GCF_021728355.1 Vibrio sp. A2-1 | reverse complement strand
AGAGTCGAATTTATATCGATACCTATTATAATCCAGTAAGAAGACATGGGACTCTAGGTGGAGTGAGTCCCATGGACTTTGAACTAATCAACTAAACCCCTGTGTCTACTTTTTAGGGGCCATATCATATCTCGTATCTCGTATCTCGTATCTCGTATCTCGTATCTCGTGTTTCTATAGCGCTTTTTGAGTGAAGAACTGTTTGTCTTCCCAGCGAAGTACCGTCAACTGACCACCCCAAACGCATCCTGTATCTAAACCAATCACATCTTTTCCTGAGTAACCTTCTAGCGCAGCCCAGTGTCCAAAAATAACTGTTTTATCCAGCTTTATACGTTGTGGTAGGTCAAACCAAGGCATTAACGGCTCAGTGGTAATTTCGCTTGGCGGAAGTTTACAGGCCATATCGAGTCGACCATCAGTAAAACAGAAGCGCATTCTAGTCAGGCTGTTAATCGCATAGCGATAGCGCTCAATCCCTTCTAAATTTTGACGCCATAAGTCAGGCGTGTTGCTGTACATATTCTCGATAAGCCATTGCCACTTATCGGATTTTAATAAGGCAGTTATCTCTCGATTTTCAATCCGTGCTCGCTCTAGATCCCATTGAGGTGAGATACCAGCATGAGACATTACGAACTCTGGATGTTCTTGAATCAAAGGCTGTTGTCTTAACCATTCGAGCAGCTGTTCTCGGTCTTCTGCATCAAGAATGGGTTGAGTCTTGTCTTTTGCTTTAGCTGGAAATAGCCCTAAAGAAACCGCAAGTAGATGCAAATCATGATTGCCTAATACAACCTTAGCTGCATCACCAAGGTTGCGAATAAAGCGTAGTGTCTCCAATGATTTAGGACCTCGAGCGACCAAATCACCAGCGACCCATAAGGCATCTTGTTGTTTGTCAAAGTTGACGGTTTCAAGCAGTAATTGAAGTTCGTCGAAGCACCCTTGGATGTCTCCGACAATATAATTCGACACAATAATTTCCTGTAGATACGGATGTACGGCTAATTAAGAATATTAGGGATCGCGAGTCTAAATGGATCAACTTCAGTTATGAAGTCGATGCCTTTGTTATCAGTCATCACATAATGACCTTGCATAACACCCACAGGAGTTTCGATGACGGTACCACTGGTGTAAGTGTATTCGTCGTTGGCTTCAATCACGGGTTGTTGCCCAACCACGCCATCACCTTCTATGGTGAGTTGTTTGCCGTTGGAGTCGGTAATCAGCCAGCGGCGAGACATTAGTTGAACCGTTGTTTTGCTGAGATTTTTGATGGTAATAATGTAGGCGAAGACGTAGCGGTTCTTCGTTGGTTCAGATTGTTCCTCTATGTATTTAGAGTGAACCTGACATTTGATACAAGGCGTAGATATATCCATATTCGCACCTTTTGTTGTTGGTATACTTTAAAGTATTACATAAAAAACAGGCTCCTCACCGAAGTGTAGGAGCCTTTTAGAATTATTTGTCAGTGCTGTGAGTGTCGTACAACCAGTTAGCCATGTCGACAAACTGCTCGAGCGTTAAATTCTCAGGACGCATGCCTGGGTTAACACCCAACTCTTCAAGTACTTCCTTGTCGATTAGGCTCTTGTAGCAGTTACGAACCGTTTTACGACGCTGGTTAAAGCCTTCACGACATACACGATCTAGCCATTTCAGATCTTTTGCCGGGTAAGGTAGCACTTCGTATGGCTGTAGGCGTACTACTGCAGAATCTACTTTCGGTGGCGGAACGAAGGCCGTTGGTGGCACTTCTAGCACAGGCGTCACTTTACAGTAGTATTGAGCCATTACCGTAAGACGACCATAAGCTTTAGTACCTGGGCCGGCCGCTAATCGGTTAACCACTTCTTTTTGAAGCATGAAGTGCATGTCTTGCACGTCTTTATGGAACTCAAAAAGGTGGAACATCAATGGTGTCGAGATGTTGTATGGCAAGTTACCGAAAATACGTAGCTTGTTGTTTGGCTTAACAAGTTGTTCGAAATCGAACTTCATTGCATCGCCTTCATAGATCGTTAGCTTATCAGCCAGATCGGGATGGTTGCGAAGACGTTCAGCCAGGTCTCTATCCAATTCGATAACTGTAAATTTATCGACAAGCTTACCCACTGGCTCAGTAATTGCGCCTAGACCAGGACCGATCTCTACCAAGTTTTGACCTGGTAGTGGGTTAATGCTCGATACGATGCCATCAATAATGTATGGATCGTTAAGGAAGTTTTGACCAAAACGTTTACGCGCTTTGTGCCCTAAGTGGACATCATTTCTCATTGCTTTTTCTCTACTAATTCAATGGCGTGCGTGAGCGCTGTTCTAAAGCTCCCTGTATCGGCTTGGCCTTTCCCTGCCAAGTCTAAGGCGGTACCGTGGTCGACTGATGTGCGAATAAACGGTAAGCCAAGCGTGATGTTCACTGAGCGACCAAACCCTTTGTATTTCAATACCGGGAGTACTTGGTCGTGATACATACCTAAAACAGCATCTGCATCTTGCAAATATTTTTCATTAAAGATGGTATCTGCTGGCAATGGGCCAACTAAATTGATGCCATCTTTTTGGCGAATTTTTTCTAGCGTCGGGGTGATGGTTTCTATCTCTTCACGTCCTAAGCAACCATCTTCACCTGCATGTGGATTCAAGCCACACACGTAGATAGTTGGTTTCTCAATAGCAAATTTTTCAACCAAATCTTTATTCAGAATTGCAATAATTTGCTCTAATCTGTCTTCGGTCACTGCTTGAGATACATAAGCTAGTGGGATGTGCGTTGTTACTAGCGCAACACGCAGCCCTTCTGTTGCCAACATCATCACCACCAGTGGTGTATTGGACTTCTCTGCAAAGAACTCGGTATGGCCGCTAAAAGCAACGCCAGCTCGGTTAATTACACCCTTGTGAACAGGGCCGGTGACAATAGCATCAAATTCATCATTCATACAGCCAATTGCGGCGGTTTCTAAAGTATTTAATACGTAATGACCGTTCGCTTCATTGAGTTGACCCGCAACGGCGACTTCAGCGAGTGGAACATGTTTCACAACTAGTGTTCCGGAGCGTTGAGGTTGCTTGGGCGCAGTTGAATCGTAATCCAACAGCTCAACCTCGATCCCTAATATTTCAGCTCGCTCTGCTAGTAGGGTTTTGTCCGCACACACCACGAGCTGATGTGGCCAGCTTTCTTGAGATAAGGCGAGAGTTAAATCGGGCCCAATTCCCGCCGGTTCACCTGCCGTAATGACAAGGCGCTTAGTTGTCATCTTGGTCATCCTCAACCATTTCAACAAAAGCACTCGCTCTTACTTCTTGTAGCCAAGCGCCAGCTTCTTCGTTGAATTTACGGTTAAATAAAATTTGGTATGCTTTGTTTTTCAAAGCAGAGTCTGTACGGTCTACTTCTCTGCGGTCTAGTACTTCAACAATGTGCCAACCATGCACGGTTTTAAATGGTGCGCTGATCTTACCTTCAGGTAGCGTTTCTACTTGGTGCTTAAATTCAGGTACATACAAATCCGGTGTTTGGTAGCCTAGTTCACCATCTTGCACTGCAGAGCCTGGGTCTTGGCTGTATTGCTGCGCAAGTTCACCAAAGCTCGCTTCACCCGCGTTAACACGACGCGTGATTTCCTTTAATTGCTCCTTGGCACCGTCGTCACTTAAGATGACGGTCGGCTTAATTAGGATATGACGAGCATTAACTTCCGTTACCGCTACCGTTTCCAAGCCTTTCACATCTTCAATTTTCAAAATATGGAAACCAACGCCGCTTCGGAAAGGACCGATGATGCTGCCTTTATTCTGCATTTTGATTTGGTCTGCAAAAATGGTAGGCATCTCTTCTTTACGCATCCAACCCCAGTCACCACCTTGTAGAGCTTTAGGGCCTTTTGAATAAGTATAAGCCATGGTGCTGAAATCTTTGCCTGAGTTAAGCTCCTCAACCACTTCTTTAGCTTGAGCTTCTAGCTCTTCTTTGGTTTGGTCATCATTAAAGCGAAGTTGGATGTGTCCGATTTTGTATTGAACGGTCGCGTTAGTCTCTTGCGCCAAGATATCCGCAAGGTTATCGACTTCAGCTGGAAGAATATTGATACGACGACGCACTAAGGCGTTACGCGCTTCACTTGCCGCAATCTCTTTTCTTACTTGTTCGCGAAATGCATTGTAACTAAGGCCTTCTTCAGCAACCGATGCTGTTAATTGTTCTACAGTCTGGTTGTTGTCTTTCGCGATGCCTTCGATTGCTTGATCAAGTCGAGCATCATCAATACGAACGCCAATACGTTCCGCTTCTTGTGTTTGAATGGTATCGATGATCAGCTTTTCAAGCACTTGCTCATTGAGCACGTCTTGCGATGGTAGTGTCTGGCCGCTTTTCTTAGCATTTGCGCGCAGCGTCTTCATTGAAGCATCGATGTCACTTTGTAAGATAACGCCTTCGTTAACGATAACTTTTACGCTGTCTAGTTCTACCGGTGCTGCGTAGCTTACTGATACAGTACAAGCCGCTGCGATGGCAATTAATGTGCGTTTCCACAATGTCATGTGTAATCCTTTAAATTTACTGACGTTTTATCAGTAAAGAAAATTAGTTGTTTAAGAAGAATGGACGGCCGTATTCTAAAGAGTTTCCAGAGCTATCAAAGCCTGAAATGTTTGATCCCGATCCCGCCGATGTACCGAAGCCCACAATACCAAAATTGACACTAAAGTTGTTTTCGTAGACAGGATCAGCATTGATGTCTGAATAGCCGCTACCAGTCCAGCTTCGGAGTTCGTTGCTATAGGTAACTCCCACGTACCAACAATCATCTTTATAGCGCAGGTTAGCTAACCACTCGATAGCAATGTTTTCGTTCATATCATGGTAGTACTGGGCGCTGGCGTACCATTTCGGAGTGAATTGATAACCTGTGACTAAACCTGCTTGTGAGATACCTTCCCGTGTAATCTCATCAATATTAGTAATTGTCTCGCCGACATTATCTTCAATGTACTCTTTAGTGACGTAGCGGTAGTTTGCTTGAACAAAACCGTTACTGTCTATTCGATATTCAATTGTACTATTAGCTAGTTGCATTTCTGCTGAGTCGATATCGTATTGAACGCCACCATGGTAAAAAAGGTAGTCATCGTAATTAAAGTCGACCTCAACTGCCCAAGATGAATAATTAGATTTTTCTGTTGAATCGTTGTTGCCAGTTGATTGCTTTGTTTCTTTATCGATATAAAAAATTTGACCGAAAGAAATATTAAGACGTTCTTTGTACTCGTCATCAAAGAAGCGAGAAGACGCACCATAGCTTAGCTGATTTGCAGATGCTATAAAATCAACCCCACTGTATTTCCTACTTCTAAATAAGCCGTAATAATCTGTCTGTAAAAGAGTAGTATCGTAGCGAGCAATGTTATTTTGTTCTTCTTCGGGAACGTAAAGGTATTGAACTTGTGGTTCAAGAGTTTGTGTGTACCCGTTCATTAATGTAGTGTCGCGCTCAAGTACAATACCGGCATGACTTCTAAATTCGGGTATAACTCTGCTAACACTTTCTTCTAAATCAGCATACTCTGCTACAGATGTATCTACACCACTCAGGTCTTGGTTATAGTATGTTCCAAGTAGGCGAGCCTCGGTTGTCCATGTACCCCAAGTTGTACTTAATGGTACTTTTAACCCTGGTTCTATGTGCAATCGTGTTGCTGTTGGTTTTCCTTTTGCATCTGTATCAAATTGAGAGATATGACTAATCATATCCACCTCTACAGAGTCCCATATAATAGGAGCGTAATAGTTAAATGTTAGCTGCGGCATTAAACGATAGGCTTGGTTATCTCCATCGGTAAGTACTTGGAAGTCACGAACTGCGATGGATGCATCCCAGTTTAGAGATCGGTAAGTAACTTGTCCTGATTGTAAAAGCTGACCGTCTTCTCTATTACCGATATTTGAATCCACATCTGAAAAATAATTAACATCACTAACCTTTGAATAGTCGATGTCAAACTTCCATGCTTGTTGATAGATCCCTTCAAAGTTGAACTGCCCACCCCAACGACTGCCTTGTTCCGGGTATTTATCATCACTTTCTAGGAACTCAAACTTTAAGTTACTTTCACCAAAATCACTTAAATGACGGAACTCGTTATTCAGTTGCGTTCCACGTTCTGCCATATATTTAGTTGTGATAAGTAGATCGTAGTTTGGTGCTATATTCCAATAAAATGGTACTTCGGTTTCGAAACCATCACTAGAGCCGTATGAAATCGTTGGGTACAAAAAGCCAGTTTTACGTTTATCACCCACTGGAACGGTGAGATACGGCAGATAGAAAACAGGAACATCTAGAATTTCAAAACGCGGATTGTAGAATGTGGCTTCTTCTTCATCTTGATCGAGTTCAATACTAGAAGCTTTTAACCTCCATGATTTATCACCTAGTGGGCAGGATGTGATAGATCCGTCTTCCATGGTATAAACCGCTTTGCCAGTGCGAGATATATATTGGGCATCTCCTCGGCCTGGTTCACAAAGAAACTGATATTGAGTGTTCTCTAATTCGATTTGATCAGTATTTAGATTATTTGTCGCTTTATCGGAAATGGATTTTATTTGACCATCACTAAAGTTTACGTTGCCTTCAGCTACAACGATATTTTCTTGTTGGTGTAGGGTCACATTATCAGCAAGGATGATCTTGTTCCCTTGCGTAACTCTTACGTCACCCGAATAGATTGCCTTGTCACCATTGATAGCTTCTAAGCGATCTGACTCAACATGAGCGGGTAGCTGTGTCTCGTTTTCTGCAGCGGGCTCGATCAAGCATTGATCTATAGAGGGCATTTCCTGCACACTACTATCGGTGATTGTTTCAGCTTGAGTTGTCGACACGTATAATGCCGTACTTATAGACGCGGCTAACAAGGTGCGGGAAAAAGATTGCATGAAGTTGAACTATCCTGTGTCACTAGATGAAGGGTTGATCTAGTATCAATCCAATTAATAAAGCATTTTCCTTATGATAAAGGAAATATTAGCATTCAGCATCATCAGACAGCGTTACTCAGATAAAATTCATAGATAGAGAACACATAATGCAAATATTTGGCAAAATTTTGGGCGCGTTTTTTGGCTTTTTATTTGGAGGGCCGCTCGGTTTAGTTTTTGGTCTGTTTTTAGGGCATCAATTTGATAAGGCTCGACGTTTAAGCCAATCGGGCTTCAATAGCTCTGGTTTTGGCCGAGGTCCAAGCCAAGCTGAAAGACAAAACGAGTTTTTCAAATCTGCTTTTGCAGTTATGGGACACGTTGCTAAAGCTAAGGGGCAGGTTACACCAGAAGAGATTCAGCTCGCTTCTACAATGATGGAGCGTATGAACCTGCATGGTGAACAACGTAAAGCGGCTCAAGATGCTTTCCGCGATGGCAAAGAGAGTGACTTTCCATTAAGTGATGTACTTGAGCGTGTGAAAATCTCATCGGGTGGTCGTTTTGATCTTCTGCAGTTCTTTTTGGAGCTACAAGTCTCTGCCGCATTTGCTGATGGAAGCTTGCACCCAAGTGAGCGTCAGGTTCTTCATAAGATAGCGCAAGGGCTTGGATTTTCTGCAGAGCAGCTAGAACGCCGCTTGCAGATGCAAGAAGCAGCGTTCCGGTTCCAACAGCAAGGTGGAAGCTTTGGAGGCCATCAAGGGCATGGGCAGTCATCAGGTTGGCAACAAGCTTCACAACAGAATCAGCTTGGCGACGCATATAAGGTTCTTGGTGTGAGTGAAAGTGCCGAAGGCAAAGAGGTGAAGAAAGCCTACCGTAAACTGATGAATGAACATCATCCAGACAAATTGATGGCGAAGGGTTTACCGCCAGAGATGATGAACGTCGCGAAAGAGAAATCACAAGAAATTCAAAATGCTTATGACCTAATTAAGAAGGTCAAAGGTTTTAAGTAATCGAACATTAGATCTAGTAATAACAAAATTACTCGGTTTTTATTGAAGGGAATTATATGACGGTAACGTATAAGGATGTTTTAGAGTTTTGGTTCGATGAGCTGACGCCTAAGGACTGGTTTACTGGCGGTGAAGAAATTGATGTTTTGATTAAGACTCGATTCTCTGAATTACATAAAGTCGCTGTACAAGGTGAGCTGTTTGAATGGCGTCAAACCGCGGAAGGTCGTTTGGCTGAGATTATCGTTCTGGACCAGTTTTCTCGAAATATTGGCAGAAGCAGTCCGGCTGCATTTTCAGCAGACCCGATGGCACTAGCTTTAGCTCAGGAAGCGGTCGCTGGTGGTTTCGATCATCAGTTGAATCAACAACAAAAAAGCTTCCTGTATATGCCTTATATGCACAGTGAGTCTTTGCTGATGCATGAACAAGCGGTTCTGCTTTTTTCCCAGACAGGCTTAGAGAATAACTTGGATTTTGAGTTTAAGCATAAAGTGATTATTGATCGCTTTGGTCGCTACCCTCACCGTAATGAGGTGTTAGATAGAGCTTCGACTCCCGAAGAGGTTGAGTTCTTGCAGCAACCTGGCTCAAGCTTTTAACTGTTGAAATCCGGTTCAATAGATAAAAAAGAGGTTAGAGGTTAATAAAAACCTCTAGCCTCTTTTTTGTTTTGCTTCATTCATGAGCTTTAACGCTAAAACTAGTTTGCTTGGTTAAGTGACCAATCATAGTCATAACTGATTTTTTCAGTGTTCGTCACCGGCTTTGTTCGATACTGGTCTAGGTGTTGAATGAGTTGCTTTTCTGTACCAAAATCCACAGCAAACCATTCGTAGATGGATGACAATTCAAGATCATTACTGTTGACTAGCACACCTCTATCACTGTTTATAAACTCGGTCGCCGCTTGTTCTAGTAGCATTTCTGTATTGTCAGCAATAAAGGCCTGAGGCTGTAAGTTAGGGCAACCTAAACTCGCGCAATTTACCGCGTAATGCGTGCGCGGATCTTGCCAAATCGGTCTTAGGATTCGATGTTCAATATCATTGAGTGTCAGCGACTTTCTATTTACCTTCACTACATCATCTCCCCACGGTCCAAAGCTAAACAGTCCGCCGAGCTTGGTGATGGATTTTATTGGGTAGGCATCAAGAATTAAATCGACAGTCACGGCGTTATATAGATTAACCCAGTAGGCATACTGCTCCGCTCTTGAATAGTCGAGTGGGTTGATCTGCTCAAGTCGGTTTATGTACTGGTTTAACTTTGTCTTGTCTGAAGAGCTCACCGCTTGATATCTCACTAGGGTGTGCTGTCCTTGTTTTACTAAGTAGCTATCGAGGAATTGCTGCCAATCTTGATGAGACACCTGTGTTGAGTTCGCTTCATTACTTTGGTTCCAGTATGGCCAAAGTTCGGATTTAGGTGCAGACCAAGCTAAGGTTGAGAAAAGTAGGCTGACAATAAAAAGTAGTTGTTTCATGGCATTCTCCTGATGACTGACTACTAAGACCTTATGCTTTACGATTTTCTTTCATAGCTCTTCAGTTAAATAGCGGAACTGCTCTAAATAAAGGGCAGAGCTTAATAAGCACATTAAGTTAAGCTAAAAGCTCAGCCAAATAAAAAAGGTTGGCACTAGGCCAACCTTTTTTATGAACACAAAACTATGTGACTCTACTTCAAGACTTCTTTATTTCAGGAAGCTAGGAATCTTAGCTTCAAATTCTGAAATCTTATCTGCGTGTTGAAGCGTTAGGCCGATGTTATCTAGGCCATTCAGCAAGCAGTGACGACGGAACTCATCAATTTCAAACGAGTATTCTTTTCCATTGGCAGTGACTTTTAGTGCTTCAAGATCAACTGTAATTTCTGCGCCTTCGTTTGCTTCAACGAACTGGAAGATTTCATCAACTTCCTGCTCTGTAAGACGAACAGGAACCATCTGGTTATTGATCGAGTTACCGTAGAAAATGTCTGCAAAGCTTGGCGCGATCATCACTTGAATACCGTAATCTGCAAGCGCCCAAGGTGCATGTTCACGAGATGAACCACAACCAAAGTTTTCACGAGCCAGTAGAATTGAAGCGCCTTTATAGCGTGGTGCGTTCATTACAAACTCAGGGTTTGGCTGTTGGCCTGCGTCATCTAGGAAGCGCCAATCGTGGAATAAGTGCTTACCAAAACCGATACGGTTCACTTTCTGTAGAAACTGCTTTGGAATGATCGCATCAGTATCGATGTTGGCCGTATCTAGAGGAACGACTAATCCGGTGTGTTGTTGAAAACCTGACATGTTAAATCCTCTAATTAAAGTTCACGAATATCGACAAAGTGACCAGCGATTGCTGCTGCTGCTGCCATTGCTGGGCTAACTAGGTGCGTACGACCATCACGGCCTTGGCGACCTTCAAAGTTACGGTTTGATGTAGAAGCACAGCGTTCTTGTGGACCTAGACGGTCATTGTTCATTGCAAGACACATAGAGCAGCCTGGTAGGCGCCATTCAAAACCTGCTTCGATGAAGATCTTATCTAGGCCTTCAGCTTCAGCTTGCGCTTTTACTTGCTCAGAGCCTGGAACGATCAATGCTTGAACATGTTTCGCTACTTGGCGGCCTTTTGCTACGGCAGCAGCTGCACGCATGTCTTCGATACGAGAGTTAGTACAAGAACCCACGAAGACTTTATCGACGTTGTAATCCGATAGCGATTTACCCGCTTCAAGACCCATGTAAGCCAAAGCTTTTTCTGCAGATGCCTTTTCAACAGGGTCTGCGAAGCTTTCTGGTGCAGGGATTGGTGTGTCTACTGAGATCACCTGGCCTGGGTTAGTACCCCAAGTGACTTGTGGTTTGATGTCAGCCGCTTCTAGCGTTACAACAGCATCGAACTCTGCATCAGCATCGGTTTTCAATGTGTTCCAGTATTCAATAGCGGCTTCTAAGTCTTCGCCTTGTGGAGAGAACTTACGACCTTTGATGTATTCGTAAGTGGTTGCATCTGGAGCAATTAGACCCGCTTTAGCGCCAAGCTCGATCGCCATGTTACATACCGTCATACGACCTTCCATTGTAAGGTCAGTAATTGCTTCACCGCAGAATTCAACCACATAGCCTGTACCGCCAGCGGCTGTTGTCTTGCCGATGATAGCTAGTACGATATCTTTTGCAGTAATGCCTTCAGCGACTTTGCCTTTTACTTCGATTTTCATGGTTTTAGCGCGAGCTTGTTTTAGCGTTTGAGTTGCTAGAACGTGCTCAACTTCTGAAGTACCGATACCGAATGCTAATGAACCAAATGCACCGTGTGTTGCTGTGTGTGAGTCACCACATACGATGGTCATGCCCGGCAGAGTAATACCTAGCTCAGGGCCCATTACGTGAACAATACCTTGGTATTTGTGGTTTAAGTCGTAAAGCGTGACACCAAACTCTTCACAGTTTTTCGATAGCGTTTCCATTTGGATACGAGCCATCTCACCAGAAGCGTTGATGTCTTTCGTTTGTGTCGATACGTTGTGATCCATGGTTGCAAAAGTTTTGCCTACTTGGCGAACTTTACGACCTTTTTCACGCAGGCCATCAAAGGCTTGTGGCGACGTTACTTCGTGGACTAAGTGGCGATCGATATAAAGAATTGGCGTTTCGCCTTTTGCTGCAACTGCAACGTGAGCGTCATAAACTTTTTCGTATAAGGTTTTTGCTTGCTGGTTTGTCGACATAGCTTTTCTTCCTTGGGAGCATCAGTCCCAGTGTTTGTTTCTAGCCAAGTCATACTGTTTAAGCTGACTTGGCTTGATATTATTCTTATGTACTTACTTCTAATCTAAGCATCTAGCTTATGAAGCTAAGATGTACTCAGCGATCTTGTCACCCATTTCAGAGGTAGTCAGCGCTTGGTTTTTGCCTGCAAGGTCAGCGGTTAGCTCGCCTGCAGAAAGTGCTTTAGACACCGCTGTTTCGATATCTTGAGCTGCGGCTTCTTCACCTAAGCTGTAACGAAGCATTAGCGCCGCAGAAAGAATTTGCGCTACTGGGTTCGCGATGTTCTTGCCTGCGATATCTGGCGCGCTGCCACCTGCAGGTTCGTATAGGCCGAAGTTGCTTTCGTTCAAGCTTGCAGAAGGAAGCATGCCCATAGAGCCGGTGATCATTGCACACTCATCAGAGATGATGTCACCGAAGATGTTCGAACAAAGCATCACGTCAAACTGAGATGGGTCTTTGATTAGCTGCATGGTCGCGTTGTCGATGTACATGTGGCTCAATTTCACATCTGGGTAGTCTTTCGCGACTTCTTCAACCACTTCACGCCATAGAATAGAGCTTTGTAGAACGTTCGCTTTATCGATTGAGTAAACGTTTTTGTTACGTAGACGAGCAGATTCAAACGCAATCTTTGCAATACGTTCGATTTCGTAACGGTGGTAAACCTCAGTATCAAAGGCTTTTTCAGTTGCGCCTTCGCCTTCACGACCTTTAGGTTGGCCGAAGTAGATACCGCCTGTTAGTTCACGAACAACAACGATGTCGAAACCATTACCTGAAATATCAGCACGTAAAGGAGAGAAAGACTCTAAACCCTTGTGGATTTGCGCTGGACGTAGGTTACAGAACAGTTGGAAATGCTTACGCAGAGGAAGTAGGGCACCACGCTCTGGTTGATCGTTTGGTGGAAGGTGTTCCCATTTAGGACCACCAACTGAGCCAAAAAGTACCGCGTCAGATTCTTCACAGCCCGTGACTGTCGCTTCTGGAAGTGGACAGCCGTGATTATCAATTGCAATACCACCAACATCATACTCTTCGCGAGAAAAGCTAATCGCGTGCTTCTTTTCGATCGCGTCTAACACTTTATGTGCTTGTTGCATTACTTCTGGGCCAATGCCATCACCAGGTAGTACGGCAATTTTGTATGATTTATCTGTCATGTTAATCCTTTAATTCTTGTTACTGAGCGGTTTGGCTCGTTTTAAATTTTGTCCCTAAAGCCAACAACATCGGCTCTAGGGCTCTGTTATTGGGGTCTTAAACTGTCGCGAATTTTTGCTGCTTCATTTCAGCAATAGTGTCTGCGCGTTGAATGCTATTGATAACGTGTAGCAACGCTTGACCAGAAGCTTCAACGATATCCGTTGAAACGCCCGTACCGTGGTACTTACGGCCTTTATAGTTAGCAATGATGTCAGCTTGACCTAAGCCATCTTCGCCTTCACCTTTCGCAGTAAGGTCGAATTTATCCAACGCGATTTCGTAGCCTGTTAAGCGGTAAATACATTGGTATAAAGCATCAACAGGACCGTTGCCGACAGCCGCTTCGCATTTCTCTTCATCACCACATTGCAGCTTGATGCTGGTGGTAGACATAACACTACCAGATTGTACGCTTAGGTAGTTAAGTTTATAGAAGTCATCTTCATCACGTAGATTCGCGAAGTGCATTAATGCTTCTAGGTCGTAATCGAAGACTTGTCCTTTACGGTCAGCAAGCTTCAAGAAGTCTTCGTACAATGAATCTAGGTTGTACTCATTATCTTTATAACCCATTGCGTCCATGTGGCTCTTAACTGCCGCACGGCCACTACGGCTGGTTAGGTTCAAGGCTTTGTTTTTCAAACCAATCGACTCAGGTGTCATGATCTCGTAAGTGTTTTTGTTCTTAAGCATGCCGTCTTGGTGGATACCTGAAGAGTGGCTAAATGCATTTGCACCAACGATGGCTTTATTGTCTTGAATTGGCATGTGGCAAAGTTGGCTAACCAACTTACTGGTACGGTGAATCTCTTTATGATCCAAGCCGGTGTGAACCCCCAAAAGCTCTTGACGAGTTTTGATGATCATTGCGATTTCTTCTAAAGAACAGTTACCCGCACGTTCGCCAATACCATTGATTGTGCCTTCAATTTGACGAGCGCCCGCTTGCACAGCAGCAATTGAATTTGCAACCGACATGCCTAAGTCATCGTGACAGTGAACAGAGATGATAGCTTGGTCGATATTTGGTACGCGATCGAATAGCGTTTTGATGATGCCACCAAACTCATTCGGTACTGTGTAGCCAACGGTGTCTGGAATGTTGATGGTTTTCGCGCCCGCGTTAATCGCGGCTTCAACCATGCGACATAGGTTATCGATAGGGGTACGACCTGCATCCTCACAAGAAAACTCCACATCGTCAGTGTAGTTACGCGCATGTTTGACGGCTTTCACTGCCATCTCGACAACATCGTCGTAGCTGCGGCGTAGCTTATCTTGTACGTGTACCGTCGATGTTGAAATGAAAGTGTGAATACGGAATTGGTCCGCTACTTTTAGTGCTTCTGCAGCGGCGTCGATATCTTTAGCAACTGCACGAGAAAGTGCACAAATACGGCTGCCTTTGATGTGTTTTGCAATCGTTTGAACCGATTCAAAATCACCTGGAGAAGAGATAGGGAAGCCAGCTTCGATAACATCGACACCCAGTCTCTCAAGAGCATAAGCGATCTGTAACTTCTCTTTTACCGTAAGGCTTGCTGCCAATGCTTGCTCGCCGTCACGTAAGGTAGTATCAAAAATTATTACTTGATCGTTCATGGGTGCTTCCTTATATCGATAATGAATCGATTGCTATCCAAATTATTATTAAGAATGATGTTCTTTTAAAAGTGCCAGTTACAAAAAAACCCGCTCAGTGCGGGTTTTAATATTTGTGTAGTTCTTGACCCACAACTTACCCGCGCGATTGGTTCACGATAAGGAGAAGTTTCAGCAGTAGAGAAGAAGAAAAAATCATTACACAAATATCCGTAAATAAACTGTTAACACCATATTTACCGTAATTTATTCTGAGCGTCAAACAAGAAAATCCAATATCAGCGTACATTGGCAGTGTTTTGGTTTGGTTTGTGCTGTTTTTCATCTCCTCGTTGGCTAAATCGACTGATTGGTGGTTTTGTATTGGCGGGTTAGTTTATCGTTTGGCTGATGTGTAGGTTAAAACTTTGTAGTAAATCTTTTTGATGGAACGATTCACCAAAAAAATTATAAGTGTGACCCAATTAATTAATCACTTGATTAAATAGTGAGTAATTAATCTTCTACTGTTACGTCTGTTTATCTCTATAATTAATCGGATGATTAATTATAGAGATGGATTTTTGCCATGACGGCACGAAAAGCGGGGCGGCCTCAGCAGAACTTAGATGTTCGACAGTTATTGATTGAGCATGCTCGCGATCTGTTTGTTGTTCAGCCATACGACAAGGTCTCGACACGCCTGATCGCTGAGCGTGCGGGTGTGAACATTGCGATGATCCGTTATTACTTTGGCAGTAAGGCTGGGTTATTTGAGGCGATGCTACGTGAAACCCTACGACCGATGCAGCTACAAATGCAGAAGTTAGTTGAAGAGAGCAGTCATGAAAACTTTCTCGATTTAATGCGGACTTACTACAAAGAGATGGTCAAGGTGCCCAAGTTTCCTCGCTTGATTGCCCAAGTGATGAATATGCCTCCCTCGGAAGTGCAAAGAGAGTTGCTCGAAAAGGTTTTCCTCGATGTGGCGAAGCCAGCCCAAGATGTCATTTTTGAAAAGTTGGTGGCACAAGGTGTCTTGAGAAAAGAGATGGATCCCAAGCTCTGTCGCGTGTCGTATATAAGCTTGATGGTATTTCCATTCATTGCGCCGCCCCCTTTATTAGCAATCCATGGTATTGAGATTAATGAAGAATTTCTTAACCGTTTAATCGAACACAACATTCAATTGATGACAGAAGGCTTTATAAACACGCCTAGCCCTTCTTCCGTGCAGGACCAAAGATAATGAAAATAAATAAAAAACTACTCTTCTTTCCGGCACTTGCGGTTGGTGTCATTGGCCTTGTGGTTGCGATTAACTTGAAGCCGGATCTTCCAACCAAGCCTGCGGGTGATAGAGCTCGTTTAGTTGACACAGTAAGCCTAGAGCAACAACTGATAGCACCGTTAGCGGTTGGTTTTGGCAAAGTGGTGCCGAAAGTCGAATGGAAAGCGATTGCCGAGGTGACAGGACAGATCGTTTATCGTCATCCGGATCTTGAGAAAGGTCAGGTGATCCCTGCGGGAACGGTCGTGCTCAAGGTTGATCCACTGGATTACGAATTGAAGCTGATACAAGCAGAGGCCGATCTTAAATCAAGTCAAACCTCATTAGCGAAATTAAATCAAGAAGAAGACAACCTGAATCAGACTCTTAAGATCGAAAAGAATCGCTTAGTGATCAGCAACAAAGAGCTACAACGTAAACAAGATCTGCGTAAGAAAGGGCTGACTTCTCAATCGGATGTCGACCTGCAACAGCAAAGTGCACTGTCTCAACAGAAGCTAGTGTTGGATATCGCGAACCAAATCGCTTTAATGCCTGATGAAAAACGAGTTGCGGAAGCGGTGATAAAGGTCAATGTGTCTAAAGTGAAAGAGGCGCAGCGATCTCTCGATAAGACCACCATCATTTTGCCAAGAGCGATGCGAATTGCTCAGGTTGATATCGAACAAAATCAAGTGGTTAACCTTCAGCAAGAGATGTTTGTTGCTCACGGGATTAATGTCATGGAAGTGGAGGCGCAACTTTCTATTCACGATATGCAAACTTTAGCCTCGAGCTTTAATCAGTTCCCTCGCGATGCTGCAGGGATCCCTAATCCTTATGAAGCGCCAATCAAAGCGACGATTCAACTTAACAGCGGCAACCTGAACCTGAGTTGGCCTGCGAAGGTGGCAAGAATCAGTGAGACGGTTGATGAAAACCAAGCGACAGCAGGGATTATTCTCGAGATCGCTCAAGACTATTCACAACTGCAGCCAAGCAATGCGACCCCGTTGGTCAACGGCATGTTTGTAAAAGCTGAGATTGAAGGTGTTGCGAATCTAAGTTGGGTGGTTCCAGAGCGAGCATTGCACGGTGACAAGGTTTACCTGATGGATGACAATCAGCGCTTGCAAGTGGTGAATGTTGAAGTGCTTTATCGCAGAGATAACCAAGTGGTTGTGAGTGGCGAGCTACAAACTGGAGATAAATTGGTTCTTAATGACATCCTGCCAGCTATCGAAGGCATGTTACTGAAAGAATCGAACTCTGAAGAGGTTAAGCTTGAATCTGATACTCAGGAGAGTGCGTCATGATCAAGTTCTTTTCTAGGCACCCAACAGCGGCAAACTTGTTGATGCTTGGGTTATTGATCATGGGTATCAGCTCATTATCAACCATCAAGCGTGAAACCTTCCCCGCTTATGAGCCGCCTTATATTATGGCTGCCATCGTTTATCCCGGTGCATCACCACAAGAAGTGGAAGAAAGCTTGTGTGTACGAATGGAAGATGCGATAGATGGTTTAGCCAACATTGAAGAAACTCAGTGTGAAGCTATCGAAGGTAGCGCACGTCTAATCCTGAAGTTGAATGAGAAAGCGGATATTGGCCGAATGCTGGTGGACGTACAAACTCAAATCAATTCGATCAATGACTTTCCAAGCGAGATTGAATCTCCGGTTGTTCAAGAGCTGGATTGGAATGAACCGGTTGTTGATATCGCGATTACAGCCGAAACCTCATGGCCAGAGCTTAAGGCCTACGCTGAAGACCTCAAACGTATCATGAAGCTTGATTATGATGTTTCACTGGTCGATGTTAGCGGCTTCTCTGATCATCAATACCGTGTGGAACTGGATACCCAAGCCATTCGCCAGTTAGGTTTGAGCGTCGGCGATATCGCAGACCAAATTGGTCGTCAGAATGTAAAGCTGCCGAGTGGTAACGTTGAAACACCAGATAAAAACTTCCTGATTCGTTTTGATGAAAGACGTATCACACCTGTTGAATTAGAAAGTATCGTCGTTGGATCTGCGCCGAATGGTTCAGTGATCCGTTTGAGGGATATCGCGAAGATCACCGATCGCTTTGAACTGGATGAACAGAAGGTTTTGTTTGATGGCAAGCCATCGGCTCTGTTGAAAATCAGTAAAAACAAAGAAGATGATGCGCTACGAATCAAAGAGAATGTAACACGATTCGTTGAAGATCAAAGCGCGATTGCCCCTGATGGTGTGACGCTACAAATGACCAACGATCTCTCTTCTGTGCTGTGGGATCGCCTCACCATGATGGTACGTAACGGCTGGCAAGGTATTGTGCTGGTATTTGCCACCATGTGGCTGTTCTTCAGCTTACGCTATTCATTCTGGGTTGCGGCTGGTTTGCCTGTTGCCTTTCTTGGAGGCTTGTTCTTAATGGCGAACTTAGGTTTGTCGATTAACATTATGTCGCTGGTCGGACTGTTGATGGCGATTGGTATCATGATGGATGACGCCATCGTGATTGCCGAATCGATAGCGTCCCATTTAGATCGGGGGCAAAACGTTGATGATGCGGTGTACAACGGCGTTAAGAAAGTGCTTCCCGGAGTCTTATCTTCTTTCTTAACTACGGTGTGTATTTTCGGTAGCTTGTTGTTCCTCGATGGAGAGATGGGCGCGGTACTTAAGGCTGTTCCTCAAGTATTGATATTAGTGCTCTCGTTGAGCTTGATTGAAGCCTTCCTGATTCTACCTAATCACTTGTCTCATTCGTTACACAAAGAAAAGAATGACAAGCCAGCGCTGCGCTTCAAAGTGGTGTTGCTTGAAAAATTTGAGAACTTCCGCAATACAACTTTGATGAACATGGTCGAGAAGGTCGTGACGTTTCGCTATGCCTTTATGGGCGGAGTGCTGACACTGTTGTTACTTTCTATTGCCTTGATTGCGGGTGGTGCTGTTAAGTTCCAACCCTTCCCCGAATTGGATGGAGACATCGCTGAAGCGCGTATCATTCTTCCGCCGGGTGCGTCATTGTCTCAAACCGAGAGAGTCGTCGATAAAATAGTCGCGTCTGCTGAACGTTTGAACGTGCAGTGGAGTGAAGAGGTCGAAGAGGGCAATGAGTTGGTGGAACACATCACGAGCCAATTCAATGCTAATGCTGATGCCAGTGAGTCAGGCCCACATTTAGCCACTGTGCGTTTAGACTTACGCGGTGCAGAGAGCCGTAACACGGTTATCGATGATTTCATCAATGCATGGCGCGAAGATATCGGTGAGCTGGCGGATCCTATTTCATTAGTGTTCAAGCAGCCAACCATGGGGCCGGGTGGTCGTGCTATCGAGATCCGTGCCAAACATGATGATCTGGCTGAATTGAAGTCTGCTTCTCTGGAGATTCAGGAATACCTCAATCAGTTTGACGGGGTGCATGGTGTGCTTGATGACATGCGCATGGGTAAAGAAGAGATCTTAGTCAAGCTGCGCCCTGGAGCCGAAACCTACAATGTGAATGGGCAGATGATTGCTTCTCAGTTGCGTGCTGCATTCTTCGGGCAAACGGCGGATGAGATTCAAATCGGTGTTGAGAACATCTCGATTGAGGTGCGTCTTGATAAGGAACAAGCGGGCGACATACAGCAGCTGGCTAACTTCCCGATCATTACCGCCGACGGCAGTCAGATCCCGTTAGCAACGTTGGCGACATTAGATTTCCAACGTAACTACGTGCGAATTCAGCGTATTGATGGGCTGAGAACCATCAGCATCTTTGGTGATATTGATAATAAGAAGGCGAGCTCGTCGGCGATTTTGGCTCAGTTCCAAAAAGATGAAGCAGCCAAGCTTATTCAGAAGTACCCAGGCTTGCGCTTTGATTTCGAAGGGGAAGCTAAAGATGCGGCTAAGACTGGAGCCTCGATGGGCAAAGGCTTCTTGCTCGGCTTATTCGGCGTGTTTGCGATTCTTAGCTATCAGTTCCGAAGCTACTTAGAGCCTGTGGTCGTGATGTTAGCCATTCCACTCGCCTTTATTGGGGTGGTCGTTGGGCACTGGATACTTGGGCACTCTTTGAGTATGCCAAGCATGATGGGCTTTGTGTCGCTTGCCGGGATTGTGGTTAATGATTCCATCTTGTTAGTCCAGTACATTCGTCACCATGTCGATGAGGGAGATAGCGTGCATGACTCGGTGGTGAAAGCCAGTCGCGAGCGTTTCCGAGCGGTATTTTTGACCTCAATGACGACCGCAGCTGGTTTGCTCCCGCTGTTGACGGAAACCAGCTTGCAGGCTCAGGTTATCCAGCCATTGGTCATTTCGATTGTGTTTGGCATATTTGCCTCGACCTTACTGGTGTTGTTTATGATCCCTGCGGCCTACGCGATACTGGCGGACTTTGGTTTAGTGAAAAAGCATGAGCCATTAGCGCTATAACCTTTAGCGCTATAACCTTTAGCGCTATTATCATTAGCGAGCACTATTATCATTAGCGAACGCTATAACCATTAACACGATAGAAGTAGCGTTTGCTTGCTTATATACAGAAGTAAAAACATAGAAGAATAAAGCGGCCTTGGGTCGCTTTATTTTTATCGGCAGTTTCTAGGCCCTATCAGCTTGCTTAGCGAAAGCGGTCAATTCGCCTCAAAATTCATTTTAGTTCATTCAAAACGTCACTTAACTGTCATTTCAGGGGCATAACTTGAGCCTTAACTGAATAAGGATTGTTAAGGAGGTTGTATGCGTACTATCGAACCTATTGTCCGCTGGGATGTGGCATTTTCTGTTTTTTGTTTAAAGAACCGTTATAGCGGACAACAGGCGACACTCAGTAAGGCGGTGTCTCATACCGGGGATGGTCATCTATACGTGTTGATTGCTTTGATTGCGCTGTTAGTTGATGGCTATACAGGTCGTGAATTTTTAATGGTTGGTCTAGCCGCTTTTGCGATAGAGCTACCGATTTATTGGTTAGCCAAGAACACCCTTAAGCGCCGTAGACCCGCCGAATTCTCTTCATTGCTTTATTCCCATATTGTGCCATCTGATAAATACAGCCTCCCTTCTGGGCATTCCGCTGCGGCTTTTGTTATGGCGACTCTAATCGGACATTTCTATCCGAGCTTATATCTCTTTAGCCTGATTTGGGCGGCAGTGATTGCTGGCTCTCGAATCCTACTTGGTGTGCACTTTTTAACGGACGTACTGATTGGCGCAGCCTTGGGCATCGCTTGTACTAGCCTTGCTATCAGTTTCATCCTGTAATCATTTTTTGGCAACAACCACTGCCGAGCTTAAGTGGCAAACATAAAGGAACATGCATGAAAATTTTATATGGCGTACAAGGCACAGGGAATGGGCACATCGCTCGAGCGAGAGCAATGGCTGTGGCTTTTCGTCAGCAAAATATCGATGTCGACTTTCTGTTCTCTGGGCGAGACGAGAGCAAGTACTTCTCGATGGAAGCATTTGGTAATTATCAGACCCGCAGCGGCTTAACCTTTTACAGTGAGCAGGGGCAGGTTAAATACGGCAAGACATTCATCAAGAACAACATCTGGCGATTTCTCAGTGAGATTAATCAGATCGATTTGACGCCTTATGACTTAGTGTTGAATGACTTTGAACCTGTGACTGCATGGGCAGCTAAGAGGCAAGGTGTGCCATGCATTGGCATAAGCCACCAGAATGCGTTCCGCTACGATGTACCCAAAGAAGGGGGCAACTGGATTGAACATTCGGTGATTCAACATTTCGCCCCAACTGAGCATTCGATTGGTTTGCATTGGTATCACTTTGAACAACCAATACTGCCGCCTATCGTTCACACGCTGGCTGGTGATCAACAAACCAAAACAGCACAAGACTTTACGTTGATCTATTTGCCGTTTGAGGATCTTGAGTCGATCTCGGATCTGTTGATGAAGTTTATTTCGCACAACTTTGTCTGTTATCACCCGAATGTCATTGAGCACGGTCGAGTCGAAAATATTGAGTTCAAACCACTGAGTCATACCAGCTTCCAATTCGACCTCAATCAATGCTCTGGTGTAGTGGCTAATGGCGGTTTTGAATTGCCATCGGAAGCCCTAACCTTGGGCAAGAAATTGCTTCTCAAACCACTTGAGGGGCAGTTCGAACAACAGAGTAATGTTGCGACGCTTGAAGCGCTCGGGTTGGCTCAAACCATGAGCTTTTTAGATGCGGCTACCTTGCGTGGTTGGCTCGGTGAAAAGCAGGCCGAAGTGGTTACTTATCCCGACGTGGCAAGTGCACTTGTTGAGTGGGTGTTAGCGGGCAATTGGTCCAACCAAGATGACTTAAGAAAGCAACTTTGGGACAAGGTAGATTTTCCTAGTTATGCATCGCTCACTTAACTCATAAGTGTTATTTCTGAATCAACTAGCCAAACAATTCATGAGTTCAATAAATTGTAACAAATGTAACCAAACGATAGAACAGCTAAATAAGTCGAAATGAAACTCATAAGTGATGCATTTTATGTTTTTTTATAACTCTATAAATAATTGATTTTTAGATGTTATTTAATCATTAAGGTAAAATAAAATTATTCTTTATCAATCTTGTTGGTAGCTCGAGATTTATTGGTTAATAGTAATGGTAATCCGAAAAACATCGGTCTGATAAATATAAGAATTAGTGGTTATCTATTCCTATACCATTACCAATTTAACGCTGTCGAACCGACAAGAGGCAACTTGAATGTTAGAGAAAAAAGACGCAATGAGTGCTATTGCAAGCTACAGAATGGAAAGCACACTTCGTGGAGTCGACTTAAATCTTTTGACTGTATTTGATGCAGTTATGCAAGAGCAAAACATTACACGTGCAGCTCATAATCTGGGTATGTCTCAGCCTGCTGTAAGTAACGCTGTTGCTCGTCTAAAAGTGATGTTTAACGACGAACTATTCATGCGTCAAGGTCGTGGTATTCAGCCGACTCAACGTGCTCGTCAGTTGTTTGGTCCAATCCGCCAAGCACTACAGCTAGTACGCAATGAACTGCCAAGTTCTGTGTTCTCTCCAGAGTCGTCTTCTCGTCTGTTCAAACTTGCGATTTGTAGCCCTTGTGACATGCGTTTTGCACCTAAGATTATGTCGACAATCAACGACCAAGCACCTAGCGTTAAACTGCACATGGATGCAGAATTCGATCGTCAACTTTCTGAGCGTATGCGCTACCAAGAAATCGACTTCGTTATTGATTACGCTCGTTTTGATGAGCAGGGCTTTTCAAGCACTGAGATCTTCCAAGACGAATTAGTTGTTGTTGCTTCTGCTTCTCACCCACGTATCAACGGTGAAGTTTCAGCGGCAGAGCTGCTTAACGAAAAGCACGCAAAATTGTCTCGCATTCACGGTCAACGTAGCTTCTCTGAGCAAGCTTACCGTGACCTAGATTGCACGCCTTTCTACGAAGGTACGAGCTTGAGTAACGTTCTTTACGTTGTTGGTCAATCTGAATTAGTGACGATTGCACCTCGTTGGATGGTAGAACATGCAGCAAATAAAGAGCAGCTTCAGATTCTAGATTTCCCATTCGATAATGCGGCAATTTCAGGCTTCCTAAGCTGGCACGAATCAAGTGAAAAGGATAAAGGACACATTTGGTTACGAGATCAGTTAATGATGATCTGTGGCGAAGTAGTGGCGCTTAACTAAGCACTAATCCCTATGATTTATAAGCCCTAAGCTGGGAGTCTGGCTTAGGGCTTTTTTGTACCTGCTATTTTTGTTGATAGAAAACTTAGCGTGAGACGTACTATTACTTATAACTTTGAGCTTCATCAGTTGCCTTTTCCATGATCAGAGGTACACTTGTGCGCTCAAAAAAGCTTACAGGTGTAAGCCAAAGGTAAAGAGATGGCCAATTTAGATTTTCATATCGTAAAAAGACTTCGTGACCAAATTGCCCAAGGTGGCAACCGTACAGCTTTGAAGCATAAAGTCGACAATGTATGGCAAGGTATTAGCTGGGAACAGTTTGGACAACAGATCGATACGCTTTCGTTAGCACTGTTGGCTCACGGACTGAGAGTTCAGGATAAGATAGGCATCTTTTCGAACAATATGCCTCAGTGGACTGTGGCAGATTTTGCATCTTTACAAGCGCGTCTTGTAACGGTACCAATCTACCCAACCAACACAGCGGCGCAGTCTTCTTACATTATCCAAGATGCAGATGTGAAGATCTTATTCGTTGGCGAGCAAGCTCAATTTGATGCGGCGGTTAGCCTTTTTGAAGAGTGTGAACAGCTAGAAGTTGTTGTGGCGATGTCTGCTGATATCGACACTCAAGAACATAGTTTTGCTGTTTCATGGCAGGACTTCATGGCTCGTGGTGTTGAAGCTCAACAAGCGGAACTTGACGTTCGCTTAGCTGATGCAAACATGGATGACTTACTGACCCTTATCTATACCTCTGGCACGACAGGCCAACCAAAAGGTGTGATGCTTGATTACACTAATATTGGCTATCAATTGAAAGGTCACGATGAACGTCTTAGCTTAACTAAAGATGACGTATCACTGTGTTTCTTACCTTTGTCACACGTATTTGAGCGCGCTTGGACTTTCTATGCCCTTTATAAAGGTGCAACCAACTGTTACCTGCAAGACACGATGCAAGTACGCGATGCTCTAAGTGATGTAAAACCGACAGTAATGTGTGCAGTTCCCCGTTTCTACGAGAAGATTTTCTCAGCGATTCACGAGAAGGTATCTAAAGCACCGTTTATCCGTAAAGTGCTGTTTACTTGGGCGGTCAATATGGGAGCGAAGCTTTCTGTTTGTCACCAAGAAGGTCGTACTCCATCATTCATGCTGAAGAAGAGCCATGCGCTTGCCGATAAGCTTGTGTTATCTAAACTGCGAGCTCTGTTAGGCGGAAACATTAACTTTATGCCATGTGGTGGTGCGAAGCTTGATGAAACCATTGGTCGCTTCTTCCACGCGATTGGTATCAACGTAAAACTTGGCTACGGCATGACAGAAACCACGGCAACAGTATCGTGCTGGGATGACCGCTGTTTTAACCCTGATTCGATTGGTATGTCGATGCCGGGTGCTGAAGTCAAAATTGGTGCGAAGGACGAGATTCTTGTTCGTGGTCCAATGGTGATGCGTGGCTACTACAAGATGCCCGAAGAGACCGCTAAGACATTTGACGAGCACGGTTTCCTAAAGACTGGTGATGCGGGACATTTTGATGAAAATGGTAACCTGTTCATTACTGATCGTATTAAAGAATTGATGAAGACCTCTGGCGGTAAGTATATTGCACCGCAAGTGATTGAAGGCGCGATTGGTAAAGATCACTTTATCGAACAGATTGCCGTTATCGCTGATACGCGCAAATTCGTTTCTGCGTTGATCGTTCCTTGTTATGACTCGCTAGAAGAGTATGCCAAAGAGCTGAATATCAAGTATCACGACCGTGTTGAGCTTGTTAAACATCACCAGATTGTCGAGATGCTAGAGAAGCGCGTGAATGACTTACAGAAAGAGTTGGCTAAGTTTGAGCAAGTGAAGAAATTCAAGTTGCTGCCAAAAGCATTTTCTATGGATGATGGCGAACTGACACCTACTCAAAAATTGCGTCGTAAAGTTATCAACGATAAGTATCAAGACGAAATCGAAGAAATGTACAATGAAAAGCCTAAAGATAAGTAGTTTTCTGCTTAGATAAATTTTCAGTTGTTTAAAAATCCCCCTACGAATGTGATTGCATTTTTAGGGGGATTTTTTATGCCTGCTGACACAGCACAATGTGCGAAAGCGCACACCAATAAGGGCGTAATTAATCGATAAACCGTGATTCATTTGAATATTAAGCTCTTTTTTTTAGGTGTTAATTGGTTTTTAAATCTAACTATTGGGTTTGGTTTGGGTTTTATTTAATGCTTTCAGCTAATAGTTGGTTTTTTGACGTAATTATCGGATAACAGGTGTTAGACCAGATGATAATAAAGCGTTAAAGTTGTTTCGTATTACTGTTTGTTGTTATCACGACAGACAGCCATAGCCGAAAAAGTGGAAGTATTTCGAATTAGGCTACGAATAAGCCCTAGACTATGAAAAACCAGCCCAACATGTTCACCAAATATGGTTGGAAACTGGTGAGGAGAGCAATATGACAACAAAACCTGAAACAGCCATGTCATCCGGCGCTGAAATGTTATCCGGCGCTGAGATGGTGGTGCAGTCTCTAATTGAAGAGGGTGTAGAACAAATCTTTGGTTACCCAGGTGGTTCTGTACTTGATATCTATGATGCGCTGCATGCTAAAACTGCTGAAATTAAACACGTATTAGTACGACACGAACAAGCCGCTACCCATATGGCAGATGGCTATACTCGTTCTACCGGTAAGCCGGGCGTGGTACTTGTGTGTTCTGGTCCAGGTGCGACCAATACCGTTACTGGTATTGCCACAGCCTACATGGACTCAATTCCAATGATAGTTATTTCTGGTAACGTACCAAATAGCTTAATTGGTAATGACGCCTTCCAAGAGTGTGACATCGTGGGTGTATCCCGTCCGATCGTTAAACACAGCTTCCTCGTTAAGAAAGCGGAAGATATCCCTGAAGTCGTTAAAAAAGCATTCTATATTTCAACGACAGGACGTCCTGGTCCTGTGGTTATTGATCTGCCAAAAGACATCTTAAACCCACAAATCAAGCTTCCTTATGAATACCCAGAAACGATCAAAATGCGTTCATATAACCCAACGGTTACGGGTCATAAAGGTCAGATCAAAAAGGCGCTAAAAGCCCTTCTTGAAGCGAAGAAGCCGGTACTTTATGTCGGTGGTGGTGCGGTTATTTCTGAGGCAGATAAGCCGCTGTTAAAATTAGCAGAGGCACTGAATTTACCCGTGGTAAGCACCCTAATGGGGCTTGGCGCTTTCCCTGGTACCCATAAAAACTCTTTGGGTATGTTGGGCATGCATGGTTTGTATGAAGCCAATATGGCGATGCACAATGCGGACTTGATCTTTGGTATTGGCGTACGTTTCGATGATCGAACCACCAATAACCTAGATAAGTACTGCCCTGATGCGAAGATCATGCACATTGATATCGATCCATCTTCTATCTCTAAGAACGTTAAAGTGGATCTACCGATTGTAGGTTCCGCGGAAAAAGTACTAGAGAGCATGGTTAACCTGCTTATTGAGCAAGGTGGAACTAACGATGCAGAAGCGATGGAAAGCTGGTGGAGTGAAATTAAACAGTGGCAAGAGCGTGACTGCTTAGCGTATGACAAAACGTCTGGTCGTATTAAACCGCAACAAGTTATTGAAACACTTCATAAAGTAACCAATGGCGATGCCTATGTTGCTTCTGATGTAGGTCAACACCAAATGTTTGCTGCTTTGTACTACCCGTTTGACAAGCCACGCCGTTGGATTAACTCTGGTGGTCTAGGCACGATGGGCTTTGGCCTACCTGCTGGTATGGGCGTTAAGTTTGCGAAACCTGATGAAGAAGTTGTGATTGTTACTGGTGACGGCAGTATTCAAATGAATATCCAAGAGCTGTCGACTGCGCTGCAATACAATATTCCCGTTAAGATTATTAACCTTAACAACCGTTTCTTAGGCATGGTAAAACAGTGGCAAGACATTGTTTATCAAGGTCGTTACTCTAATTCATATATGGACTCTGTTCCTGATTTTGCTGCGATTGCCGAGGCTTATGGCCACGTTGGCATGCGTATTTCATCTCCGGATGAACTGGAATCAGGTTTGGAAAAAGCACTGGCGATGAAAGACCGTTTGGTATTTGTCGATATCAGTGTGGATGACACCGAGCACGTATACCCAATGCAGATCAAAGGCGAGGGTATGGATAACATGTGGCTAAGCAAAACGGAGAGAACATAATATGAGACACATCCTTTCACTATTAATGGAAAACCAACCAGGTGCACTTTCTCGAGTGGTTGGCTTGTTTTCTCAGCGTGGCTACAACATCGAGTCTTTGAATGTATCTCCTACGGATGATCCAACGCTTTCTCGTCTGAACGTCACCACTAACTCGAGCGAAATGCAGCTTGAGCAGATCCAAAAACAGCTACACAAGTTAATCGACGTACTTAAGGTACAAGAAGTGTCTGAGCTTGAGCATATCGAGCGTGAACTTTTGATGGTAAAAGTACGCGCTAGCGGCTTTGCTCGTGCTGAAGTGAAACGCACAGCGGATATCTTTCGTGGCCAAATCGTTGATGTGACGGCTTCGCAATATACGGTTCAAATGGCTGGCACTAGCGAGAAGCTGGATGCTTTCATTCAGGCATTGTCTGAAGTAACGGAAGTACTTGAAGTGGCTCGAAGTGGGGTTGTTGGCATCGCACGTGGTGAACGAGCGTTGAAAGCCTAAACAAGAAGTATTTAAAAAATAGTTTTAAAGCCGCTTTTTTAAGCGGCTTTTATTTTGTTAATTTCCTAGAGTGCTATAATATTGCGCTCTCTTTTTCTTCCTGAGCTAGTAATGCGAAATAAAAAATCAATAATTACATTACTAATCATCTCAATCACACTCTGTTCAGCTGTCGCTTTATATTACTTGCAGCGATATAAAGAAGTGAAGCAGCAGAGTTTTGACTACTCGGCCAAGCAAGCCGTCCATCAATTGGTGTACGCCAAGCGAGACTATGATCTTCTTAAGACTCAATTAGCCTCGGTGATGGGGTTGCTCAGTCACAGTCAAAGTCTTGTCAATTTTGCTGAATCTCCGTCGGAACAAACCAAAGATCTACTCGAAGAAGTTTGGCAGTCTGTCTTAGTGAACCAGAAGTGGTACACGAAGATTCATCTGTTGGACATTACGGGCAAAGAGCTGGTGCGCGTTAATTACTCGGCTGATACCGGGAGTGTGGCGGTCCCTCAAGAGCTACAAGACAAGTCTGATTCTAGCTATTTTCAACATGCACAAAATCTTGAAGCCGAGCAAATTGGTGGCTGGGGGATTGAACTTGAAACGGAGCATGGTGAGCTAACCTTCCCTTATGTACCTGTAATCCGTGTATTTACTCCTGTTGAAACACCAGAAAAACGCGTTGGTTACCTTGTTATCAATTTGGATGTATGGGGCTTATCGTCACGTCTTAGCTTTTCACCTGATAATGACCTAAGAGCGGAAATCATTAATGAATCCGGTTATTACATTGCGAGTAATAACAGCAGTAAGCTGTTTGGTGATTCTATCCCTGAAAGAAAAGGGTATAACCTGAAACACATCGCACCACAAACGTGGGAAGCGATTAACAACGATCAGGTTGGACACGTTTTTGAAGATGGTAACTTGTTTGCGTTTAACACCGTTATGCTCGCGAATAATCAAAAAGCTCACTTGCTGATTCAACTCAATCAGAAGCAGTTGATGGATAGGGCTGAACAGAGTCTAAATGATCTCTCTCAAGAAGAAGTTTTTGTATTACTGACGGTACTTGTTTTTGCGTTTCCGTTTGCATATTTAGTGACCCATTATCGACGTCGGAGCTTAGAAAGTAAGTTGGCGCGCGCCGCATTGAGTGGTATGTCTGCCGTGATGATCTCTGATAAGCAGCATCGTACTATGATGATCAACAACGAGTTTGAGAACATGACGGGGTACAGCAAAACTCAAGTTATCGGAAAGAACGCATTGCAGCTATTGCTTGAGAATACCGACCAAGAGCTCTCAAGTTCTGATATCTGGAGTCATTTAGAGCAAGAAGAAGTCTGGGAAGGTGAAGTAGAGTGTAAGAACAAACTGCGTATTCCTTTCACCGCGATCATGAGAGTCCAGGCGGTTAAAAATAACTCTGGAAAGGTCAGCTATTATATTACTTCCTTAGTCGATATTTCTGTTAGGAAGGAGCTTGAGGTGCGTTTGAGGATCTTAAGTGAACGAGATTCTTTGAGTAACCTTTGGAACCGCCGCAAGTTCGAAGAGCAGCTCGCGTATTATTCTCGCTTGGTCGAGCGTTACCCTAATGAAGCGACCACTTGCTTAGCTTTAGTCGATATTGATAACTTTAAACGAATCAATGACGAACTTGGCCACGATGAAGGCGACCGAGTGATTGCAAGTGTTGCAAGGCTTCTACAAGACAGTCTACGCAGTACTGATTTTGTTGCTCGCGTTGGGGGGGAGGAGTTTGCATTACTGATGCCACACACCTCACTGCCGGAAGCGAAACGTGTGTTGGATCGATTACGAATAGAAATAGAGCTATCCTCAGGGACTAAAGTGACGGTGAGTGTCGGTTTCACTGATTTGACAAGCAACAGCACTCGCTCATACAAATGTGCCGATGTTGGGCTCTACGAATCTAAATCGTCTGGGCGCAATACCGTCTCTATGTGCCCTAGTCATGCTGATGTCGCTTAATCTTTCATTACTCGATTAGTTTTTAATATTTCACTTGGCTTTCAACAGACTTAGCCCTTAAAAAGATTTACGTTTTAAGTGACTAACCACTTTCCTATCAAGCCATCTTTCTCGCTTCGTATCTTTTAAAGCTAGCCTTCAGCAGTTCCTTTCAACATCTATAATAGGAATCTCACTTTTGAGGCGACCTATGTCACAAGTCTTATGTAGTTAGACTAAAGTCTAATGCTGATGAAAATTTGAGCTAAAATAAACAATAAGTAAACTACCTTGCTTCAGGTTGCGTCGTGTTAAGCGAACCAATAAACAGAGTGTTTACCCGATATAAAAGGGATGACACCGTTAACTTAATTCAGCTGGTTAGCTCGCCTTATCAATGGCTTGAGAGATAGCAGTAGAATTAGGTTAGCTGTAGCAAGAGTTTGGGGATCATACTGTCTGGTTAAAAGAGGCGTGGTATGTTTGTCGATTTTTTAGTGAGGTTAACCATAGGCACATTGGTCATTCTTGGCTTTCAACTGAGTGCACTGTATTTTTTACCTATGGTTGTACTGCTCAATACTCACCACAAAGAGTTTTTTGGGTGGTAGTTCAGTCGTGATACTGGAAGCAAAAAACGGAGCCGTTGGGCTCCGTTTTTATTTGGTTAGAATCTATCTTGGCGTTATGCCGCTTCGATAACTTCTTCAATTCGTTTCATTGAACCGAGTAAATGTTGATCAAGTAACTCTGTTGCTTGTTCTGCATTCTTAGAGAGTACTAGCTTCATGATCATTTCGTGCTCATCAATATTGAACAGATCATCAGATGCTGTTTCAGCTGACATTGCTAAGAAGCGGTAACGTTTAACTTGGTTAATAAGTTCATCAAAGAACTTAAACATGTTCTCTGAATCAGCACCTTCAAGCAACGCGACATGGAATTGTTGGTGGCGTTCTTCCCATTCAACAGAATCAAATTCTTCTTCTACGTTCTGAAGGCGTGATAGTTTGTGGTAAGAGGTCAACACTTCTAATTCCCAGCTTTCATCGCCAGCTGAGATCGCTTTTTTAAGCAGAACGGAAGAGACCAGTCGAAGGCTTTCGTATAGGTCATTGAGTTCTTTCTTTGATACTGGAGATACCCAGCAGCCTTTCTGTGGCTCTAGCTTTACGTATTTACTCCAAGATAACTGCACTAAGGCTTCACGAATTGGAGATGCGCCTACGTTGTATCGTGCTTTTAGATCAGCAACAACGAGTTTTTGGCCAGGGGTTAACTCACCATTGAGAATATCTTGGCGAATCATCTTTGATACTTTGTCTGTGAGCGTAGGACTAGACATTACAAACCTCATGCATATTTGATTCTAGTCTGCTAATCCGTCTCTTAGAAAGAGCCCATGGAAGTTAACAGTACGTGATTCTACTGTGATTGATAATACAGCGTACTGAAAAGTTAGGCAAGATTTGTTTCATAAAAAAAGAGGGCCGAAGCCCTCTTTTATATTTTTATGCGAATCGGTTCATTCTTATAGAACGTGAACAGATGCCGTGTTTGTAGTACCAGAAGCTACTAGAGCGCCAGAAACCATTACTACGATATCGCCTTTGTTACCTAGGCCAGATTGTAGAGCGATTTCTTTACCGTTGATGTAGAACGTGTCTGTGTTCTCGATAGAGTCAACAAGAACTGGTTTAACACCTTTAGTAAGAACTAGCTGTGCAGCTGTCTTTTCGTTAGTTGTTAGAGCAAGGATGTTTGCAGTTGGGAAGTACTTACGTACTGAACGTGCAGACTTACCGCCTTCAGTTGCAACAACGATTAGAGGAGCCGCTAGCTTCTCTGCTGTGTCTACCGCACCTTTACATACTGCTTCAGTAATGCGTAGACGTGGGCTGTCTAGACGAGAACCTAGCTCAGCTTTAAGAGCTGAATCAGTGCGGTTCGCGATTTGAGCCATGATAGTTACAGCTTCAACTGGGTACTTACCTTTAGCAGTTTCACCAGAAAGCATTACTGCATCAGTACCATCCATGATTGCGTTCGCAACGTCACCCGCTTCAGCACGAGTTGGACGTGGGTTGCTGATCATAGAGTCAAGCATTTGAGTTGCAGTGATAACCATCTTACGTGCGCGGTTACACTTCTCGATCATCATCTTCTGAGCGAAGATTACTTCTTCAGCTGGGATTTCAACACCTAGGTCACCACGAGCAACCATGATGCCGTCAGAAGCTTCAAGGATTGAATCGAAGTTATCTACACCTTCTTGGTTTTCAATCTTAGAAATGATGTGGATGTTCTCGCCGCCGTTAGCGTTTAGAAGCTCACGGATTTCTTTAACGTCGTCTTCTTTACGGATGAAAGAAGCAGCGACGAAATCAACGCCTTGCTCACAACCAAACTTAAGGTCAGCTTTGTCTTTCTCAGAAAGAGCTGGAAGTTGAACAGAAACGCCAGGAAGGTTAACACCTTTGTTTTCGCCTAGAGCACCGTTGTTAAGAACTTTACACTTAACTTCAGTTTCTGTTGTTGCGATAACTTCCATTTCGATTAGGCCGTCATCAACAAGGATAGTGTTACCAGCAGTTAGGTCTTTAGCGAAACCTAGGTAAGTTACTGCTACTACGTCTTTGTTACCAACAACTGTTGCGTCAGTTGTGAAAGTGAACTCTTGACCAGCTACTAGATCTACGTCGTTACCATCTTCAAGTTTGATAGTACGGATTTCTGGACCTTTAGTATCTAGAAGGATAGCAAGTTGCTCACCTTTTTTTTCCATTACTGTACGGAAGTTCGCGATACGAGTGCCGTGTTCTGCGAAGTCACCGTGAGAGAAGTTAAGACGCATAACGTTCATGCCAGCATCTACTAGTTCAGTTAGCTTCTCTACAGATTCAGTTTTAGGGCCAATCGTACATACGATTTTGGTCTTTTTCATGGAAGGTACTCTCCGGTAAGTATTGTTACAATTTGAAATTTATTTAAGGTCTGAAGATTGGTCCGCTACATCAACATTTTGTGCCTGTTGTGTAAAAGCGCGGGACTTCCAATATGTCCTTCAGAGTTGTAAGTCTTTCATCAATTTTAGTCATTTTATGACCAAAAGATTTTGATTCAATATCGGTTTTATGTGACTTACCCCACTATATAAGAGGTAAGTTGCAAAAAAATAACAGTCAGTTTTGTAATTTTTTTTCTTTTCGGGTGCGGATTCTACCACCTAATCAGTTCAATATCACTGCTTAACAATTGTCTTAGGACAAGGTTTTATCGCTATTTATTAATTTTTTGGATCAAAATAAATGGACTAAATAGTTTCGTTGTAACTATAATATGTTTCAAATCGAAACTTACTGGCCTTTTTTAAATGTCGAAACGAAACACCCAGCTCAGAAGACATGCTATTTCTAACCTCGTTAATGAAAAGGGGGAGGTTAGTGTTGATGAACTATCCGCTAAATTCGAAACCTCAGAGGTCACGATTAGAAAGGACTTAGCGTCTTTAGAGAAAAACGGTCAGCTTTTGCGCCGTTATGGTGGTGCGATTTCATTACCGAAAGAGGTTGTGAACGAAGAACTGGGTCCACAAGTTTCGACTCGAAAGATTTCATTAGCGAAAGCCGCTGCAGATCTAATTCGCGACCATAATCGCATTGTGATCGATAGCGGTAGCACGACAGGAGCGCTAATTCAGCAGCTCAATAGCAAACGTGGTTTGGTTGTAATGACCAACTCGTTGCATGTTGCTAATGCACTTAATGAGTTGGAAAGCGAACCAACACTGCTAATGACCGGCGGCACTTGGGATACCCATTCGGATTCTTTTCAAGGCAAAGTCGCAGAATCAGTACTTCGAGCTTACGATTTTGATCAACTATTTATCGGGGCTGATGGTATCGACCTTGATAGAGGCACAACTACGTTCAATGAATTGGTTGGCCTAAGTAAAGTAATGGCTGAAGTGTCACGAGAAGTGATCGTGATGGTTGAGTCGGAAAAGGTGGGACGAAAGATCCCGAACTTAGAGCTGGCATGGGAACACATTGACATCTTAATTACCGATACAGACTTAGGCGAAGAATCCAAAGCAAGTATCGAATCACATGATGTTCGAGTGATCCTGACCGATCCAGCGTAAAAACAAATTTAAGTATTATGCATTTACCTTCCTATAATTGATCTTAATAAAGATCTGGCCTTTGCTTGCTGCCAATAGGAATAAAACGAAATTGATGGAGTGAAACTATGTGTGGAATTGTTGGTGCAGTAGCACAGCGTGATGTAGCCGAAATTTTAGTAGAAGGCCTTCGCCGCCTAGAATACCGAGGCTACGATTCAGCGGGTGTCGCTGTAGTTGATAGCGAATCTAACCTAACTCGTGTACGCCGCCTTGGTAAAGTACAAGAGCTAGCAGACGCCGTCGATCAACAACATGTCATTGGCGGTACTGGTATCGCTCATACACGTTGGGCGACACACGGTGAGCCTTCTGAAGCAAACGCACACCCACACATGTCGGGCGATATTGCCGTTGTACACAATGGCATTATCGAAAACCACGAAACACTGCGCGCTCTGCTGCAAGAGCGTGGCTACGTGTTTACTTCACAAACAGATACTGAAGTTATCGCTCACTTAGTTGAATGGGAACTTCGTACGTCAGCTTCTTTGGTTGAAGCGCTTCAAAAGACAGCGAAACAATTAGACGGTGCATACGGCACAGTGGCGGTTGATCGTAAAGATCCTAGCCGTATCGTTGTTGCTCGTTCTGGTAGCCCAATCGTTATCGGTTTTGGTGTGGGCGAGAACTTCCTTGCTTCTGACCAACTAGCGCTATTAAGCGTAACTCGTCGCTTCATGTACTTAGAAGAAGGTGATGTTGCTGAGGTGACTCGTCGTGATGTAACAGTATTTGATGTGGCGGGCGAGCGTGTTGAGCGTGAAATCGTTGAATCAAACGCAGAACACGATGCAGGTGACAAAGGCCAATACCGTCACTTCATGCAGAAAGAAATCTTTGAGCAGCCAACAGCATTAATCAACACAATGGAAGGCCGTATCTCTGACACTTCTGTAATCACTAATGCAATCGGTGTTAAAGCGGAAGAGATTCTAAGCAAGGTTGAACACGTGCAGATCATCGCATGTGGTACGTCTTACAACTCAGGCATGGCAGCTCGTTACTGGTTTGAATCTCTAGCCGGCGTAAGCTGTGACGTAGAGATTGCTTCTGAATTCCGTTACCGTGATTTCGTTGTTCGTCCGAATAGCCTATTGGTGACTCTGTCTCAGTCTGGTGAAACGGCTGATACGCTTGCTGCACTTCGTCTTGCAAAAGAGAAGGGTTACATGTCAGCAATGACTATCTGTAACGTTGCAGGTTCTTCGCTAGTTCGTGAATCTGATTTTGCCTTTATGACTCGCGCAGGAACAGAGATCGGCGTAGCTTCAACTAAAGCCTTCACAACACAGCTAGCGGCAATGCTGATGATGGTAACTTCAATTGGTCGTCTACAAGGTCGCATCAATGAAGAGAAAGAAGCAGAGATCGTTCAAGCACTGCATCAACTGCCTGCTGATATCGAGAAAGCATTAGCGTTTGATAAAGAGATCGAAGCGCTAGCACCTGATTTTGCTGATAAGCATCACACACTGTTCTTGGGTCGTGGTGAGTTCTACCCAATCGCGATGGAAGCGTCTCTGAAACTGAAAGAGATCTCTTACATCCACGCAGAAGCATACGCGGCTGGTGAGCTTAAGCACGGTCCTTTGGCTCTTATCGATGCAGATATGCCTGTAGTCGTTATTGCACCAAGCAACGACTTATTAGAGAAGCTGAAATCAAACGTTGAAGAAGTACGTGCTCGTGGCGGTCTACTTTACGTATTCGCAGATGAAGATGCAGGCTTTGAAAGCGATGAGAACATGAAGATCATCAAGATGCCTCACGTAAGTGAAGTAACAGCACCTATCTACTACACAGTACCGATGCAGCTGTTGTCTTACCACGTAGCACTAATCAAAGGTACCGATGTTGACCAACCTCGTAACCTAGCGAAAGCGGTTACGGTTGAATAATCGTTAGCTTGTCTAAGAAAATTAGATAATAAGAAGCCCATCCTGTGATGGGCTTTTTTGTGTCTGTTAGCTAACGATCAGCGTTAGATCTAGCTTTAACGGCATTAAGCATTAAGTGCTTGCTCTAGGTCAGCCAAGATATCGTCAATGTGTTCAATACCGACCGACAGACGAATCATCTCTGGTGACACACCTGCTTGCTTTTGTTCCGCTTCGCTTAATTGACGGTGTGTTGTAGAAGCAGGGTGACAAGCGAGAGATTTTGCATCGCCGATGTTCACCAAGCGCTTGAATATTTGCAGCGCATCATAGAAACGAACACCGGCTTCATAACCATCTTTCAAGCCAAAAGATAAAATGGCAGACGGCTTACCTTGCATGTACTTCTCAGCCAATGGGTAGAACTCAGAGGTTGGTAACCCCGCGTAGCTTACCCAACTCACGTTCTCATGTTGCTTAAGGTATTCTGCTACTTTCAGTGCATTCTCGGTGTGTCGCTCCATACGTAGCGACAACGTTTCTAGACCCTGCATCAACATGAAGGCATTCATGGGTGATAGTGCTGCGCCTGTATTACGTAATGGAACGGTTCGAGCGCGGCCAATAAATGCGGCTTCGCCAAAGGCTTCGGTATACACCACACCGTGGTAAGAAGGTTCTGGTTGATTAAAGACCGGGAAGCGATCTTTGTGTTCTGCCCATGGGAATTTCCCTGAATCGACAATAACACCCCCCAACGTTGTTCCGTGACCACCAACGTATTTGGTGAGTGAGTGAACCACAATATCGGCACCAAAGTCGATAGGTTTGCATAGCACTGGTGTAGCCACCGTATTATCAACAATCACAGGTACGCCTTGTGCGTGAGCAAGCTCAGCAACACGTTCTAAGTCGATAATATTGCCTGCTGGGTTACCGATACTTTCACAATAAACCGCCTTGGTCTTTTCATCGATCAATGCCGCTAAGCTTTCAGGTTTGTCGTCTTTGGCAAAGCGAACTTCTATCCCTTGGTTTGGTAGCATATGAGCAAATAGAGTGTAAGTACCGCCGTAAAGTTGAGGTGTTGAAACGATATTGTCACCGATTTGTGCCAACGTTTGAATCGCGTAGTTGATCGCCGCGCTGCCTGCACTCACCACTAAGCCTGCAATACCACCTTCTAAGGCTGCCATGCGCTTTTCTAGTACATCATTGGTTGGGTTCATTATACGAGTGTAGATATTACCTGGTACCGCAAGGTTAAACAGGTCGGCGCCGTGTTGTGCGTCATCGAATTCGTAAGCAACGGTTTGGTAAATAGGAGTCGCAACCGATTTGGTTGTTGGATCAGTGTCGTAGCCGAAGTGAATCGAGAGCGTTTCGTCTTTCATGAGTCTTCCCTGAACTATTGAATGATTTGTGTACTCTCATATTGCCGATTTTTTTATAAAAGAAAAGTATGTTTAGTCACATAGAAGAAATTGGACGAATGGGACAGAGCGTTGAGCTAGAAGATAAAGGACTAGAAAAGCAAAAAGCCAGAGCAGCGTGAACTGTTCTGGCTTTTCTAATTTGGTGGCCCCTCCCAGATTTGAACTGGGGACCGAACGATTATGAGTCGTGCGCTCTAACCACTGAGCTAAGGGGCCGTAGGGCATAGATTATAGGGGAACCAATCAATGGTGTCTAGACACTATGAGGGGCAATTCCGCTTACATCTTAGCCACTTAAATCACGTAGGCACAAAAAAGGTGAGCCAACGCTCACCTTTTTTATTTTATGCTTAAAAGCTAACCACACTAAAGCGTGTAATTACTCGTCTAGGAAGCTACGCAGAGTTTCTGAGCGGCTTGGGTGACGAAGTTTACGCAGTGCTTTTGCTTCGATCTGACGGATACGTTCACGAGTTACGTCGAACTGCTTACCAACCTCTTCAAGAGTGTGGTCAGTGTTCATGTCGATACCGAAACGCATACGCAGTACTTTCGCTTCACGAGGAGTTAGGCCTGCAAGAACGTCTTTAGTTGCGCCGCGTAGGCTGGTTGCCGTTGCAGAGTCTAAAGGCAGTTCTAGCGTTGTATCCTCGATGAAATCACCTAGATGCGAATCTTCGTCGTCACCGATTGGTGTCTCCATTGAGATAGGCTCTTTAGCGATTTTCAGTACTTTTCGGATCTTGTCTTCAGGCATTTGCATGCGCTCAGCCAACTCTTCCGGAAGCGGTTCACGACCCATCTCTTGTAGCATTTGACGAGAGATACGGTTTAGTTTGTTGATCGTTTCGATCATGTGAACAGGAATACGGATAGTACGAGCTTGGTCGGCAATCGAACGAGTGATTGCTTGACGGATCCACCAAGTAGCGTAAGTAGAGAATTTGTAACCACGACGGTATTCAAACTTATCTACCGCTTTCATCAGACCGATGTTACCTTCTTGGATCAGATCCAGGAATTGTAGGCCACGGTTTGTGTACTTCTTAGCAATCGAGATTACTAGACGTAAGTTCGCTTCAACCATCTCTTTCTTCGCACGACGAGCTTTCGCTTCACCGATAGACATACGACGGCTGATATCTTTGATGCTTTGAACAGTAAGAGACGTTTCACGTTCGATGATATCCAGCTTTTGGATAGAGCGACGGATGTCGTGTTCGTTACGTTTGATCTTTTCTGCGTATGGCTTGTCTGAAGCAAGAACTTCGTCCAACCATACTTCGCTAGATTCATTGCCAGTAAATAGAGCAATGAAAGATTTCTTCGGCATTTTGCCGTACTCAACCGTTTGACGCATGATTAGGCGTTCTTGAGTACGTACGCGATCCATTGAAGTACGCAGTTCGTTTACTAGGTAATCAAACTGTTTTGGCGTCAGACGGAATTCTTTGAATACGTCTTGCATCATTGTTGTTGCAAGCGTTGCTTTCGGGCTTTCGTGGCCGTATTCATTGATTGCTAGTTGACGGTTTTGGTAGCTAGTGCGAAGCGCTGTGAATTTCTCAAGAGCAAGCTCAGGATCAATACCTGTATCTTCCTCTTCTTCTTCCTCGTCGTCTTCTGCTTCTTCTTTGTCTTCGTCTTCTAGATCAGTTTTAGCGAGCTCTGAACCGATGTGAGTCGCCGTTGGCGCAGCTGTGCCATCGTCGTCTGGGTCAACAAAGCCATTGATTAGATCTGTTAAGCGAATCTCTTCAGCGAGTACGCGGTCAAACTGTTCCAAGATGTATGGAATCGTGCCTGGGTACTCAGCAACAGATAATTGAACGGTATTGATACCATCTTCAATACGCTTCGCAATGTCGATTTCGCCTTCACGAGTCAGTAGTTCAACTGTACCCATTTCACGCATGTACATACGAACTGGGTCAGTTGTACGGCCAATCTCGCTTTCTACGCTTGAAAGCGCAGCAGCAGCAGCTTCAGCTGCATCTTCATCTATATTGGCATCGTCATCATTAAGAGCTAGATCATCAGCGTCAGGTGCAGTTTCTACTACCTTGATACCCATGTCATTGATCATTTGAATGATGTCTTCTACCTGTTCAGAATCCACGATTTCTGCAGGTAGGTGGTCGTTTACTTCGGCGTAGGTCAGATAGCCTTGTTCCTTGCCTTTAATAACAAGTAATTTTAGCTGTGACTGCGGATTTTGATCCATAGATGATATCCAACTTCAGGTCTGGTGAAGGACGTTGCATTCTCAAATGCAAACCAATTATGTTAACAAATTTATTAAATGCTGACTAATCAAACAGGGTTACGCTTTTAGATCTAGCATTAAAGCTAGTAGCTCCCTTTTTTCTTCGGCTGATAAACCGACACTTCTTGCTTTGGCCTGCAGGTTTTCAATTTGTTTTTCAACGCACTGGGCAAGGATATTGTCCAATGAGTCTAAAAATATGTCTTCTTGATTGTCTTCGTCGAGGGGGATTTCCCAGCTCGCGAGACGAGACAGAAGTGCCTCATGTTTGTTCTCTCGCCAATGTTCTAATAATTGGCCTGTGCTGATATGGGGGTTCACTCGGCAGATATCAAGTACTTCGACGAATAAACTTAGTCCAGGCAGCTGTAAGCCTTTGACACTTGATAAATCCGGTACCATATCAGCATAGCTCGGATTTTGGATAAGCAAAGCGATAACTTCACGCATTGGAGTGCGCTTGAGCTCTTTATGCGGTTGAGGTGTCGGGTTCTTTGTGTGAACGCGAGCACGCCTCAATTGATTATCAAATCCAGTTCGCTCATCGAGCAATTTTTCGAGCAGTTCTTGGAAGTAACTGTCAGGAATTTTACTAATCAAGGCGCTGGCATGTGCACGCAGTGCCGATTTTCCTTCTGTTGTTCCTAAATTCAGCTTGTGTATTTCAATCAGGTTATCGAACAAATAGGTCGAAAGCGGCGTCGCATTGTGGACGAGCTGTTCGAAAGCAGCCTGACCGTGTTCTCTAATATAGCTGTCTGGGTCTTCACCGTCTGGCAAGAACAGAAACTTGAGTGTGTTACCTGTTTTCAGGTATTCAAGCGCATTTTCTAGTGCGCGCCACGCGGCCTCTTTACCTGCTCTATCACCATCGTAACAACAAACCACAGTATTGGTCTGGCGGAACAACATCTGAACGTGGTCACCGGTTGTTGAGGTACCCAGTGATGCCACTGAGTAATCGACACCGTATTGCGCTAGTGCGACAACATCCATATAACCTTCAACCACAAGTACTTGAGGCGGTTCACGGTATGCTTGTAACACTTCATAAAGGCCGTAAAGCTCTTTACCTTTATGGAAGATCGGCGTTTCTGGCGAGTTTAGATACTTTGGTGTGCCGTCTTCTAAAACACGACCACCAAACCCGATTACTCGGCCTCGACGGTCACGAATCGGGAACATCACGCGTCCACGGAATCGATCGTATCGGTTGCCTTTATCGTTTTCTATCAACATGCCGCCAGTAACGAGCATGTCTTGAGCTTCTTTTTGTTGGCCAAAGTTCTTACGAACCAAGTCCCATTCATCAGCGACGTAGCCAATCCCAAACTTCTGTACGATTTCACCAGAAAGGCCGCGATTTTTTAGGTAATCAATCGCAGGCTTGTTCGCTGAGATTTTTAGCTGAGAGCGGTAAAAATTACTGATGCCGCCCATCAAATCGTAGAGGTTACGTTTTTGTTCGCTGTTGGCTCTTGGCGCCGTGGATATTTCACCGCTGCGCTGTTCCCTAGGAACATCAAGCCCTAAAAATGAGGCCAGCTCTTCAATCGCTTCAACAAAATCGAGACGTTCGAACTCCATAATGAAGTCGATAGCATTGCCATGTACGCCACAACCAAAGCAGTGATAAAACTGTTTTTCTTGGCTTACGCTGAAAGAAGGGGTCTTTTCGTTGTGAAATGGGCAACAAGCACCATAGTTTTTGCCTTTTTTCTTAAGTTTCACGCGTGCGTCCACAATATCGACAATGTCGAGACGCGCTAGGAGATCATCGATGAAACTACGCGGGATGTGTCCTGCCATAAAACCTTAGAAAAATGCACTAACTGAGAGTGTGGATAATAATAGTTTGAATAGGTTACAGATACAAACAAGCCGTGCGTTCCGAAGGATTGCACGGCTTGTTGCAATTTGATTTGGGATTAAGCGAGTTTAGAACGAACTAAACCACTAACTTTACCCATATCTGCACGCCCTTGAATTTGTGGTTTTAAGATAGCCATTACTTTACCCATGTCTTGCATGCCCGCAGGTTGAGCTTCCGCGATTGCGCTATCAAGTAGTGCAATAACTTCTTCTTCAGTTAGCGGTTGAGGCATAAAGCCTTCAAGTACCGTAATTTCTGCTTTTTCCACGTCAGCAAGATCTTGACGATTTGCCGATTCATATTGAGCAACAGAATCGCGACGTTGCTTAACCATTTTAACTAATATAGCAATAATGTCGTCGTCGTTCAGAGTGATCCGTTCGTCAACTTCACGTTGCTTAATTGCTGAAAGAGCTAAGCGGATAGTGCCAAGGCGCGGTTTGTCCTTGGCTTTCATCGCTAATTTTTGCTCTTCTTTGAGTTGTTCAATAAGAGCCATAACTCAGTCCTTATGGATTAAGTTATTAGTACAGACGAACGCGACGTGCGTTTTCGCGAGCTAGCTTTTTAGCGTGACGCTTTTGAGCTGCTGCTTTAGCGCGTTTGCGAACTGTAGTTGGCTTTTCGTAATGCTCACGACGACGCACTTCAGAAAGGATACCTGCTTTTTCACAAGAGCGCTTGAAACGACGTAGTGCAACGTCGAACGGTTCGTTTTCACGTACTTTAACTATTGGCATATGCCTTTCACCTCAGGGGTTATTCATTATCGCTGGTTACTCAGTACCAAATCAGAGAAGTTACCCATCGAGCTAACTCTCTATTCGCGTTTGGCCATTAACCAGCTTGATCAAAAATGGTGCGGAATTTTAATCCGATCACAGTGGCTTTGTAAAGCACTTTGTCGATTATAGTCTGTACAATATTTGTTTGAAGAGCTTAGGCAGGGTAATATTGCGCTAATTTCCCATTTTAGACGAAAGCGTGCCGAGAAAATTATGCGCATTATTGGTATTGAAACCTCTTGTGATGAAACAGGAATCGCAATTTATGATGATGAGCAAGGGCTGCTTTCTCATCAGTTATACAGCCAAGTAAAACTGCACGCCGATTACGGTGGTGTGGTACCTGAGCTAGCGTCGCGTGACCACGTAAAAAAAACCATTCCACTGATTAAAGCGGCATTGGCAGAAGCGAACCTAACGTCGAAAGACATTGATGGCGTGGCTTACACAGCAGGTCCCGGTTTGGTTGGTGCATTGCTTGTGGGTGCAACGATTGGTCGCAGTATTGCTTATGCGTGGGGCGTGCCTGCTGTGCCAGTGCACCATATGGAAGGTCACCTTCTTGCGCCAATGCTAGAAGACAATCCTCCACCATTCCCATTTGTTGCTCTGCTGGTTTCTGGCGGTCATACCATGATGGTCGAAGTAAAAGGCATTGGTGAATACCGAATCCTTGGTGAATCGATTGATGATGCGGCGGGTGAAGCGTTTGATAAAACCGCGAAGCTGATGGGCTTAGATTACCCGGGTGGCCCGTTGTTATCTCGACTTGCAGAAAAAGGGACTCCGGGGCGTTTTAAGTTCCCACGTCCAATGACCGATCGCCCAGGGCTAGATATGAGCTTTTCTGGTTTGAAAACGTTCGCGGCAAATACCATTCGCGCTAATGACAATGATGACCAAACTCGTGCTGATATTGCTTACGCGTTCCAAGAAGCCGTTTGTGCGACCTTGGTAATCAAGTGTAAGCGTGCCTTGGCGGAAACGGGCATGAAACGTATCGTGATTGCTGGCGGTGTTAGTGCCAACAAACAGCTACGTATTGAGCTTGAAGCGCTGGCGAAGAAAATCGGTGGTGAGGTTTACTACCCACGCACTGAGTTCTGTACTGATAATGGTGCGATGATTGCTTACGCGGGTATGCAACGCCTTAAAAATGGTGAAACGGCTGATTTGTCTGTTCATGCCACGCCGCGTTGGCCAATTGACCAACTAGAGCCAATTGCTTAACCAGTAGCAATCGTTCAACGAGAAACCGTCGATCAACAAGAAACAATCGATCAACAAAAGCTAAGCGCAGAATAAACCAGTGTGTTTCGATAAACGGTCGCCTTGTGCGGCCGTTTTTATATCCTAGCTTACCGACTATATGTCGATAAATAATTGCTAATAGAGATTAGGGAAGAACAATGAACAAGTTTACAGTAGACAATCAGTCGATGGCGTACCTGGATGAAGGTCAAGGCCCTGTTGTTGTGTTAGGTCACAGCTACCTTTGGGATAGTGCAATGTGGAAGCCGCAGATCGATGCATTAAAAACTCAGTATCGCTGTATTGTTCCAGAGCTTTGGTCTCATGGTGAGTCACAAGCTGCACCAGTTTCGATGCGTAACTTGAAAGATTACGCTCAGCACGTTTTGGCTCTGCTTGATCATTTAGAGATCGAAGAATTCTCTGTGGTTGGCTTATCGGTTGGCGGTATGTGGGGAACAGAGTTGGCGGAGTTAGCTCCCGCACGAATCAAGTCTCTGGTACTTATGGATACCTTTGTTGGTTTAGAGCCAGAAGTTGCTCATGCTAAATACTTCAGCATGTTAGACACCATTACTCAAACCAAAATGGTTCCTCAGCCGATTGTAGAAGCGGTTGTTCCACTGTTCTTCGCCAATGATGCTCAAACTAACTCACCAGCTTTAGTGGAAGGTTTTACTCAGCAGCTATTATCACTTGAGGGTGAGAAAGCAGCAGAAGTCGCACGAATCGGTCGAATGGTGTTTGGGCGTCGCGATATGATTGAAGCGGTAGAGAACTTTGCTCTGCCTGTTTTGATTGCCGTTGGACAAGAAGATAAGCCACGTCCGGCACTTGAGTCATACCTAATGCACGATTGCATTACGGGCAGTGAGTTAGTGGTGATTCCTGGTGCTGGTCATATTAGCTCGCTAGAGCAACCCGAGTTTGTGAACACAATGCTGAAGACGTTTTTAGATAAACATCTGCTGTAAGCTCTTAAAGGCTGAATAGTCTTGATCGACAGAGACTTGTGTCGGTTTAAATTTATCCCAGTTTAAAAATGATTCGGCTTAGACATGACAGTTTAAGCCGATTTTTTTTGCCCGAGTTTGGGTTCACTGCCATCGAGTAGGCGACGAATATTCTGATGGTGACGTAGGACGATCAAACAACACAACATGGCCACAGGCAGTGTGTATTGAGGTTTGACTAACCAAGCGTAGAAAGGTGCGAGCAACACAGTAACCAGTGCCGCTAAAGAAGAATAACGAAACAAAAATGCCACAACCAACCAAGTCGCCATGATCATGCCCGTTAGATCGAATCCAATTGGGGCGATGGCTCCGAGTGCTGTTGCGACGCCTTTACCACCTTTAAAGTGGAAGAATATAGGGTACATATGACCAAGGCATGCAGCAATCGCCACGACGCCTAAAATGATCGAGTCGATATTGAGGTAGTAGCCAAGCCAGACTGGAATGGTGCCTTTAAGCATGTCACAAAGTAGCACGGCTGCAGCGGCGCCTTTGCCGCCAACACGCAATACATTGGTGGCCCCTGGATTGTTGGAGCCTACCGTTCTTGGATCAGGAAGTCTTAAGACTCGGCATATCAAGACCGCACTCGAAATTGAACCTAGCAAATAGGCTGCAATGATCATGATAAGTGCCAAAGGGGTCATGTTTTTCCTTAAACGGTTATAAGTCTAACGATGGGAAAATAATGCTCAATCCAAGAGTAATTGATATCATATCTGGAATTACACGAATAATACGTTTTTTTCCCCCATATGGGTATCCGACCTCTAAAAGGACAAGTCATGGCACTGGATAAAGTTTTCATTGAACAGCTAGAAGTAATTACAACGATCGGTGTTTACGATTGGGAACAAGAGATCAAACAAAAACTTGTGCTTGATATTGAAATGGCTCATGACAACCGCCCGGCAGGTAAGAGTGATGATGTTGTCGATGCTTTGGATTACTCGACAGTCAGCACTGCCGTACTTGACCACATTGCGAATGGCCGATTCCTATTGGTTGAGCGTGTGGCAGAAGAAGTCGCTGAATTAATCATGACTCAGTTCTCAGTGCCTTGGATTAAAATCCGTTTAGCGAAGCCTGGCGCAGTGCCACAAGCAAAAGCAGTCGGTGTGATCATCGAACGAGGTCAAGCATGACAATAGCCTATGTTGGTGTTGGCACGAACATAGACCGCGACAAGCATGCAAGGGTGGCATGGACAGAGCTTCAATCGTTAGGGACTAACCTTAAATGCTCTAAGATCTATCATTGTGAGCCTGTAGGGTTTGAAAGCCATTCGTTTTATAACTTTGTGATAGAGCTCGACACATCACTCTCATTGACTGAATTTTCACAGCAACTTCGTAAAATTGAGTTTAAATGGGGTCGCTCTCAAGATGCGCATAAACTTCAAGACCGAAAGCTCGATCTTGATATTGTGCTGTTTGGAGACGTGGTTTCTGAAAGGGAACCAGAATTACCACGCAGTGATATCTATAAATATCCTTTTGTAACACAACCACTTTATGATCTCTGTCCTGCGAGAGTGATCCCGCAAGATGGAAGAACCGTCAGTGAAATATGGCAGAAGATGCAGCAATTAGATTCGCTCTCTGTCGTAGATATAACACTATAATTTTTAAGGTAAGTAATGAGTTATTTTGAAGCGTTTATGTTGGCGTTGGTGCAAGGCTTTACTGAGTTTTTACCTATTTCCAGTTCTGCACACTTAATCCTTCCTTCGGCTGTTTTAGGTTGGGAAGATCAAGGTTTGGCTTTTGATGTGGCTGTCCACGTTGGTACTTTGGCCGCAGTAGTTATCTATTTCCGCAAAGAAGTGGCCTCTCTTTTGAGCGCATTCTTTGGTTCCGTGTTTAAAGGTGATCGTAGTAAAGAAGCGAAGCTCGCGTGGATGATCATTCTCGCGACGATTCCCGCGTGTATCTTTGGTTTGTTGATGAAAGATATTGTTGAGCTTTATTTGCGCAGTGCGTGGGTGATTGCGACGACAACGATTATTTTTGGTCTGTTGCTATGGTGGGTGGATAAGAACTCAAGCCTGCGTGATGACGAATACCAAGCGGGTTGGAAAAAGGCGCTGTTTATTGGTCTTGCTCAAGCAATGGCGATCATCCCAGGTACGTCTCGCTCTGGCGCAACGATTACCGCAGCACTTTACCTTGGTTTCACACGTGAAGCCGCGGCTCGATTCTCTTTCCTAATGTCTATCCCAATCATCACTCTGGCGGGTGGTTACTTAGGTCTGAAGTTAGTGACTAGTGGTGACCCTATCCATGTTGGCACCTTGCTAACGGGTATCGTGGTTTCTTTCATCAGTGCTTATATCTGTATTCACTTCTTCTTGAAGCTTATCTCACGTATGGGTATGACACCGTTTGTTATCTACCGCCTGATTCTAGGTTTTGGTCTATTTGCTTTCTTGATGATGCAGTAGCATTCGACTTACGTAGACAAATGTTCCGCTCTACAGATTGAAACGAAAAACCCGCTTAGTCGCGGGTTTTTTAATGCATGGTAAGCAGCGCTATGGCGATTAATTATCAGCGATTTCTGATAGGGCATTTTCAATTGCGATGGATCTACGTTTCTCTTGTTCTTCTCGAATATCTTTACCTTGAAAACCATCGGCAATGATCACTTTGACTTCGACTTGAAGCGCTGCTTGGTAAGCGACTTCAAAACGCGCTTTCTGAGGGTAAGGCTGATCTTCTAACCCTTTACGACCAGCATGATCGGCTTGGCAGCAAAGCAGTATGTCGTTGAGCCTGTCTGGTTTACGCCAAACATCAAACTTGTTCAGAACCTTGAGAAAGGTGGTTGGCTTGAGCTCGCCTGCGCGATGGATATTAGAGTGTTGCTCGCAAACTAACAGTGCGAGATCTCTGAATTCATTGGGCACTCTGACTCTTTCACACAGCTTCTTAATGATTTTTAAGCCTGTATGGCAATGCATTTTGTGGCTTGGCCACTCACTTTCTGGCGTGACGCCTTTACCTAAATCATGTACTTGAGCGGCAAAACGCACGGGTAATGATGAGCTTAATCGAGCAGCTTGTTGAGCAACCATCAGAGTGTGGATGCCCGTGTCGATCTCAGGGTGCCATTTTTCAGGTTGAGGCACACCAAACAGCGCGTCAATTTCAGGCAACACAACAGCCAATGCACCACACTCTTTCAGTACAGAAAGGAACACTTCAGGATGCGGAGTGCTAAGGGATTTATGCCACTCTTGCCAAACTCGCTCTGCCGTAAGATGTGCCAGTTCACCGGATTGGACGATCTCGCTCATCATCACCATGGTTTCTGGTGCAACCGTAAAGTTGAGATGATGGAGTTTGGCGGCGAAGCGAGCCACACGCAGCACACGCAGAGGATCTTCAACAAAAGCATCCGAGACGTGTCTTAGAACACGATCAGAGAGATCTTTCTGGCCATGGTAAGGATCGTAAAGCTGGCCTTTATCGTCTTGAGCAATGGCGTTGATGGTCAAATCTCGACGCATGAGATCTTCTTCCAAACTCACATCTGGTGCAAAGTAACATTCGAAACCCGTATAGCCAGAACCTGATTTTCTCTCGGTACGAGCCAGTGCGTGCTCTTCTTTGGTTTTTGGGTGTAAGAATACAGGGAAATCTTTCCCGACAGCAGTAAATCCAAGGCTTTCCATTTCTTGAGGGGTACTTCCTACCACGACCCAATCTCTATCATAGCTATCAATATTGAGCAGTTTATCGCGTACCGCTCCACCGACAAGATAGCGTTGTACCCCATTCTCTTTTGGTAGGCTATCGAATATTTGCAACTTATCACCTCGAAATGTTTTATCACTGCTGGACTTTACTGCAAGCAATGGTACTTTCCATTAATCGTAATTATAGGGCAGCACATGTATAAGGAATATTTTGGCTTCGTTGAGATGCCATTTTCGATTGTACCAAATTCTCGCTACTTGTTTTTAAGTCAGCGTCACCAAGAAGCGATGCAGAACCTACAAGCCGGTTTAGGCGAAGGAGGGGGCTTTGCGATGCTTACTGGTGAAGTCGGTACAGGAAAAACAACGGTCGCCAAAGCGATGTTGTCATCACTCGATAATCAGACTCAAGCTGGCCTTATACTTAACCCTACGTTTTCGAATACGGATTTACTGGAAGCTATCTGTGATGAGTTTGAGGTTGAGTACCCTGAACAAGCATCGTTGAAACAGCTGAGTCAGGCCATTCATCACTTCCTGCTCGATAGTCATGCTGAAGGCATTCAAACCTTATTGGTGATTGATGAAGCCCAACATCTCGCAGCTGATGTGCTGGAGCAGCTGCGCCTTCTGACCAATTTAGAAACCGACAGTCGCAAGCTGTTAAAAGTACTGTTGGTCGGCCAGCCGGAATTACAACAGCACTTACAAACCACTCAATTACGTCAGCTAGCACAGCGTATTACAGGTCGCTATCACTTACTGCCTCTTAATACTGAAGAGACAGGCAAGTACATCGCGTTTCGTTTAGAAACGGCGGGTGGCGAGCAGATGCTGTTTTCGAATCGTTCAATCAAGTTGATCGCTCAATATACTCATGGTATTCCAAGGCTCATTAACTTGGTGTGTGACAAAGCCCTGCAATTGGCTTTTCATGATGGTGAGCCATTACCGAACAATGAAACGGTTAACCGAGCGTGTCAGCAGGTTATGTCGTTTCAGGCCGATGTGTATCATGTCGAAAAGCCTCGAGCTTCTCTCGTCGTACCCAAGTTATTCCAATACGCAGGGATTGCTACATTAAGTGTCGGCCTTGCAATCGCGACCTTTAATTTTGCTCCAAGCTATATCAATTCATGGCAGTCGGTTGAGACTTCAAGTGAAATGAAAACAGAAGTGTCTGCACAGACTCAGCGCTCTTTGGTGGCGAATGAACCTCAGTTGGTTGCTGAGCCAAAACCTTCCAAGTTTGCTTTACCACAAGATATTCAACAGCACTTGATGCAGGGAACCAATCGTTCTCTCGCTATTAAGGACTTGTATACGCTCTGGGGATATCAGTCTTCACTGCGTGATGGCTTGTGCTTAAGTGAGCCGCAAAGTGTATTTGTGTGCGAGCAACAACAGTCAAATTTGGATACATTGTTAGATCTTGGCGTACCCGTGGTCCTTAATCTGGATATCGTTCAAGAGCCAGTGTTTGCTGTGCTTTATGGTGCGTCTGAGGAGTCTGTCGAGCTCCTCGTTAACGAAAAGCTTTTGGTGATGCCTAAGCGTACCTTAAAGAAAATCTGGCAAGGTGATTATGTCGCGATTTGGAAACAGCCACTCAGAGAGACGCTCAAAGAGGGTTATCAAGGTGAGGCGATTGCACTACTTGATCTGCTATTGTCTGAAGTTTTGGGTGAAGACGTATCGGGCAGTGATGTATTTGACTATGAGTTAAAAATGAAAATTGAAGCGTTTCAAATGTGGCAAGGCATGTCAGTCGATGGCATTGCAGGAAAACGCACGCTGGCAAGATTACAAAGATTGGCTCAACTCGACTCGCCTAAGTTGATGTCACTCGATGGAGGCGCAAGTTAATGTCACGCATTATGCATGAGCTTAATCAGTCGTCTGCTAAGCAGCCGCCTCTTAACCAAGCGTCTCTTAAACAATCATCTTTTAATAGCCCCAGCTTCAAAGGCTACCAAAATCATCATGTGCCAAGTTCTGTTAAAGGGATTAGCAATAAACGAGGCTCATCGTTAGCCATGGGGCTACTCCTTATCTTGGTGCCTTCTTTGTTGGTGGGTGGTGTTCTGGCTTATCAATCGTATAACCAACAAAAAAATTCGGCTAGCCAAGCTACCTATGTCGCTCTGCCTGAATCAAAATCTCAATCAGACCTTGAGCCTCAAATCGCTGATGCTGATATAGCCAATGTGGATGCTGTGTCAGTGGATGCAGAAGATGAAGTATTATTCGCAGTTCGCCCAGCACCAGTAAGCCAACCTTTGAAAGCACTGCCACGCCAAGAGGTGTATGCGCAGATTGGCTCTGAAAGTACGAATGTCGCTGGTGGAGCTATTGTGCCTGTGGCTAGTTCAGAGAGTAGTGCGCGAACATCAGAAGAGTCAGAGTTATCACTAGCTCAGCAAGAGATTCAGCCAGGTGTAAGCAATGAGAATACGGCTCTGCAATCGGACAGTGATTTACTGCAAGGGCTAGATCTCAGTGAGTTACCACCTGATTTGGCCTTAAAGCTTGAATCAATGATGGGTGAGCAACAAAGCGCACTTGAGCCAATGGACTCACGTCCAGCAGGGCAGGTAGGGTCTCAGGTCATAGAGTTAGAGTCTCACAGCAATAGTTTATCTGGGGTATTACCTAAGCTAGACCTGCAAACTCACATGTATTCGAGTAGTGAAACCAAGCGTTGGGTAAAAGTGAATGGCCAAGAAGTGGCGCAAGGAGATTGGATTGGACAAGACATTCAATTACTGGAGATTAAGCCACAATCAGTGATTATCGAGTTCAATCAACAGAAAATAGAAATCCCCGCTCTGTACGAGTGGAAAGGCTAAAAGCTAGATAGCCCCAGAGACTTAGAGAACAGACAAATAAAAAGGAGCACCGAGGTGCTCCTTTTTGATATTCGATACTGAATTTACTCTGTTTAGCGCAAGATAAGCCAAACAGGTAAAGTGACCAGCTTACGACCAGCCGTTTGGTGACTTTCTGCGACGAGGTATAATGTGTGGCAGGACAAGACCAAGAAGTAGACCAATACCAGCAACACCACCACCATACATAAAGTATTTCAGTAGTAGATCATCTTTTTGAGTGTCTAGCTTAGCGCGTAGCTCACGGTTCTCTGTTTGAGAACTCGTAAGTTGTTGGCTAATCTCGCTGTAGTTTTGCTCAAGTTCAGAAATTTGCTTGTTACGAGAGTCTAGAGAGCTCGCTAGGCCAGCTTTTTCGCTGTCAGCACTTTGACGAGCATTCGCTAGCTTGCCTTTAACTTCAGTCAGCTCTTTCTCTAGCTTAGGCATACGCAGAGCCATGCTTTCTTGAGTGCTTACAAACTTACTTTCTACCCAGCCTTTACGGCCGCGGCTGTCTTGAACCTGGGTGTAACCCGTGCTCTTGTTAGTTTGTAGGTAAGTAATCTTTTCACCAGCATCAACACTACCGATGATACGGAATGTGTTGTTTGGGCCAGAATGCATATAAGTAAATAGTTTGTCAGCAATATAACGGTCTTGTGCAAAGGCAGCTGGAGCCGCAAGCATTGCGAGCAAAACTAAGCTAATCAGTTTTTTCACAGTAAATCCCTTAACGATTCAAATTGGGTAGGCGTATGAGTCAGCCTCAATGAGCAAATAATATTTAGTTTCTTTATGCGGTGCAACAAAGAAGGGAGGCAAAGCCTCCCTTTCTGTGCGTTTGAGTCAATAATGACATGGTATTTACATATCATTACCGAAGCTCACCGTTTTCTGACGCTAATATTTACTAACGCCAGGGCTATTACATAGTAAACATAGCCTGAATTGCGTAGAAGAACACAACAGCAAGTAGAGCACCTGCAGGTAGCGTTACAATCCACGAAGCAACGATGTTACGCACAACGCCTAGGTTGAGTGCTGCGATACCACGAGCAAAACCGACACCTAAAACCGCACCAACCAATGTTTGCGTGGTTGAAATCGGAAGGCCAGTACCAGAAGCCAGTACAACCGTACATGCCGTTGCTAGTTGAGCGGCAAAGCCACGGCTAGGTGTTAGTTCTGTAATACCAGTACCCACGGTTGCCATTACTTTATGACCCATGGTAGCAAGACCAACAACGATACCAATACCACCTAGTGGAAGAATCCACCATGCGATAGTGCTCTTACCTGAGATTTCACCCATGTGCTCAACCGTTGAAACAACAGCAGACAGTGGACCAATCGCATTCGCAACGTCATTTGAACCGTGTGCGAATGCCATCGCACAAGCTGTGATAACCATTAGTACGCTGAAGATACCTTCAACGCCAGCAAAGCCATGGTCTTCTTCGCGATTAGCAAATTTCTTTTGAATGTATAAGTAACCGCCAACCATGACTAGAGCAGAAACACCAGCTGCCCATAACCAGGCTTCAGTGCCGCTTAGGTGAAGGCCAACGTGCTTAAGACCTTTCTTAATTGTTACAAGTGCAATGACCATTGTCGTAATGAACATGTACACAGGCACAAAACGCTTAGCGTTAAACAACGGATTTTCTGTATCGAATATCAGTCGTTGGGCACTGACAAAAATAAGATAGGCGAAGATGCCGGAAATCAACGGTGTGACAATCCAACTACCCACAATACCTTGAACGCTGTTCCAATCTACAGCTTCTGTACCTACAGACACACAAGCAAAACCGATGATTGCACCGATGATCGAGTGAGTCGTTGATACTGGCCAGCCCATGTATGATGCTAGAAGCAACCATGTACCAGCAGCCAGTAGCGCCGACATCATGCCGTACACAAGTACGTCAGGTTGATGAGCGAATAGAGACGTTTCGATAACACCTTTACGGATCGTGTCAGTTACTTCGCCGCCCGCAAGGTAAGCACCTGCGAATTCAAAGATCATTGCGATAATGATCGCTTGTTTTACGGTTAGAGCTTTAGAGCCTACTGAAGTGCCCATTGCATTCGCAACGTCATTTGCACCAATACCAATAGCCATCAAGAAACCGAAAGCTGCTGCAACAATAATCAGGACAGTGCCGTAGTTAGCAAGGATATCCATCGTAATACCTAGTTGTTTGATAACAAGCGGAACAAATTTAGACGCAAAAAACCGCTCAGCGAGAGGAATACTCAGCGCATAAGTGGTTTGGTTAAAAAATGCTCTTCGTTATATAGTTAGCGTATGATTTAAGATCGAGAAAGCATTACTTCAAGACGAGCGCCTACACGCTGTGCTTGATCTGCAATACCACCAACCCATTCAAGAATTTTGTATAAGAACATGATGTCAACTGGATTCATATCGTCTTCAATCGCCATTAATTGTTGGCGTAATTCGATCTGCATCGCGTCCGTGTCATCTTCAATTACATCTAACTGATGAATCATTTCAGCAACGAGTGTTACTTCACGGCCCTTAAAGCCAGTCTCAAGTAATTCGTCTAATTCATTGATTACGTTTTGTGCTTGGTTCGCTGCATCTAGACAGCGTTTAACGTAAGCGATGAAGTTTTCTTGCATTGGAGCAGGAATGACAAGTTGACGACCATATACACGGCCAGCAATGTCTTTCGCTAGGTTTGCGAGTTTGTCTTGTTGAGTTAATAGCTCCAACATATCGGTGCGATCAACTGGCATAAACAAACCACGAGGAAGTTTAAGGCGAATTTCACGTTTTAGTACGTCAGCTTCTTTCTCAAGGTGAGAAATTTGAGCTCGAATTTCTGATGCTTTCTCCCAGTCACCCTTTGAAGAAACTTCAAAGAAATTAACTAGGTGAGAACAACATTCGTTCACGCATACTACGTGACGCTGCAAAGGTTTAATTGGGGACTTTGCAAATAACCCCATAATTGTATTTACTGGCATGGTCATCCAACCTAATAAATAATAACCTTAAAACAACATACACCATATTCATGGTGAAATGTTAAGCGATGGCTACAAAGTCGCGCATGTTAACCTAATCAATGTCTCATTAAAACTGTTTTAGATCATCATAAGGGCGATATTTCTGACTTGCTGAGTTTTCAAATTGGCAATATCCTGTCCCTATCTTCACAGAAAGGTATAACTATGGAAACCGAGATAGAACTGAAGTTTTTTGTTTCTCCTGATTTTTCAGAGACTTTACGCAATAAAATTGCTGAAACTAAAGTACTTCAGCACAGTTGTCGCGAGCTAGGTAACATCTACTTTGACACCCCTGACAACTGGCTACGTAAGCACGATATTGGCTTGCGTATTCGACGTTTTGATGACGTATTTGTACAAACCGTAAAGACGGCTGGTCGTGTGGTTGCTGGTCTGCATCAAAGGCCTGAATACAATGCAGAACACGATAGCAATGAACCTAAGCTAGCCCTACATCCAGAGGATATCTGGCCAGCGGGTAAAGACATCGAAACGTTGCAAGCTGAGCTGACTCCTCTGTTCTCTACCAACTTCACTCGTGAGCAGTGGTTGATTGGTATGCCAGATGGCAGCCAGGTTGAGGTTGCGTTCGACCAAGGCTTCGTTGAGTCAGGCGATCTGCAAGAACCGATTTGCGAAGTCGAATTAGAACTTAAATCGGGTCAAACGGATGCTCTATTTACATTGTCTCGTCAATTTTGCGAACAAGGTGGCATGCGTTTGGGGAATCTCAGCAAAGCCGCTAAGGGTTACCGCCTTGCTCAAGGTTATCAAGGAGATGAAGTCACTCCTTTGACCTTAGTTGATACTGACAAAAGTGATACTGTTGAATCGTGTTTCATTCAATCTTTAGAGCATGCTCTCGCTCATTGGCACTCTCACGAGCAGATCTTCACCGAGCGTCAATCGATTGAAGCGTTACATGAGATAAGCCATTCGCTAAGTTTTATTCGTCAAACCTTCACTATCTATGGTGACATTGTTCCAAGACGTGCGAGTGCTATTTTACGCCAAGAACTTAAGTGGCTTGAGCAAGAACTTGATTGGCTAAAAAGTTATGACCACTTCGAAGATTTGCTCGAAGATAAAGGCCACGTGCTGCGTAAGCTAGATGCACGTAAGTTCTTGGTCGCTGAGCTTAAAGAGATGCAACAGCAACTGCCAGATCGTGAAGATCTTCTGACCTTGCTGAGTTCTGCTCGATACACCGGTTTATTATTAGATCTGAGTCGTTGGATCTTGTCTCGTGGCTGGCAACCTTTCTTAGATGAAAAGGCACGTGAGCAAATGGCTCGTGGTATCGAATGGTTTTCCGTGCAGCAACTCGATCGCACATGGGCCGATTTGATGGAAGCTTTCCCGCCAGAGCGAGTGATGACCAGCCAAGCGTATATTGATCAGCAATACCGTTTGATGCGTAATCTGTATTCTGGCGTTGGTTTCGCGAGCTTGTATGATGACGATGAACGAAACAGCTTCCGTTTGCCATGGGCCGATATGGTGCAAGGCATTGATGACTTGCTGGCACTTAAAACATTGGAGCCTTTGACTGAGAAGTTGGAAGGCGATGAGAAAGTTCAGCTAGAGCGTTGGTTGGCTCGCCAAGAAGTGTCTATTCTGCATGCGATGGAGCAGACACGACAAATCAGCGTTGAGGTTGAGCCATACTGGCAAGACTAAACTCAATACCGATATCAGTATAAGTATGAATTTGAAAATAGGGCTTCGGCCCTATTTTTTTGTTTGTTGCTCGAGCTTTTCTAGTCGCTCTAGTATTTTCTGTTGTTGCTCTATAATCTTTTCAAGATGCTTCTCTTTGTTTTCTGCTCGTTGATTCTCATGGTGAGTGGGGGAGGTGATCAGAGAAGTAATCAAGCCTGAAATCATACCAAAAACACCCACACCGCAAATGATCACCAGAGAGGCGACTAATTTCCCTGAGTTCGTCACGGGGTAATGATCACCGTACCCTACGGTACTGATGGTAACGAAAGCCCACCACAAAGCATCTTGGCCAGTGGTAATGTTGGCATTGGGATCTTTGTGTTCTAACAGCAGGATTGTTCCTGCTCCTATGGTTAGGAGAATAACCAGCAGCAGAATAATTGAGGCGAGTGTGGTTTCTTTGCGATTACGAAACAGCTCTCTAAAAACACGTTTACCCGAGCGGAGCACAAGAATGACACGCAGGATCTGAAAAATGCGAGCGAAACGAAGTGGTTCGATCATTGGGATGCTTGCTAAGAAATCGATCCAGTGTACTTTTAGATATTCTTTCTTATTTTGAGATCTCAATAGATCAATCGTGAGCTGAAAAAGAAAAACACTACAGATTATAAAATCGAGGCCGATAAGAACTTGTTTTGATTCTTTATCAATCGGTGCAAACAATAAGCCTGAGATCACAAATAACGCTAAGAAAGAGAGAATCAGTGATAATAAGCTCATCGGCTTGGTTGTGTCTTTGATACTATTTAACATTCATACGAGGCTCAAAATAAATCGCGAACTTTGACTGACATAGCCACCTCGCGGATATAGAAGCCATCAATATATAAGAATTAATGGAGAACTGACAATGACTAAACTGTCATTCAAGCCGTGGGAAAGGATAATCTCTGACGTTCGTCTCGTTCCAAAAATGGTCATGCTGATGATATTCAGCACTATCTTGATCATTTCGAAGCAGTTATGGGACGCAAGTACGTTTTACGATTCATTGCTTGCTGTAACCAATAATGCGCAAGTTGCACAGCAGCATTATGAGACTTACCTAGTTCAAGTGGCTTGGCAAACAGCCATGATGATCATTGTGTTTGTGGTTCTTCTATTAGCGGCGGCGCGCGTTATGCTTCGCCAAACTCAGTACCTTAATGACGCCATTAAAACCATGGCCGATAAGAATCTATCAATGCCGATTGAAATGGACTGTAAAGATGAATACGGCGATGTGGCACGCGAACTTGAAAAAACTCGCGTCCAACTGAACGACATGATCAAAACTCAAGTGGCCTCTTCAGACGAGTTATTTGCTCTGACAGAAGTGATGACCATTAGCATGTCAGAGACCAAAGATTCGGCTCAAGAAGAGTTCAACGAGATCGATCAGCTAGCGACAGCAATGAGTGAGATGACGTCTACCGTGCAAACTGTCGCTGAGCATGCGCAAAGTGCTTCTTCATTGACTGAACAGGCATCAGGCCAAGCCTTGACCGGTCAGAAGTTCGTTCAAGGCTCAGTTTCTAAGATGAGTGAGTTATCTTCAGATATCGCAGCATCTGCAGCAGCGGTAAACCAAGTAGAAGAGCGCGTTGACTCAATTGGTAGCGTTGTGGGTACTATCCAAGGTATTTCAGAACAAACGAACCTGTTAGCACTGAACGCAGCGATTGAAGCCGCGCGTGCCGGTGAAGCGGGACGTGGTTTTGCGGTTGTTGCCGATGAGGTTCGTAACCTTGCGCAGCGTACTCAACAAGCGACAGTCGAGATTCAAGACATGATCAGTCACCTACAAAGCAGCGCTAACTCTGCCGTAGAGCTGATGGAGAAGAGTGTTGTAGAAGCGGCTGAAGGCGTTGACCTGGTAACCAATGCTGGTTCAGAGCTAGATGGCATCGTAAGCCAAGTCAACCAAATTAATGATATGAACTTCCAGATCGCGACCGCTGCAGGCCAACAGAGCAGTGTTGCTGAAGAGATGAGTGTTAACCTAACGAATGTTCGTGAGCTTGTTGAAGCGTCTGTAGTGGTCGTTGGTGAACTGTTAGAGACTTCTCAGCTCATGGAAACCAACGCACAAGAACTGGACGGTAAGATTAAACAATTTAAGGTTTAATCATGGGGTCTTGGCCTTTACTCCTCAGAGGTACTTCTAGTATTCGATAGCTAGGAAAGACCCGATTCGATAAGTTAACCGATAAAACGCCCACATTGCTAATGTGGGCGTTTTTTATTGGCGTAACTTTGGTATAACTTATCCTTAGATATTAAAACAGGTTCTCAAAGCTCGTTGTTAAACTTGCCTGTTAAAACTATTTACTAAAGAACAGAACCAATTGTTCGGCGCGCAGCTTACACAAGGAAGAAACATGCCATTGCCTTCTCAACTCACCACGCATTCCCAGTCTGCTTTTGAGCAATTATTAGAGCATCAAAGTGAAGCCATCAATGCTTGGCCAGAGCCAATGATTGAAGATCTTAAACGTGTACTCGGTTTAAGTTGTTTTGTTGCTGATTGTTTACAGCGTGATACGGTTTTATCCAACTCTCTACCTGATATGCTGGCATGTGAAGAGCGTGCTGAAGGGTATCGTCAGCGATTAGCCGAGTTACTTTCAGGTTGTGCCGATGAAATGAGTGGCCAGCGTGTGCTGCGTCAATTCCGTAATCGAGAAATGACCTACATTGCTTGGCGTGATTTTTTAGGCGAGTGGGAGCTAGAGCAGAGCTTAATCCATCTATCGATGTTGGCAGAGGCGATGATCTTCGAGACCTATCAGTGGCAGTACGATATTTGTTGTAAAGAGTGGGGCACACCTTGCAATGAGCAAGGTGAAGCGCAGCCAATGTTGATCATTGGCATGGGCAAGCTCGGTGGTGGTGAGCTTAACTTCTCTTCTGATATCGATCTGATTTTTACTTACCCTGAAAATGGTGAAACCCAAGGGGCACGACGAAGTATCGCCAACGCCCAATTTTTCACGCGTTTAGGGCAACGGATTATCAAGGCGCTTGATCAGCAAACCTTTGATGGATTCTGTTATCGAGTAGACATGCGTCTGCGTCCATTCGGTGAGAGTGGTCCACTGGTCATGAGTTACGCTGCGCTAGAAGATTACTATCAAGAACAAGGCCGAGATTGGGAGCGCTACGCGATGGTTAAGGCGCGAGTGATGGGTAGTGAAATGTACCCTGAATATCAAGAGCTTCGCCAGATGCTGCGCCCGTTTGTGTTTCGTCGTTATATCGATTTCAGTGCCATTCAATCTCTGCGTCGAATGAAGTCGATGATCAGCAGTGAAGTTCGCCGTCGTGGCCTCTCCAATAACATCAAGCTTGGTTCTGGTGGTATTCGTGAAGTTGAATTTATTGCGCAAGTTTTTCAATTGATTCGTGGCGGGCGCGAGCCTAGTTTGCGTGGTCGAGGGTTACTAGAAACGTTAAGTGCTATTGAGTCTCTCAATTTATTAGAGACCAAAGAAGTCGGTCATTTACGTGAGGCTTACCTGTTTTTACGTCGCCTTGAAAACCTATTGCAAGCGATGTCTGACAAGCAAACTCAAACCTTACCAGATGGTGAGCTTGAGCAACTGCAGCTCGCTGTCGCAATGCAGTTTGCTGATTGGGATAGTTTGATTACGGCAACTCGTGTTCATATGGCGAATGTACATACTGTGTTCGAAGATCTGATTGGTGTCGATGAAGACGACGCCAATCCAATCGCGAGTCACTTTAGTGAATTGTGGGATATGGCCCATAAGCAAGACGTGATTGAGCAGGTTCTTGAGCATGACATCGCGATTGCTAACCCGATGGAAGCGGCGAAAACCATTATCCAATTTAAAGCGGATTTAGCGAAGAAAACCCTTGGCCCACGTGGGCGGGAGGTTTTAAATCGCTTGATGCCTAAAGTGTTCCAAGCGTTGTACACCGCCAAGGATGCAGAGTTTGGTTTATCTCGGGTGTTGCACCTTCTCCATAAAATAGTCACGCGTACCACTTACCTTGAGCTATTGGATGAGCACCCAGCCGCGTTAACTCAGTTAGTTCGTTTATGTACTGCGAGCCCGATGATTTCGGAGCAGCTTGGCCGTTATCCAATTCTATTAGATGAACTTATTGACCCTCAACAACTCTATAATCCAGTACCTTTAGAGTCTTACAAGACTGAGTTGAGAGATTACCTAGCTCGAATTCCTGAAGATGATATGGAGCAACAGATGGAAGGTCTGCGTCAGTTTAAGCAGACTTGTATCTTGAGGATTGCAGCCGCGGATATTGCGGGCGCATTACCTGTTATGAAGGTCAGTGATCACCTTACCTATTTAGCCGAAGCGATTGTTGAGGCGGGTATTAACCAAGCTTGGTTACAAGTATCGGCCAAGTTTGGTGAACCGACTCATGTAAAAGATCGTGAAGGCCGCGGCTTCGCAGTTGTTGGTTATGGCAAAGTTGGCGGCTGGGAGCTGGGCTACAACTCCGATCTCGATATCGTGTTCATGCACGACTGCCCGGTACACATCTATACTGACGGTAAGAAAGAGATTGATGGACGCCAGTTCTATTTAAGGTTGGCACAGCGAATTATTCATATTTTCTCAACGAGAACCGCTTCCGGTATTTTGTATGAGGTCGATACTCGTCTACGCCCTTCTGGTGCCTCTGGTCTATTGGTTAGTCCAACGGATGCATTTGACGAGTATCAGCACAATGATGCGTGGACTTGGGAGCACCAAGCTCTAACTCGCGCTCGCATGATCTACGGTGATGACTTATTGGCTTCTGCATTTAACAAAACTCGCCATGAGGTTCTGTGCTTGGCTCGTGATGAGGCAACGCTCAAAAAGTCCGTTGTGGATATGCGTGAAAAAATGCGCGGTCATTTAGGCGGTAAAAAAGCCGATCGATTCATGTTGAAACAAGATGCGGGCGGTATTACTGATATTGAGTTCTTGGCGCAATACTTAGTGCTGAGATACAGCAACGAAAAACCTAAGCTCACCCGTTGGTGTGACAATGTACGAATCTTTGAAAGCTTGTTGTCACAGGGGATTATGGATGAGCAGCAAGGCATCGCATTAACCAACGTCTATACGACGTTAAGAGATGAGATCCATCACCGTAATCTACTCAACCTTGATGCGGATGTGGCGATTGAGAAGTTTGAGATGGAAAGGGAACATGTTGTTCAAGCATGGAAGCAATGGATGGAAGCATAACCAAGTCATAGCGTAGTGACTGATGTGTCTATCTTGATAGGCTTTTACTCATTTTTATATGGTTTAGCCACTGTAATCAGTGTGCTAGACTCTAGCCAGATTCGATTTTTGGAGATCCATAATGAAACCAATTCTACCTGACTACAGCCAATCAGGCGTTCTTGTTGTCGGTGACGTAATGCTTGACCGTTACTGGTATGGCCCAACTGGCCGTATTTCACCAGAAGCACCTGTACCCGTTGTGAAAGTAGAAAATAACGAAGAGCGTCCTGGTGGTGCTGCCAACGTAGCAATGAATATTGCCTCTCTTGGTGGGCATGCTCATATCGTTGGTTTGACTGGAAAAGATGAGCCTGCTGAGGTGTTAAAAAACACCCTAGGTGCATTAAAAGTTAAATGTGATTTCGTTGAGTTAGAGGATTATCCAACCATCACTAAATTGCGAGTGATGAGCCGAGGACAACAGCTAATCCGCCTTGATTTTGAAGACAAATTTGAGAACACGGATCCCGAGCTTGTTTTGTCTCGCATGGAGCAAGCGCTTCCTAATGTACGTTCGGTAATCCTATCTGATTACGCAAAAGGTGCCTTGGAGCATGTGCAGAGCTTCATTCAAAAAGCACGTGCGGCAAAGGTTCCTGTATTCATTGACCCGAAAGGCGCAGACTTTGAACGTTACCGTGGTGCGACTTTGCTTACGCCAAATATGGCTGAGTTCGAGTTGGTTGCGGGTAAAGTAAAATCTGAAGATGAAATGATCGAAAAAGGACTCGCGTTAATCGAAGAGTTTGATTTCGAGGCTTTGTTGGTAACGCGCAGCGAACATGGTATGACTTTGCTTCGCAAAGGTTTAGAGCCATTCCACTTGCCGACTCAAGCGAAAGAAGTGTATGACGTGACAGGCGCGGGTGATACGGTGATCTCGGTACTCGCGGCTTCTGTTGCTGCTGGTAAGCCACTGGATGAAGCGTGTGCATTAGCGAACGCTGCGGCTGGTGTGGTAGTTGGCAAACTTGGTACATCGACGTTGTCTACGATTGAATTAGCGGAAGCGATTCATGGTAGCCAAGACACTGACTACGGCGTGATCTCTGAAGCGGCACTGGTTGAAGCGGTGAAGCGTGCTCGTGCGAAAGGCGAGACAGTGGTTATGACCAATGGCTGCTTTGATATTCTGCATGCCGGCCATGTTTCTTACATGAACCACGCGGCTGAGCTGGGTGATCGTTTGATCGTTGCAGTGAATACCGATGAATCAGTCAAACGTTTGAAAGGTCCAGGTCGCCCTGTGAACCCAACTGATCGTCGTATGGCGGTATTGGCTGGCTTAGGCGCTGTTGATTGGGTGGTTCCGTTTTCTGAAGATACACCTCAACGTTTGATCTCTGAGGTTCTACCAAGCATTCTAGTGAAAGGTGGTGATTACAAACCTGAAGAGATAGCTGGTGGTGAAGAAGTGATTGCGGCTGGTGGTGAAGTGAAAGTACTTAACTTTGAAGATGGTTGCTCTACGACTGAAATCATTAAAGCGATTAAAGGTGGTCGAGGCTAACTTTTAGCCTTCTCGTTTTCTAGTCTCAAGGCTTAACCTTTGAGTTAGGCTGAGAATTAGCTTTCAATAGATAATAAAAATGCCGCTCAATGAGCGGCATTTTTGTAACGGTAACTGAGTAATTAAGAATTACTTACTTGCTACTTTTAGACCTGCGTTTACATCAACGATGTCTTGTTCGCTTAGCGTACCGACGGCTTGACGAAGCTGAAGCACACTTAGGATGTAGTTGTAACGAGCATCTGAAAGGTTTTTGTTCGCATCGTATAGACGACGAGTCGAATCTAGTACGTCAACGATAGTACGAGTACCGACATCAAAACCTGCTTCTGTTGCTTCTAGAGCAGACTGAGCAGAGACAACAGACTGTTCGTAAGCACGTAGAGCGCCGATCGAAGCTGTGATGTTGTTATTGAATGCACGAACGTCTTTTACAACGCTACGATAAGTGGCTTCTAGATCTTCACTTGCTGCAACGTAGTTGTATTCAGCCTGTTTAGTCAAAGAAGTTGTATTACCACCCGTATATAGAGGTACAACTAAGTTCAAACCTAGGTTTAGGTTATCTTGGTCGTAATTATTTGAGCTATTTGATTGATCCGCAAGAGAGTAACTACCATCTAACGTCAAGCTTGGTAGGTGACCAGAACTTGCTAGTGTGATGTTATCTTTCGCTACATCTTGAGAAATACGAGATGCTAAAAGGCTCAGGTTCTTTTGCTCTGCTTGTTCAACAAGTGCTGCTGCAGATTCAGAAGATTTGCTTGCTGAGAAACGATCAGTGTCTAGGATGCTTAGGTTAGAGTGTTCCTGACCTGTAATCTCACGTAGACCTTCGTAGTTATTAATCAGAGTGTTCTCTGCTAAAACTTCATCAGCTAAAACGCCATCGTACTGAGCTTGCGCATCATGTACATCGGTGATTGCTGAAAGACCTACTTCAAAGCGCTGCTTTGTTTGTTCTAGTTGACGAGCAACAGCGGCTTTCTCTGCACGAACAAATTCTAGGTTATCTTGAGCTCGAAGTACTTCAAAGTATGCCGTTGCTACACGTAGGATCAAAGCTTGTTGCTCTGCCGCGTACGCTGAATCAGATTGACGAGCAGTTTTCTCTGCCGTATCTAGCGTGATCCATGAAGAGCGTTGGTAGAGCTCTTGAGAAAAGTAAATCCCAGCTCCCCATTGGTTATTGTCATTGTTTTTATCGCTTAAATCACCACGGTTGATATCGTAGTTAGCTCTTAAATCAATTTGTGGTAGCAAATCACTACGGCTTGACGTTACTGCTTCAAAAGCGGCATCGCGCTGCGCTGCGGAACGAAGAAGTTGTGGATCGTTCTGTTTTGCTTGGTCGTAAACTTCAGCTAGCGTATCAGCAAAAGCTGATGAACTCAGGCTGCCGATTGCTGCACTGATAAATAGTGGAAGCAGTTTTTTCATTTTCCTATTCCTGCCTTTAATGGAATTTTCTTCAAAAGAGTTTAACCCAGTTTGGTGGTAATTTACTCGAAACTTTGCACTTTTTTACATTTAACTATCCACTTGTGCAATATTTATTTTTTAAAACTTAACTTTAATTATAAATTTTATATAAAAAGTTGAACCTTATCCTTGGTAGTTAACTCGGACAATGAGTAAACTATAAAGATCACTTAGTGAGGTACCAAATGCAACAGTATGACAATCAACGACATGAGTTTACTCCTCAAGATGTGGAAATAGTCTCAAAAGAGACGCTGTTTCGTGGTTTTTTCAAAATGGTTAAATACACATTTAAACATAAGCTGTTTGAGGGGGGCTGGAGCCAACCAATAGAGCGCGAGATGTTTGAACGTGGACATGCTGCCGCTTTGTTACCTTATGATCCTATTCGTGATGAAGTGGTGATCGTTGAACAGATCCGTGTTGGTGCTCTAGAGCATGAGAACCCATGGCAATACGAAATTGTTGCTGGGATTATTGATACCGATGAATCACCACAAGATGTCGCCCGACGTGAAGCGATGGAAGAAGCGGGCGTTGAAGTCGGATCTGTATTGCCTATCACTTCGTATTACCCTTCATCTGGCGGTTGTTCAGAAAAGCTCGACGTATTTGTTGGCTGTGTTGATGCAACGACAGCCAAAGGGGTACACGGATTGGACTACGAAGGTGAGGACATTCGTGTGCAAGTGATGAGTCGCGAAGCGGCTTATCAGTTGGTAAAAGACGGTGTGTTTGAAAATGGCGCCACGATCATTGCACTACAGTGGCTACAATTGAACTACCAAGAATTACAGTCAGAGTGGATAGATTAACGTCATGCCAAATATAGCAGTCAAAAAACCGTATCATGTTGATCTTGCTGAATTGATGCGAGTTTACGAGACTAACTATGCCAAACTTAACGCTCTGTTACCGGTTGGGCATGAGGTTGGTGACGTTCGCTGTTACCAAGCCGTTAATATGGTGTATCAATTGACAGTGAATGAGGTCACAAAATACACCACTTTAATAGATATATGTCAGAGTGACGCGATGCCAGTGTTTCCTTTGCCAAAAATGTCTGTCAGGCTATATCACGACGCTCGAGTTGCAGAAGTGTGCGCTAGCGGGGATTTTTCGCGAGTCAAAGCGAAATATGACTACCCCAACACTAAGCTTTTGCAAAAGGACGAGAAATTTCAATTGAATAAATTTCTTGGGGAATGGTTAACGTTTTGTTTAAAAACGGGTATCAGCCGAACCCCAATTGCCTTTTAATTGAACCTACTTAAACAACACTTTTAAAGTCTAAACAGTAACGTATCTGGATTTGTTATTTTGGAATTATCACACACTTCAAAATTTGATGAGAGCACTATTAAGCTTGTGCAGCTAACGGACACGCATTTATTTGCGCCGAGCAATGGCAGCTTATTAAGCATCAACACTCAAGATAGCTTTCGTGCTGTAGTCGATGGCATTGTTAGTCAGGGCTTTGACTATCAAGCGATTCTAGCAACTGGTGATATCTCTCAAGATCACAGTGCTGAGTCGTACCAGAAATTTGAGTCAGGGATAGAGCCTTTGGAAAAGCCATGTTACTGGCTACCCGGGAACCATGACTTCAAACCTAATATGGGCAGTGTTTTACCATCTCCACAAATACAGTGTGTTGAGCATGTCTTGCTAGGCGATAACTGGCAGATGGTTATGCTGGACTCGCAAGTGGTAGGTGTACCTCACGGGCGCCTTAGTGATCAACAACTTGATCTACTAGAACAAAAGCTGACTGCATTCCCTGAGCGTAACACCTTGGTTTTGCTGCACCACCACCCTTTACTGGTCGGTAGTGCGTGGCTTGATCAACATAACCTGAAAGATGCTGAGCAGTTTTGGGATGTGGTTCAACAGCACACCAATGTGAAAGCGGTACTTTGTGGTCACGTTCATCAAGATATGAATCGCAATCATCATGGTGTACAAGTCATGGCAACTCCATCGACTTGTGTTCAATTCAAACCAAACTCGAACGACTTTGCGGTTGATACTTTATCTCCAGGCTGGCGAGAGATTGAATTGCACCAAGATGGAACGGTAACTACGCAGGTTCGCCGCTTGCCTAATGGGCAGTTCTCGCCAGACTTTGATGCAGGTGGTTACTAATATGCCGGACTTTAATCAACAAGCCGCTAAGCCATCGCTGCTTCTCTATATTCACGGTTTTAACAGTTCATCACGTTCTCACAAAGCGAATGTGATGGCAGATTACTGTGCGAAGCATCGCGCTGATATTAAAGTCATAACGCCTCAACTACCGAGCTTCCCTCAGCAAGCAGCTCTGCATTTACAGCAGCTGGTGGAGCAATATAAAGATCAATATCAGATAGCGTTGGTTGGTAGCTCATTGGGTGGCTATCTTTCAACATGGCTGAATAGTCATTATGGTTTTAAAGCCGTGGTTGTGAACCCAGCTGTTAAGCCGTATGAGCTTCTTGCTGACTATTTAGGTGAACAAGTTAATCCATACACAGATGAGCGATATGTGCTGGAAACAAAGCATATCAATGAACTGAAGGCGTTAGAGGTTCCGGCTATTGCTCAGCCGAGTGACTTCTGGTTACTTCAGCAAACGGAAGACGAAGTTCTGGATTACCGACAAGCGGTAGAGAAGTACCAAGGTGCAGTACAGACAGTAGAAGAGGGGGGGGATCATAGCTTTGTTAATTTTGAACGCTACCCCCAACAAATCATCACCTTCCTGAATCTTTAATCTGTTTCACTAATCAAGTAATTTTCTCTTGTTTGACTGTTATTTCATCTATCAGTGGTGAAATATCATAGTTTGATGCCTTAGTTTTTGAACTAGCTTGACATCATTACTCAGCTTCCAGACTATATTCCCCAATACTTCGCTCGTTCGCTCTACTATGACGGTTCATAGTAATGATTTCGCTTTAGTTAAACTAGAGCCAGCGAACTGACGCAAACTTTTTGAGTAAACTCCGTATTATGACTGAACAATATAATGCAAAAGACCTCGAGGTACTTGAAGGTCTCGACCCCGTGCGACACCGCCCGGGAATGTATACCGAGACAGAAAGACCAAACCACCTTGCCCAAGAAGTCATTGATAACTCGGTTGATGAAGCACTAGCGGGACACGCTAAGAAGATTAAAGTCGTGTTGCATGCTGACCAATCGTTAGAAGTGACGGATGATGGCCGTGGTATGCCGGTTGATATTCACCCTGAAAAAGGGATCTCAGGTGTTGAGCTGATTTTAACTAAGCTCCACTCTGGCGGTAAGTTCTCGAACAATAACTACAAGTTTTCAGGTGGTTTGCACGGGGTAGGTATCTCGGTGGTAAACGCGTTGTCAAAACGTGTTGAAGTGACGGTTCGCCGTGACGGTCAGGTACATGAAATTGCCCTTGAAGGTGGTCATGCCGTAACGGATCTTACGGTTACGGGTACTTGTGGTCACCGCAATACCGGTACGACGGTGCATTTCTGGCCAGATCCTAAATACTTCGATAGCTCTAAGTTCTCTGTTTTACGTCTTATCAATAATTTGCGCGCTAAAGCCGTACTTTGTCCAGGTTTAGAAATCACCTTTGTCGACAAAGTTGGTGGTGAAGAGCATAAGTGGTTCTATGAAGATGGTCTGAAAGACTACCTTGCCGAAGGTGTGAAAGGTTACACCTTACTGCCTGAGGAACCTTATGTTGGCGAATTCGTTGCTGAAACGGAAATGGCGAACTGGGCGATCATTTGGCAGCCAGAAGGCGGTGATATGATCACCGAGAGTTACGTGAACTTAGTACCAACTAAGCAAGGTGGTACACACGTAAACGGTCTTCGCCAAGGTCTGCTTGATGCAATGCGTGAGTTCTGTGAATTCCGTAACCTTCTGCCGCGTGGCGTTAAGTTAACGGGTGACGATATTTTCGATCGTTGTTCGTACGTACTATCGGTGAAGATGCAAGATCCGCAATTTGCTGGTCAAACAAAAGAACGTCTTTCTTCTCGTCAAACCGCAGCGTTTGTATCTGGTGTGGTAAAAGATGCCTTTAGCCTGTGGTTGAACGAAAAACCGCAACTGGCAGAGCAGTTAGCTGAAGCTTGTATTGCCAATGCTCACCGCCGTATGCGCGCAAGCAAAAAGGTTGTGCGTAAGAAGATCGCTTCAGGCCCAGCATTGCCGGGTAAGCTAACCGACTGTTCAGTTCAAGATTTAAGCCGTACCGAAATCTTCTTCGTGGAAGGGGACTCGGCGGGTGGTTCTGCTAAACAAGCACGTGATCGTGAGTTCCAAGCGGTTATGCCACTTCGCGGTAAGATCCTAAATACTTGGGAAGTGTCAGCAGACCAAGTATTGGCTTCACAAGAAGTACACGATATTTCGGTTGCTCTGGGTATCGACCCTGATAACGATGACTTGTCAGGCCTGCGTTACGGTAAGATCTGTATCCTTGCCGATGCGGACTCGGATGGTCTTCATATCGCGACGCTGTTGTGTGCACTGTTTACTCGCCACTTCCATGCTTTGGTTGAAGCGGGTCATATCTATGTGGCAATGCCTCCTCTGTATCGTATCGATTGCGGTAAAGAAGTGTTCTACGCACTCGATGACGCAGAGAAAGATGGTGTGCTTGAGCGACTATCGCAGAAGAAAGCCAAGATCAACGTGCAACGATTCAAAGGTCTGGGTGAAATGAACCCACTTCAGTTACGTGAAACCACCATGGATCCGAACACTCGTCGTCTTGTTCAATTAACGATTGATGACAACGAAGCGACCAACGAGATGATGGACATGCTGCTTGGTAAAAAACGTGCAGATGATCGCCGTACATGGCTACAGACTAACGGTGATATGGCCGAGGTATAATGGATGTCTAACGAAATTACATATGATGGCGTTGAACAGTTGCCAATGCGCAAGTTCACCGAAGATGCCTACTTAAATTACTCAATGTACGTGATCATGGATCGTGCATTACCGTATATCGGTGATGGCTTGAAGCCAGTACAGCGTCGTATTATTTACGCGATGTCTGAGCTGGGCTTATCCGCTGCATCGAAATACAAAAAATCAGCACGTACCGTTGGTGACGTATTAGGTAAGTATCACCCACACGGTGATTCTGCTTGTTATGAAGCGATGGTATTGATGGCGCAACCATTTTCTTACCGCTACCCATTGGTAGATGGTCAAGGTAACTGGGGTGCACCGGATGACCCGAAATCGTTCGCTGCGATGCGTTATACCGAAGCAAAACTGTCTAAGTTTGCGGAAGTCCTGCTTGGTGAATTAGGTCAGGGAACCGTTGATTGGCAACCCAACTTTGATGGCACCATGAAAGAGCCTCAGATGTTGCCAGCACGCCTTCCTCATATCTTACTTAACGGTATTACTGGTATCGCGGTAGGTATGGCGACTGACATCCCACCTCACAATGTCCGTGAAGTGGCAAACGCAGCGATTCACTTGATTGATACGCCGAAAGCTGAACTTCCAGATGTGATGGGTTTCATTCAAGGCCCTGATTACCCGACAGAGGCTGAGATTATTTCGCCGAAGTCGGACATCGAAAAGATCTACCGTACAGGCCGTGGCAGCATCAAGATGCGCGCGGTATGGCACAAGGAAGGCTCTGATATTGTTATCACGTCTTTACCTCACCAAGTGTCAGGTGCGAAGTTACTTGAGCAAATTGCGAACCAGATGCGAGCTAAGAAGCTGCCAATGGTTGACGACTTGCGTGATGAATCGGATCACGAGAACCCAACGCGTATCGTTGTGGTTCCTCGTTCAAACCGTATCGACTGTGACCAACTGATGAGCCACCTGTTCGCGTCGACGGATCTAGAGAAAAACTTCCGCGTTAACTTGAACATGATTGGTTTAGACAATCGTCCTCAAGTTAAAGGCTTAGTTCAAATTCTGAAAGAGTGGATTGAGTTCCGTCGCTCGACCGTTCGTCGTCGTTTGCAGTACCGTTTAGATAAAGTACTGGCACGTTTGCACATCTTAGAAGGCTTACTTGCTGCTTATCTTAATATCGATGAAGTAATTGAGATCATTCGTACAGAAGACGAACCATGTCCTGTTCTAATGAGCCGTTTCAATATTTCTGAAATTCAAGCCAATGCGATTCTTGATATTAAACTTCGTAACTTAGCTAAGTTAGAAGAATTTAAAATTCGAGCTGAGCAAGAAGAGCTTGAAGCTGAACGTGAAAAGCTTGAAAAGCTACTCGGTTCAGAGCGTCGCTTGAATACGTTGATCAAGAAAGAAATCCAAGCAGATGCTGATAAATACGGCGATGATCGTCGTTCACCTCTGATTGAGCGTGCTGAAGCGAAAGCGCTAACAGAACGCGACTTAGTACCAAGCGAACCAATCACGGTTGTGTTGTCTGAAAAAGGTTGGATTCGTCATGCTAAAGGGCATGAAGTTGACGCTGAAGGCTTGAACTACAAATCTGGTGATAAATTCTTAGCAAGCGCTAAGGGTAAGAGTAACCAACAAGCGGTGTTCCTTGGCAGTGATGGCCGAAGCTACTCCCTTGAGTCACATTCACTACCGTCGGCGCGAAGCCAAGGTGAGCCAATTACAGGCCGCTTGAACGTTAGCCCAGGTACTTCTATTCGCCAAGTGGTGATGGGAGAGAATGAACAATTATGGTTAGTCGGCTCTGATGCGGGTTATGGCTTTGTTTGTAAGGGCAGTGATTTACTGTCTAAGAATAAGAGCGGTAAAGCGTTGGTTAACTTGCCACAAGCTTCTGAAGTGATGTTACCAAGCCCGATTGCTGACTTGGACAGTAACCAGATTCTGGCGATTACGAACCAAGGACGTATGTTGTTGTTCCCGATTAAAGACCTACCTCAGCTGAGCAAAGGTAAAGGCAACAAAATCATCAACATTCCTTCTGCGAAAGCAAAAGAGCGTGAAGAGTTTGTATCGCATCTGATGGCTATACCAGAGAATGCAACGCTGACTATTTACGCGGGCAAACGTAAACTTGGCTTGAAACCTGCGGACCTTGAAAACTTCCGAGGTGAGCGTGGTCGTCGTGGTGGCCTACTCCCAAGAGGTTTACAGCGTGTGACGCGCATCGATATCGATGAACCTAGTGACGCATAGTTTTGATTAAGTTTATCATTAGCTTTGATTAATAAAAGAAAACCCAGCTTAAGAGCTGGGTTTTTTGTGTCTGTACTTTTTGTATCTGTACATGGCGGTTTGAATTGCTAGCTATTAGCGATCAAACTAAATAAAGACTACAGGCGCGTGTCTTCGGTAATGGTGACCTTGAGTGTCTTGTTTTCACCTTTGCGCAACACACCAACATCAATGACAGTACCTGGTCGAAGGTCAGTAACAATGTCCATTACGCTTTGTCGTCCGCTAATTTGGGTATTGTTGATGCTGATAATGATATCTTGTGCTTCAAAGCCGGCATCGGCTGCAGGGCCATTCGGGTCAATGCCTAAGACAACAATACCACCGATGTTCTTAGTGCCCAGCAAGCGTGAAGTCACCGAATTGATGTCTTGTCCGTCGACACCAATATAACCACGAATGACACGACCATCGGCGATGATCTTCTCCATGATTTTATTAGCAAGTGAGTAGGGGATTGCAAATGAGATCCCGTAGGTTTCCATGTCAGTAGCTTGCTGGAAAGACGCGGTATTGATACCGACTAGTTCGCCTTGTGAGTTAACCAGAGCACCACCTGAGTTACCTTCATTGATCGCCGCATCGGTCTGGATAAAGGCTTGATGACCATCGGCACTGATTGAAGAGCGACCGGTCGCCGAAATAATACCAAAGGTCGTGGTTTGCCCTAGGTTGTATGGGTTACCGATAGCTAATACCACGTCGCCGACATTTGCTGTGTAATCTTGATTCAGTGGAATCACGGGTAAGTTGTCACCGCTGACTCTGAGTATCGCGATATCGGTGCGTTTGTCTGAACCGACAAGCTGTGCGGCGGCTACTCGTCCGTCTTGAAGCGCCACTACTATTTGGTCGGCTTGAGCCACAACGTGGAAGTTGGTAATGATGTAGCCTTTCTCGCTAACAATGACCCCTGAACCTAGTCCTTGAGTGAGTAGCTTGTTGCGATCGCTTTCTGCGTATTTACGACTATAAATATTAACCACCGCGGGTGCAGCACGTCGTACCGCTTGGTTAAATGAGATCTGAAGAGATCCAATATTATCGACTTGAGGGTTCGTGACGTCTGCAACAATAGCTGGCCTTAAACTCGGGAATGCGAGAAGAATAAGTGCCGCAGAAACGAGTCCAAGGGAAATAGAACGAAATAGAAAGGACAGCATGTTTCCCTCTTCAACAAGTAAGGTATGGAGCATCCGTCAATGGATGACTGACTTGATTACGAGTGAAGCATAGCATTTTGATTGATCTAAAGAAAAGGGAGACTGAGTAAGTTTAAAGCAAACTTACTGAGCCTCCCTGTAATTACGCTGACGTATGACTATCGAATAACTAGATAGATAGTCCTGTCGCCTCTTTGGATATTAAGCGCCAAAACGCCAGGTTGTTTTTCAAGAATCTGCCTAAATTCAGCAAGGTTTTTAACGGATTGACGGTTTACCCCGATGATGATGTCCTCTTTAAGGAGTTGATAGGCTTCTGCTGGCGAACCTTGAGCGACACTTGATACTTTGACGCCTGTTGCTGAGTCGCTGTCGGTAGTGTTGGTGAGTTCAGCACCGGCAAGTCCTTCATGGAGCTTTTCAGCTTGTGTTTTACTATTGGTGGATTCACCCAGAGTCACATCAAAGGTCTTATTCTTACCGTCACGAACCACGCCTAACTCGATCTGTTTACCTGCACCTAGGGTTGCCACTTTGGCTCTTAACTCGCTAAAGGTGTCAATGCGCTTGCCATTAATCGAAACGATAACATCGCCCGCTTTTAGTCCGGCTTTATCCGCTGCACTGTCGGGTACAATTTGGCTAACAAAGGCACCTTTACTGGATTCGTAACCAAGCGCTTCCGCTAATTCAGAGGTGACCTCTCCGCCTTGAACGCCAAGCATGCCACGTTTTACTTCACCAAAGTCTAGAATCTGTTCTGTCAGATTTGTCATCATATTGGAAGGAATTGCAAAGCCGATACCGACATTGCCTCCGTTAGGGCCTAGGATAGCCGTGTTGATACCAATCAGTTCACCGTTGAGATTCACTAACGCACCACCAGAGTTACCACTGTTGATAGCGGCATCGGTTTGAATGAAGTTTTCAAAGTTCTCTAGATTCAGGCCGCTACGGCCGAGTGCAGATACGATGCCGGATGTTACTGTTTGCCCAAGTCCGAATGGGTTACCGATAGCGACACTAAAGTCACCAACTCTTAGTTTGTCGGAGTCTGCGACTTTTATCTGGGTAAGGTTCTTGGCTTCTTCTAATTTGAGCAGTGCGATATCAGACATTTGGTCTCCACCGATGAGCTCGGCATCGTACTCTCGACCATCGTGAAGTTTTACTTTGATATCGTCGGCACCATTGATGACATGGTAATTGGTGACAATATGGCCTTTCTTGGCATCAATGATCACACCAGAGCCTAGCCCGCGAAATGGACGCTCTCGTGTTTGTTCTGGACCAAAAAAGAATTGAAACTGTTCAGGGATTTGCTGACGTTGTACCTGTTTGCCTTCTACGGCAATACTAACTACAGCGGGGGTCACTTGTTCAAGCATAGGTGCGAGGCTTGGTAATTGTTCATTACCCACACTTAATGGCAGTGCGGCCGTTGCTTGGATGGGGGTGATGATTGAACTTAAGCTTAAAGTCAGTATTGATAAAGCAAGCAAAGGTTTTTTCATCATAAACTCCTCTCTAGTTAAGGTCTTGTTCTTCTCACTACGTGTAATAAATAGGATAAGTTTCAAATGACCTGAGTGAAAGTTATGACTCAAAAACCTTTGTAAAGTTCACAGAAGTGTTAAATGTTTACGATGCTTTTGCTGTTACAACATCGGGAGCATCCATGATTTCTTTCTTCTGCTCTGTAAATAAACCCGTTGCGCCATTAGCGTAATCTTTCGGTTGTTCTTCAAGTGTCGCCTCTTTAACTGAAGGCTTGTCTTGTGATTTGTCCGAATGGGCTGCGGCTGTTTTCACAAATGGATTATCTTGCTCTGGCAAATTAGGGATCAGCTCTGAGCTTGTTTTTTCCATGTGTTGGTACAGTTTTGTGTAGTCCTTACCTAAGGTGTCCAACATTTCTGCTGATTTCGCAAAGTGGTCAGCTAGCTCTTGTCGCTGCTGTTCAAGGGCAAACTTTGCGCTATCTAATTCTTTCTGTACGTTCTTTTGTTTTTTGTATTCAGGTGTCATGAGACGAGAAACAGCGACCCCTAAAATAACTCCGACTAGTAAACCGGCAACGGCATACATCCAAGGCATAACAGCTCCTTATTATTGTTTTTTAACATGTTTGTTACTGCTTAGTTACACGTGATACGGCTCCATGGTACTATGAGAAAGCCGCAGTATAAAGAGAAATGCGTGTGCGCTAGTTAGCAGTTTGATGCTGCATTTTTCACCGCATAGCGACATATCTCGTACTGTTTGGGCTCATTTTTATTTGCTGTCTGATATTGCTTTCATTGTGGAAATGTCGTCATGAATCCCATTAAAAAATACGAACAAGATATAAAAGAACATGGATTTCAAAGAGATCCAGCACAAGAGCAAGCCGTTAAATCTTTAGATGAACTCTTTCATCAATTCCAAGATTACATGAATACGCCTATTCCTCAACTGACTCGATTCCAGAAATTAATGGGCAAAAAGCCAGAACTGCCAGAGCCACCAAAAGGCCTCTATTTTTGGGGTGGCGTCGGGCGCGGTAAAACGTACTTAATGGATACGTTCTACGATGCCTTACCGACCACAAAAAAAATGCGTGTTCATTTTCACCGCTTTATGTATCGAGTCCATGATGAGCTAAGGGCGCTAGGTAATGTTAGCGACCCGTTGCCTTTAGTCGCAGATAAGTTGAAAGAAGAAGCGGATATTATCTGTTTTGATGAATTCTTTGTTTCAGACATCACGGATGCCATGATCTTAGGAACTTTGTTCCAAGAGTTATTCGCTCGCAACGTTATCTTAGTCGCGACCTCTAATATTCCACCTGCGGATTTGTATCGTAATGGGTTGCAGCGAGCTCGCTTCTTACCCGCTATTAAGCTTATTCAAGGCAATTGCCATATTCTTAATGTCGATAGCGGAATCGATTATCGTCTTCGTACGTTAGAACAGGCTGAGATCTATCATTACCCGCTGGATAGCCAAGCGAACATCAACCTCGAAACATATTACGCGCAGCTCGTTGGTGAAGATAAAGAGAAACTCAAACAGATTGAGGTCAATCACCGTCAACTTGATGTAGTCGAAGCAAGCGATGGTGTATTACACGGCACGTTTGCTCAGCTTTGTCAGTCGGCTCGCAGCCAGAATGACTATATTGAACTGTCTAGGGTTTATCACACGGTTCTGCTGGCTGATGTGTTGCAAATGGGCGCGACTTCAGATGACGCAGCAAGACGCTTTATTGCTTTAGTTGATGAGTTCTATGAGCGTAACGTGAAATTGATTATTTCAGCGGAAGTGGAGCTAGAAAAGCTGTATACCCATGGTCAGTTAGAATTTGAGTTTAAACGTTGTCAGTCGCGTTTAATCGAAATGCAGAGCCATGAATATTTGGCAAAAGAACACTTAAGTTAGCTTTGATTATCTCGAATAAGAAAGAGAATTAAAAAAATCGTGATTTTGTTCAAAAAGAGGTGATTTTTTCTTCGCTCTTCTCTATAATCCTGCGACCTACCGTTACTGCGGGCCTCTAGCGATGAGTAAAATCACGTTATGCCAAGAGTTTTCCAACACTCGAAGGGGTGATGATGGTAACTCTTAGACAGTGGGAATACGCGAGTATTCCTTAAGTGTAAATTTTTTAAATAGGTAATTATTAGCATGAAAACTTTCGTTGCTAAACCAGAAACTGTAAAACGCGACTGGTATGTTGTAGACGCTGAAGGCAAAACTCTTGGCCGTCTAGCAAGTGAAATCGCTTCTCGCCTACGCGGCAAGCACAAAGCAGAATACACTCCTCACGTAGACACTGGTGATTACATCATCGTTGTTAACGCTGAGAAAGTAGCTGTGACTGGTAACAAAGCTAAGGGTAAGGTTTACTACCGTCACTCTGAGTTCCCAGGTGGTCTTAAGACTATCACTTTTGAAAAGCTAATTGCTAAGAAACCAGAAATGGTTCTTGAACTAGCAGTTAAAGGTATGCTTCCACGTGGTCCTCTAGGCCGCGCGATGTACCGTAAGCTTAAAGTATACGCTGGTACTGAGCACAACCATGTTGCTCAACAACCACAAGTACTAGACATCTAATTGGGGATTAAGACAATGGCAGAGAATCAATACTACGGCACTGGTCGTCGCAAAAGCTCAGCAGCTCGTGTTTTCATCAAACCAGGCTCTGGTGAGATCGTAATCAACAAGCGTAGCCTTGATGTTTACTTCGGTCGTCCAACTTCTCGTATGGTTGTTAAACAACCTCTTGAGCTAGTTGAACTAACTGAGAAACTTGACCTTTACATCACTGTTTCTGGTGGTGGTATTTCAGGTCAAGCTGGCGCAATCCGCCACGGTATCACTCGTGCTCTTATGGAATACGATGAAACTCTACGTCCTGCTCTACGTGCAGCTGGCTATGTTACGCGTGACGCTCGTTGCGTTGAACGTAAGAAAGTTGGTCTACGTAAAGCACGTCGTAAACCTCAATTCTCTAAGCGTTAATTTTTCCTTACCGAAAAATACACGCGACCAGTTTTATTACTGGAATTGTGGTTCAAAGCTCGGCTATATGCCGGGCTTTTTGTCTTTCTGGCTCCCGCTAAACGCTTCCCCCTCCTCGTTTTATTCCTAAATTCTTATATTTTGAAAGCTTTTGTAACCCAATGTGCGCTTTGCCTCATGATTGTTACAAAAAGGTAGCTTTATCTTGTCAAAAAGTAGGGTTTTATTTATCATTTGCCGTCAATAAATAGAACTAAATACATATTTTGTTAGCCATGCTCTTTAATCGGAATTATTTCAATCCATAAGGAGCAAATGGGAGAATGTTTGGATGAGCAACGCGCCTTTAAATAACGGTCGCAGGCGTTTCTTAACCGCAACAACAGCCGTTGTTGGTGGTTTGGGAGCAGCTGCTGTAGCCGTGCCTTTTATTAAATCATGGAACCCGAGTGCCAAAGCGAAAGCTGCGGGCGCGCCGGTGGAAGTGGAAGTCAGTAAGTTAGAACCGGGACAAATGGTTCGTGTCGAGTGGCAAGGTAAACCTGTATGGGTTGTACGCCGTGCTGAGTCGGTACTAGAGAACCTAAAAGCGATCGGTGGTCAACTTCGTGACCCTCAATCTGAAACTGAACAACAACCAGACTACGCACAGAACGAGTTTCGTTCAATTAAGCCGGAGTTCTTCATTGCTGTTGGTTTCTGTACGCACTTAGGTTGTTCTCCAACTTACCTGCCAGATTCTTTTGCAGAACAAGTTCAGGGCGTTAAGTCTGGTTTCTTCTGTCCTTGTCATGGTTCAAAGTTTGATATGGCAGGTCGAGTATTCCAAGGCGTACCAGCCCCATTGAACCTTGTAGTGCCAAAGCATATGTATTTGAGTGACACTAAGATCATGATCGGTGTGGACGAGGGAGACGCATAATGCAAGGATTGCTTGATTGGGTAGAAAAACGTCTACCCGCAATGAATGCTTATAAAAAGCATTTATCTGAATACCCAATGCCTAAGAACTTTAACTTTTGGTACCTTTTCGGTTCTTTGGCAATGTTGGTACTGGTTAACCAAATCCTTACAGGTATTTGGCTAACAATGAACTACGTTCCGTCTGGTGATGGCGCATTTGCATCTGTTGAATACATCATGCGTGATGTGGAATACGGCTGGTTACTGCGTTACATGCACTCGACAGGTGCTTCGGCATTCTTCGTGGTTATCTACCTGCATATGTTCCGTGGTCTAATCTACGGTTCTTACCAAAAGCCTCGTGAGCTACTTTGGCTCTTCGGTATGTTGATCTTCTTAGTGCTTATGGCTGAGGCTTTCATGGGTTACTTACTACCATGGGGTCAAATGTCTTACTGGGGTGCTCAGGTAATCATTTCTCTGTTTGGGGCGATTCCTGTTATTGGTGATGACCTAACGCTTTGGATCCGTGGTGATTACATCATCTCAGGTGCAACGCTGAACCGTTTCTTCGCACTGCACGTTATTGCTCTACCAATTGTACTTCTGCTGCTTATCGTACTTCACGTACTAGCACTGCACGAAGTGGGTTCGAATAACCCAGACGGTATCGAGACTAAGCTTCCTAAAGGCACTATGGGCGACGACTACAAAACTCAGTTCCCATTCCACAAGGATTACACTAAGAAATACGACATCATTGACTCTGTTCCTTTCCACCCATACGGGACGGTGAAAGATATGGTCGGTGTTGCTGGTTTCCTATTCTTGTTCTGTTACGTGCTGTTCTTTAACCCAGAGATGGGTGGGTACTTCCTTGAGCCGCCTAACTTTGAAGCTGCTAACCCACTGAAAACACCTGAGCATATTGCTCCAGTTTGGTACTTCACGCCGTTCTACGCTGTACTTCGTGCTGTTCCTGATAAGCTGATAGGTGTAGTTGCAATGGGTGCATCTATTGTTGTGCTATTCCTACTGCCATGGTTCGACCGTTGTAAAGTGCGTTCTTACCGTTACCGTAGCAAACTGCATTTGATTAACATCATCCAATTCACAATAAGCTTTATTGCGCTTGGTGTACTTGGTGCGCTTCCAGCAACGCCAACGTATACGCTACTGGCTCAGATCTTTAGCTTAGGTTATTTCATGTTCTTCGTTCTACTGTGGTTCTACAGTAAAAATGAAGCAACGAAACCATTACCAGAAAGGGTGACATTCAAATGAAAAAGTGGATTGTAATTTTATTTGCTATGTTGCCGTCACTGGCGATGGCAGCGGGTGCAAGCGTACCATTAGACAAAGCAAACAATGATTTAACAGATAAAGCCTCATTGCAAAATGGCGCTAAGATGTTCATGAACTACTGTTTTGCTTGTCACTCAACGCAGTACCAGCGTTATGAACGTGTTGCGAATGATTTAGAGATCCCTGTAGATCTAATGAAGGAAAACCTGATTTTCGACCCTGAAGCGAAAATCGGTAGCTTGATGGTTAATGCTATGCCCTCTGATCAAGCGGCAAGTTGGTTTGGTGCTCCGCCACCAGATCTAACTTTGGTTGCTCGTGTTCGTGGCGCAGATTGGCTATACACGTACCTTCGTACCTTCTATGAAGACCCATCTCGTCCGTTTGGCGTGAACAACATTGTTTTCCCAAGTGTCGGTATGCCGCACGTTCTTGAAGAGCTGCAAGGTATTCCAACACCAATCTACGATACTCATATGGTAGATGGCGAGGAAGTGACTACTGTTGTTGGCACTGAAACTGACGGTTCTGGTGAATTAAGTGCTGGTGAATACGACGAAGCAGTTCGTGACCTTGTTAACTTTTTGGTTTACTCGGGCGACCCAGTTCAACTTGAGCGTCATGCAATGGGTTGGTGGGTAATGGCCTTCTTAGTAATCTTCACTATCATCGTGATTTTGCTGAAGAAAGAGTATTGGCGTGATGTGCACTAATTATGCTATAATACCGTGCTAATTCCCAAATTATGTTAATGTTCAATGGAGGCTTTAGGCCTCCATTGTTTTTATTTAAAGTGTACTGGAGGGCTCCATGGCTGTAGCTGCCAATAAACGTTCTGTAATGACTCTTTTCTCAAGTGCTTCTGATATGTATAGCCATCAGGTGCGCATTGTTCTTGCTGAAAAAGGCGTAAGTGTTGAAGTTGAGTTGGTTGATGAAAAAAATCTACCAGCAGAGCTTGTTGAACTGAACCCGTACAAATCAGTACCTACTCTTATTGATCGTGAGCTTGCTTTATATGACTCAAAGATCATTATGGAGTACTTAGATGAGCGTTTCCCTCATCCACCGTTGATGCCTGTATACCCGGTTGCTCGTGGTAATAGTCGTCTAATGATGTACCGCATTGAGCGTAACTGGTATTCAGTTGCAGAGAAGATCGTTAAAGGCAACGCTGAAGAGTCTGAAGCAGCTCGCGTTAAACTGCGCAACGACCTACTGACTCTTGCTCCTATCTTCGCTGAGTATGAATACTTCATGAGCGAAGAATTTAGCCTAATTGATTGTTACCTAGCTCCGCTACTATGGCGTTTACCTGAGCTTGGTATCGAATTAATTGGCCCTGGTTCTAAAGAGCTTAAGATTTACATGAACCGCGTATTCGAACGTGATTCATTCCTAGCTTCTCTAACTGAAGCTGAGCGTGAGATGCGACTCGTTCGCTAAGCGTTTATGGATATTTCAAATATGACTCCACGCCGACCATATATGCTTCGTGCATTTTATGAATGGCTGGTTGATAACGAATTAACTCCACACCTTGTTGTTGAAGCAACATTACCGGGTGTAAGAGTTCCAGAAGAGTTTGTTCAAGATGGTCAGATCATTCTGAACATCGCGCCTCGTGCGGTTGGACAACTTGAACTGGGTAACGAAGCTGTGACGTTTAGTGCTCGCTTTAGTGGTCGTCCACACTCTGTGATCGTGCCGCTTTACGCAGTACAAGCGATTTATGCTCGTGAGAATGGTGCTGGTACCATGTTTGAACCTGAAGAGGCTTACATGGAATCTTTTGAAGAAGGGATTGAAGAAAGTCCTTTTGAAGAACAAGAGAAAGGCCCATCTTTGAGCGTAGCAACGGCAGACGTAGATGCTGAAGAGCCTGACTCAGATCCTGAGCCTCCTCGTCCAGCAAAAGGTCGCCCAAGCCTTCGTGTTATCAAATAACGTTAGCTAAATAACGACTCAAATAAAAAAGCAGCGACTCGTCGCTGCTTTTTCTTTTCTGCTAAATAGCATTTAATTGGTTGGCTTAAGGCTAGTTAACGGCCGTCTCTTCTTCGCCATATTCAAACGCTCGAATCACCTGCTTTACGCCTGAAACATTACGCGCAACTTCTGTCGCGATATCAGCATGCTCTCGAGAGACTAACCCAAGTAAAAACACCTCTGAATCTTCAGTGATGACTTTAACCTTGATACCGTTGAGATCAGCGTTTGCTAGAAGGGCTGACTTCACCTTGGTAGTAATCCAGCTGTCATTACTAATGGCACTGATGGTCAATGGCTCTTTTACTCGCACCTGATTGTGGATGCTTTCTACGCCTGCCACTTCTTTGGCTTGGTTTTCAAACGCGCGACGCTCTGAGTCAGTGGTTGCTTGCCCCATCAATACAACCGAACCTCGGTAAGAGCTCGCTGTGATACGAACGTTGCCACGATATGGCTGCTTGTTGGTGATGGCTGCGACTTCAAATTCGATATTGTTATCGTTCCAGATTTGTTTGGTGGTTCGTGTGTCAGTGACTAAGTTCGCTGTGGTTGCAGCACCAGCAATGAAAATGCCAGCACAACCAGACAGGGACAGTGTAAGTAGCGAAACACTAATCAGCTTAAACAGCCTCATAGAGGTTAATGATTTCATTGTGATGCTCCGTATATCACTCTTCGTGAGCAGGGAAGAGTACTTGATCGATTAGGTCACATAGGCAATGCAGTGTCACCATGTGTACTTCATGAATGCGTGCTGTACGGTGTGAAGGGATACGAATTTCTACATCGTGTTCGCCAAGTAAGCCTGCCATTTCACCACCATCTTTACCCGTAAAGGCGATGATCGTCATGTCACGTGTTACCGCTGCTTCCATCGCTTTGATGATGTTTTTGCTGTTACCGCTAGTAGAGATAGCCAGTAAAATATCGCCAGTTTGACCAAACGCACGTACCTGCTTAGAGAAGATCTCTTCGTAGTGATAGTCGTTGGCTACTGCCGTTAGCGTGGTGTTGTCTGCTGTGAGAGCCATTGCTGGGAGGCTAGGGCGCTCTGTTTCAAAGCGATTAAGTAGGCACGATACAAATTGCTGAGCATTCGACGCCGAACCACCATTACCACAACAAAGAATTTTGTTTCCGTTAAGCAAGGTCGCAACCATGGCTTGAGCGGCATGCGTGATTGCGTCTGGCAGTGCTTCTGCAGCCGCAATTTGGATCTGAATACTTTCTGTAAAACTTTCTTTAATGCTGTCTAGCATGTTTATCCTTGGGTAATCGCGTTTTGAATCCAGTCGATATTGTCATTCGGCCCTTCTATGGCAACGATATCAAACCTGAAATCTGTAGAGTGCACCGACAAGCCTTGCTGCATAAGCCAAACATTGGCTGTTTTGAGCAGCTTCTGTGACTTCTTTGCTGTCACCATTTCGGCGGCATGTCCGTAGCGGGTTTGCTTGCGGTATTTTACCTCAGCAAACACAACCGTATTGTTATGGCGCATTATAAGATCAATCTCGCCACATTTAGCTATGAAGTTTTCTTGAATTAACGATAATCCGTGGCCAACTAAATAATTTTTAGCCACGGTCTCGTATTTATCACCCACTTGTTTGTGGGTGATTGTTGGTTTGGACAGGAACTTTCGGCTAAAAAGCCCCATGCTCTGCCCAGCTGATTTCACGTTGAACAACACAGTTGTTGTCGATGGTTAACACGCCGGTTTCACCTGGAATGCTGTAACCCTGTACGGCTTTCATCTGTGGCAATGCATCCATTAGGTAGTAGGCATCCATCCCCAGTGCTTGCAGACGTTTTTGGCCGTTTGAATGTGCAGGCCATAGGTCGTTTAGCTCTTTGTTAAGCTCGTTCTTGCTCTCAACCAATAGTGGGATGTCACTGTAGAACACACCCGTTAGATCTTCGTACTGCTTGTCACCGCTGTTGCTGCGTGAGTTTGAGAACAAGGCTGGTTGGTCAGCATCTGGGTTAATTGCGACTTCAATGAAAGGTTTAATCAACGTAAGCTCTGAGTTCTTCGCCACAATGTAAACAGAGTCGATATCACGACGGCTGCGTGGTTCTGTTTCTAGGTCTAGGTTAAGTAGCCCATCCATTTGAGCGATACGCTGTTGGCTCTCTTGTAAGCCGAATACCTGATTCACATTACGCTGAAGTTGGCGCTTGTCAGAGAATAAGGTAATCGCGACTTCGTTGTTGCTGTATTTTTTCCACTCTTTCTCAAACGCTTGCTTAACGCGGTCACCTAAACGCCCTTTTGGCGCAAGAATAAGCGGGTACTTGTAGCCTTGAGCAAAAAGGTGTTTCGCTGCCTGAGCGACTTCTTGCTCTGGCGATAGAGCGAGATAGCAAATATTGGTATCAGGTTCTAGCTGCGTCGGAATATTTAGAGCTAAAGCTGGAATCGAATTTTCGTGGTTTTTCTGCGCTTGCTGAAGCTTGGTAATATTGCTCTTAATCAGCGGGCCAACGATGAAATCTACCTTGTTCTCTTCCAGTGTCGCTTTAATTTCAGCAGCACTTTGTACGTTGGTGTCCATAACCGTTAGCGTTGCGTTTTCTTCGCGCTCTTTGTCATTCATCATCGCAAAGATGAAACCATCACGCACAAGCTGTGCTTGCTTGCCGTACTTACCCGTGAGCGGCAGTAATAGCGCAGTGCTGGTTGGTTTGCTGATCTCTAGCGCCAATATGTCAGTGATCGCCTGAGGTGTGTAGGTTGCTGCAGGGTGACGAGGGTTCTCAGCCAGCCAATCAGACAGGGTTTTCTGTAGGTCTGGAAGGTTAGAGTTCAGCGTCTTCATATAAATAGCCAGCTGTAACCAACCTGCTAGAATGTCTTCTGTCGGAGAAGTCTTAAGCTCTAGAATCTCATATTGAGAGTAGCTATTCAGATTCTGCCAAATACGGTCGGCAGTTTGCTGTTGAAGTTCGTCGTCAGTGTCTAGGTACTCTGAATAGAGCACTAACTCACGACTTGCCTCGAAATACTCACTCTTCATCTCTGAGATGTTCGCGCGTAGCTCGTGATAATCTTTCCACTGTTCGTCAGGTAGCTTCCACCAAGGCTGAAAGTTCAGTTGGCTATAAGCTTGATCAGGCTGTGAGTTATTCACCAGCAGCTGAGCGCGAGCTAATTGCCATTCCGCTTGTTGAACTTCACTTAGTTCTTGTTTTGCTAAGCGTTTGATAAGCAGTGTTGCTTGATCGGTTTTTCCAGCTTGCACAGAAGATTTAAGCGCCATGATTAACCAGTCGTTTTGTAGACTTCCTTTACTACTATCCGCCTGCATCATGTAACTTTCAGTTGATTGCGCTGGATCTAGTGTAATATCAACGCTCGTTGGTGCTTGAGGACCTGAAGAACAAGCCGCCAATGTAATTGCTAATGCAATTGGAGTTAGTAAGCGTGGTACACTGAGTCTCTTATGGTTCATCGTTGCCATGAGTTCTTTAAATTCCGTATAAATTTGTATCTATATTAATCGTTGAAGTGATGGTAAACAAATGACAGATAACAAAACCTTGCTCACAGAGAGCCCAACTCTCTACATTGTGCCAACCCCAATCGGAAATTTGGGAGATATCACTCAAAGAGCAATTGAAATTTTATCAAGTGTCGATGTTATTGCAGCCGAAGACACACGCCACACGGGTAAGCTGCTTGCTCACTTCAATATATCAACCAGAACGTTCGCTTTACATGATCATAATGAACAAACTAAAGCACAAGTTCTAGTCGAAAGGTTATTAGAAGGTCAGTCTATCGCATTAGTCTCTGATGCGGGTACTCCTTTAATCAGTGATCCAGGTTACCATCTTGTCTCACAATGTCGTCAAGCGGGTGTGAGAGTTGTGCCACTTCCTGGTGCTTGTGCTGTGATTACCGCACTAAGTGCGTCAGGTTTACCGTCGGATCGTTTCAGCTTTGAAGGCTTCTTGCCACCAAAGAGTAAGGGGCGCAAAGATAAGTTCTTAGAGATTGCAAAAGCAGAGCGCACATGTATTTTCTACGAATCACCGCACCGTATTACGGATTCTCTGCAGGACATGCTAGAGATCTTAGGACCAGACCGTGAGGTCGTGTTGGCTCGTGAGCTAACCAAGACATTTGAAACCATTCAAGGTTTACCATTAGGTGAGTTGATTGAGTGGATAGAAGAAGACTCGAACCGCAAACGTGGTGAGATGGTGTTGCTGATCCATGGTCACCGTGAAGAAGCGAGCACCGATCTGCCAGACGAAGCAACTCGCACCCTTGGTATTCTAACCAAAGAGTTACCCCTTAAAAAAGCGGCGGCGATGACAGCAGAAATCTACAATCTGAAAAAGAACGCTTTATACAAATGGGGCTTAGAGCATCTAGACAACTAGATACCTCTTTGTTGATATACCTCTTTATAGAGTAGATAACCTTTATTAAAAAAGCTTCTGAGGAATGATGGTATTACCGTTATTCCTCTTTTTTTGTCTAGATTGTGTAAAAATTATGCGTTCGATTAGAGGTTTGCAGCATATTTGTGATCTCGCTAGACACTGCTCACTAATCTCTATACAATCCGCCCTCGGAGTTGAACGGGTAATCGCTGCTTTGCTGATGTCCTTCGGGAGACTGACGTTGAGGTCCTTCGGGAAACTGACGTTGAAGTCCTTCGGGAGACTGGTAGAGGGGAGGAACGTCCGGGCTCCATAGAGCAGGGTGCCAGATAACGTCTGGGGGGCGCGAGCCCACGACAAGTGCAGCAGAGAGAAGACCGCCGATGGCCTCATTTCTTCGGAAGAGGCACAGGTAAGGCTGAAAGGGTGCGGTAAGAGCGCACCGTGCGGCTGGCAACAGTTCGTAGCAAGGTAAACTCCACCCGGAGCAAGATCAAATAGGCCCTCGCATTGCGCTGCTCGCGTATGGGGGCGGGTAGATTGCTTGAGCCTGTGAGCGATTGCAGGCCTAGACGAATGGTTACCGCCGCGCAAGCGGAACAGAACCCGGCGTATGTGTCAACTCCACCTATATAAAGAACCCATCATTACTTAACGGTAGTGATGGGTTTTTTGCTTTATATTGACGTAAATTATTTAGATTTCCTTAGAATCCTTCACCCTGATATGAGCTTGGGTCAAAAATTCCCAAAGCCTATACACAATATGGTGGAGATACGGCGTGAAATCAGTACACTAAAACGTTAATAGAACAAATTATTGCCGAACTAATGGCTCAATCCACTCACTGAGAAGACTATGACAGAAGCATTCAAACATATTTCAGTATTGCTTAACGAATCTATTGACGGACTTGCGATCAAACCTGACGGTACCTACATCGATGGTACTTTTGGCCGAGGTGGTCATAGCCGTACAATCCTGTCTAAACTGGGCGAGAATGGACGACTCTTTAGTATCGACCGCGATCCACAAGCGATTGCAGAAGCTCAGAAGATTGATGACCCTCGTTTTACGATTATTCACGGCCCATTCTCAGGTATGGCTGAATATGCAGAGCGTTATGACTTAGTCGGTCAAGTGGATGGTGTTTTACTGGATTTAGGTGTTTCTTCACCACAGCTAGATGATGCTGAACGTGGTTTTAGCTTCATGAAAGATGGCCCGCTAGACATGCGTATGGATCCAACAACGGGTATTCCGGTTTCTCAGTGGCTAGTTGATGCGGATCTTGATGACATTACATGGGTTATTCGTGAGTTCGGTGAAGACAAACACGCTCGTCGTATCGCGAAAGGCATCATCGCTTATCAAGAGAATGAAGAGAACGAACCGCTAACGCGTACTGGTCAACTGGCTAAGCTTATCTCTGACGTCGCTCCAAAGAGCTTCAAAGAGAAAAAGCACCCAGCGACACGTGCTTTCCAAGCATTCCGTATCTACATCAATAGCGAACTTGAAGAGATCGATACCGCACTGAAAGGTGCAGCAAGCATTCTTGCTCCTCAAGGTCGTATCTCTGTTATCAGCTTTCACTCTCTTGAAGACCGTATGGTTAAGCGCTTCATCCGTAAAGAGAGCCAAGGGCCACAAGTTCCTCACGGTTTACCGCTAACAGAAGATCAAATTAAAGCTTTAGGCAGTGCCGATCTAAAACCAATTGGTAAAGCGATCAAGCCTTCTAAAGATGAAGTGGATGAGAATACTCGTTCGCGTAGCTCAGTACTACGAATCGCAGAAAAGCTATAGTCAATGAAGACCTCCAAGCCTAACTTAGCCAAGATAATATTTTTTGATTTGATCTCCGTGGGCAAGGTTCCATTGGTACTTCTTATCTGTATCTTTGCGAGTGCGATGGGGGTCGTTCTTACGACACATAATTCACGTCAGGCGATCACGAAAAAAGACATGGCATTAGTGGAACGAGAACAGCTTGATGATGAGTGGCGAAATTTAATGCTTGAAGAGACGGCTTTGGCTGAACATAGCCGCGTTCAAGCATCGGCAAAACGAGAGCTAGACATGAAACGTCCAGACTCTGACAAAGAAGTTGTGATCACACTGAAATGACCGGTAAAAAGGAAAAAGCACCCGCTAAACCCGTTAAGAAATCAACGAAAGAGCGAGTGAAGAGCGAAAAGGATTCGGATCCAATTCTTATTAAATGGCGTTTCAACGTCGTTATTGCTTTCGTGTTTCTTGCCTTTACTGCACTCGTTGGTCGTGTGGCTTACATCCAAATTATTGAACCAGATAACTTAATCCGTCAGGGCGATCTTCGCTCGGTACGTGTTAAGGCTATTCCTTCCGCCCGCGGCATTATCTCAGACCGCAATGGCGAACCGCTTGCTGTGAGTGTTCCAGTTGAGGCGGTATGGGCCGACCCGAAAACGATTTTCGATAAAAATGGCATGGCCCAGATTGATCGTTGGTATGCGTTAGCTGATGTACTTGGCTTAGAACGACAATCGATGATCGACAAGATCTCTAGCAACAAATCCCGCCGATTTGTTTACCTACAAAGACAAGTTAGCCCAGCGATGGCTAAGTATATTCGTGAACTAAAGCTGGTGGGTGTTGGCCTGAAAGCGGAATCTCGACGTTACTACCCCGCAGGCGAAGTCAGTGCACACCTTATCGGTGTTACCGGAATTGACGGGCACGGTTTAGAAGGCGTTGAACGCAGCTATGACAAATGGCTCACGGGTGAAGCGGGTAAGCGGACGATTCGTAAAGATCGCTATGGACGCGTTGTTGAAAACATTGCTTTAGAAGAGCGTGAAGAAGGCAAACCACTCGAATTAACGATCGATCAACGATTACAAGCCATTGCTTATCGAGCGATTAAGCAGGCCGTGGCCGATCACAAGGCGACTTCAGGCTCTGCGGTATTACTCGATGTAAAAACGGGTGCCGTGTTAGCCATGGTTAATGCCCCTTCTTATAATCCGAACAACCGCGCTGATTTACAAAGCTTCAAAATGCGTAACCGCGTGCTCACCGATGCCATGGAACCTGGCTCGACCGTGAAACCTTTTGTGGTTTTGGCGGCGCTAGAGAACGGCACTGCAGACCCAGATATCGTGATTGATACTGGCAATGGCATTATGCAGATCGGTGGTAGTCGCGTACGAGATTCTTCTAAAGTTGGTAAGGCTGACTTAGCGCTGATCCTCAAGAAGTCGAGTAACATCGGTGTTGCTAAATTGGCGCTTAACATGCCACTTGAAGCTTTGCTTGGTATGTACAGTTCAGTTGGTCTAGGCGAGATGTCTGGGCTGAATTTGGTTGGTGAAACGAGCGGTATTTTCCCGAATCGCCGTCGTTGGTCAAAGTTTGAAATTGCGACCTTAGCGTTCGGTTATGGCTTGTCTGTTACGCCGATGCAGTTGGCACATGCCTATGCGACGTTAGCTAACAAAGGTTTGTATGAGCCGATTCATATTATTAAGAGTAACGACCAAGATTTTTCTAAGCAAATCATCAAGCGCGAGAACGCTGAACTGGTTTTGAATATGCTAGAAGGGGTGACTCAAAAAGGCGGTACGGCGACAAGAGCTGCCGTTCCGGGTTACCGCGTTGCAGCCAAAACGGGTACATCACGTAAGGCTGAAGCGGGCGGCTACAGTGATGAATACATCGCGGTTACCGCAGGCTTTGCTCCAGTTAGTGATCCAAGAGTGGCATTGGTTGTTGTGGTCAATGAACCTCAAGGCGACCTTTACTATGGTGGTTCAGTCGCAGCCCCCGTCTTTTCTGAAATCATGAAGGGCGCACTGCAAATAATGAACGTCCCTGCTGATGAAAATAAGTTTCAAGAATAGAGTTAATCAGGATTCAATATGAGTAATAGCCTCACGCTGTCATCTTTACTTTCTCCTTGGGGAGACTTTGGTTCACCTGAACTGGAATCGATTGCTGTTGAGCAATTGGAGCTAGATAGCCGAGCCATCAAGGAAGGTGATATTTTTGTTGCCGTAGTCGGACATGCTGTTGATGGCCGTCGTTTTATCGACAAAGCGGTCGCACTGGGAACTCATGCTGTTATTGCACAGGCCGATGCTGAAAAGCCTCATGGTCTGATTGAATGGTTGGATACTGTCCCTGTTATTTACATTAACAACCTTAACTTGGTGCTATCTGAGTTAGCTGGTCGTGTTTACTCGTGTCAAGCGACTAAGTTGATTGGTGTTACCGGCACCAATGGCAAAACCACCATCACCCAACTGATTGCTCAATGGCTTGATCTCGTCGGTCAACGCTCAGCGGTAATGGGTACGACAGGTAATGGTTTCTTAGATAATCTAAAAACCGCAGCGAATACCACAGGCAGTGCGATTGAAATACAGCGCACACTGAGTGAGTTAGCTGCAGAAAAAGCTGTCTACACGGCAATGGAAATATCTTCTCACGGTTTGGTGCAAGGTCGAGTAAAGGCTTTGGACTTTGAGGTAGGTGTATTTACTAACTTGAGTCGTGATCATCTTGATTACCATGGCACGATGGAAGAGTACGCATTGGCTAAGAAGAGCCTGTTTACTCAACATAAATGCAAGCACGCAGTGATCAATGTGGATGACGAAGTGGGTAAAGCTTGGATGCCGGACTTATCCAATGCTATTGCAGTCTCACTGTTACCGCTAACGGGCTATCAACAGTCGGTGTGGGCATCTGATGTCGGTTATGCAGAAACCGGTATTAAGCTCTCTTTCGATGGTAGTTGGGGACAAGGGAAGCTTTCTGCTCCACTGATTGGTCAGTTCAACGCATCAAACGTACTGGTTGCTTTTGCTACTTTGCTTTCTTTGGGTATCGAAAAGCAAACCTTGGTCGACACTGCGCCTCAGCTTCAACCTGTGATTGGCCGAATGGAGCTTTTCCAAGTTCCCAACAAAGCAAAAGTAGTTGTCGATTATGCTCATACGCCCGATGCGCTAGAGAAAGCATTGGCAGCACTGCGCGTGCATTGCTCAGGAAAACTGTGGGCAATCTTTGGTTGTGGTGGAGATCGAGACACTGGTAAGCGCCCAATGATGGCTGCGACCGCAGAGCAGTTCGCCGATAAAATCATTATTTCAGATGATAACCCTCGTAGCGAAGAACCGACACTGATTGTCAAAGACATGCTAGCTGGCTTAAGCAAACCTGAAGCTGCGTTTGTCGAACACGATCGCTACCAAGCGGTTAAGTTTGCGCTTGAGCAGGCAGGCAGCGATGACATTATTCTTCTGGCTGGTAAAGGCCATGAGGATTACCAAGTATTGAAAGATAAAACGGTACATTACTCAGACCGAGAGTCTGCGCTTCAACTTTTAGGTATTTCATAATGATTGATGTATCACTTGAGCAAATCTGCTCCGTGGTCAGTGGTGAGCTGATCAAAGCGGGCAACTCGAACAATAACGTAATCAATGCAGTTTCAACGGATACTCGTACCGTTGAAGAAGGCGCCTTGTTTGTCGCTATCGTTGGAGAGCGTTTCGACGCGCATGACTTTTGCCATCAAGCCGTTGAGGCAAACGCGAGCGCGTTGTTAGTCGAACGAAAACTTGACCTAAATATTACTCAAGTTGTTGTCGAAGACACTAAACTTGCTTTAGGTGAACTAAGTGCTTGGATTCACAAACAATGTGACGTGCCAACGATGGCGATTACAGGCAGCTGTGGCAAAACGACCGTTAAAGAGATGGTGGCGAGCATTTTACAGCAGCGTGGCAAGGTGCTGTTTACGGCGGGTAACTTCAATAATGATATTGGTGTGCCTTTGACCTTGTTACGCAGTGAACCCAATGATGACTATGCAGTGATCGAATTAGGCGCTAACCATATTGGTGAAATTGCCTACACCACTCAGCTAGTGAAGCCACAAGTTGCCTTAGTTAATAATGTAGCCGCGGCTCATTTAGAAGGCTTTGGTTCGATTGATGGTGTGAAGCAAGCGAAAGGTGAAATTTTTCAGGGGCTTGCTGCTGGTGATACTGCTATTGTTAATTTAGAGAGCAACGGTGGTGATTTTTGGAATGAAGTACTTGCGGATAAAGCGGTGCTGACATTTTCTGAAGGTAGTCGTGAAGCCGATTATTTTGCTGAAAATATCGAAATCAACGACCAAGGCGAAGCTTGCTTTGATATGCAAACACCACAAGGTGCTACGGCTGTTGAACTTGGTATTATTGGTCAGCATAACGTGGCGAACGCGTTGGCAGCTGCAGCGTTGAGCATTCAATTTGGTGCAACGCTTGATGAAATAAAAAGTGGTTTAGCGAATCTTATCTCGGTTAAAGGGCGAGTTGAGGTTCAACAATTAAGTCAGAATATCAAGCTGATAGATGACAGTTATAATGCCAGCGTACCCGCGATGAAGGCGGCAGCCAAACTGCTGTCGAGCTTCAAAGGTCAACGTTGGTTTATTTTAGGTAATATGGCTGAATTAGGCGACGAAAGTCTTGCACTTCACCGTCAAGTCGGTGAATATGCTGCCCCATTCGCTTTTGAGCATGTACTCACTTACGGTGATGATACCAAGGTGATTAGTGAGGTCTGTAACGGTACCCACTTTGCAACGCATCAAGCGATGATCGCGCACATAGAGCAGCACTTACGCTTGCCAGAAAACGCGTCACATACCTTGTTGGTAAAAGGCGCGAATAGTGCAGGAATGAGTAAAATAGCCGCTGCTTTAAAGGAGAATTTTTCATGATAATTTGGCTTGCAGAGCTACTACAGCCACACCTTTCTTTTTTCCGTTTGTTCGAATACCTATCGTTTCGTGCAATCGCGAGTATTTTGACGGCGCTATGTCTGTCGCTGTGGATGGGACCTCGTTTAATTGAGCGTCTGCAAATGCTACAAATTGGCCAAGTTGTTCGTAATGACGGCCCTGAATCTCACTTTAGCAAACGTGGTACACCAACCATGGGTGGCGTGATGATCCTAGCTGCCATTATTATTACAGTATTAATGTGGTCTGATCTTTCTAACCCTTACGTTTGGGCGGTATTAGTGGTACTTGCTGGTTATGGCGCGGTCGGTTTTGTTGATGACTACCGTAAAGTGGTTCGTAAAAACACCGATGGCTTGATTGCTCGCTGGAAGTACTTCTGGCAATCTGCGATTGCATTGGTTGTGGCATTTGCTCTGTATGCTCACGGGCACGATACTGCAGCAACTCAATTAGTGGTTCCTTTCTTTAAAGATGTGATGCCACAGCTTGGTTTATTGTACATCGTACTGACTTATTTTGTTATTGTGGGTACCAGTAACGCGGTAAACCTAACAGACGGCCTAGATGGTTTGGCCATTATGCCAACGGTGATGGTTGCTGCTGGTTTTGCTGTAATTGCATGGGCAACAGGTAATGTTAACTTTGCAGCATATCTACACATTCCATACATCCCATACACTTCTGAGCTTGTGGTTGTATGTACTGCTATCGTCGGTGCCGGACTTGGCTTCCTATGGTTCAACACTTACCCAGCGCAAGTATTCATGGGCGATGTTGGCTCACTAGCGCTTGGTGGTGCACTGGGTGTGATCGCGGTGTTAGTTCGCCAAGAGTTGGTACTGGTTATCATGGGCGGTGTGTTTGTAATGGAGACCTTGTCAGTTATTCTGCAGGTGGGCTCTTACAAATTGCGTGGTCAGCGTATTTTCCGCATGGCTCCGATTCACCACCACTATGAACTGAAAGGTTGGCCAGAGCCGCGCGTAATCGTGCGCTTTTGGATCATCTCAATGGTATTAGTACTGGTTGGTCTAGCGACACTGAAAGTTCGTTAATCTTATGTGAGCCTCTGATTAGAGGCTCTTTAAAACTATTAAGAGCATCTTGTTTAAATGGAACGTTGGCAAAATATTCAAAATGTAGTGGTTGTGGGGCTCGGTATTACCGGGCTCTCTGTCGTTAAACATCTCGTAAAATATCAGCCTCATACTCATGTGAAGGTGATTGATACTCGAGAGCTACCACCAGGAAAGAAATCTTTACCTGAATCGGTAGAACTGCATTCTGGAAGTTGGAATACCCAATGGTTGGCTGAGGCTGACTTGGTGATTGCTAACCCAGGTATCGCCTTAGCGACCCCTGAAATACAAGATGTTATTCAAGCGGGTGTTCCGGTTGTTGGTGATATTGAACTGTTTGGCTGGGCGGTAGACAAACCCGTTGTGGCTATCACGGGTTCCAACGGCAAGAGCACGGTGACCGATCTAACGGGTGTACTTGCTAAGGCTGCTGGTCTTAACGTTGGTGTTGGTGGCAACATCGGTATTCCTGCCTTAGACCTTCTTGAGCTTGATGCTGACTTATATGTCCTTGAGCTTTCAAGCTTTCAGCTAGAGACAACATCCAGTTTAAATCTTGCAGCGGCGGCCTTTTTGAACTTGTCAGAAGATCATATGGATCGCTACCAAGGCATGGCCGATTACCGCGATGCTAAATTAAGAATCTTTAACAATGCTCAGTGCGCGATTGTAAACCGCGACGACAAAGAAACTTATCCAGATCACGAGATGCAGGTAGTGACATTTGGTCTCGATGATCAAGAGTTTGGTGTGGCAACAATTGATGGCGCTGAATGGCTAATCGATAACGCTAAGCCAGTACTTCCTACCCAAGATTTGACATTGGTTGGACGTCATAATGTGGCGAATGCGTTAGTCTCGTTGGCACTACTTAAGCTAGTCGGTATCGATTACAACAAAAGCCTTGAAGCTTTGAAAACCTACAACGGTTTAACTCATCGTTGCCAAGTGGTGGCAGATAAACGCGCTATCAAATGGGTTAACGACTCGAAAGCAACCAATGTAGCCAGCACATTAGCTGCTTTGTCGGGGCTAGAGTACCAAGGTACTTTATATCTTTTGGTTGGTGGCGTGGGTAAAGGTGCCGATTTCAGTGAGCTTGAACCTGTGTTGTCACAGCTAGAACGTGTTCAACTGTGTTGCTTCGGTGAAGATGCTGCGCAATTTATGCCATTACATCCATCGGCGAAGACGTTTGATACCATGCGTGACATCATCGAGAGTATCTCTGCACAACTAGCCTCGGGTGACATGGTGATGTTGTCTCCTGCGTGTGCGAGCTTCGATCAATTTAATAACTTCATGGCGAGAGGTGATGCGTTCACTGACCTTGCTCATGAGTATGCCTAACGTGTTGAAGGACTAACATTCAGTGCAAAGAGTGAAAGAGATTAATCAATCCATTTGGCAATGGCTAAACCGTGCCACACCAGAGGCGCTCTACGATCGCCAGTTGGTTTGGATTGCTCTTGGACTGATGCTGACCGGATTGGTGATGGTGACGTCTGCTTCGTTCCCAATCAGTGCTCGTTTAACCGATCAGCCGTTTCACTTTATGTTCCGCCATGCCATTTTTCTTGTGTTGGCGTTAATCGTATCCAGCGTCATATTGCAAATTCCAATGAAGCGTTGGTTTCAATACAGTATGTACCTATTGGGCTTATCCTTCTTTTTACTGGTCGTGGTATTGGCTGTCGGTAAGTCAGTTAATGGTGCATCGCGCTGGATCCCTCTTGGATTATTTAACTTACAACCCGCTGAAGTCGCTAAGTTATCGCTGTTTATCTTTATGGCGGGTTATTTAGTTCGTAAACAAGACGAAGTGAGAAAAACCTTCTTCGGTGGCTTTGGTAAACCGATCATGGTATTCGGTGCTTTTGCTGTGTTACTACTTGGCCAGCCCGATTTAGGTACGGTAGTTGTAATGCTGGTGACCTTGTTCGGAATGTTATTTATCGCAGGCGCCAAGCTTTCACAGTTTATTGCCTTGATGGTGGCGGGTATTGCCGCGGTCGTTGGATTGATTGTAATAGAACCTTATCGTGTTCGACGTGTGACCTCATTCTGGGAACCTTGGAATGACCCGTTCGGCAGTGGTTACCAGTTAACCCAATCATTGATGGCGTTTGGCCGCGGTGATTGGATGGGGCAAGGCCTTGGTAACTCAGTTCAAAAGTTAGAATATTTGCCAGAAGCACATACCGATTTTGTATTTGCTGTATTAGCAGAAGAGCTAGGCTTTGTTGGCGTAACTTTAGTGCTGATTCTTATTTTTAGTTTGGTACTGAAAGCGATTTTAATTGGCAAGAAAGCATTCGAGAACGACCAGTTATTCAGCGGTTATCTTGCCTTTGGTATTGGTATTTGGTTTGCATTTCAGACGCTTGTTAACGTAGGTGCTGCTTCAGGTATTGTTCCAACTAAAGGTCTAACATTGCCGTTGATCAGTTACGGTGGATCAAGTCTCATCGTGATGTCTGTTGCGGTTTCAATGCTATTACGCATTGATCACGAATGTCGGGTGCAACAAAAAGAACAAGCCGATAATCAAAACGAATTAGTAGAATAAGAATCTAACGTGATGAAACAAAACAAAAAACTTTTAGTGATGGCTGGTGGTACTGGCGGTCATGTTTTCCCTGGTTTGGCGGTGGCTAAAAAGCTACAGCAACAAGGTTGGGACATTCGCTGGTTAGGAACTGCAGATAGAATGGAAGCGGATTTGGTGCCAAAGCATGGTATTGAGATCGACTTTATTAAAGTGAAAGGCCTGCGTGGTCAAGGCATTAGTAAATTAATTAAAGCTCCATTCCAGATTATTAATGCCATACTTCAAGCAAGACAACACATTAAAGCGTGGCAGCCGGATGTGGTACTTGGTATGGGTGGTTATGTCAGTGGTCCCGGTGGGATAGCGGCTTGGTTGTCTGGTATTCCAGTAGTTTTGCATGAACAAAACGCGGTGGCAGGTTTAACCAACCAATGGCTCTCCAAAATTGCTAAAAAGGTTTTCCAGGCTTTTCCAGGTGCTTTTCCTACTGCTGAGGTTGTGGGTAATCCAGTGCGTGAAGATGTGGTTAGCCTTCCTGAACCAGAACTTCGCCTTGCAAAACGTGAAGGCGATATTCGTATCTTGGTCATGGGCGGCAGTCAGGGCGCTAAAATTCTGAACGATACCTTGCCAGTTACCATGGCACAGCTTGGTGAGGGCTTCACGGTAATGCACCAAGCCGGAAAGAACAATCAACAACAAGTGATTGAACAATACAAATCACATTCTGTAGATAATGCTCAAGTAACTGAATTTATTGATGATGTGGCGCAAGCTTATGAATGGGCAGATCTATTAGTTTGTCGTTCAGGAGCATTGACCGTATCAGAAGTGTCTGCAGCTGGTGTGGGTTCTATCTTCGTTCCGTTTATGCATAAAGACAGACAACAAGCGTTGAATGCCGATCACCTAGTTGAATGTGGCGCAGCGTTAATGATTGAACAGCCTCAATTGACGGCTGATAAGCTAGCGAACACGATTGCTCAGCTTGATAGAAATGAATTAAAAATGATGGCAACAAAAGCTCGTCAAGCAGCCAAGCTTGATGCTGATGTGACCGTCGCTGAAGCGATTAAAGCTTTAGCAAAATAATGAGATTGAATTGATGACGATTGAACATACCCAAGACTTAGCGCAAATCCGTGCAATGGTGCCAGAGATGCGCCGTGTTAAATCTATCCACTTCATCGGTATTGGTGGCGCAGGAATGAGCGGGATTGCTGAAGTCTTGCTTAATGAAGGCTACCAGATCACGGGTTCTGATATTGCTCAAAACCCAGTGACCGATCGTTTAGTTAGCAAGGGTGCTACCGTTTACATCGGCCACCAAGCAAGTAACGTTGCTGATGCAAGTGTGGTGGTGGTTTCAACCGCTATCAACGAAGAAAACCCAGAGATTATTGCTGCTCGTGAAGCGCGTACACCTATCGTTCGTCGTGCAGAAATGCTGGCTGAGCTGATGCGTTTTCGTCATGGCATTGCTGTGGCAGGTACGCACGGTAAAACCACTACGACCGCGCTAGTGACACAAATATATTCGGAAGCGGGTTTAGATCCAACTTTCGTAAACGGTGGTTTGGTAAAAAGTGTTGGTACCAATGCTCGCTTAGGTTCGAGTCGTATTCTTATCGCTGAAGCCGATGAAAGTGACGCGTCATTCTTACACCTGCAACCAATGGTTAGTATTGTGACTAACATTGAAGCGGATCATATGGATACCTACGGCGGCGATTTTGAAACGCTAAAGCAGACGTTTATTGATTTCTTACACAATCTGCCATTCTACGGTCAGGCTGTGATGTGTGTTGATGATCCGGTAGTACGTGAGCTTATTCCTCAGGTTAGCCGTCAAGTGATTACCTACGGCTTCTCAGAAGACGCTGATATCCGCATTGAAAACTATGTACAACAAGGTCAGCAAGGCAAGTTTACGGTTGTTCGCAAAGGTAAAGCCAATCTCGATATTACGTTGAACATTCCCGGTCGCCATAACGCACTGAACGCATCAGCGGCGATTGCGGTTGCGACGGAAGATGACATCAGCGATGAAGCGATTCTAAAAGCGATGGCTGGAACGGAAGGTACTGGCCGTCGTTTCGATCACCTTGGTGAATATGAAACGGGTAAGGGTGTTGCAATGCTGGTCGATGATTACGGCCATCACCCAACCGAAGTTGATGTCACCATTCAAGCTGCACGAAGTGGTTGGACTGATAAACGTCTTGTGATGATCTTCCAACCGCACCGTTATAGCCGCACTCGCGATCTGTATGATGACTTCGCGAACGTTCTTGAGCAGGTTGATGTGCTTATTCTGTTAGATGTTTATTCTGCAGGTGAGAAACCTATTGCAGGGGCTGACGGACGCTCGTTAAGTCGAACTATTCGTGGGCGTGGTAAGATTGATCCCATCTTTGTTGCTGATATCAACACGCTGCCGTCGGTTTTAGCCAACGTTATTCAAGGCGGAGACCTTGTTTTAACACAGGGTGCTGGTGATGTTGGTCGTGTAGCGAAGCAACTTGAATCGCTACAATTAGACATTAATAAGATGCAAAACGCGTAACAGAATACTGTATACAGACTGTGGTTGATCGCTCACTTCTTGCGATTGACCTAAAATTGACCAAAAATCTTATTATCAACGTTTGATAGTTTGATTTTGCTCAGTATAATTCATAGGTTAAAGTAAGTGCTTTTACCTCTATTACGAAGATAGGGAATAGAATTGCGAACCAACGACAGGGAATGCGGGCTTTGGTAGAAAGTACTTTTAGCGAAAACCGCCACCTATTCAGTTTACCATCGCTAAAGAAACACGCTGTAGGCGGGTCTTTTTTTGTCATGGTACTGCTATTCATTGGATTTCTTTTCTATACCACACTGACTTGGATGTGGGATGATCAGCGATTGCCTCTCTCCAAAATAGTACTTCAAGGCGACTTAACTTACGTAACCGCTGGTGATGTTCAACATGCCTTTGGCGAGCTAGAGCATATTGGCACGTTCATGTCGCAAGACATCGGTGTTTTGCAAGACAGTTTAGAAGCGTTACCTTGGGTTTCAGTGGTGTCCATTCGTAAGCAGTGGCCAGACACAATAAAAGTATTTTTGACTGAGTATCATGCAGCAGCAATCTGGAACGGTAACATGCTGTTGAATGATAATGGTCAGGTGTTTAATGGTGATATTGGTCTTTTGAAGGGCGATAGAGTCAAGCTTTACGGCCCAGACGGCACCAGCCAAAAAGTGATAGAAAAGTGGCGACAAATAACTCCTTTGATTAACAATCTAGGGTTAACCGTTACTTCGCTCGTTCTCAATGAGCGTCGCGCTTGGCAAATAATCCTAGATAACGGTATCCGTTTAGAACTAGGTAAAGATTCTTTAGATGAGCGTGTTGAACGCTTCATTTCGCTTTACAACGAACTTGGTAGTAAAGCGAATCAAGTGAGCTACATCGACCTCAGGTATGATACGGGAGCCGCTGTAGGCTGGTTTCCAGAGCAAGAGTTAGAAGAGAGCACAGATGACTAAGACCGCAGATGACAACATAATCGTTGGTCTTGATATAGGCACTGCGACCATATCAGCTCTAGTTGGTGAAATATTGCCTGATGGTCAAATCAATATCATTGGTTCAGGGCAAAGCCCATCCAGAGGTATGGATAAAGGTGGTGTAAACGACCTAGAGTCGGTAGTGAAGTCAGTTCAGCGAGCCATTGATCAAGCAGAGCTGATGGCGGAATGCCAAATCAGCAATGTGTTTATCTCGCTATCGGGCAAACATATCGCAAGCCGAATTGAAAAAGGCATGGGCACTATTTCTGATGAAGAAGTGTCTCAAGACGATATGGATCGAGCGATCCATACCGCGAAATCAATTAAAATAGGTGATGAGCAGAGAATTCTGCACGTGATTCCACAAGAATTTACCATCGATTATCAAGAAGGGATCAAGAATCCACTTGGTTTATCTGGTGTTCGAATGGAAGTCAGTGTTCACCTAATTTCTTGCCATAGCGACATGGCGAGAAACATTATTAAAGCTGTTGAACGATGTGGTCTCACTGTAGAACAAATCGTGTTTTCAGGACTTGCCTCAAGCAATGCGGTAATTACTGACGACGAGAGAGAGCTTGGAGTATGTGTTGTTGATATTGGTGCTGGTACGATGGATATTTCCATTTGGACTGGCGGCGCATTGCGACACACAGAAGTCTTTTCCTACGCAGGAAATGCAGTAACCAGTGATATTGCCTTCGCTTTCGGCACGCCAGTGAGCGATGCTGAAGAGATAAAAGTAAACCACGGTTGCGCTCTGAGTGAACTCGTAAGCAAGGATGATTCTGTTAACGTCCCTAGTGTAGGTGGCCGTCCATCGAGAAGTTTGCAAAGACAAACTTTGTCGGAAGTGATTGAACCACGTTACACTGAACTTATGGGTCTCGTTAACCAAACTATTGATACGGTTCAATTACAGCTACGAGATGAAGGTATTAAACACCACCTTGCAGCTGGCGTCGTTCTCACTGGTGGAGCGGCACAAATTGACGGATTGGTAGAGTGTGCGGAACGTGTTTTCCGCAATCAAGTTCGAGTTGGTAAGCCGTTAGAAGTTAGTGGCTTAACTGACTATGTTAAAGAGCCGTATCATTCTACGGCGGTTGGTTTACTTCATTACGCAAGAGATTGTCAGATAAGTGATGAGGGTGATTACAGCGAACCTAAGCGTTCAGCACCTTCTATGTCAGGCTTGTTTGGTAAATTGCGTAATTGGATACAAAAAGAGTTTTAACCTGAGTTGCAGGAAAAAACGGAGATAACACATGTTTGAACCGATGATGGAAATGTCTGACGATGCAGTAATTAAAGTCGTTGGAGTTGGTGGCGGTGGCGGTAATGCTGTTGAGCACATGGTACGTGAATCGATCGAAGGCGTAGAGTTCATCAGTGTTAATACTGATGCTCAAGCCCTTCGTAAAACGAGCGTGAGCAGCGTGATCCAAATTGGTGGTGATATCACTAAAGGTTTGGGCGCTGGTGCAAATCCACAAGTAGGCCGTGATGCAGCTCTCGAAGATCGAGAAAGAATTAAAGAAGTTCTAACTGGCGCCGATATGGTATTTATCGCAGCTGGTATGGGCGGTGGTACAGGTACAGGTGCTGCTCCAGTTATTGCTGAAGTTGCGAAAGAGTTGGGTGTGCTAACGGTTGCTGTTGTAACTAAGCCATTTAGCTTTGAAGGCAAAAAGCGTTTAGCGTTTGCTGAGCAAGGTATCGAAGAGCTTTCTAAACATGTGGATTCTTTAATTACGATTCCAAATGAAAAGCTACTTAAAGTACTTGGCCGTGGCGTAACACTGCTAGAAGCTTTCGCAAGTGCAAATGATGTACTTAAAAACGCTGTACAAGGCATCGCTGAGCTAATTACTCGCCCTGGTATGATTAACGTCGATTTCGCGGATGTTCGCACTGTGATGTCGGAAATGGGTCATGCAATGATGGGTAGCGGTATCGCAAAAGGTGAAGACCGTGCTGAAGAAGCTGCTGAAACGGCAATTTCTAGCCCATTACTAGAAGACATCGACCTAGCTGGCGCGCGTGGCGTTCTTGTGAACATCACTGCAGGCCTAGATATGCGTTTAGATGAATTCGAGACTGTGGGCAATACAGTTAAGGCATTCGCTTCTGATAACGCAACGGTTGTTATTGGTACCTCTCTAGACCCTGATATGACGGATGAAATCCGTGTAACTGTTGTTGCAACAGGTATCGGCACAGAGAAAAAACCAGACATTACTCTAGTTGCTGGTGGTAAGGCAAAAGTAGCGCCAACGCCTCAACCTCAAGTTGCTGTTCAAACGGCAGCAAAAGTGGAAGAGAAAGTGGCACAGCCATTGCAGGAAAAAACTGAGGTAAAACCTCAAGTTAAACCACAGCCAACAACGTCACCTGTTTCTTCGGGTACAGGCGCTAGCCAGAGTGCAGCACCTAAAGCTGAGAAAGAGAGCGGATATTTAGATATTCCAGCATTTTTACGACGTCAGGCTGATTAACAAATACCCAAAATTTGACTATCGTCGAATTAATGGTAAAATTCGCGGTTGGTAAATACTGACCGTGATTTGTAGCACTGATAACGAGGCAAGCAGATGATCAGACAACGTACTCTGAAAGAAATTGTGAAAACAACTGGTGTGGGTCTCCACTCTGGTCGTAAAGTCACACTTACTCTTCGCCCGGCAGCTGCAAATACAGGTATTGTTTATCGTCGTACAGATGTCAATCCACCTGTAGATTTCCCAGCTGATCCAGCATCAGTTCGTGACACTATGTTATGTACTGCTCTTGTTAATGACGAAGGCGTACGTATCTCTACAGTGGAGCACCTTAACGCAGCTCTAGCGGGAATGGGTATCGACAACATTATTGTTGAAGTTGATGCTCCAGAAATTCCAATTATGGATGGTAGCGCAAGCCCATTCGTATACTTGCTACAGCAAGCGGGTGTAGAAACACTGAATGCAGCGAAGCGTTTTATTCGAATCAAAAAGCCTATCCGTTTTGAAGATGGCGATAAGTGGGCAGAGTTTGTTCCATTTAACGGCTTCCGTATGGACTTTGAGATCGACTTTAACCACCCTGCGATTGAATCGGATGAGCAACGTTTGTTGTTTGATTTCTCATCACAAGGTTTTGTGAAGCAGATTTCTCGCGCTCGTACTTTCGGTTTCATGCGCGATATTGAGTACCTTCAGTCTCAAAACCTAGTACTTGGCGGTAGCTTTGATAACGCTATCGTACTGGACGAATACCGAATTCTTAATGAAGAAGGCCTTCGTTTCGACAATGAGTTTGTAACTCATAAAGTATTGGATGCGATTGGTGACCTTTACATGTGTGGACACGCTATTATTGGTGAGTTCCGTGCATACAAGTCAGGTCACGGCCTAAATAACCAACTTTTACGTGCAGTTCTTGCTGACGCAGAGGCTTGGGAGTGGGCAACATTCGAAGAAGAAGCTGGCTCTCCAGTTGCTTTCGCAGAACCGGGTATGGTTCTAGCGTAATTGTTGTTTACAACAATATAAGATTTCAAAAACCAGGCCATTGGCCTGGTTTTTTTGTATCTATTTTCCAGATACAGTGTCGTTAACCTCCGGAAATTGCTGGCTAATGGGCTGCTGTCTGCTTAATCCATCAGCAATTAGAAAGAAAAGTTCCAAGCACATCAAACAAATGGTGTTCTAAATGGTCGTTAGTGTGAAAATTACTTACACTAAAGGGCATTAATTTTAACTCAAGCCTTGAAAACTCTACTCTCAAGTACAATATCAAAGATACTAGATTTATCTCAGTATCCTTGGTTAGTAACTGAAGACTAGTTCATAGCTAGTAGAGACTGACGGCATTTAAAATAGATCGCGGACGATCTGAGAACGAAGAGATTCCAAGCACATGATTACTAAGCTGCTGACAAAGGTAATTGGCAGTCGCAATGACAGAACACTGCGCCGCCTTAGAAAAATTGTAAAAGAAATTAATAACTACGAACCAACGTTTGAAGCACTTTCTGATGAAGAGCTAAAAGCAAAAACGGTTGAGTTTCGTGAGCGCTTAGATAAAGGTGAATCGTTAGATCAACTTCTACCTGAAGCTTTCGCTACGGTACGTGAAGCGTCTAAGCGTGTTTACGGCATGCGTCACTTTGACGTGCAAATGATTGGCGGCATGGTTCTAAATGCTGGCCAAATTGCAGAGATGCGTACTGGTGAAGGTAAGACACTTACCGCAACCCTACCAGCTTATCTAAACGCGCTACCAAGCAAAGGTGTTCACGTAATAACGGTGAACGATTACCTAGCGAAGCGTGATGCGGAAACAAACCGTCCATTATTTGAATTCCTTGGCATGACTGTTGGCGTGAATGTGGCAAACATGGCTCCGCCAGAGAAAAAAGAAGCGTACCAAGCGGATATCCTATACGGAACAAACAACGAGTTTGGTTTTGATTACCTGCGTGACAACATGGCTTTCCGTGCTGAAGACCGAGTTCAACGTGAGCGCTTCTTCGCAGTAGTCGATGAGGTTGACTCAATCTTAATTGATGAAGCTCGTACTCCGTTAATTATCTCTGGCCCAGCTGAAGATAGTTCTGACCTTTATACGCGCATTAACACTCTAATTCCTTCTCTAGAGCGTCAAGATAAAGAAGATTCAGAAGAGTACCGTGGTGAAGGTCACTACACCATGGACGAAAAATCAAAACAGGTTCACCTTACTGAAAACGGTCAAGAATTTGTAGAAGAACTAATGGTCAAAAACGGCTTGATGGAAGAGGGTGACACACTTTACTCTCCAACCAATATCAGCCTATTGCACCATGTGAATGCTGCGCTTCGTGCACACGTATTGTTTGAGAAAAACGTCGACTACATCGTTACTGAAGAAGGCGAAGTGGTTATCGTTGATGAACATACTGGTCGTACTATGCCAGGTCGTCGTTGGTCTGAAGGTTTACACCAAGCTGTTGAAGCTAAAGAAGGTGTGAAGATTCAAAATGAAAACCAAACGCTAGCATCGATTACATTCCAGAACTTCTTCCGACTGTACGAAAAACTGTCAGGCATGACAGGTACTGCTGATACTGAAGCTTTCGAATTCCAGTCTATCTACGGCCTAGAAACGGTGGTTATCCCAACCAACAAGCCTATGGTTCGTAACGATATGCCAGATGTGGTTTATCGTACTGAAGAAGACAAGTTCAATGCGATCATTGAAGACATCAAAGACCGTGTTGCGGCTGGTCAGCCATCACTGGTTGGTACGGTTTCTATCGAGAAATCTGAACTGCTGTCTAACGCACTGAAAAAAGCAAAAATTAAGCACAACGTACTAAATGCTAAGTTCCATGAGATGGAAGCTGAGATCGTTGCGCAAGCTGGTATGCCGAGTGCGGTAACTATCGCAACTAACATGGCAGGTCGTGGTACCGATATCGTGTTAGGTGGTAGCTGGCAGGCACAAATTGAGAAGCTAGATAATCCAACGAAAGAGCAGATCGACAAGATCAAAGCTGACTGGAGAGTTGTCCACGATACAGTTCTTGAGTCAGGTGGTCTGCACATCATTGGTACTGAGCGTCATGAATCTCGCCGTATCGATAACCAGCTACGTGGTCGTTCTGGTCGTCAAGGTGATGCAGGTTCTTCTCGTTTCTACCTATCAATGGAAGACTCTCTACTACGTATCTTTACATCTGATCGTATGGCTGGTCTTATCCAAAGTGGTATGGACGAAGGCGAAGCGATTGAATCTAAGATGTTATCTCGCTCAATTGAAAAAGCTCAACGTAAAGTGGAAGGTCGCAACTTCGACATCCGTAAGCAGCTTCTTGAGTACGATGACGTAGCCAATGACCAACGTAAGGTTGTTTATGAGCTACGTGATGAACTGATGAGTTCTGATGACATCAGCGAAATGATCGAACACAACCGCGAAGATGTACTTGCGTCAGTCATTGATGAATACATCGCTCCTCAATCTCTTGAAGACATGTGGGATATCGCGGGTCTGCAAGATCGTCTGAAGAATGACTTCGACCTAGACTTTGATATTCAAGGTTGGTTAGACGAAGACGACAAGCTTTATGAAGAAGCATTGCGTGAGCGTATTCTTGGTATGGCGGTAGATTCGTACAAACAGAAAGAAGAAGTGGTTGGTGCTCAAGTACTGCGTAACTTCGAGAAGTCTGTGATGCTACAAACGCTAGACGGTCTTTGGAAAGAGCACTTGGCTGCGATGGATCACCTTCGTCAAGGTATCCACTTACGTGGTTATGCTCAGAAGAACCCGAAACAAGAGTACAAGCGTGAGTCGTTTGAACTGTTTGAAGGCCTACTAGATGTACTGAAAACAGACGTTGTAACCATCCTTTCTAAAGTTCGCGTTCAGCAACAAGAAGAAGTTGAAAAGATGGAAGCTCAACGTCAAGCTCAAGCTGAACAAGCGGCGCGTCGTGCACAAGCACAACATGCAACGGCTGAAAACCAGCTAGCTGACGATGAAGCGGATGCGGCATCTCCACAAACGGTAGTACGCGATGAGCGTAAAGTGGGTCGTAACGAACCATGTCCATGTGGAAGCGGTAAGAAGTATAAACAGTGTCACGGTAAAATTGACTAAGTTTGGTGAATCTTCGCTGTAACGGATAATTGCAGTGTCGGACGTGCTCACTTACTAACGGTATTCACTTACTAACGTAAGCTCCGCGCCTCCTCCTTGCACTTAACACGTTACAACTTAGCTTCATAAAAACTTGCTGTTATTAAAAAGAGTCGCTTAGGCGGCTCTTTTTGTATGTATGTACCGTCCTAAATATGGTTGACACATTTCCAACATGAAATTGGAGAGTGTCATGAAAACAACAAGTAGACGTACTCAACGAGATTATTCTCTTGCCTTTAAATTGGCAGTCGTAAGCCAAGTTGA
>NZ_JAKKCO010000010.1:0-111886 GCF_021728355.1 Vibrio sp. A2-1 | reverse complement strand
ATGGTCGCCGAATCAGTAAAAATCTATAATGAATATAGGCCTCACACAGCTCTAAAATACAAAACGCCCGATGAAATACATCGAGCGTTTTAGTCAATCAAGTGTCAACCCATATCAGGACGGGTCAGTAAATTTCATGACTTATCTTTTTGTCGAAAGGAAAGTCGTCATTCCCTATAGCGAGGAGCGAGCGCAGTCGGGAGTCTTGTTTGATAGTTTGGCTTAAGGTTGTTGTATTAGCTTCCCACCTCAGTCGTTACTCCTTCTGGAGGGTGACGAATTTAGGGGCAACGTAGGCCAAGCGTTTATTAAGGAACATCATCATATGAAAAGAATCCATATTGTCGCGGGCATTATCTTCAACCAAGATAAGTCACAGGTCTTTATCACTAAACGCCCAGACGACAAGCACAAAGGCGGTTTCTGGGAATTCCCTGGTGGTAAAGTAGAAGCGGGCGAAACCATTGAGCAAGCGATGGCTCGTGAACTTGATGAAGAGATTGGCATCAAGGTGACAGAGCAGTCTCTGTTTGAGCACCTTGAATTTGATTACAGTGACAAGTCGCTTAAGTTTGATTTCATTCTTGTGACTGATTTCGAGCAACAGCCTTATGGTAAAGAAGGGCAACAAGGTGAATGGGTCGATCTTGAATCATTGAGCCAATACGCATTCCCTGAAGCGAATGTGCCCATTTTAGAGCGAGTAATAAAAGAGTTTTCGTAATTGCTAGCCTGAGTTTGAGATTGTTGTTAGTTTAAAGAGATTAATCGAATGAACGTTGCTGCGACAGATGAGCAGTGACGGTAACCAAAACAATGGAGATATTCGCAGTGGTAAGAATTGCAATTGCAGGAGCAGCTGGCCGTATGGGTCGTAACTTGGTGAAAGCCGCTCACCAAAATTCAGAAGCAAGCGTTGGCGCTGGTTCAGAGCGTCCAGAGTCATCTTTGGTCGGTGTTGATGTTGGCGAGTTATGCGGTGAAGGTCGTTTTGATGTAGCTTTAGTTGATGACCTTTCGAAAGCGATTGAAGAGTTTGATGTGATCGTCGACTTTACCGCACCTGTGAGCACATTAGCGAATATTGAACTTTGTAAGCGTCACGGTAAAAAACTGATCATCGGCACTACTGGTTTCTCTGAAGAAGAAAAGCAGGTCATCGATGCAGCATCAAAAGAGATGTCTATTGTAATGGCACCAAACTACAGCGTTGGTGTGAACCTAGTATTTAAGCTGCTAGAAAAGGCCGCTAAAGTGATGGGCGATTACTGTGATGTTGAAATCGTAGAGGCTCACCACCGTCATAAAGTCGATGCACCTTCTGGTACTGCGATTGGCATGGGCGAAGCGATAGCCGGAGCGATGGGCAACGAGCTAAACGATGTCGCTGTATGGTCACGCGAAGGCATTACGGGCGAGCGTACAAAAGATGAGATCGGTTTTGCGACCATTCGTGCCGGTGACATCATTGGTGAGCATACCGCTATGTTTGCTGATATTGGCGAGCGCGTTGAAATTACCCATAAGGCAACGGATAGAATGACCTTTGCCAATGGTGCGATCAAGGCGGCTGTTTGGCTAAATGACAAGCCAGCAGGCTTTTATACCATGACGGATGTCCTTGGTTTGAATGACCTGTAAATAGATATTTATGCGCTGGCAATTGCCGGCGCTTTCTTTATTTGGTGGCTTTTCCTTAATAATCTCTCTTCTACGATCTTCCTTCTACTTTCTTTTTATCGCCATTTTTTCTCTATTTTTGTGCTATTTATGCGGTCTTTAGTGTGTTTTTTGTTTTAGGTCTTTAAATTACTATGTTTTCTCTTGGTATTTATCGATTGCGTTTTGTTGCTGATATTTTTGGCACTCTATGGTTAGCTAAAATGACGGGTTAAAATTAGAAAATCGTAATATTCCTATTAATAGAGTATAAAAGTTGAACTTTTGAAGCTTTGATGGGGGAAATTGAATTAGTTCTTACAAATGTTTAATTTCTTTCTCGTTAAATGTTGACACGTATCACGCAGATCACTAGAATATCGCCAATTTGTCTAATTTCCATAAACACGCAGTTTTTGGTGTTACAGGAAGGTAGATTTGCAAATTAAATCAATTTTAATGCATTTTTATTTCTGGAGGTTGTCTTGAAGAAGTCAGCACTACTCGTCCTAGAAGATGGGACAGTATTTCACGGTGAAGCCATTGGCGCTGTAGGTTCTGCAGTTGGTGAAGTCGTTTTTAATACCTCGATGACGGGGTACCAAGAAATCCTCACTGATCCTTCCTATTCTCAACAAATCGTTACCCTTACTTACCCTCACATTGGCAATACCGGAACCAATTCCGAAGATGAAGAATCTTCTTCAATCCACGCTCAAGGCCTTGTGATTCGCGATCTCCCTCTAATCGCTTCTAACTTCCGTAATGAACAATCCCTTTCTGATTACCTTAAGTCGCAAAACGTTGTTGGTATCGCTGATATCGATACTCGTAAGCTGACGCGTATTCTTCGTGAAAAAGGCGCACAGAACGGTTGTATCGTAGCGGGTAACAATTTAGACGAAGCTTTGGCTCTAGCTAAAGCAAAAGAATTCCCTGGCCTGAAAGGTATGGACCTTGCGAAAGAAGTTACAACAAAAGAAGCGTATCAATGGAAACAAGGTTCGTGGACGCTTACGGGTGGACTTCCTGAAGCGAAAGCAGACTCTGAATTGCCATACCACGTTGTTGCTTATGACTTCGGTGCAAAACGAAATATCCTACGAATGCTTGTTGACCGCGGCTGCCGCCTAACGGTTGTTCCTGCTGAAACTTCAGCAGAAGAAGTACTCGCTCTAAACCCAGATGGTGTTTTCCTTTCAAATGGCCCTGGTGACCCAGAACCATGTACTTACGCAATTGAAGCAACAAAAGTGTTCCTAGAAAAAGGTTTACCAATCTTTGGTATCTGTCTAGGTCACCAGATTCTTGCTCTTGCGTCAGGCGCTAAGACAGTGAAGATGAAGTTTGGTCACCACGGTGCAAACCACCCGGTTAAAGATTTAGATCGTGATGTTGTGATGATTACTTCACAAAACCACGGCTTTGCTGCTGACGAAGACACGCTTCCAGAGACATTACGAGCGACTCATAAGTCTCTATTTGATGGTTCTCTACAAGGTATCCACCGTACAGACAAACCAGCATTTAGCTTCCAAGGTCACCCAGAAGCAAGTCCAGGTCCAGAAGATGCGGCACCGCTATTCGACCACTTCATTGAATTAATTAACCAGTCTGTTGCAAACAAACAAGACAAAGCGTAATCCGGAGTAGTAGATAATGCCAAAACGTACTGACATTAAAAGTGTTCTAATTCTAGGTGCTGGTCCGATTGTTATCGGTCAAGCATGTGAGTTTGATTACTCTGGTGCTCAAGCTTGTAAAGCACTTCGCGAAGAAGGCTACCGAGTTATTCTTGTAAACTCGAACCCAGCGACAATCATGACTGACCCAGACATGGCTGATGCGACTTACATCGAACCTATCCAATGGGAAGTGGTTCGTAACATCATCGCTAAAGAAAAGCCAGATGCAGTTCTACCGACAATGGGCGGCCAAACTGCACTTAACTGTGCGTTAGATTTAGAAAAATACGGCGTACTTGAAGAGTTCGGCGTAGAGATGATTGGCGCAACTGCTGACGCTATCGATAAAGCTGAAGACCGCTCTCGTTTTGATAAAGCAATGAAATCGATTGGTCTTGAGTGTCCAACAGCTGATACAGCGAAAACGATGGAAGAAGCTTACAAAGTTCAAGAAATGGTTGGTTTCCCTTGTATCATTCGTCCGTCGTTTACGATGGGTGGTACAGGCGGTGGTATCGCTTATAACAAAGAAGAATTTGAAGAAATCTGTCGTCGTGGTTTGGACCTATCTCCAACCAACGAACTTCTTATCGATGAATCACTTATCGGTTGGAAAGAGTACGAGATGGAAGTGGTTCGCGACAAGAACGACAACTGCATCATCGTATGTGCGATTGAAAACTTTGACCCAATGGGTATTCACACTGGTGACTCGATCACAGTAGCTCCGGCTCAAACGCTAACAGACAAAGAATACCAACTAATGCGTAACGCATCTCTAGCAGTACTGCGTGAGATTGGTGTTGAAACAGGTGGTTCAAACGTACAGTTTGGTATCAACCCGAAAGATGGCCGTATGGTTATCATCGAGATGAATCCACGTGTATCTCGTTCTTCTGCACTTGCTTCTAAAGCAACAGGTTTCCCAATCGCTAAGATTGCAGCGAAACTGGCTGTTGGCTTTACGCTAGACGAGCTAATGAATGACATCACTGGCGGCGCAACGCCAGCATCATTCGAACCAACAATCGACTACGTAGTAACTAAGATTCCTCGTTTTAACTTCGAGAAGTTTGCAGGTGCTAACGACCGTCTAACGACTCAAATGAAGTCGGTTGGTGAAGTTATGGCTATCGGCCGTAACCAACAAGAATCTCTACAGAAAGCACTTCGCGGTCTAGAAGTTGGCGCAACTGGTTTCGACGAAATGGTCGACCTAGATGCACCTGACGCTCTAACGACGATTCGCCATGAACTTAAAGAAGCTGGTTCTGACCGTATTTGGTACATCGCAGACGCTTTCCGTGCTGGTATGTCAGTTGATGGTGTATTCAACCTAACGCAAATTGACCGCTGGTTCCTAGTTCAAATCGAAGACATCGTAAAACTAGAGCAAGAACTTAAAGCGAAAGGCTTTGCTGGTCTGAATAAAGACGAGCTAATGAAGCTTAAGCGTAAAGGTTTTGCTGATGCTCGCCTGTCTAAGATTCTAGGTGTGGCTGAAAGTGAAATTCGTCGCCTACGTGACCAATACGATATTCACCCAGTCTACAAGCGCGTAGATACGTGTGCGGCTGAGTTCTCTTCTGATACGGCTTACATGTACTCATCTTACGATGACGAATGTGAATCGAACCCAACAGACAAAGAGAAAATCATGATCTTAGGCGGCGGTCCAAACCGTATCGGCCAAGGTATTGAATTCGATTACTGTTGTGTACACGCATCTTTAGCACTACGTGAAGATGGCTACGAAACAATCATGGTTAACTGTAACCCTGAGACAGTTTCGACAGACTACGATACGTCTGACCGTCTGTACTTCGAACCAGTAACTCTGGAAGACGTACTAGCAATCGTTCGTGTTGAGAAGCCAAAAGGCGTTATCGTTCAGTACGGTGGTCAAACACCACTGAAACTGGCTCGTGAGCTTGAAGCTGCTGGCGTACCAATCATTGGTACTAGCCCAGACGCAATCGACCGTGCAGAAGACCGTGAGCGTTTCCAAGTTGCTGTTGACCGTCTTGGTCTTCTACAACCAGAAAACGCGACAGTAACAACAATGGAGCAAGCGGTAGAGAAATCTCGCGAAATCGGCTTCCCATTGGTTGTTCGTCCTTCTTATGTTCTTGGTGGTCGTGCGATGGAAATCGTATACGACGAGCAAGACTTACGTCGCTACTTCAACGAAGCAGTAAGTGTTTCAAACGAATCTCCAGTACTGCTTGATAGCTTCCTAGATGATGCAATTGAAGTCGACGTTGATGCGATTTGTGACGGTGAGCGCGTTGTTATTGCGGGTATCATGGAGCATATCGAACAAGCGGGTGTTCACTCAGGTGACTCAGCATGTTCTCTTCCTGCTTACACGCTAAGCCAAGAAATCCAAGACGTAATGCGTGAGCAAGTTGAAAAGCTAGCGTTCGAGTTGGGTGTTCGTGGTCTAATGAATACGCAGTTTGCTGTTAAGAACAACGAAGTGTACCTAATCGAGGTTAACCCTCGTGCAGCACGTACAGTACCGTTCGTATCGAAAGCAACAGGCGCAGCAGTCGCTAAGATTGCAGCTCGTGTTATGGCGGGTCAATCGCTAGAGTCTCAAGGCTTTACGAAAGAAATCATCCCACCATACTACTCAGTGAAAGAAGTTGTTCTTCCGTTCAACAAATTCCCTGGTGTTGACCCACTATTAGGCCCAGAAATGCGCTCTACTGGTGAAGTTATGGGTGTTGGTGCAACGTTTGCTGAAGCATACTCTAAAGCTGAATTGGGTTGTGGCAACATCTACCCAGAAGGCGGCCGTGCACTTCTTTCTGTTCGCGAAGGCGACAAAGAGCGCGTTGTTGACCTAGCATCTAAGCTATCTAAGCTTGGTTACCAACTAGACGCAACACACGGTACTGCAGTTATCCTTGGCGAAGCGGGTATTAACCCACGTCTAGTCAACAAGGTACACGAAGGTCGTCCTCACATTCTTGACCGTATCAAGAACAACGAGTACACGTACATCGTGAACACTGCTGCTGGCCGTCAAGCGATTGAAGATTCGAAAGTTCTTCGTCGTGGCGCGTTGGCTGAGAAAGTGAACTACACGACGACGCTAAATGCTGCATTTGCGACTTGTATGGCGCACACTGCAGACGCGAAAACGTCAGTAACTTCAGTTCAAGAACTGCACGCACAGGTTAAAGCTTCTCTAGCTTAATTGACTAACGTGTATCGCTGTTAAGCGGATATAAATGCTCAAAGCCCACTCTTCGGAGTGGGCTTTTTTATGCCTGTCATCTGGTGAAAATCTGGTAATGGCTAAATGATGAAAATTTGGAATAGGTTACAATCTTGTGTTTCGTTGTTGATTGTTTGCTCACGGTGGTAAGTTGTCGCTACACGAGAATTTAAGGCGTTGGGTATATGGAAATCACTCTAGAAATATTGGCTATCTTGTTTGTTGTTGCAACGGCGGCAGGCTTTATTGATGCAATGGCTGGCGGCGGTGGATTGTTGACTCTACCTGCATTGCTAGCGGCAGGAGTACCACCAACGCAGGCATTGGCCACCAACAAACTTCAAAGTTCTTTTGGTAGTTTCTCCGCCAGTTGGTATTTCGTACGCAACGGTATCGTGAACATAAAAGAGATGCGTCTTGCCATTCTCTGTACCTTTATTGGTTCTGCGATTGGCGCTGAGTTAGTGCAGCATATTGACGCAAGTTTGCTGACCAGCATGATCCCCTTACTGCTTATCGCCATCTCTCTCTATTTCCTATTAGCACCCCAAACTAGAGCGTCTGAAGGTAAGCAAAAGATGTCTGAAGCCGTGTTTGCTTTGTGTATTGGTGGCGGTGTTGGTTTCTATGATGGCTTCTTTGGCCCAGGAACGGGTTCTATTTTCACCGTCTGTTTTGTCGCTATCGGCCATTTCTCTTTAGTGGATGCAACGGCACGTACTAAGGTTCTTAATTTCACTTCGAATATCGCAGCTTTAATCTTCTTTATTTTGGCTGGTTTGCCAATTTGGGAATTAGGCTTAGTGATGGCGGTTGGTGGCTTTATGGGCGCTCAGCTTGGCGCTAAAGTCGTGGTGACAAAAGGGCAGAAATGGATTCGCCCCCTTGTGATCGTGATGTCTATGTTAATGGCGTCTAAACTGCTTTGGGAACAGCATCAACAATGGATTCTATCAGTATTTTAACTCGTGGAGACTGATAGCTGTTCGGCCTTACACAGATATGAATCGGTCGAATCAATCCCTTCAATTCGGCAAAACTAAACAGGTATTGAGGCTCAATATTGAGTGTTTTTACGATAGAGAGCGGGATCAACGCTGGCCCTGTCCCACCCAGCGCTAACTGGGCTGCTGCGGTGTAAGCATCCATCTCCATCAAGGGTTTGATGCCGAACTTTTCAAGCACAGATAACTGATACGAGTTTGCCGGATTGGTCATGTCGTTAGTGATAACCATTGGAGGAAGCTCCGTTAATGGCGACTTACTCACTATGTAAAACGGCTCATCAAACAGGTGGAATGTCATTAACCCATGATGCGGTGGCAGTAAACCAGCACACAACCCTAAGGTCGCCTTGCCAGATTGCACCCTCTCTATGATTCTTGGGGTATGGTTCGTGGTAATGGTGATGTATTTATCTTGTTGGATAAATTGGCCCATCATCTCACCTAGATAACCCGCGATCAGCGACTTAGAGCTATCTAAGGTGATGAGAGTGGTATCTTCCAACTCTTGCTGCTCATAAATAAGACCACGAAGCTCATTGAATGTAGGGCCGATACTCTCGATTAATGCAATCGCATCTGGCGTCAGTTTGATCTGTCGGCCACTCGGTTCTATGAGTTTCTTGCCCAACTTCTTCTCTAAATTAGCAATCCGTTTGCTGACCGCTGATTGGCTGATATAAAGCAAACTGCCGGTGCGGCTCATGGTTTTTGCTTTACTTAAAACCAATAGAGTTTCGATTCCTTCGAGTAGCATTGGATTATATTCATGAAAGTTGGGAATGATTAAACCAAGTTACCTCAAACGCCATTCATTCTCTAGTCTGAGCTCATAGATATCAGACAAGCTAGGGGTTTTGACGTTAGCTCGTTAATTAGCTAGTTAGGTTTTCTTAACTAGACTCGCGATGCGTTGGCCAAAATAGAAAGCGGTTTTAAGATCATTACTATTGATGTGATTATCGTTGCTCTCAGCCGTCTGATCATCACTGGCGACCAAACCTATACTTGAACCTGTGCGATTCAAACCTAAATCATCAATATGCTTTGAGATATCAAGCCCTGCCCAAATCATGCCATGCTGACAAGCCAGAGTGAAAAAGCTCAGTAGAGTTTGCTGTTGTTCACCGTTTAGGCTGCCACCAGTGGTGAAACCTGCAGCGAGCTTATTTCGCCATGCCTTCTTACAGTAGCTATCACTGCTCGCATCCATGAAGCTCTTAAATTGAGCTGCTGGTGAGCCCATATAAGTCGGGGAGCCAAAGATAATGGCGTCACAGCTGTCTAATGCGCTGAGCTTATCGTCATTGTCATATCTTCCTTCGACTATTTCAGAAGAGAGCACCTCGATGAGCAGTGCTGAGTTAGATTGTTGAGTGTTAATGCCTTCAGCGATTGTCTCTGCGACTTGCTTAGTCGCTCCATTCTTAGAGAAGAAAACAATGCCCACGTTATTGATACTCATCTTGAACTCCCTATTGGCAGACTATATTAGTAAATAAAACAATTTATAAAGATATTTATTTACTAATATAGTCTGTTAACTAGGTAAGTAAACAAAAAGCATTACTAACTAACAAGCTAAGAGCTATGAACTAACAAGCTAACTAAATTGAATGTCAGGAAAAAAGGGGATCTTTGAAGGGGGAAATTGAGGGGATAAGTAATTTGAAAGCGAATTAAAAAAGGCTCCTTTGCGGAGCCTCTTAGTCATCGTTCTATCTATTTGATAGCGAAGGTTGGCAATGACAAGTGCCAGCGAATAGCGCCAAGCCTAATCAATAGTGTTGTGAACACACCGGCTAAAAATGCGGTTTCTGAATCGTGCCCCATGAGAATCGCCATGGTATGGAAAGCACCACCAATGATACAAGCCGTGGCGTAGACTTCACTTCTTAGGATCATTGGAACTTCACGAGCAAGTACGTCACGGATAATGCCGCCACCGCAGCCTGTGATAACCCCCATGATAATAGCAACCAATGCAGAGTCTTGATAATTCAGCGCTTTTTCAACACCAATGCCAACAAATACCGCTAAGCCGATCGCATCACATACTGGCAGGATCCACCAAGCCAGACGCTTTGGACGTCTTACTATAATCATGGTCAGCAAACAGGTGGTGATGATGACCCAAAGGTAGGTGGTATCGGTGATCCAAAACACGGGAGTTGCACCCAGTGCCATGTCACGAATCGTACCGCCGCCAATCGCGGTTACGCTACCTAAAACGGCGACACCAAAGGGATCCATCTTAAGACGGCCCGCGACAAATACGCCTGAGACAGCAAAAATGGCAGTGCCAAATAAATCGATAATATAAAGCAGCATGGAGTCCATGATACTGGTGCTCTTATAGTTAAAATTGTAGGGACAGGTCGGTGGCGAATTGTACGAAAAAACGCAGCAAATAGTTAGTGATTTTGCCTAGCTCTATCGAAGAAATCGCATACTTGTTGGATCGCTTTCAAAGTTCTTGTCGTCGGGCGATTAATCCAGTCAGAGTTGAGTGACCAAATCTGATTTTGAGCGACTGCCGGGATCTCATCTTCCCAAGTTTGCCACATGGTTCCATTCTCAATGGCGTGCTGAGAAGTGAAGATCACTTGCGGTTTCCTTAATACAACTTGTTCAATACCAACTTGCGGATAAGGGGAAGCACTGTCTTCGAAAATATTCTGGCCGCCACAAAATTCAAACACCTCACTTGGCCAGTGCCCTTGAGCGACGGTGATGATCGGCTTCTCACTTAGCTGATAAAAGTAGTTTACGGGCTCAGCATCTTTATATTTTAGTCTCAATGCGTTGAGTTGTTCTTTGTATTGCTTGGCATTGTTTTTCCCAATACTCGGATCACTTGAGTATTGGCTGAGTTGTTCAATATTGGTCGCAATGCTGTCTAGGCTTTTAGTTTTCGAGTAGTAAATATTAAACCCAAATTGCTCTAGTTTCGCGAGTTCTCTGGGCGGGTTTCCCGCTGGCCACGCAAGAATCAAATCAGGTTGCAGTGCGATGATCTTCTCAACCTTGATGCCTTGATAGTTTGCCACTTTTTCAAGCTGGTCTGCTTGTGGTGGGTAATCACTCCGCTCACTTACAGCAACAAGGTTGTCACCTAAGCCAGCACTGTACGCGAGTTCAGTAGCATGAGGAGCAAGGCTGACCACCCGTTGAGCAGGTTGTACTTTTTCTGGAGTCAGTGATGTTTCTTCTGCAAATGATAAAGGTAGCCATAAGCTGGAAGACAAAAGAGTAAGGCTTGTAACAAGTGCTGAAGGTTTCACTCTAAATCCCTTGGTGAACAAATAGTAAGATTAGGCTTTGTAAAAATATCCAGATAGCGATGCGGCCAAATAATAGCTTCTGAACCTGCGATAAATGCAGGGCTGATGGGGCGATTCTGCCGCCTAATTTTGCACGAATGGCTTTGGTATTGTCGTAAATCGCAGGGCCGCCCAATGACAGCTCTAGCTTGTTACCTACAGCGGTGATTAACCATGCCGGGCCTGGTAGTGGCCAAGATGAGCTTTGGACCAACATCATTTTAAATGTGTGTGTGGCTTTATCACCACATACGATCATCAAAGCAAACAGACGCATCGGTATGAATTCGAGGATAGCGACTATCTTAATCGCTGTTGACCCGAATGGAGCAAATCGCTTGCGACTTGGTGACCAAGCTCGAGCTAACTCGACTACAAGGCGGTACATTAAAGCCGTAATTCCACCACCAATGGCGTACCAGAATAAAACACATACCACATTGCGAGCGTAACCCATGATGATGCTTTCTGCGGCGGCTTTGCCTAGGCCAAGTGATGACAGTGATTCGGTTTGACGATTTACAACCGGAGCCAGTAACTGACGAGCGGCAGCTTTATCTTCTCGTCCAAGCGCTTTGTTCAGCTGATTTGCTAGCTTTTCATTATTGCGCCAATCAATCGCCAGTAATAACAGCGCTAATTCAAACAGTTGAGATTGCCAAACCAATGGTTGCAGTGCCAATAGAATTACCAGAGTCGGCAGTACCATTACGCCCCAGGCTAATGTGCCCGAGATTAAGCTTTGGGAATAGTTTTGGTTGTTATTAACCTTGCTTGCTAAAAGCTCAGCAAACTTATGCCATAAGGTCGTGGGGTGTGCGGCATGGGGGATAGGTAAAATCAAATGAAAAAGCAGTGCTCCCCACATTACAAGGAGCACGCCATTTGCAAATACCTGATCAAACAGTGTTTGCATGTCTAGTCGCTTACTTTAGTAGGGCAACCATCTTGATAACCATTTCTGAAGAGCTTTGTGCTGCTAGTGGCAGGAACTCTTCGAAGCTCATTGGTGATTCTTTGTCTGCAACGTCAGAGATTGCACGAACAACCACGAATGGTACTTGGAATTGGTGACAAGCTTGAGCGATAGCCGATGCTTCCATCTCTACAGCAACGACAGATGGGAAGTGCTTGCGGATGAACGCTTGGCGTTCTGCAGTGCATACAAACGCGTCGCCAGTACAGATAAGACCACGAACGGCGTGTTTGCCTTCCATTTGTGCGAGTGCTTGTTCTGCAACAGCCATCAGTTTGTCATCAGCTTTGAACGCTGCAGGTTGACCTGCCATTTGGCCTATTTCGTAACCGAAAGCCGTAACGTCTGCATCGTGGTGACGAACTTCAGTCGAGATAACCACATCGCCAAGGTTTAGCGTTGAATCAAAACCGCCAGCAGAGCCAGTGTTTAGTACTACGTCTGGCTGGTATTCGCTTAGTAGGATTGAAGTACCCACTGCAGCGGCTACTTTACCAATGCCTGATTGAAGCAAAACAACGTCAACACCATTTAGCTGACCAGAGAAAAAGGTACAACCGCCTTTATTAACTTCAGTAATGTCTGAAATTGCTGCCTTTAGGATCGCAACTTCTTGCTCCATTGCGCCAATGATGCCGATTTTCATGTGTAGTCTCTTAATAAATAATATTTAAACGGTAGAGCGAAATTGTAGCATGGATAAGAAGTGTCGAGCGACTGCCCAGAGGCACTTCTCATCCGAATAGCAGCGATTTATCTGCGTATTCTTTTATCTATTTGATCAGGCCTTCGCTTTTTAAGCTAGTGCGAAGTTGTTCAGCACGCTTTCGGTTTACGCCAAAATCAGAGTGACCAGTACGAGACTCTGAACGCACGATCAGTTTGCCATCAGTGATCTTAAGCTCTAAGTCATCGACAAAGCGCATGATGCGAGAAGTGCATTCAACACGCAGGTAATCTTCTGTTTTACTCGCGGTTTTCGATCCCGGTAAGGTTAGCGCAACCTGCTCAATGGCATCTAAGTTTGCTGAATCTGATAACTCAAACGCGGCCAATGTATGCTGTTCACGGTCATCTTGAGTTGATACGCAGTTTGGTTTGTCTCCACAAGGTGATGAAGTTCTGTCTTTCATGTCCGTGATTCCTTGGCTACAAGCGGTTAAGGTCAAAAGAGATAGAGAAAGGAGAGCGGCTTTTTTCATAGTGTTTCCTATGGCGTTGTTTTAATTGTAGTTATAGGTATTAGCTTGTTTGAGTTTGTTTTACGTATTTTCGTTATGCTTGTGATAAACGTATCTAATTCAAAAAAGGATCCATAACTGGATCCTTTTTTTATAGTAACGAACTGAGTAATAAAGGAAACCTTAGATTCGTCACACTTCTAGGTAATCCAATATTCCTTCCGCTGCTTTACGGCCTTCGTCGATAGCGGTCACGACTAAGTCAGATCCTCGAACCGCATCACCACCTGCAAAGATCTTACTGTTGGTGGTTTGGTATTGAAATTCTTGTTTACCGGGAGCCTTGATGCGACCCCATTGGTCGAGCTCTACACCAAATGGTTCTAGCCATTCCATCGCATGAGGTTGGAAACCAAATGCCATGATAACTGCGTCTGCTTCAAGAACATGCTCACTGCCTTCTACGGGTTCTGGGCGACGACGACCTGCGTCATCGGGTTCACCTAGCGCCGTTTTCACCACTTTTACGCCAGTCACATGGCCAGATGAATCGGTTTCCAGAGCTAATGGCTGAAGGTTGAACATGAACTTCACGCCTTCTTCTTTCGCATTCTTCACCTCGCGACGAGAGCCTGGCATGTTGGCTTCATCTCGGCGATAAGCACAAACAACGTTAGCTGCATGCTGGCGAATAGACGTTCGCACACAGTCCATCGCGGTATCACCGCCACCAAGCACAACCACTTTTTTGCCCTTCATGTCGATGAATGGTGCTGGGTTATCCAGCTCCATGACCTTGTAGGTATTGGAAACAAGGAAGGGTAGAGCATCATAAACGCCCGGTGCTTCTTCGTTGTCTAACCCAGCGCGCATGTTTTTATAAGTACCGACCCCTAAGAAAACAGCATCATAGTCATCGACAAGTTGTTGTAGTTGAACATCTTTACCGACTTCGGTATTCATCTTAAATTCAACGCCCATCCCACTAAAGATACGGCGACGGTTTTCCATGATGCCTTTCTCGAGTTTGAACGATGGGATACCAAACGTTAGTAGGCCACCGATCTCCGGGTAGCGGTCAAATACCACGGCCTTCACACCGTTTCGAACTAAGATATCAGCTGCAGCAAGACCTGCGGGGCCAGCGCCAATGATCGCGACCTTTTTGTCGGTCCATTCAACGTGAGACATGTCTGGTTTCCAGCCCATCTCAAACGCTTTGTCATTGATGTATTTTTCAATGTTGCCGATGGTTACTGCGCCGAAATCGTCGTTGAGGGTACAAGAGCCTTCACATAGACGATCTTGAGGACAAACTCGGCCGCAAACCTCAGGCAAGCTGTTGGTTTGGTGGGACAGTTCAGCCGCTTCGATAATGCGTCCCTCATTGGCAAGTTTGAGCCATTGAGGGATGTAGTTATGGACTGGGCACTTCCATTCACAGTAGGGGTTACCACAGTCTAAACAGCGGTCGGCCTGTGCCTTAGCTTGTTGCTTCGTGAAAGGTTCGTAGATCTCTACAAACTCAATCTTACGTATCTTGATTGGTTTCTTCGCTGGGTCTACGCGATTCACATCAATAAATTGGTATACATTCTGGCTCATGATTGGCTCCTTCCAATTATTGCGCTTGAACACGAAGTTCAGCAGAGCTGCGGCTTTGGTGACCGAGCAAGGTGTTGAGATCCGCCGTCTTCGGCTTCACTAGGTAGAACTTTGGAATCCATTCATCAAAGTTCGCCAGAATAGCTTCAGCGTGTACTGAGCCAGTCTCTTCTAAGTGCTCCGCAATCAGGCCGCGTAGATGTTCTTGGTGGATAAATAGATCAGACAGAGAAAGTGCTTCGACCGATTCGTTGTTTACACGGCCTTGGAAGTCGTCATTCTTGTCCATCACATAAGCAAAACCACCTGTCATACCGGCGCCGAAGTTCACTCCGGTTGCGCCAAGAATGGCAACAATACCACCGGTCATGTATTCACAAGCATTGTCACCTGCACCTTCAATCACCGCAACGGTACCTGAGTTACGCACGCCAAATCGTTCGCCTGCAGTACCTGCTGCAAATAGCTTGCCTCCGGTCGCACCATACAAACAAGTGTTACCTATGATGGTCGCTTCGTTACAAACAAATGCAGTGCCTTGGTGAGGTTTGATAACCACCTTACCGCCCGCCATGCCTTTGCCGACATAGTCATTGGCATCACCCGTCAGATACAGCTCAACGCCGCCAGCGTTCCAAACCGCAAAGGATTGACCTGCTGTGCCATCGAGATACAACTTAATTGGTGACCCCGCCATACCTTGGTTCCCGTAACGTTTGGCAATTTCGCCAGAGATACGAGCGCCAATCGAGCGATCGGTGTTGATTACGTTGTAGTAAAGGCTGGTGGATTGACGTTTCTCAATCGCATCAATGGCATCATCAAGGATCTGTTGGTTGAGTTGCGCTTTATCAAATGGTGCGTTTGGCTCGGTCCAAAACAGTGGATGACCTTCAGTAGATACCGGAGCTTCCAATATCGATGAAAGATCCAACTTACTCTGCTTCGCCGTGAGACCTTGAACGGCTTCAAGCAAATCAGTACGGCCAATCAGGTCAGTAAGTTTTTCTACGCCAAGTTCTGCAAGGTACTGGCGAACTTCGTCGGCTAGGCCGGTAAAGTAGTTCACCACCATGTCTGGCAGGCCTTTGAAGTATTCACGGCGTAGTGTTTCATCTTGAGTCGCAACACCCGTTGCACAGTTGTTTAGGTGACAAATTCGTAAGAACTTACAACCCATCGCGACCATTGGCGCAGTACCAAAGCCAAAGCTTTCAGCACCGAGAATCGCACCTTTGATAACATCGAGTCCGGTTTTTAAACCACCATCGACTTGCAAGCGGATCTTATGGCGTAAGCCATTGGCCACCAGTGCTTGTTGAGTTTCCGCTAAGCCAAGCTCCCAAGGGCAACCTGCGTATTTTACCGAGGTCAATGGACTTGCCGCGGTACCACCGTCGTAGCCAGAAATAGTAATCAGGTCGGCATAGGCTTTCGCCACACCAGTAGCAATGGTGCCTACACCCGGTTCCGATACTAACTTCACTGAAACCAATGCTTTAGGGTTCACTTGCTTAAGGTCGAAAATAAGCTGCGCCAGATCCTCGATAGAATAAATATCGTGGTGCGGAGGAGGGGAGATCAGTGTTACCCCTTGAACTGAGTATCTCAGTTTGGCGATTTCTGCGGTGACTTTATGCCCTGGCAGTTGGCCACCTTCGCCCGGCTTCGCACCTTGTGCAACTTTGATTTGCAGAACATCCGCATTGGTTAAGTAATGTGGCGTCACACCAAAGCGACCGGAAGCTATCTGCTTGATGCGAGAATTACGATCAGTACCAAAGCGTCGTGGATCTTCACCACCTTCACCAGAGTTGGAGTAGCCTCCTAATCGGTTCATCGCCATGGCCAGTGCTTCATGAGCTTCAGGGCTTAAGGCACCAATCGACATCGCTGCAGAGTCGAAACGTTTAAAGAGAACACTGCTCGGTTCGACTTTTTCTAATGCTAGAGGTTGAACTGCTTTTTTAAGGCTCATTAAGTCACGCAGCATGGCAGCAGGACGAGCATTCACTTGCTTCGCAAAAGATTGATAATCTGATGTTTCGCCTGTCTTTACGGCTGTTTGTAAGGTACTGACTACGTCTGGGTTGTAGGCGTGGTATTCACCGCCATGTACGTATTTGAGCAAACCACCATGTTCCAGTGGTTTACGTTTAGTCCATGCTTTACGAGATAGGTTATAGATATCTTGTTGGAAGTCGCTAAAGCTAGCGCCTTGGATACGAGTCGTTACGCCTCGGAAACACAAGTCAACGACATCGGTATGCAAACCGACCGCCTCAAATAACTGCGAGCAGCGATAAGAAGCAATCGTCGAGATACCCATCTTCGACATGATCTTATACAGACCTTTGTTGATGCCGTTTTGGTAATTTTGCAATGCAGTGCGATAGTCTTTATTTAATGAACCGTCGTCCAACATTTTGCCCAATGCTTCATAAGCGAGATATGGATAAACTGCGGTTGCACCGAAGCCAAGCAGAACTGCAAATTGGTGCGGGTCACGTGCGGTTGCAGTCTCAACCACGATGTTAGCATCACAACGTAGGTTGTTGTCAGCAAGTCTGGTTTGCACCGCACCGACAGCCATCGCTGCTGGAACCGGCAGCTTGCCTTTCTCTAAGTGCTTGTCTGAAAGTACAATCAAAACAGCACCATCACGGACCTCTTGCACCGCACGATCACACAAGTCATTAATGGCTTGTTCGAGATCTTTATCAGCAGGATCATAGTGCATGCTAAGAATCGCGTGGCCATAGTGTTTTTGATTTAACTGCAGAAGTTGCTGCATGTCAGAGTAGACCAGAACGGGCGAATTAAATGTCACACGATAGGCGTGACCGTCGGTTTCGCAGAACACGTTCATCTCTTGGCCGATACTGGTGGCTAAAGACATAACATGCTTTTCACGCAGTGGGTCAATCGGTGGGTTGGTGACCTGTGCAAACATTTGACGGAAATAGTCAGTGACGAGACGCTCTTTCGAAGAGAGCACAGCCATCGGCGTATCATCGCCCATCGAGCCTACGGCCTCTTGTCCCATATCACCAAGCACACGCAGTACTTGGTCCGACTCTTCGTTGCTCATCGCAAACTGTTTTTGGTAGGTCTTGAGCGTGTCATCGTCAAAGCTGCGCTTACCGACTTGCTCATCGGGCAGATCGGAAAACGGTGTGAGTTTGTGAACGTTCTTTTCCATCCACTCTTTATAGGGATGGCGACCTTTAAGGTCATTGTCGATCTCGTTAGATTGCCACAGTTTACCGCGGCGCGTATCTATGACGAGTAGTTCACCCGGGCCGACACGCCCTTTCTCTGCCACTTCGTCTGGCGCGTAATTCCAGATGCCCACTTCAGAGGCCAGCGTGATCAGATTGTCTTTGGTAATCACATAACGCGCAGGGCGTAAGCCGTTTCTATCTAGGTTACACGCAGCGTAACGACCGTCAGAAAGGACGATACCTGCAGGGCCATCCCACGGTTCCATGTGCTTGGAGTTGAAGTCGTAGAATGCACGCAGATCGGGATCCATGTCTGGGTGGTTTTGCCAAGCGGGCGGCACGAGCATACGCATCGCTCGGAATACATCCATACCACCGGCAAGGAACAGGTCGAGCATGTTATCTAGGCTTGATGAATCTGAGCCTGTCTCATTCACAAAGGGTGCGGCCGTTTGTAAATCGGGCAGCAGTGGTGAAGAGAATTTATAGGCACGAGCTTTAGCCCACTGACGGTTACCTTCGATGGTATTGATCTCACCATTGTGCGCCAAATAGCGGAATGGCTGAGCCAGTGGCCAACGCGGCTGAGTATTGGTAGAGAAGCGCTGGTGGAACAGGCATATCGCCGATTCCATACGTAAGTCAGCAAGATCGAGGTAAAATCGCGGAAGATCGGCCGGCATACACAGACCTTTGTAAACCATGACTTGTGTCGAAAGGCTACAAATATAGAAATCTTTGTCTTCGGTGATCTGCTTTTCAATTCGACGACGAGCGATGTAAAGGCGTCGTTCAATATCGCGTTCACGCCACCCCGCAGGTGCTGAGATAAACACTTGCTGAATATTAGGAACGGAATCTTTTGCGATTGGACCTAATACGTCGGTGTTGGTCGGCACGACACGCCAACCTGCAACGGTTAACGTTTCTTGAGCGAGTTCTTTATTGACGATGTCTTGCGCGGATTGCGCTTTGATTGGGTCTTGGCTGAAGAAAATCATGCCGACAGCGTATTGCTTGCCGAGCTTGAAGTTATTCTCTTCTGCAATAATTCTGAGATAAGAGTCTGGCTTCTGTAGCAATAAGCCACAGCCATCTCCTGTTTTACCATCTGCAGCAATACCACCACGGTGTGTCATGCGATCGAGGGCTGAAATAGCAGTTCGTACCAACTTATGACTCGGTTGGCCTTCCATTTGCGCTATTAAACCAAATCCACAGTTGTCTTTTTCAAGACTAGGATCATATAGAGCCATTGCAATTCTCCCTTTTGCTTCTCTGTCATCCAGACAGTAAATGACTAACTATTCATATACTTGTTATTTTTTATAAGCTTATAGTTTGTCTTTAGCTAGTTAAAACGTTATTGGTTGTGTTAACAAAACCGATTGGTTTTATTTTCACCAGCTTTACAACGTATAGCTAATTGTGTTTAAGGTCAAGTTCATGGTTAATTATCATGCGTAAACGCGATTAACCACGTAATAATCTAAAATAGTAGAGTGATATCAAAGGGATATAAAAGGTAGATGTTAATGGGATTTAACATGTGCAACGAAGGGAATGTCGCAGGAGCCGTAAGGCAGATAGAAAAAAGGCTAGCATCGAGTGCTAGCCAAACATAAAAGTTAGGAAGGGTGTTGCTTTTCCTCTAGGCTAACGTCATCGACGCTAGCCCGAGAAATATTATGCGGAAAGCATGAGTGAATCTGCTTTCGCTTCTAAGTTTGAGTTACCCATTAAGAAGTCATCAATGGCAATTGCACATTCACGACCTTCATTAATACAACGTACAACCAGAGATTGGCCAGTACGCATATCACCAGCAGCGAAAACGCCTTTCTGGTTAGTCGCAAAACCTTCAGAAGCTACGTTACCGCGCTCGTCCAGTTTAATGTCTAGTTGAGCAAGCACGCCTGTTGGCTCTGGGTGTAAGAAGCCCATTGCAAGGAATGCCATGTCACATGGAATAACACGTTCAGAGTTCGCTACTTCATCAAAACCTGGACGTTCGCCTGGTTTTGCGTCTTGCCAAACGATGTCAGCGATACGTAGACCCGTTACTTGACCTTGATCGTCGCTAATGAACTCTTTGGTTAAGATGTTCCAATGACGTTCACAACCTTCTTCGTGAGAAGTGGTGGTTTTCATGATCATTGGGTATTGAGGCCAAGGCATATTTGCAGGGCGTTTCTCTGGTGGGATCGGCATGATCTCAACCTGAGTAATGCTTGCTGCTTTATGACGGTTTGATGTGCCTACACAGTCAGAGCCTGTATCACCACCACCGATAACCACAATGTGTTTATCTTTAGCGTGAAGCTCTTCTGTCTTAAGATCTAAGTCGTTGGCACGGCGATTATTTTGACCAAGGAATTCCATGGCAAAATGAACGCCTTTAAGCTCACGACCTGGGATTGGTAAGTCGCGTGGAACCGTAGAACCACCCGTTAGCAATACCACATCAAACTCTTGGCGTAACTGTTGAGCATTAACATCAACACCGATGTGTTGGTTAACTTTAAATTCAACGCCAGCTTCAGCCATTAGGTTGATCTTACGATCAATCACGTCCATGCCCAGTTTGAAATCTGGGATACCGAAGCGAAGTAGACCACCCACTTTCTCGTCACGTTCAAATACCGTTACCGAGTGACCTGCACTGTTTAGCTGTTCAGCTGCGGCTAAGCCTGCTGGGCCTGAACCGATAACTGCGACAGTTTTCCCTGTGCGAGAGCGTGGTGTTTTAGGCTTTGCGTACCCTTCACGGTACGCAGTTTCTACAATCGTTTTCTCGATATTACAGATAGTGATTGGGTCTTGGTTGATGCCAAGAACACAGGCACTTTCACAAGGAGCAGGACAAACACGACCTGTAAACTCAGGGAAGTTATTGGTAGAGCTAAGAATGTTCCAAGCCTCTTCCCAGCTGTCGCGATAAACAGCGTCATTGAATTCTGGGATGATGTTACCAATCGGACAGCCGTTGTGACAGAAAGGTACGCCACAGTCCATACAACGAGATGCTTGAGTATTGATCTTTTCACCAAACTCTTCGTTAAGTACGAACTCTTTGTTGTCTTCAATTCGAACTGACGGGTCGAGCTTCTTTGGAAGCTCACGACCGTGTTCTAAAAATCCAGTAGGCTTACCCATTATACTGCCTCCACTTCTTCCGTTTGTGCCTGTTGTGCTTCAGCTTTACGCTTTTGAAGAACCGCTTTGTAGTCGCGTGGCATTACTTTAACTAGCGATGCAACACTTGCTTCAAAGTTGTCTAGGAAAGACTGAGCAACTTCACTTCCTGTGAATTCAACATGCTTAGTTAGCATATCTAGTAGAAGATCTTTATCTTCTTGTTCAATTGGATCTAGGTCTACAAGTTCTGCGTTGAGCTTAGTCTCGAAGTCACCTGCTTTATCCCAAACATAAGCGACACCGCCACTCATACCTGCAGCAAAATTACGACCCGTTGAACCAAGGATAATTGCCGCGCCGCCAGTCATGTATTCACAACCGTGGTCACCAACACCTTCAACTACAACCTTCGCACCTGAGTTACGAACACAGAAACGTTCGCCAGCCATACCGCGAATGAAAGACTCACCAGAGGTTGCACCGTAGAAACATACGTTACCAACCACGATGTTATCTTCAGCAACGATAGTCGATCTTGCATCTGGGTACAGTACCAACGTACCGCCAGACAGACCTTTACCCCAGTAATCGTTCGCATCGCCTTCTACTTCGAACTTAACGCCTTTCGCAAGGAACGCACCGAAAGATTGACCTGCACTACCGTGGAACTTAACGTTCATTGGCTGTGGTAAACCTTGGTCTTTGTAAACCTTCGAGATTTCGTTCGACAGCATCGTGCCTGCTGAACGGTCCGTGTTGATGATAGGGAACTGAGCGGTAACCGCTTCACCTTTCTCAAGCGCTGGGATTGCAGCCTGAATCAACTTACGGTCTAGAACGTCTTCAAGATTATGATTCTGTGTTGTCTGGTTGTAGATACCATCTTCTGCACGAGCCTGCTCAATGTGGAGTACCGGTGTTAGATCTAGGTTCTTGTACTTCCAGTGACCGATGTCATCACGAACTTTAAGTTTGTGTGATTGACCAACCATCTCATCAATAGAGCGGAAGCCAAGTTCAGCCATTACTTCACGTAGACCTTCAGCCATGTATTGGAAGAAAGTGACTACGTCTTCTACGCGGCCGTCGAAACGCTCACGAAGAGTTTTGTTTTGTGTTGCGATACCAACAGGACATGTATTCTTGTGACACTTACGCATCATGATACAGCCTTCAACAACTAGAGCAGCTGTTGCTACGCCCCATTCTTCAGCGCCAAGTAAGGTTGCGACTGCAAGGTCACGTGGTGTTTTCATCTGACCATCAGACTGAACAACGATACGGTTACGTAGGCCGTTTTTCAGTAGTGTTTGGTGCGTTTCCGCTAGACCCAGCTCCCAAGGCAGACCTGTGTGACGGATAGAAGACATCGGAGATGCACCCGTACCACCATCAAAACCTGCGATAAGTACCACGTCAGCTTTCGCTTTCGCTACACCCGATGCAATCGTACCTACGCCAGCTTCCGATACTAGTTTCACGTTTACACGGCCGTTACGGTTCGCGTTTTTCAGATCGTAGATCAGCTGAGCCAAATCTTCGATTGAGTAGATATCGTGGTGTGGCGGTGGAGAGATAAGACCTACGCCCGGAGTCGAGTGACGCGTTGCGCCGATCCAGTCATCAACCTTATCACCAGGTAGTTGACCACCTTCGCCAGGTTTCGCACCTTGAGCCATCTTGATTTGCAGCTCATCAGCGTTAGATAGGTAGTAAGACGTTACACCAAAGCGACCAGAAGCCACCTGTTTGATTGCTGAACGTTCCCAGTCGCCATTTTCTTTACGCTCGAAACGTGCTGGGTCTTCACCACCTTCACCTGAGTTCGACTTCGCGCCAATGCGGTTCATTGCAACAGCGAGTGTTGAGTGAGCCTCATGCGAGATTGAACCGAAGCTCATTGCGCCTGTTGCGAAACGCTTAAGGATTTTCTCAATAGGTTCTACTTCCGCTAGAGGAATAGAGCCTGCTGGGTTCTTGATGAAATCAAGTTGGCTACGTAGTGTTGCTGCGTTGTCGCCTTGAGCATCAACTGCGTTCGCGTACTTCTTGAATTGACCGTAATCTTTGTTACGCGTCGATTCTTGAAGTAGAGAAATGGTTTCTGGGTTGAATAAGTGCTTCTCACCACGTTGTTTCCACTGGTAAACACCTCCAACATCAAGAACTTGAGCTGGGATTTCACGAGCAGGGTAACCAACACGGTGACGAACCAGTACTTCTCGTGCGATATCGTCGATCGTTAGACCTTGGATACGAGAAACAGTACCCGTGAAGTATTTTTCAACCACTGATTTGCTAACACCAAGTGCTTCAAAGATTTGAGCGCCGTGGTAAGACTGCAGCGTAGAGATACCCATCTTAGAAAAGATCTTCAGTAGACCGCCGTTAACACCCTTACGGTAGTTATCGAATAACTCACGTGGATGAACGTTTGGATCTAGCTTCTTAGTACGTTGCAGTTCAACAATCGTTTCGATAACTAGGTATGGGTTAACTGCGTTTGCACCGTAACCAATTAAGGTTGCGAAGTGGTGTGTCTCACGAGCGTCGCCCGTTTCAACCACGATGTCACACTTAGCACGTAGCCCTTTACGGATTAGGTGGTGGTGAACCGCGCCAACCGCCAGCATTGCTGGGATAGCGGCATGGTTTGAGTTAACCGCACGGTCAGTCAGTAGAATGATAGAGTAACCATCAATAACCGCATCTTCCGCATATTGGCAGATACGCTTAAGTGCGCGCTCTAACTTACCTTGGTCTCCGTTCGCTTGGAATACGATATCCAGCGTCTTCGATTGAAGGTGCTCATTATCGATTGCACGCAGTTTCTCTAACTCTGAGTTAGAAAGAACTGGAGACTCAAGTTCCACTTTTTGACAGTGTTCAGGTGTTTCAGCAAGTAGGTTCTGATCTTTACCTAGGTAAGTGTTCAGAGACATAACCATACGCTCACGAATCGGGTCGATTGGCGGGTTAGTTACTTGTGCAAACAACTGCTTAAAGTAGTTTGAAAGGTGCTGCGATTGATGAGAAAGAATCGCTAGCGGCCAGTCAGCACCCATTGCAGAAAGTGGCTCGTAGCCTGTTTTTGCAAGAGGGAGAATGATTTCGTTTACTTCTTCAGAGCTCACACCAAACGATTGTTGTTTGTGTAGCAGTTTCTCTGGAGAAGGTTGGTTAAACTCGTTGCTCGCATCGGGTAGCTTTTTCAAGCTCAGAAGGTTCTCTTCAACCCATTTTTCGTAGGGTTGCGATTTAGCGATACCGTCTTTCACTTCTTCATCAGAAATGATGCGACCTTGCTCAAGGTCAGCAACGAAGATACGGCCAGGTTGCAAACGACCACGATATTCAACGTTTTCAGGTGCGATCTCAACAACACCAGACTCAGACGCCATCACTAGGAAGTCGTCTTTAGTTACTGTGTAGCGAGAAGGACGCAGACCGTTACGGTCAAGCGTTGCACCAACTTGAACACCATCGGTGAAACATACTGACGCTGGGCCATCCCATGGTTCCATTACGTTCGCGTGGTACTGGTAGAACGCACGACGAGTTGGATCCATGTTTTTGTTTTCTTGCCATGCTTCCGGGATCATCATCATCAACGCATGTGGCAGAGTACGACCTGAAAGAACAAGTAGCTCAAGCGCCATATCGAAGTTTGATGAGTCTGAGCTACCTTCTTGACAGATAGGAAGCAGCATGTCGATTTCAGCTTGTGTAAACAGGTCCGATTCTAGGATTGCTTCACGTGCTTTCATCCAGTTTAGGTTGCCGCGAACCGTATTGATCTCGCCATTGTGCGCGATGTAACGGAAAGGCTGAGCTAGACGCCAACGTGGGAATGTATTGGTAGAGAAGCGAGAGTGTACCAGTGCTAGAGCTGTCACCATGGTTGGGTTTTGCAGGTCTAGGAAGTACTGAGGAACTTGTTCAGTTGTTAGCTGACCTTTGTACACCAATGTCTTGTAAGACATAGAGTTGATGTAGAAGTCATCACCGATATTTGAAACGCTTTCTAGGCATACACGAACAGTGTAGTTACGTAGAACATACAGTTTACGCTCAAGCTCTTCTGGTGTGATACCAGGGCCGCCAGAAATAAATACGTGTTCAAATTGAGGTTCTGTGCTTAATGGGTCAGCACCAATCATTGAATTGTCAGTTGGAAGTTCACGGTAGCCGATAACTTCTAACTCAAGGCGTTGTGCATTGCGTTCTAGAATGTCACGACACTGTGCACGTTTGTATTCATCTTTAGGGAAAAGTACAACACCAACACCATATTTTTCAAAAGATGGCAGTTTAATTCCAAGCTTTACGGCTTCTTCGAGTAAGAATTCGTGCGGCTTCTGTAGCAGGATACCTGCACCATCACCAGAACACGGATCGCAGCCTTGGCCGCCACGGTGTTCCATACGTGCAAGCATATCGAGTGCTTGAGTTACTACATCATGAGATTTGCGATTCTTTAGATGCGCAACAAAACCGATACCACAAGCGTCATGCTCCAATTCAGGAGTATACAGACCCTGTGAGTTCTGCTCTTGATCTACCATAGATACATCCTTCCAGTTAAATCTAGGCGCAACTTATTTGTATTAAGTTAGCCTTGTCCTTTTATATTTATGGGTCTAAACCTGCCTATGCTGGCGGTTTGAATCCTTTCCGTATCTCGCAGGAAAAGTATTGCGAGAAAAACAATCCTTAGTGATATCCGTTTATTTTTAGCCACAAACTAGTGGTTTATATAGGTGGGATATGGGTATCACCGACTTATTGGCAAGTTTTAGGTGTAAGTAAATACTCAAAAATAGCCAATATGTGTAAGTATCCTACAATTTTGTCTAGGCGAATTGCAATGAAAGTTGGTCCATGTAGACCATTTTTTTCGTTTTATTTTGAATTTAATGTCTAACAAATGTGCAACATTAGGCAAATAGAGCCGATTTTTTGCATGTTTATTGATATTTGATAGGTTGCTCGCAAAAAGCCTTGCGTAAACTAATTGGTCGAATTTTGCAGGGATGTAATTTTTTTTCAGAAAAAGACTGAGATTCATTTTTATTTACTTGAGCACTTTGAAAATATGCAATTACACGAGTTGGTTAATACTATCGGCCAAGACCTTCAACGTCGTTATGGCGAAAAGGTTCACAAGCTGACACTTCATGGTGGTTTTAGCTGCCCAAATCGAGACGGCACAATCGGTCGCGGTGGTTGCACTTTTTGCAATGTGGCGTCTTTTTCCGACGAACAAACTCAGATTCAAAGTATTGCCGATCAATTAAAAGACCGTGCGGGTGAGATTGCCCGTGCTAAGAAGTATCTTGCTTACTTTCAGGCATACACTAGCACTTATGCTGAAGTGCAGGTGCTCAAGAATATGTACGAAGAAGCCCTTAAAGCTCCGGGTGCCAATATTGTTGGCCTTTGCGTTGGTACAAGACCCGATTGCGTGCCTGATTCTGTATTGGAACTGCTGTCGGGTTACGTGAAACAAGGCTACGAGATTTGGCTAGAGCTCGGACTACAAACGGCCAATGATAAAACCCTCAAGCGAATTAACCGTGGCCACGATTTCGCGGTGTATGAAACGATCACTCGGCGTGCTCGTGCTTTGGGGATCAAGATATGTACCCACCTTATTGTTGGCCTGCCCAAAGAAACCAAAGCGGATAACCTTGAAACTTTAGATAAGGTATTAGCCGTTGGCACCGACGGTATTAAGCTGCATGGGCTCCATATAGTAGAGGGCAGTACCATGGCTAAGGCGTGGAAGGCCGGAAAGCTAGAAGCACCAAGCCTTGAGGAGTACATTGATATCGCGACTGAGGTGATTCAACGTACTCCAGCAAACGTGGTTTATCACCGAGTATCTTCTGCGGCACGACGCCCGACGTTACTCTCTCCTTTGTGGTGTGAGAACCGTTGGTTAGCGATGACTGAGATTGGCCGTTCGCTTGATAAAACTGGCGCACAAGGCATCAAAACTGGCTCTGCATTCGAGTACACACTGCCCGTTTTAAACGCGGTTAATTGATAGAAAATGGTGACTGTCGGTAACAGCAGATAAAACCAACAAATAGTGGTAACATTTCCCTCACAGATTTTATGGTATAGATTGAGAGTAAATGGAACTGGTAATGACTTGGTTGTGGGACAGGGCGTATGGCTACGGTATTTATATCGTTGTTGTATTGCTGATTGCTCTCATCTGCTGGCATCTTTATTCACGTTATCAGTCGCATCTTGAAAAACTTCTACTCGCTACTCCATCGCCACTCTACTTTGTTGATGTTCGAAGTGGAGAGATCTTATATGCCAATCGCCAAGCTATGCAGCTGCTTGGCATTCGCCAAATTGGCGTTAACTTTCGATTCCCTACCGTTGAAAGCGAGAATAGCTTTCGTCATTACTTAACCAATCACATCAACTCTCGATCATTTGAGCAGGTCTCCCTGTGGGCGCTGTCTGAATTTGAGTCCTTTAAGATCAATTTGGTTGGTCGCAGGATCCGTTTTAGAAGCAAGAAAGCGTGGATGATTCACGCATCACCGTATAAAAATACAGATGAAGAGGTGTCCCAAGAAGTTCGTGAGCTTAATGTCGCGCGTACCGCTTTGGATTCTTTATCTGAGCTGATCTATGTAAAAGATCAAAAGGGTGAGTTGGTGACGAGTAATCGCTCGTTTAAAAAGTTTTGGCATGGTCGCTCAGAAGAGGGCACTTTGAGTGTTTCTGGCGGGGCTTTAAAAGGTCGAGTCAGTGAACGTTCGTGGACAACGGATCAAGACGGTAAGGGTTGTTTGCTTGAAACCTACCAAAGTGTCTTGCTCTCGCAAGATGGATCAACCATAGGCACGCTCTCAATTAGCCATGATGTGACTGATTGGCACGACATGCAGCAAAAGCTGCGCGGCGAAATGGAAAAGCGAAAAGATACTGAAGTCGCGCTTGCCCAACGTGACACCATCCTCCAAAACATCTTGGAAGCGAGCCCTGACTCGATTGGTATCTTCAACGAAAATATGGTTTACCAAGCGTGTAATAAGCCATTTGTGGCAGCGCTGGGTATCTCGGAAGTGAGTGATTTGGTCGGTAAGCGCCTGCAAGATGTGGTGCCTAATAGTATGTATATGCGTATTTCAGACACCGACCACCAAGTGCTTCATCAAGGTAAGTCATTACGCTATATCGATAAGGTCGTCTCTAGTGATGGCGAATACACTTGGTATGATGTGGTGAAATCACCGTTTAGAGATCTGGCATCAAGCACTAATGGTGTGTTGATCATGGCGCGTGATATTACAGAACGTTACCTTGCGGAGCAGAAACTTGAAGAAGCCAACCTTGAGCTTGAGCGTCTTAGCTTTATGGACAGCTTGACTCAGGTTTCCAACCGCCGTCGCTTTGATGAGCAGCTTTCGACGCTGTGGCATTATCATGTGCGTGAGAAATTACCACTGACGATTATGCTGTGTGACATCGATTTCTTTAAAGGTTACAACGATTTTTACGGACATCAACAAGGTGATGATGCTCTGATCCAAGTCTCTCAGGCATTTAAGCAGGTGCTGAACCGTTCATCGGATTGTGTGGCTCGTTACGGTGGTGAAGAGTTCGGCTTTATTCTACCGAATACTACGGCTGAAGGTGCTCAGCTGGTGGCACAGCGTATCCATGATGGGATCCTTAAATTGGAACTGGCGCATGAGAAATCGAATGTCTCTGAATTCATCACGGTGAGTATTGGTATTATCTCTTACATTCCTACACCTGATGATGAAATGGATTCGGCGGTTGCCTTGGCTGACAGTGCGTTGTATCAAGCTAAATCCGACGGTCGAAACCGTTCGATGGTGCATCCTTCCTCAATTCGATAAGCGTATTTATCTCTTGCTGCCCCTCTATTTATCCCACTTATCTGTTTTAAACAATATAACTGTAGCTCTCTTGCTGCGTGTGATGTAGCTAGCTTACCTCCTCTCTTTAAACAGGGTAGAATATTGCTAGTCTTATCGCATGGAGCGTTAAATGAAACCCATGAAAAATCTCGCTCAGTATTACGTGGATCTACTCGTAAAACTGGGGATTGTCCGCTTTTCTATCTTACTCGCCTTAGCGCTTGTAGCCCTCGCAGTTGTTGTGCAAGTGGGTATTACCCTCGCACTCAAAGGTAATGTTGATGATATCGATATTGTCCGTTCGGTTTTCTTCGGTTTAGTGATCACGCCTTGGGCGGTTTATTTCCTATCAGTGGTCGTTGATCAGCTGGAAGAGTCTCGTCAAAGGTTGGCGAAATTAGTCTCTAAGCTTGGTGACATGCGAGAGCGAGATCAAGAGCTCAACAATAAACTGCAACTCAATATCGAGAAGCTTAATCAAGAAATTGAAGAGCGTGAAAAAGCGGAAGAAGCGCGTGCAGAAGCAATGCACGATCTCGAAAATGAGGTGTTCCAGCGTGAGCGAACTCAGCTTGAACTCGCAGAGCGTACGGCACTGCTACGCTCGTTTATCGATGCCTCTCCTGATCTTATTTACTATCGCAATGAAGATGGTGTGTTCTCTGGTTGTAACCGTGCAGTTGAAGAGCTTACTGGCAAGACAGAAAAAGATCTTGTTGGCTTAACGCCTTGGGATGTTTATAGCAAAGAGATCGCTCAACAAGTTGTTGAAACCGATAAGAAGGTATTTGCTGACAACCAAGCACTGACTTATGACCAATGGTTGGAATACCCTGATGGTCGTAAGAGCTACTTCGAACTGCGTAAGGTGCCTTTCTACAGTAAAGAAGGTCGTCACTTGGGCTTGGTTGGTTTTGGCCGTGATATTACTGAGCGTAAAGAGCACCAAGAGTCACTGGAGAAAGCCAGTCGTGATAAGACCACCTTTATCTCAACCATTAGCCACGAGTTAAGAACGCCGCTCAATGGCATCATCGGCTTGAGTCGTATGTTGTTGGATAGCCAACTGACGACCGAGCAGCGCAAGCAGATGCAAACCATCAAGGTGAGCGCGGTGACATTGGGTAATATCTTTAACGATATTATCGATATGGACAAATTTGATCGTCGTAAACTTGAGTTATTCCCAACTCCACTCAACTTTGAAGATTTCGTTGTCGAGATCGAGAGTATTTCTGCGTTAATGGCAGAGCAAAAAGGGTTAAGGTTTGATCTTGAAAGGTTATCGGATCTTCCTGCTGCGGTCGAAGTGGATGGTACTCGTCTTAGACAGGTGTTGTGGAACCTTGTCAGCAACGCCATGAAGTTCACCAAAGATGGTGGTGTGGTGATGACAGTCAGCGCTGAAGTTGATGGCGACTTTGCCAACATCACGATGGAAGTAGAAGACACCGGAATTGGTATTCCTGAAAGTGAAATTGAGAAGATCTTCGCAATGTACTACCAGGTGAAGTCGGGAACAGATAATCTACACGCTGTAGGTACCGGAATTGGTCTTGCCGTGTCTCAACAGCTGATCAATATGATGGATGGTCACATTGAAGTCACCAGTGAAGAGGGCTTTGGTAGTACCTTTACGGTTTCGATTCGAGTGCCTGTTAATCACGATACTCAGGCTCTGATCAAAACGCCAAGAAAGCAGTCCAATCTTAAGATCTTCATGGTCGAAGATATTGAGCTTAATATCACAGTAGCTCGCTCTCTACTTGAAAGCCTTGGTCATGAAGTGACAGTCGTAATGACGGGTAAAGAGGCGCAAATCGTTTTCAACCCGAAAGATTATGACTTGGTATTACTGGATATCCAGTTACCAGATATGACAGGCTTCGATATTGCTCAATACTACCGCGAGAAATACAGCAAGCTGCCGCCTTTGGTGGCATTAACCGCGAACGTATTAAACAACAAGCAAGAGTACTTCCAGAAAGGCATGGACGAAGCGATCAGTAAACCACTGTCGGTTCGTGCAATCCAGGATGTCATCAGCGATCTTATCGAGGATGCGCCAGAGACTATTGAGAAAGCTAAGGGTATTGATACAGCAAAGAATGTTGAAAAAGTAACCGGTATTGAGAAAGTAACAGGTGTTAAGAAAGTAACAGGTGTTAAGAAAGTAACAGGTGCTGAAAAAGTAGTAGCGAGTAAGCCTGTTCTTTCAACGATTGATACCTCTTTGCTTGATATTGATATGCTAGAGTCTTATGTGGACATTGTCGGGTCGAAACCGGTTTTGGACAGCATCGTGATGTTTGAAGATATGATGCCGGAATATATGGAAATATTGAATTCCAACATGGTGGCGAAAGATCAAGACAGCATCGTTTCTGAAGCGCATAAGATTAAAGGTGCGGCAGGTTCAATTGGCCTGAAGCGCATACAGCAAGTTGCTCAGAAAGCTCAATCTCCAGATATGCCTGCGTGGTGGGAGAACATTTCAGATTGGGTTGATGAAATAAATAACGAATACCAGAATGACATTGAAGTCTTAAAGAGTTGGTTAAATCAAAGGTAGAAGAATAATGAAAAAATTAGCATTCGCCGCATGTGTCGTGGCATTAGCGGGTTGTTCTGCACCACAAGTAGAATGGCAGCAAGATAACCAAGTAGAAATATCTGCAGCGACAGTCACAATGAAAAGCAACCTGTGGCACAACAAGATGCCTACGATTGGAGAGGCTCAAGATAAGACTCTGCACGGTTCTATCTACCTAGAGTCTGACTCACAACTACCAGCAACGCTTGCGGTTGAAAGTGTGACGGTTAAACAGGGTGCGGATACCTTGTTGGTAACAGCTGACGATCTTGATTTAAGAACACACAGTGAAACTCAGTGGGAAGTCGCTTTTGTATGGCAGCTAGAGATCGATAGTGACAAACCTGTTGATGTTGCGATTGAACTCAAAGACGGCGAAACCGTGAAGTGGCTCGTCGAGAAAGACGTTAAGGTTGATACGGTTTACTAAAACCTTAGCGATCAATGAACAATAAAAAAGGGAGAATGCATTGGCATTCTCCCTTTTTAATCACTATTGATTACGCTTCGACTGTTAGAAGTGCTATTGGTTTATAAGTACTATCAGTTTATAAGTACTAACGGTTTAGAAGTGCTATCGGTTTAGAACAGCTAACCGACGACAAGAACTAAACGGCCCGAAGCGCGAATCGAATTAGTCTTCTAGGTCACCACAAAAGCGGTAGCCTTCACCGTGAATCGTTGCGATGATTTCTGGCGTACCAGAAACAGACTCAAAGTGTTTACGAATACGACGGATTGTTACGTCTACAGTACGATCGTGTGGCTTAAGCTCACGGCCAGTCATCTTCTTAAGAAGGTCTGCACGTGTTTGGATCTTACCTGGGTTCTCACAGAAGTGAAGTAGAGCACGGAACTCTGAACGAGGTAGCTTGTAGCCTTCGCCATCTGGGCTAACCAGAGAACGACTGTTGATGTCTAGTACCCAACCATTGAACTCGTACTTCTCAACGCTACGCTTTTCTTCTTGAACAGAGCTTGTGCTCATTGAACGGTTAAGAAGGTTGCGTGCACGGATAGTCAGTTCACGAGGGTTGAAAGGCTTAGTGATGTAGTCATCAGCGCCGATCTCTAGGCCAAGGATCTTATCAACTTCATTATCACGACCCGTTAAGAACATAAGCGCTACATTTGCTTGCTCACGTAGTTCACGCGCAAGTAGTAGGCCATTCTTACCAGGAAGGTTGATGTCCATAATTACAAGGTTAACTTGGTTGTCAGATAGCACTTGGTGCATCTCTTCACCGTCGCTAGCCTCAAAAACAGCATATCCCTCTGCTTCAAAAATACTCTTTAGAGTGTTACGAGTTACTTGCTCATCTTCAACGATAAGAATCTGCGGGGTTTGCATTTGGCGGTACCTAAATTTGTGACGAAACTGTGCTAATAGAATAAATTCTAGGCAAAAACATAACATACAGGTAATGTATTTTTGATGATAACTTAAAGTTTTCAAAAAAACACTTACTTCCAGCTATCTGCCTTCCTTGAAGTATTGCCCAATAACGTAGATCCAGTACGCCTTTTAATCATTCTTTTAGTGATTGCAGAGGATTCTATAATGTTAACAGCATGCTAACAACGCGAGAATGTTAATTCCATTCACTTTGTTGATTTACATCAATTGCCGTATCGCAACAAACTTTAATAGTATGGCTACAACTTAACCAATGTTATGGTGATTATTTAGCAGCAAAACCAGAATGATTATTCGAGATAGTTCTTACATCTCGCCTGCTAAAGACCAGATTATGAACCAAGGAAGCTGAAAGCTGTCCTTAGAGTCTAGTAGATAAATATGCTCAATCAACTTTTATTCAGTAATAAATTGAGCATAGAATGATGAAAACAAAGGATTAATTTTAATAACATATAAAAGCATAGAGGCTCGCCTGACTTAATAGGTAACGCCTTACTCACGGAGGATATATGCACGATATAACACCCGACTTGTGTGATGAATTTGAGAGCAAAGTCACCCAACTGAACATGCCATTGCAGAACTTCGGTCAACGTGGTGCGTTCTGGGGGAAAATTGTAACAGTTCGTTGTTATCACGATAATTCCAAGGTTCGCGAGGTTTTAGAGACTGACGGCAGTGGCAAAGTGCTCGTCGTAGACGGTAATGGCTCGTGTCAGAAAGCACTGCTTGGTGATCAATTGGCGATTCTAGCTATAGAAAACGGTTGGGAAGGCGTGATTGTGAATGGTGCGGTTCGTGATGTAGCGATGATGGCGCAGATGGATCTTGGTATTCAAGCGCTTGGGGCATCACCATTTAAAACCGAGAAGCACGGTGTTGGGCAAGTTAATGTCACGCTCACGGTACACAATCAACTGATTCAGCCTGGTGACTATATATATGCTGATTGGAATGGTGTGCTAATTTCAACGGAATTGTTGATTGAATCTTAACGGGCTTATCAATCACGAAATGAGATAGATTAGAAACGAAATCCTAATCCCACTTCAACACCTTGCTGCCACTCTTCATAATCAAGGGTGGCATGCAAATCTAGATTGTCGGTCAGTTGTACTCGGCTTGAAACCTCAGCGGCGACCGACTTTTCACTGTCCTCGGTTTCATCTTTATAAGTGTGTAGAGAACTGTTGAAAGAGACTCTCTCTGAGAATTGATAGCTGACACCACTCAAGAATCCACTCTCATATTTTAGTGAATCACTATTAATACGTGTACCAACATAAAGGTCGACATCAGCAAACAGACTGTAAGAATAGCCACTATCGACTTTCCAAGTGTCAAAGCTTTCACTTGATGCATTTTGTGTTGAGATAAAAAACTTATGGGCAGAACGATCGATTTGACTGGGTAGCAAAGGCAAATTGTTTAACAGAGGTAGGCTGCTCGCTGAACAAACAACAGGCATAGCAAAGGCTAAAAGAATAAGTAATCTCTTCACTTCCCACTCCTGATGTCATTATTATTGTTCTTCAAACGTTATCGTTCAATTAAAGCACAAAATCTGTACGTTCGCTGCACAATCGATATGGCATTTTGTTATGGCTATATATGCAATGGGTTAACTTTGTTGTTCTGATATCAAACCCAACCTTTGAATTGTAGGCTTATAGCCGCTGTTTTATCCCTGAAATGGCGGTTTGCTCTGAAAAATGGTGTGAATGTAAAAAAAAATCAACTTTTCATTGACGTGTAGTGCTAAAAATTGATACACGTAGAGTAAAGCACAAGCAGAGAATTTGATATGCAGCACGTAAGCCACCTAGTAATGACCACCACCATTATTATTACCGACATTCACATTGTTGGGGCAGGCTGCTAAGTAACGGATTTTAAAAAAAAGGCCTGTATCCAACAAGATACAGGCCTTTTTTTGTACCATTTTTATGACTTATGGAGAAAGGGATGCGCGTTTTAAAGTTTGGAGGTTCATCATTAGCTGATGCAGATCGTTTTTTACGAGCAGCAGATATCATCGCTAATAATGCCCAGCAAGAAGAGCTAGCCGTTGTACTATCGGCTCCAGGAAAAACAACCAATAAGCTGGTTGCTGTAATTGAAGCAGCACTAAAAAATGGTGAAGCAGACGTACAGATCACCGAGATCGAATCATCATTCGCTGCATTGTTTGCAGAGATTCAAGCTGTATTGCCGTCAGTCGATGGCTCTGCATTTCAAGAGCAGGTCGATACCTCTCTTGCTCAACTTAAGCAGTTCGTGAATGGTATTAACCTACTGGGTATGTGTCCAAATCACGTAAATGCTCGCATCATCAGTAAAGGTGAGCGAATTTCAATCCAGTTGATGAAAGCGGTACTTGAAGCGAAAGGCCAACCGGCAAGCCTGATTGACCCAGTTCAATACCTATACGCTAAAGGTGACCACCTTGAAGCGATGGTCGATGTGGATGTTTCAACTCAGAACTTCCGTCAATCACCGCTTCCACAAGGTCACGTAAACATCATGCCGGGCTTTACGGCTGGTAATGAAAAAGGTGAGTTAGTAACGCTTGGTCGCAATGGCTCTGATTATTCAGCAGCGGTTCTAGCGGCATGTCTACGCGCTGATTGTTGTGAGATCTGGACAGATGTCGATGGTGTTTACAACTGTGATCCACGCTTAGTGGATGACGCTCGTCTGCTTAAATCGCTTAGCTACCAAGAAGCGATGGAGCTTTCTTACTTCGGCGCTTCGGTTCTACATCCGAAGACTATCGCTCCTATCGCGCAATTCCATATTCCTTGCCTAATCAAAAACAGCTTCAACCCACAGGGTGCAGGTACTTTGATCGGCCAAGACACTGGCGAAGATAACTTAGCAATCAAAGGCATCACTACGCTAAGTGACCTAACGATGGTTAACGTATCAGGCCCAGGTATGAAGGGCATGGTAGGTATGGCGAGTCGTGTATTCGGCGCGATGTCTTCTGCTGGCGTTTCTATCGTCCTTATTACTCAATCTTCTTCAGAGTACAGCATCAGCTTCTGTATTGAATCGGCTGACAAAGTGAAAGCGAAGCAAGTGCTGTCAGATGCGTTTGAACTTGAACTTAAAGATGGCTTATTAGAGCCTGTTGAGTTCATGGATGATGTTGCGATTGTGACGTTGGTGGGTGACGGTATGCGTACTTCACGTGGCGTTGCTTCTCAGTTCTTCTCTTCTTTAGCTGAAGTAAACGTCAACATCGTTGCTATCGCGCAAGGTTCTTCTGAGCGTGCGATCTCTGCGGTTATTCCTGAAGACAAAATCTCTGAAGCGATCAAAGCGTGTCACGAGAACCTATTTAACTCAAAGCACTTCCTTGACGTATTCGTTGTTGGTGTTGGTGGTGTTGGTGGTGAGCTTGTTGACCAGATCCAACGTCAACAAGGCAAACTGGCTGAAAAAGGCATCGTGATTCGCGTATGTGGTTTAGCAAACAGTAAAGGCTTGTTGCTAGATAGCGATGGTCTGCCGCTAGAGCAGTGGCGTGATCGCATGTCGAGCGCGACAGAAGAGTTTAGCTTAGCGCGCTTAAATGCACTTGTTCAACGTAACCACATTATCAATCCAGTATTGGTTGACTGTACGTCTAGCGAAGGCATTGCGGCGCAATACGCTGATTTCCTAGCGGCTGGTTTCCACGTGGTAACACCAAATAAGAAAGCAAATACAGCGAGCATGGCTTACTACCATCAGCTTCGTGAAGTTGCACGTAATTCACGTCGTAAGTTGATGTACGAGACAACAGTAGGCGCAGGTCTACCGGTCATCGAAAACCTACAGAACCTAATCTCTGCGGGTGATGAACTTGAGAAATTCAACGGCATTCTTTCTGGTTCACTGTCTTACATCTTCGGTAAGCTTGATGAAGGTATGACACTCAGTCAAGCAACCAATATTGCAAAAGATAACGGCTTTACTGAACCGGATCCTCGTGATGATTTATCGGGTATGGATGTGGCGCGTAAACTGCTTATTCTCGCTCGAGAAGCGGGCATGGCACTTGAGCTTGAAGATGTTGAAGTTGACCAAGCATTGCCACCGGGTTTTGATGATTCAGGCACGGTTGAAGAGTTTATGGCTCGCTTGCCAGAAGCGGATGCTTACTTCCAAGAACAGTCAGCGATCGCAGCAGAAGAAGGCAAAGTACTTCGTTATGTGGGTGAAATCGCCGATGGTAAGTGTAAAGTTCGTATCGCCGCTGTTGATGGCGACGACCCAATGTTCAAGATTAAAGATGGCGAGAACGCATTAGCATTCTACAGCCGTTACTACCAACCGATCCCTCTAGTATTACGTGGCTACGGTGCGGGTACTGAAGTTACAGCAGCAGGCGTATTCTCTGATGTGATGCGTACTCTTGGTTGGAAATTAGGAGTTTAGGAATGAGTTCAAGTGATATGGATGTTGTTGTTTATGCGCCTGCATCAATCGGCAATGTCAGTGTAGGATTTGATGTGCTGGGGGCTGCTGTGTCTCCAGTGGATGGCACGCTGCTCGGTGACCGAGTTATGGTTAAAGCCGGTGAGGAATCATTCTCACTAAAAACATCGGGCAGCTTTGTTTCTAAGTTGCCGACTGAAACCAAAGAAAATATTGTCTACGACTGTTGGGTTGTGTTCTCTCGTGAGTTAGACAAGAAAGGCGTTTCTGTTAAGCCTTTGGAGATGACACTAGAAAAGAACATGCCTATCGGTTCTGGTTTAGGTTCAAGCGCATGTTCAATAGTAGCTGCATTGGATGCTTTAAACCGTTTTCATGGTCAGCCATTGAATGAAACTGAACTGCTTGCTCTGATGGGCGAAATGGAAGGTAAAATTTCAGGTGGCATCCACTACGATAACGTTGCACCCTGTTACCTTGGTGGTGTGCAATTAATGCTGGAAGAGTTAGGTATCATTAGTCAAGAAGTGCCATGTTTTGATGACTGGTACTGGGTAATGGCATATCCGGGCATTAAGGTTTCAACGGCAGAAGCTCGCGAGATTCTACCTTCTCAATATCGTCGCCAAGATGTCATTGCTCATGGTCGCCATTTAGCGGGTTTCATCCATGCTTGCCACTCTGGTCAGCCAGAGCTAGCAGCGAAGATGATCAAAGACGTGATTGCTGAACCATATCGTGAGAAACTGCTTCCAGGGTTTGCTGATGCGCGTAAATACGCAACCTCAGCTGGAGCGCTTGCTACTGGGATCTCCGGTAGTGGTCCAACTCTATTTAGCATTTGCAAAGAACAAGATGTCGCCGAGCGTGTTGCACGCTGGTTAGAACAAAATTACGTACAAAACGAAGAAGGATTCGTCCACGTTTGTCGCTTAGATAAGCAAGGTTCGATCGTTACAGGAAGTGAGTTATGAAGCTGTACAACATCAAAGAAAATGACGAGCAAGTCTCTTTTGGCCAAGCCGTTCGTCAAGGTCTAGGCCGCAATCAAGGTCTATTTTTCCCATCTGAACTGCCAAAGTTTGATGACATCGATGCGCTACTAGCAGAGGACTTTGTCCCTCGTAGTTCAAAGATTCTTTCGGCTTTAATCGGCGATGAGCTACCAAAAGAACAGGTTGCTCAATTGGTAGATGCGGCGTTCCAGTTCCCTGCACCTATCAAGCAAGTAAAAGATGGTGTTTACGCGCTTGAGCTTTTCCACGGCCCAACACTCGCGTTTAAAGATTTTGGTGGCCGCTTTATGGCTCAATCTTTAGCAGCTGTTTCAGATGGTGGTCAAATCACTATTTTAACGGCAACATCAGGTGATACTGGTGCGGCGGTTGCGCACGCTTTCTACGGTATGGAAGACATCAATGTTGTGATCCTTTACCCGAAAGGCAAGATCAGCCCACTGCAAGAGAAGCTGTTTTGTACGCTAGGTAAGAACATCCATACTGTGGCGATCGATGGCGACTTTGATGCGTGTCAGGCGCTAGTGAAAGATGCATTTGACGATGCTGAGCTGCGTAAAGAGATTGGCCTTAACTCGGCAAACTCAATCAACATCAGCCGTTTGATGGCTCAGATCTGTTACTACTTTGAAGCGGCTTCTCAGCTAACCAAAGAGCAACGTGAGAACCTTGTTATCTCAGTACCAAGTGGTAACTTTGGTAACCTTACAGCAGGTCTACTTGCTAAAGCACTAGGCCTACCTGTGAAGCGTTTCATTGCTGCAACCAACGAAAATGACACGGTTCCTCGTTACCTAGAAACAGGTCAATGGGATCCAAAGCCAACGGTAGCAACAACATCAAACGCGATGGACGTAAGCCAACCAAACAACTGGCCTCGTATCGAAGAGCTTTGCCAACTGAAAGGTTGGGGCTTAGATACACTAGGTAAAGGTAAGGTATCTGACGAGCAAAGTGCTGAGTCAGTACGTGACCTAAAAGTACAGGGTTACCTATGTGAACCACATGGTGCGATTGCTTACCGTCTACTGGAAGAGCAACTGCAAGAGAACGAAACTGGTCTGTTCTTGTGTACTGCACACCCAGCGAAATTCAAAGAAGTGGTTGATGATATTTTAGGTACGGATATTGAACTGCCAGGCCCGCTAGCAAAACACGCGGCGATGGAGTTGTTATCTGAAGATCTTGATAATGATTTTGAAGCGCTAAAAGTCGTGCTTCGTCGAGTTCAACCGTAACGTACATCTGTATTGTTGAACAAATAAAAACGGCGCTCAATGAGCGCCGTTTTTGTATTCTAATTCAAGCTCTAAAAATTATAGAGACTCAGTGAACGTACGTGCGATAACGTCACGTTGCTGTTCAGTCGTTAGAGAGTTGAAACGTACAGCGTAACCCGATACACGGATAGTTAGCTGTGGGTAGTTCTCTGGGTTAGCAACTGCATCTTCTAACGTTTCACGCTTAAGAACGTTAACGTTTAGGTGTTGACCGCCTTCGATGCGTGGTGCTGCTTCGATTGCAACTTCACGGCTTTCGTAGTCGCCTAGGTCTGCAGCTGAGATAACTTGGTCAGCTTCGAAACCTGCAGTAGCAACAACACAACGAGCTTCATTCTTTTCGTTGTCTAGTAGCCAGATTGAGTTTAGTAGGTCATCGTTTGCTGCTTTAGTAATTTGAATACCTTGGATCATAACTATCTCCTAGTCCACTGAATGTGGTTTGATTATGGTGTTAACTTTCGATTTTTGTTGAGCTGGGTAATATATACCTAATATCTGTAAGGTTAACATTGATTTAAGTCAAAAAACAACCAAAAACCATATTTTTACAAAGGTGATTATATTGAGGTAAATCAATAAAACCTTTGAAAACAAAGTAATTACAAAATATTTTAAAGTATAAAAAATATTTAACAGTCTTATTTGTTGTAAGTTTACTACATTTGTTGTGTTTTTATTGAACTACAAACGATACGACCCTTTATTTATTAAGCATCCTGAAAGTGTAAAGTGATTTAATGACAAACAATAATTCATCTTCAAAACCTCAAACCAATATTAAGTTTATTGGTGCTCATGTGTCTGCTGCTGGTGGTGTTGATCAGGCGCCAATGCGCGCAAGAGAGATCGGTGCCAATGCTTTTGCGCTGTTTACCAAAAACCAAAGACAGTGGGCAGCAAAGCCGCTGGAAGCGAAAACCATTAGTGCGTTTAAAGCCAACTGTAAGATGTTGGGCTTTAGTGCTGAGAATATTCTTCCTCATGACTCCTACCTTATTAACCTAGGAGCACCAGAAGAAGAGAAGCTAGAGAAATCGCGTGCGGCTTTTATTGATGAAATGGAGCGTTGTAATCAACTAGGACTCACGCTTTTGAATTTTCATCCTGGGAGTCATTTGAAGAAAATCTCAGAAAGCGAATGTTTGGCCAAGATCGCTGAGTCGATCAACTTGGCTCACCAAGCGGTGCCTGATGTCATTGCAGTGATTGAGAATACCTCAGGGCAGGGGACTAATCTGGGTTGGAGGTTTGAGCACCTAGCAGAGATCATCGACCAAGTAGAAGATAAGTCGCGTGTCGGTGTGTGTTTAGATACTTGCCATACGTTTACGGCCGGTTATGACCTACGAACAAAAGAAGCGTGTGAGCATACTTTTGCAGAGTTCGAGCGCATAGTGGGTATGCACTATCTAAGAGCAATGCACATCAATGATTCAAAAGCTGAGTTCGCAAGCCGAGTTGATCGACACCATTCTTTAGGAAAAGGTGAGATTGGCTGGGATTGTTTTGAGTATATTGCCTCGGATTCTCGCTTTAATGGTATTCCTCTTATCTTGGAAACCATTGATTCGACGATCTGGAAAGAGGAAATTCAACAACTTAGAATGTTTCATCGCTCAGCAACGGTAGTCAGCGAAGAAGCGTAATAATAGAGGAGAAAATTTATTTCCGTCTATTTCTAAAAATTGGCACCTTTCTTTCATAGTACTAAAGTGAATATGTAGTTCACGATGTCTTACAGGAGGTGCCTTTATGTATTCAATCACCCAAACTTCAACTTCAACTTCAACTTCAACTTCAACTGTTGCTGTCGCCAGCCGTTTACCGACACCAAATCGTCACGTGCATAGTCATGGCCACCATCGTACACAGCAAAAAAGTGGTTAATTGAGATAAACACAACTTGAACTGATTATTATGATTCATCAACAAGTGAACCCTACACATCATGTTTATTGATAGCTGTATGAGGTATAACTAGAGCCTTATTCAGGACAGTTAGCCGATACAGCTATTTTTTTGTCTGGCGAAAGCCGCTAGAAACATTGATTATTGGGAAGTAAAACGATGAGCGCACCAAAGAGTTGGGAATCCATTATTAATGATGAACGTGACAAAGAGTACTTTCAGAGTGTTCTCGCTTTTGTCGAACAGCAACGTAATAGTGGAAAAACCATCTACCCTCCTCAAGAGCAAGTGTTCAGTGCTTTCGATATGACGCCTTTTGAGTCTGTACGCGTGGTTATCCTTGGGCAAGACCCTTATCACGGCGCTAAGCAAGCTCACGGTTTAGCATTCTCTGTGCTACCTGGCGTTAAAATTCCACCGTCTCTACGAAATATGTACAAAGAACTCGCACAAGATGTAGACGGCTTTGAGATCCCGAGTCATGGTTACCTCGACACTTGGGCATCTCAAGGGGTATTAATGTTGAATACGGTACTGACAGTAGAAGAGGCAAAAGCACACTCACATGCTAAGTGTGGTTGGGAAACCTTTACCGATGCCATCATTGCTGAGCTAAATCAGCGTTCTGAGCCGGTCATATTCTTACTGTGGGGCGCACATGCCCAAAAGAAAGGCCAAGCTATTGATGAAAACAAGCATCATGTTTTGGTCGCTCCTCATCCATCGCCATTATCCGCCCGTCGTGGCTTCTTTGGTTGTCAGCATTTCTCAACAACCAACAAGCTACTTTCTTCTATGGATCAACAACCTATAGATTGGCGATTACCAACAGAGTTGTAGGTTGGTGGTTTTCTGAGCAGGGTCAAATCATAAATGAGCATCTTCGTATACACTTGTAAATAGTAGGTGTAATGGAGTGCAATACTATGATGATTGAAAGGATAAGACGAGAGCATGGCTATATGGCTCGTTTGCTCGCGATACTCAACAATAAGTTAGAGCATCTAAAACAAGAGCGAGAAATAAACTATAGCTTGATCGCAGAGGTGGTTCATTATCTCATGAACCATTCAGATAAGGTGCATCACCCGAAAGAAGACGTTATTTATCGTTACTACCTCAAGCAATATGGCAGCGAGCAAATGATTGAAGACTTGGAGCTGGAACATCAATTGCTTTCTGAGAAAACAGCGGACTTTTTAGGTGTGGTCGATATGATCCTCCAAGATGCGGTTGTTCCTCAACAAGTCTTTATTGAACAGCTTGAAGCCTTTGTTAAAGCTCAACGAAAGCACATGGAATATGAAGAGAAGCATGTGTTACCGATGATTGTGAAGGCATTCACGGTCAAAGATTGGCAAGAAGTAGAGTCTCAATGGCTTCAACCGGAAGATGACCCTGTCTTTGGAGAGACAATTGCCGATCAGTACCGCCAACTTGCGGCTCGTGTTCGACAGAATGAGCAAGAGTGCGTGTAGCCCGTTGTCGTATTGAAACGCTGCTATTATTAGGCGCTCTCTATTAAGATGCTCGCTTTCAAATTGTGCTCTAAATCGAAGAGTGGTTTCATACAATAAAAAAGGCACCTGTATAGGTGCCTTTTGCTATCTGATTTCTTGTCGTGCAGATTAAAGCTTTATATCATCAAGGCTAAAATCGAGACCGAGATTCATCTCTCTGAGCTCTTTCTCAAGCTGTCTACGATCGTTGATAGCCTCGATTTCACGCCATTTACGCTTGAGCGGTTTAGAGCGAGTTTTTTGAGTTGCACGAGGCATTTCTAGTTCTGATAGTTCATCGAATTGAAAGCTATCCATAAGCCATATCTCCTTCCGTGGGAATCGTTCTTACGAACCATTAAATATCATATTTAGGTTCACAATAACCTTGATTTGTTTCTCATTTGTTTCAAATCTATGAAGGTTTTGTTCTGTTTTCTTATGCATGCTCACACATTTTGGGGATTTTTATGTACAAAAAACAAGCAAACAAACCTAAGTAAACGATTAAATTAGGGGTTATGGAATGTTAATTCATTGTGCGAATGGAATGGTATTTTTACTACACTGCATTTAAGTGCGTATTGTGCCGTGCGGTAGAGGGTTCTCATTGCCCTAGAAAAAAATACAGATCTTCACTATACCTTGTAAAACCTAGGCTGACGTCATCTTTATAGGATGTCGTTCTTGTTTTGGAGGTGCCTTGGTTGTTGTTGATATTATGTCCCGATAATGTGACTTTTATTGGGCTGTATTGTTGAAAATTGTGTTAACAAAAGGTGTGTTATTAGTGAAATGTCATTTTAATATAAATGTATCTGCATATTGATTTTTAGGCCGTCTCGCTGCATTATCCGCCCGTCAAAAAATACACTGATACGTAAAATGGATGCATGAAGCGACATTTACAATCTAGATCGCAACAAATAAATATAAATCTAATGCCGACACAACTATTGACACTGGCATAGGTGATCTAGAGGAAGGCTCGGAAGCAAGATCGGTGCTTAAACTCAATTACGAGGTTCACGTGACAGACTTAATCAATTTGATGAACGATCTCCTTTGGGGATCTATCTTAGTTTACTTACTCGTTGGTGTGGGTATCTACTTCACTGTACGACTAGGCTTCATTCAATTCCGCCATTTCGGCCACATGTTCTCTGTTCTTAGAAACAGCCGTAAAGCAGACAGTGCTGGTATCTCTTCTTTCCAAGCTCTTTGTACTAGTCTTGCTGCTCGTGTAGGTACAGGTAACATGGCAGGTGTTGCTGTGGCACTAACCGCCGGTGGCCCTGGTGCTATCTTCTGGATGTGGCTAATCGCCATGCTAGGTATGGCAACATCATTTGCAGAAAGCACACTAGCTCAGCTATACAAAACGCGTGATAACGACGGTAACTACCGTGGCGGCCCTGCATACTACATGGAGAAAGGCCTAGGTATGCGTTGGATGGGGGTTCTATTCTCTATCTTCCTAATCATCGCATTTGGTCTAGTATTCAACGCGGTTCAAGCGAACGCGATTGCAAGTGCAATGAACACGGCATTCGACTTTGAGCGTGGCTACGTTGGTGTTGGTATCGTAATTATCTCTGCATTCGTTATCTTCGGTGGTATCCGTAAGATTGCCCGCACTGCAGAAATTATTGTTCCAATCATGGCACTGGCTTACTTAGCTATCGCTATCTACGTAATGCTAATGAACATTGAGAAAGTGCCTGAAGTTCTGGCTCTTATCTTCAAGAGTGCATTCGGTCTGCAAGAAGCAGCAGCTGGTGGCCTAGGTTACGCGATCGCACAAGCGATGATTAACGGCATCAAACGTGGTTTGTTCTCGAACGAAGCGGGTATGGGTTCTGCGCCAAACGCAGCAGCTTCTGCTACGCCTTACCCACCGCACCCAGCATCGCAAGGTTATGTGCAAATGCTAGGTGTGTTCATGGACACAATTGTTATCTGTTCTGCAACAGTAGCAATCATCCTGATGTCTGGTGAATATGTACCACACGGTGAAGTAACGGGTATCGAACTAACGCAACGTGCACTAACGGCACAAGTGGGCGAATGGGGTGGCATCTTTGTAGCGGTAGCGATTTTCTTCTTCGCTTTCACTTCAATCATTGCAAACTACTCGTACGCTGAAACAAACCTTATCTTCCTAGAGCACAACAACAAGAAGGGCCTCGTGCTGTTCCGTATCGTTGTACTGGGTATGGTTATGTTCGGTTCTTTGGCGACATTGCCAACGGTATGGGCATTGGCTGACGTATCGATGGGTCTAATGGCGATTGTGAACTTGGTAGCGATCATCTTGCTATCGGGCATCGTGATTAAGCTAGCGAAAGACTACAACCGTCAATTAGACGCGGGTAAAGTACCCACGTTTGATGCGGATGATTTCCCAGAGCTTAAGGCTCAATTGGAAGATGGTATTTGGGTTAACAACAAGAAGTAATCTTGTTGGAGTGATTCATCACTCATCCTAAAATCATTAGAAAGGCTAAGGTTTCGACCTTAGCCTTTTTCTTTGCCTGCGATTTCTATCTGTTTGCAATTTCTATCTGTCTGCGATTTTTCTTGGTGAGTAATTTTTACTTTGTCTGCGACCTTTTCTTTGTAAGCGACTTATCGCTAGATCTGTCTATCAAAGTAATAGGAAGAGTCATAAAGACAAGTTGATGTTTTTTCTATACTCTAGCTGCATCCAGTTAGATAACCGATTAGGGTAAAGTTATGTTAGTTGTCGTTTCTCCAGCCAAGACATTAGATTACGAATCACCATTAGCGACTGAGCGCTTCAGCCAGCCAGAGTTTGTTGAACACTCTGCAGAGCTTATTGAAGAGTGCCGCAAGCTGACACCTGCTGATGTTTCAGCTCTGATGAAAGTAAGCGATAAGATTGCTGGGCTGAACGTAGCGCGCTTTGAGCAATGGAGCGAGACCTTTACCCAAGACAACGCACGCCAAGCAATCCTAGCCTTTAAGGGCGATGTGTATACTGGCCTAGATGCTGAAACACTGTCGGACGATGATTTTGACTACGCACAGAATCACCTGCGCATGCTTTCTGGCTTATATGGGTTATTGAAGCCATTGGATTTGATGCAGCCTTACCGCCTAGAGATGGGCACACGCTTAGCTAATGAGCGTGGTACTAACTTGTACCAGTTCTGGGGCAATATCATCACAGATAAACTGAATGAAGCGTTGAATGCTCAAGGCGATAATGTGTTGATCAACCTAGCATCGAACGAATACTTTAAAGCGGTGAAGCCGAAGAGCCTTGATGGTCAAATCATCACGCCAGTTTTTAAAGACTGTAAGAATGGTCAGTACAAGGTGATCAGTTTTTACGCCAAGAAAGCGCGTGGCATGATGGCTCGCTACATCATTGAAAACAAAATCGATTCAGTGGAAGCGCTGACCAAATTTGATACGGCGGGTTACTACTTCGTTGAAGAAGAGTCGAATGCGAAAGAGCTTGTCTTCAAGCGTGAAGAGCAAAACTAGTAGCTCTTGGTTAATTAGTCACTCTTAGTTAATGAGTTCCTCTCGGTTTGAGTTTGAAATTAGAGGCCTAGTTATTTAGCCTGATAACAAGCCAGACAATAATAAACCAGACAAAGAAAAGCCCCATGCAGATAACTGCATGGGGCTTTTTATTGAATCATTGAAAGGCGGTTAGATTACTTGTTCTTAACAGCTTTCTTTTTCTTAGCGATTTTCTTTTTCTTAGCAATTTTTTGCTTCGCGACCGCTTTCTTGTCTTCTTTCTTCGGTTTCTTCTTCTTCGTTACCGCGGCTTTCTTATGCGTTGGGCGCATGCCTTCGATGAAGCGTTCTTTGATCGCATCTTCAGTGTAACGAGCCACACGTTCAATCATTAGCTGATCGTGCGCTTCAATGATAGAAACCGCGTTACCTTTCTTACCTGCACGAGCCGTACGGCCAATACGGTGAAGGTAGACATCTGCTGTACGCGGCATGTCATAGTTAATAACGTGGCTCACATCTGGAAGATCGATACCACGAGCTGCGACGTCAGTTGCCAGCAGTACGTTGATAGAACCATCGCGGAAACGAGAAATCGCGTTGTTACGACGATCTTGAGGCATTTCACCTTGGATCCATACACATGGAATCTGTGCACTTTCTAGTTGACCTCGTAGCTCACCTAGGCGATCACGCGTCTTCAAGAAGATGATGCTGCGTTCAGCTTGCTCTGTGATGATATGTTTTAGGATATCAAGCTTGTGCTTAGCTGAATCGGCGCGGTGATACCATTGAGTGATCTTCTTACGTTCACGCAGTGATGATTTAGCATCGATCTCTGCTGGGTTTTTCAGTAGATCTTCAGTGAAACCTTCAATGCCTTTACCTTCTAGCGTTGCTGAGAACAGTAAAGTTTGTTTACGCCAGCGACATTCTGCAGACAGACGGTCAACAACAGGGCCAAAGCCCATGTCTAGCATACGGTCGGCTTCATCGAGAACTAGCCATTCAATCGCACGACAATCGAAACGCTCGCCTTCGATGTACTCCATTAGACGACCGGGTGTTGCCACCACGATATCTTGGGTTGTACTTAAGATGTCAGCGTGCTCTTGGTACATCACACCGCCCGTGATCGTAAAGATGTTCAGGCTGGTGTATTTAGCAAGCTCACGTGCTTGTTCGGTGATCTGCATTGCTAGCTCACGCGTTGGCGTCAGGATAAGCATACGTGCAGGGCCAGATTTCTTACGTGGGAAATCCAGTAGGTATTGCAGTGCTGGCAATACAAATGATGCTGTTTTACCAGTACCTGTTGGCGCAGAAGCCAAAACGTCTCTTCCATCTAACGCTTGCGGGATTGCTTCAGCTTGTATCTGTGTTGGACGTTCGTAGCCCATTTCGTCAATTGCTTTAAGCAGCTCTTGGTTTAGATCGAGTTCTGCAAAGGTTCTGATCACTGTTGTTTCTCCACAAGCAATAAATGTTTCTGCCTCAAAAAGCAGACGATAAAAAAGAGTAGTCGGACATTATAGAAGCATTAGTGATTAGGATCACATGGTATTTGCTACATCTTGAGATAAAAATCTTTAGTAAGGGCAATAAATGCCTCGCTATAACCGCCATCGTGATGGATCGTAAGCGATTCACGCTGCAAATCTTGCTCACAAACAGGATCTTTAGACAATTCAAACAGGACTCGAATTGCCGGTTTTCTGTCTGTTGTTTTTACATCAAGGCGCTTCGCTAGGTACCAACCACATTGTTGGGCAAGCTTGATGAAGCCTTCTCCCTCGGTCGTCGGCAGTATAAAACTGGCTGTGGCGGCATCGGTCGTTATCTCGAAACAACGCTGAGCAAGCTCAAGGTGATCCAAGCTGTTGGTGTGCCTCGCGGTGGCTCTTTGGCTTTGCTGTGCCTGCTCTCCAGAGTTGAAGTAGGGCGGATTACAAATTATTGCATCAAATCGTTGCGAGAAATCCGTGGTTAACACGCTGCCATGATGAAGGGAGATGCGATCTTGCCAAGGCGACTGCTCAATATTGACGGTTGCTGCATCAATAGCGTGCTGATCAATATCTATCGCAGAGATTGAAGCATCCTCAAAACGCTGCGCGGCCATCAAGGCCAACAGACCTGTTCCTGTTCCAATATCGAGTACACATGATCTTTGTGGCAGGCTTACCCAAGCGCCAAGTAACACGCCATCGGTACTGACGGGCATGCCACTTTGTCCTCCGTAAATAGAGAATTTTTTGAAATTGAAGCTTTTGGTTTCGGTTTTTTTGTCTTTCATGAATGTTCTGGATATCGATATTTTTTAAGTGATTAGCTCTAATGTTAATTAATTGTATGGCTCAATGTTCTATTTGAGAATTCATTGTTGTTAATTATGGTTAGTTTATAATTATGGCAATATTTCCATATCTAGTGGAATCCACTGCTTTTGGTTCTCAAATGCAAATTTATATGGTGTTTTTTTGTGGTGACTTGCAGCTAGCCAAGTGTTTCGTCATTATGCGCGACTATTTTATAGATTGATTGGCAGCTTCTTGCTGTAACATTCACGTAAGCACAACATAAATTCATAAATATAATTAAGGATTATCTGTGAAACAGAGTCTAAAACTAACAGATATAATGGCATTGGGCTTTATGCTTTTTGCGTTTTTCTTAGGTGCGGGTAACATCATCTTCCCACCTCTTGCTGGCCAATTAGCTGGTGACCACTTTCTTCCAGCGATGTCTGGTTTCCTGCTGACCGCCGTTGGTCTGCCGTTAATCACTATCGTCGCAGTTGCAGTGGCTGGTGGCTCTTGGGGTCATCTAACCAAAGATCTTCCAAAGCGAGCTGCAACTATCATGGCTGTGCTGATCTTTATCATCATCGGTCCTGCATTTGCTGCGCCACGTACCGGCCTTGTTGCTTATGAGATGGCGGTGAAACCGTTCTTCATCGATGCCTCTCAAGCTCACCTCACTCTTTTTTCGATTGCATTCTTTGTGGTAGCGATGTTCTTCTCATGGTCGCAAGGTAAGCTTATCGACGTAATCGGTAAGGTACTGACACCTGCACTATTTGTTGGTTTGGTTGTACTGGCAGTTGCTGTGTTCGTTAACCCACAAGGCGACATTCTTGCGGCTCACGGTGAGTACATTACTCAGCCACTGACCAAAGGTTTCCTTGAAGGCTACAACACCATGGATACGTTTGCTTCATTGATGTTTGGTATGCTGATCGTTGATGCGATTCGCAGCAAGGGCATTACTGATCGTGCAGCGACGACTAAGTACCTTATCAGCGCAGGTTGTATTGCCGCGGCTGGTCTAGCGTTTGTTTACATCTCTTTGTTCTTCCTAGGCGCAACAAGTGCAACAGTTGCAGCGGGTGCGGACAATGGCGGTGCTATCTTAAGCCTTTACGTTCAATCACTGTTTGGCCCATCAGGTCAGCTAGTGCTTTCGGTGATCGTATTACTGGCGTGTCTAACAACGGCGATTGGCCTTGTTTCAGCATGTTCTGATTACTTCAGCTCGCTCACGCCTTTGTCTTACAAGACTTGGGTAATCATTAATGGTGTAGCTTGTGCAACCGTAGCGAACGTTGGTCTTTCTCAACTGATTTCTCTGTCTGTTCCAGTACTGTTTGCACTGTACCCAGTAGCTATCGCTCTAGTCGCACTGACGTTCTTGCGTAGCCGTTTCCCTAATCCAAAAGCCGCTTACCGTGTGGTTGTATTAGTGTCTCTACTGTTTGCTCTTATTGATGGTGCTAAAGTAGCGGGTGTCGATGTGTCTGCACTTAAGATGCTGCCATTGTTCGAGATCGGTATGGGTTGGTTACTTCCAACTGCTGCAGCAATCATCTGCATGTTCTTTGTTGGTAAAGCAACAGAACAAGAGATGGCTGAAGAGACCGTTTAATCTTCCGTTGAGATTAGATTGTCCTTCGAGATGAAATAGAAAAGGCCTCATTACTTCGCAGTAATGAGGCCTTTTTGTATCTAATCGATGATGTTCTTTCTGCCTGAAGCTTTTAGTTCTTAGTTCTTAGCCCTTAGCTCGTAGTGCTTAGTTCTGAACTCTAAGGAAGCAGAACTTATAGCTTTTCGCTGTACTCGACGAGTACTTGTTCAACCCAAGTTGCGATGCGTTCGTCGCTGAGTTCGTACTGTGAATCTTCATCCAGAGCTAAGCCGACGAACTGAGATTTGTCTTCCGTTAACGCTTTAGATGCTTCAAACTCGTAGCTGTCATCGTTTGGCCAGAAGCCGACAAATTCAGCGCCTGCGGTTTTCAGTTCATCATGCAATAGTCCCATCGCATCTAAGAACCACTCACCGTAGCCCTCTTGGTCACCTAGACCAAACAGAGCCACAACCTTGCCTTTCATAGGCGTTGTTGCGATGTCTTCCCACAACTCATTCCAGTCTTCTTGAATTTCACCGAAATCCCACGTTGAGATACCAAGCAGTAAAAGGTCGTAGTCCGCCATAAAAGAAAGAGGGGTTTCTTTCACGTTATGGATATCAACTAGGTCTTCACCAATAATGCCGCGAATTTTCTCTGCTGCCATTTCGGTATAGCAGGTGGTTGAGCCGTAAAATAATCCAATTTTCATAGCAAACGTTCGATTTTAATTTCAGATGGCGAATTCTAACCATAAATCGACTTCGATTGCAGCGATTATCCGCTCAAGTCGTAATTTTTATGGCATTCATATTTGCTCTGACATACTCTCAAAACAGTTTCCAATATTGTGAGTAACACTATGCAGTCGCCTCAAGGGCAGAGCGCAGACCACGGTCTCGTTGAGCAGTTTTTAGATGCTATGTGGATGGAGCGAGGGTTATCGGAGAATACGCTTGTCTCATATCGCACCGATTTGTCCAAGCTTCTAACGTGGATGGAAAAGAACAATTACCGCCTCGACTTTATTAGCCTTTCAGGGTTGCAGGATTATCAAGGTTGGTTAGCTGACGCCGATTTTAAGCAGACTTCCCGTGCTCGCATGTTGTCGGCGATTCGTCGCTTGTTCCAATACTTGCACCGCGAGAAAGTGAGAGGCGATGACCCGAGTGCATTGTTGATCAGCCCTAAGCTGCCACAGCGCTTGCCAAAAGATTTGAGTGAAGAGCAAGTTAATGCACTGCTAGAGGCTCCTGATCCCAATGACCCTATTGAGCTTCGCGATAAAGCGATGCTTGAGTTATTATATGCAACTGGTCTTCGTGTTACCGAGTTAGTCAGTTTGACGATGGAAAATATCAGTCTAAGACAAGGCGTGGTGCGTGTTATTGGTAAAGGCGGTAAAGAGCGCTTGGTGCCAATGGGCGAAAATGCCGTGGACTGGATTGAGACTTTTATTGAACAAGGTCGGCCACAACTGCTCGGCGAAAACAGTTCTGATGTGGTTTTTCCGAGTAAACGCGCCAAGCAAATGACCCGTCAGACGTTCTGGTATCGTATTAAGCATTACTCGGTTGTTGCTGGTATAGATACAGAGCTATTGTCACCACACGTATTAAGACATGCTTTTGCGACTCATTTACTGAACTATGGTGCAGATCTCAGGGTCGTACAGATGTTGCTTGGGCATAGTGACTTATCGACAACCCAAATTTATACTCACGTGGCGACCGAAAGGCTGAAGCAAATTCACGCGCAGCATCACCCACGTGCTTAAATCCATTTATTTTTAAGGTGAACTTAATGAGCGTATTACGCCGTCTTCCTCTATTAGTGCTTCCTCTCATGATTACTGCATGTAATGCATCAGAAGCGAAAGTAGAACAAACATCAACAGCCGTAGAAGTTGCTCCAGCTATTGATACAGCAGCGTTAACTAAGCGTTTTGAAAAAATCGGTATCAAGGTAGAGAAGATCGTTCCTTCAGACATCGATGGCCTATTAGAAATTCAAACTAACAGTGGCATTATCTTTTCTTCTCCAGAGGGCGATCACTTTCTAGCCGGCACTCTTTACTCTCTGGATGATAACGGCAAATTCAGTGACGTTTTGGCTGAGCGTCAAGCTCCACTTAATGCTGAAAAGGTCGCGGCGATGTCGGATACGGTTATCGAATATAAAGCCGATAACGAAAAGTACGTTGTGACGGTATTTACTGACATTACCTGTGGTTACTGTGTTCGTCTGCACAGCCAAATGCAAGGCTATAACGACCTAGGTATCACCGTTCGTTACATGGCTTACCCACGCCAAGGTGCGACAGGACAAGTTGCCGATCAAATGGCGGCAATCTGGGCTTCAGATGATCCAAAAACAGCCATGCACGATGCTAAAGTAAACCGTCAAATGCCAGCGTCTGGCAAAGACCTAGCAGAGCAGAAGCAGATCATCGCCAAACAATACAAATTGGGTCGTGAGCTTGGCATCAATGGCACTCCTGCTATCGTGCTAGCAAGTGGTGAGTTGGTGAGTGGTTACTTACCGCCAGCACAACTTCTTCAACGTTTAGAGCAATAATATCGTTTCTGTATTGCCAATTTATCCCCCATGTTTTTGATTTAAGGAGTGGCCTGATTGATATCGGGCCCATTTTTATATGATAGAGATCCAACGCCGTCCTGAGGTCGACACTTCAGTCTTACCTGCTCACTTACCTGACTTGTTAAAGCGCATTTATGTGAGTCGCGGAATCGACAGTGCTGACCAACTAGAGACAGCAGCGAAAGGCTTGCACTCTTATCAAAAACTGGGCGGCATTGATGCTGCGGTTGAATTGTTGTTCGAAGCCATTCAGCAGCAAAAACGCATCATCATTGTTGGTGACTTTGATGCCGATGGCGCAACCAGTTCGGCGTTGTCTGTGCTTGCTCTGCGTATGTTGGGCAGCTCTAACGTTGATTATCTAGTACCTAACCGTTTTGAAGATGGTTATGGCTTGAGCCCTGAGGTTGTCGAACAGGCGATCGAACTTGGTGCTGAAGTGATCATGACAGTCGACAACGGTGTCTCTTCGATTGACGGTGTCCGTTTCGCTAAAGAGAAAGGGCTAGACGTTCTGGTTACTGATCATCACTTACCGGGCAATGAACTGCCAATCGCCGATGCGATGGTCAATCCGAACCTAGAAAGCTGTGCATTTCCTTCAAAAGCGCTAGCGGGTGTTGGCGTCGCCTTTTATCTGATGATGGCGTTGTGTGTTCACATGCGTAAGTTGGGTTGGTTTGCTCAACACGGTATGACAGAGCCCAAGTTGATGGAACTGATTGACCTAGTGGCACTGGGTACTGTTGCGGATGTGGTTCCACTTGATGAAAATAACCGAATCTTGGTGCACCAAGGGCTACAACGCATTCGTGCGGGCAAAGCTCGTCCGGGTATTCAAGCCTTGATTGAAATTGCTAAGCGAGACGCTAAGCGTTTGGTTGCCTCCGATTTTGGTTTTGCGCTTGGTCCACGTATCAATGCGGCTGGCCGATTGGATGACATGTCTTTTGGTGTTGAGCTGCTAATGAGTAACAACATCCATGCCGCGCGTCGAATGGCCAGCGAGTTAGATGGCTTGAACCAAACACGTAAAGAGATCGAAGAGGGCATGAAACAAGAGGCGATGGCTTTTTGTGAGCGCCTTGAGTTCGGTAAAGACGATTTGCCTTCCGGCTTAGCCTTGTTCCAACGTGATTGGCACCAAGGTGTGATTGGTATTTTGGCTTCGCGTATCAAAGACAAATACCACCGCCCAGTAATCGCATTTGCTGATGGTGGTGAAGGCAGCATTAAGGGTTCATGTCGTTCGATTCCAGGTTTGCACATGCGCGATGCGCTAGACAGAATCGATACTCAAAACCCTGGCCTAATCTTGAAGTTTGGTGGTCACGCAATGGCTGCTGGCTTAACCATTATGGAAAAAGACTTCGACCGATTCAGCAAGATGTTTGATGACGTTGTGCGTAAAGAACTCGGTGAGACGGCACTTAAGGGCATTATCTTGTCTGATGGTGAGCTGTTACCTGAAGAGTTCTCAATGCACACCGCTGAGACGTTGCGTTCAGGTGGTCCGTGGGGCCAAGCTTTTCCAGAACCCATCTTTGATGGTGAGTTTAAAGTGCTGCATCAAAAACTGGTAGGTGAAAAGCACCTTAAATTGATGCTAGAACCTCTATACAAAGGCCACCCAACCAATGTGATGATTGATGGTATTGCTTTCAATGTTGATTTACGTCGCTGGCCTGATGCGTCCGTGAAAACGGTTCATCTTGCATTTAAGCTGGATATCAACGAGTTTCGTGGCAACCAATCGTTGCAGTTGATGGTTGACCATATTGAAGCCAAATAGTTAAAGCGCAAATAGCGTTATCGTTCACTGAATAATGTTCATCATTTAGCCCCAAATTCAACAAGCTCTGTTCAAAAACAGGGCTTGTTTTCTTTCTTTCCCTTACAAATTTTACGTGTTTTTTCTGTCTGTCAATTTTATATTCCATTAAGTTGTTGAATCTTGGCTTTCCGCTCTAAAAAATTCTGTATCTCCGTCACACTTTTGAGTACAATTCTTCGGTTAAATTCTACTCATAAATGATGAGCTAAAATGTTTGAAATCAATCCTATTAAAAACCGTCTGCAGGATGTGTCTGAACGCACAAATATCCTGAGGGGGTATCTTTGACTATGACGCTAGAAAAGAGCGTCTAGAAGAAGTAAACGCAGAATTAGAACAACCGGATGTATGGAACGAACCTGAGCGTGCTCAAGCGCTAGGTAAAGAACGTTCTGCATTGGAAGCAGTAGTAGAAACGATCGACCAACTTGACCAAGGTGTTGAGGATGTTGAGGGTCTATTAGAGCTTGCGGTTGAGGAAGAAGACCAAGAAACGTTTGACGAAATCGAACCAGAACTTGCAGAGCTAGAAGCTAAGCTAGAAAAACTGGAATTCCGTCGTATGTTTGCTGGCGATCACGACGCATCAGATTGCTACATCGATTTACAGTCAGGCTCGGGCGGTACAGAAGCTCAAGACTGGACTTCAATGATGTTGCGTATGTACTTACGTTGGGCAGATTCGAAAGGCTTCAAGACTGAAGTGATCGAAGTGTCTGATGGTGATGTTGCTGGCCTTAAAGGCGCAACGGTACGTATTTCTGGTGAATACGCTTATGGTTGGTTACGTACAGAGACAGGTGTTCACCGTCTAGTTCGTAAGTCACCATTTGATTCAAGTGGCCGTCGTCATACTTCATTTGCATCTGCGTTTATATACCCAGAGATTGATGACAACATTACGATCGATATTAATCCTTCTGACTTACGTATTGACGTATACCGTGCCTCTGGTGCTGGTGGTCAACACGTAAACACCACGGAATCGGCGGTACGTATTACTCACGTTCCAACCAACACCGTGGTTCAATGTCAGAATGACCGTTCGCAGCATAAGAACAAAGACCAAGCGATGAAGCAGCTACGTGCTAAGCTTTTTGAACTTGAGATTCAAAAACAAAATGCTGAAAAACAAGCGAGCGAAGAAACGAAATCAGACATTGGTTGGGGCAGTCAAATCCGCTCTTACGTACTGGATGATTCTCGTATCAAAGATTTGCGCACCGGCATCGAAAACCGTAATACTCAAGCGGTTCTTGACGGTGACTTAGACAAGTTTATTGAAGCTAGCCTGAAATCAGGTCTGTAAGCTTTACCAACTATTAAGCTTTACCAATAATATTGGTAAAAATGCCTATATTTTCAAGAATATAGCTGTCCAAATTATAAAAGCAAGGTACATCTCTAATGACTGATGCTGTTCAAAACGAAAACGCACAAGAAGCTTCTTCACCTGAAGAGAACAAACTAATCGCTGAACGCCGTAGCAAGCTGGATCACATCCGCTTGAACTGCAAAGCGAACGGTCACCCAAATGATTTCCGTCGCGAGCACCTAGCTGGCGATCTTCAAGCGGAATTCGGTGAGAAGACTAAGGAAGAGCTAGAAGAGCTTAACCACATCGTTGCGATCGCTGGTCGTGTTATGGCGAAGCGTGGTCCATTCCTTGCGATTCAAGAAACTTCTGGTCGTATCCAAGCATACGCAGCGAAAGACGTACAAAAAGTACTGAAAGAGAAGTACCAAGGCCTAGATATCGGTGACATCATCGGTGTTAAAGGTGCGCTTCACAAATCTGGTAAAGGCGACCTTTACGTGAACATGGAAGAGTTTGAACTGCTAACGAAAGCACTTCGTCCTCTACCAGAGAAGTTCCACGGTCTAACTGACCAAGAGATGCGTTACCGTCAGCGTTACGTTGACTTAATCGTGAACGAAGACTCTCGTAACACATTCATCGTGCGTTCTAAGCTTGTGTCTTCAATCCGTAACTTCATGAGCTCAAAAGGCTACCTAGAAGTTGAAACGCCAATGATGCACGTGATCCCAGGCGGTGCTACAGCACGTCCATTTATCACTCATCACAACGCATTAGACATCGACATGTACCTACGTGTTGCACCTGAGCTTTACCTTAAGCGTCTAGTGGTTGGTGGTTTTGACCGTGTATTTGAGATCAACCGTAACTTCCGTAACGAAGGTCTATCTCCACGTCACAACCCAGAATTCACAATGATGGAATTCTACCAAGCGTACTCTGACTACAAAGATCTAATGGATCTAACTGAAGAGATGCTAAGCACAGCAGCGATGGACGTTCTTGGTTCTACTTCTATGCCTTACGGTGACGAAACGGTTGAGTTCGGTGGCACTTACGCTCGCATGAGCATGTTCGATGCAATCAAACACTACACGCCTGAAAATGCAAACATTCAAGCTCTGACTGAAGATGATCTTCAGAACAGAGAATTGATGGTTAAAATTGCAGAAGAAGTGGGTCTGTACGTTGAGAAATTCTGGACTTGTGGTCAGCTTCTTGAAGAGATCTTTGGTGAAACGGCTGAGCCTCAGCTAATTCAACCAACGTTCATCACGGGTTACCCAGCGGATATTTCTCCATTGGCTCGTCGTAGCGACAGCAACCCATTCTTCACAGACCGCTTTGAGTTCTTCATCGGTGGCCGTGAAGTAGCGAATGGTTTCTCTGAGCTTAACGATGCACAAGACCAAGATGAGCGTTTTAAAGCGCAAGTTAACGCAAAAGACGCGGGTGATGACGAAGCGATGTACTACGATGCAGACTACATTACTGCACTAGAGCACGGCTTACCGCCAACAGCGGGTCAAGGTATTGGTATCGATCGTCTAGCGATGCTATTTACAAATACGCACACAATCCGTGACGTGATCTTGTTCCCGGCAATGCGTCCACAAGCGTAATACTCGCTTATGTGATGTAACAGCCCATCTAATTAAAAAAGCCACCTTCGGGTGGCTTTTTCTGTTTTTAGGCTGCAAAACCTAGCCTGTACCGCACTCTTGATTCGAAAAACCATTATTTCTGACATAGTCTTACTATTGAGACATAAAATCTAAGATAGTCTCACTACTATACGTCCTGCGCTGAATACGATCTCGTGGCATTTTGTCGAACGATGAAGCAGTGACTCGTATTAGCTTGATTTAAATAAAAATAGAATAAGGAAGAAGGATGGGAACTCAATTTAAGATGGATTCCTTACCAGGTTCTCTTATCGTCGTTGGTGGTGCGTACGAACCCTGGTTATCAGTGTTAGAGCAAGTGGGTTGGCAATGTACCCAGTGTGCAGATTTACGAAAAGCCGATGCATTGATTGCCGACATAGGCCCATGCATTGGCATTGTGGACCTTAGCCATGATGAGTTCAGCCTAAATGGCATTGCAAACTTGGTGAGTAACAATAAGCAGGTTAGATGGCTCGCCTTTATCCGTGAATCGCAATTAAGCTCCGATACTATTTGCCAGTTTATCGTTAACTTCTGTATCGACTTTTTCACGGCACCCATTCCAGATGCACAGCTACTGAGTACCATTGGTCACCAGCTTGGCATGCTTAAGCTTGAGCAGAAAGTATGGCCAAACTACGGCATTAACAACAATATGGGCTTGCTGGGCGACTCGGTGGCAGTAAAGCGCCTAAGAGACCAAGTAAAGCGAATTGGGCCAACTGATGTCAGTATCCTGATTTACGGCGAGAGTGGGGCTGGCAAAGAGACGATTGCACGCTCTATTCATCAAAACTCTTCGCGAGCGCAAAAGCCATTTTTAACGGTCAATTGTCGTGCCTTGTCTGAAATGAGAATAGAGGCAGAGGTATTTGGTATCTCAGCACAGCCCGCTGCAGCACCTTGTCTGTTGGAAGAAGCCGATGGCGGAACCATCTTGCTTAACGATGTATTGGCAATGCCACGCAATCAGCAGTTGAACCTGCTGCGTTTCTTACAAGAAGGTAAAATTGAAACTGCGGATGGTCCTAAGCCTGTCGATGTGCGTATTCTGGCCGCGAACTCTTCTGACATAGAAAAGGCATTGATCGAGGGCGACTTCAATGAAGAGCTTTATCATTACATCAATGTTCTGCGTATTCACGTTCCGAGCTTGAAAGAGCGAGTGAGTGATATTTCAGTACTGGCTAATCATTTTTTACGTGAGTATTCAAAAGAGTTTAATGCTCAAGCCAAGAGCTTTTCAGACGATGCTATCCGCTCGATGAATCGTTATCACTGGCCGGGCAATGTGCGTGAGCTGATGAATCAAATTAAGCGTGTCGTGCTGATGTCGGATGCGGTGATCATTGACGATCAACAACTTGATTTACCAAAACAGAATGATGAGCGCCGCAGTCTCAAAAGTATCCGTGAGCGTTCAGAGCGAGATGCGTTGCTGATTGTTCTGGAATCTTATGGTGGTCAAGTATCGTTGGCCGCTAAGGAGCTTGGAGTTTCGCGTGCAACCATGTACAGATTGCTGAATAAGCATGGCCTGATTTCTGAAGGTGTTGTTTAGAGCTCTCTATTCATTGATTCTATCCAGTTAATGTAAATATAAGAGCCACGCATGATGCGTGGTTTTTTTATATCTATTGCTACAACTTCTCGTTGATCGTTGACTGCTGACAGATTGAGCTATTGGAGGCTCGGTCTTTAAGAGAGATGTTCTGTGATTTTATATAATCATAGTGAATATGTTATATATAAAGTGATATGCAACTGATATTTTGGGTGAATCATTTGTTTTGAAATTGTTAATCAATTATCGGTTGAATAATATACTCACTTGGTTAGACTTTAACCGTGAAAGCAATAGCTTAACAGAGACTTATTTGCTTTTATTATCTCATTTCTTTTTGGATTTTTTAGTTAGTTTGGAGGCGCAAATGAAACATTTCGATTTTATACAGCATATTTGCGCGTCGTTTGATCCGTGTACTGACATGGTGACTGTTATGTCACAAGCATCAGCCATGGCCGATCGAAACACCCAAGATAAACCTAACTAATAGATCCGTACCCTTATTTGGCTGCGGAAAAATAGCAGCTAAGTGAGAAGCCCTCATACTATCTAACACGCTATTTTTCCTCAGTTTATTTTACAACTGGAGAATTATTATGCGTCACTCAGTATACTTAAAACTAGCAACAGTCCTTATCCGTGCAGACCTTCGTCGTGAAGAACGTGAATGGCAACGAAAAGTTCGTCGTAGTTCATACGATCTACCATGGAACAATACTCACTTATTGAGAGATATTGGCCTTGAAGCCGATGGTCGACCAATTGGTTTTTCTGAACCTGAAGTCGTTACGATTGAACGTCGAGTTCGTCATCTTCGTCGAGTCTTAAGCGCGCGAATACCGACGTAATCTTGTGGGGTGATAGCGCCTTTCACCCCTTAAGATAAATATCAGTGATAGTTGTGGCGTCGAAAGTGCAAGCTTTTGAACTAAAACAGGCCAAAGAAGAGAAGCACTTGCTTCTCTTTTTTGCTTTTTTAAGCCGTTATGTGTGCTTTTTTAAGTCGTTATCTAGTAAAGAAAAAGAGTTCTACTACGCTTTATAGAGCAAGGGAGGCTGGCTATGCAAAAGCATCAATTAGACATGTGGTTACATGGAGAGCACAAAGACTCTTATCAAACACCGAAGGTATACGTTATTGGCTGTTCCGATATCTCGGAATATCTATTAGCAGTGGAATATAAACACAAGCTAGAACCGGTAAAGCAAGACGGTGAGCCGCTTCATTTTGGATCCTTGGATCAAGTGAAAGAAGAGTTGCTCCGGCTCGGTTTTGAAAAGGCGTATCTTCGCTTACACAACGCCTATGATGAGTTTGGTAATGAGCCGAGCCAAAGCTACTGTGATATTGAACTGGCGCTTAAACCTCATTAGAGAGCATTTGTAGCTAGAGATTGATTCTAGTTACTGGCGGTTTGTAACATACTGATAGTTTGGTCCATCTATGCTAGATAAAAGCTCTATGCGTAATGAGTTGTCAGTAATTTATGGGTGAATTGAGTCCGTAGATAGAAACCACGTGGCTTAGTCTTGATAGGTTTTCCACTTGCACCGTAAGCTTCTGTTAACACGCGACTGTTGGCCGCTTTTGGTCGCAAATGCAGTGCTTCGCCGTGTCTTGCTGTTATCTGTTCAACATTACCCAACACGATCAACTCCATCAGTTCTTCCCAGTCTCTTTTCAGGAGTTCGTTTTCAGCTAGGCTTGGTGTCCAGAGTAATGGGGAGCCAACATGCCTTTCTGCCAGCGGGATCTCTCTTTCTCCCTCAACTGGGATCCACAACACTTTAGACAGCTTGTTGCGAACGTGACTGGTTTCCCAAGTTATGCCTTGCACGCCCATCAATGGAGCGACACAAACAAAGGTGGTTTCGAGTGGCTTTCCAGAGTAGCCAATCGGGATGCTTTTAAGCTCGATACCGAGTTTGGCAAAATCTTGTTCTGGTTTACTGCCAGCGGGCGCACCCAAGTGCCATTCCAATAGCTGTCCAACCCAGCCTTTATCACGCTTGAGGTCGTTTGGCATCACCATCTCAGCTTCATCGGCGAGCTCTTTAAAGGTCATTCCGGCGATAGCATACGCTCTGTCTAGCAGCTCTTGTTGTGTTTGTGGTTCTGGTTTCATAATAAAAGACATGATCAAAAAAATGATTTTACCAGAAGTTATCACCATATGACGACTGGTTAAGAAATGATCTCCTTGTTAGGGAAGGGATCAAACTCATGGTTATCCACAGGACATAAAGGTAATTAATTGAAATATTAATTTAGTGGATAAATAAACAGGGGTTTATGGTGGATTAAATGCTTGCCAAATGGGGTTCAAAATGAATCTTTCGCTTACTAGTGTGGATAAACATCGGAGTGGTTGATCTTTAACCACGTTCTGTTTTTGAAAGATCTTTTACTTTTCTAATGTTTTTAAAAATGAAATTCTAACTCTAATTAATTGATTTTTAATTAAATAAATTGTATTTACTCGACTTGGTGTTTTTGATGTTGATGAATCTATGGATTAAAAAAAACGATTGCGGGTAATTCTTCACATAGTTATTCACAGAAAAGGTGAATAAATGTGGTCTATGTCTCACTCTTGTGTGGGTAACTAGAATTTGAGCAAAACTTATCCATATTCTTAGTTAATATTCATAAATATAGCGCTTGTCACGTCACTAAGTTTGCTCCGATTGGGGATATGTGGAAAAATCAGAGTAATTAAAAATTTAGATAGAGGTTGGCCAGTGATAGATGGCGATGGTTACCGATTAAATGTTGGTATTGTAATCTGTAACAACCATGGTCAGGTCTTCTGGGCTAAACGATACGGGCAACATTCATGGCAATTCCCTCAAGGGGGAATAGATGAAGGTGAAACTCCGGAACAGGCAATGTACCGCGAGTTGTATGAAGAGGTTGGCCTTACTAAAAAGGATGTAAAGATCGTCGCGACAAGTCGTCATTGGTTACGCTATAAGCTGCCCAAACGACTGGTTCGGTGGGATTCTAAACCTGTCTGTATTGGACAAAAACAGAAGTGGTTCCTTTTACGCTTAGATTGCGATGAATCGCAGATCAATATGCAGCGTGGAAGTACACCTGAGTTTGATGGTTGGCGTTGGGTGAGTTACTGGTACCCAGTTCGACAAGTTGTTTCTTTCAAGCGAGATGTTTACCGTCGAGCGATGAAAGAATTCGCATCTTTAGCAATGCCGTTTAAAGAGCGAAAAACAAAAGGAAAACGCAAATTGCGTAGAGGTTAAGCATGCTCAGTCAACTAAGGGAAATAGTTGAACACGTATCAAGAGTTGAAGATGTGTCGACGGCTCTTGATATTTTGGTTAAAGAGACATGCAGTGCGATGCAGACGGAATGTTGCACCGTGTATTTGGCAAATAATGATATGCAGCGTCTTGAGTTGATGGCAACTCAAGGCCTGATCTTCAAAGGCAATAGCATTCACATTGGTTTTGACGAAGGTCTGGTTGGCCTTGTCAAAAGAAGTGCTGAACCTATCAACCTTGCACAAGCGTCTGCTCACCCTGCTTATAAGTTTTTTCCAGAGCTTGGAGAAAAGGTTTATCACTCTTTTCTCGGCACTCCGATTATCCATCGTAAGCAAGTGCTTGGCGTATTGGTCATTCAACAGAAGTCTCCTCGTTTATTCAGTGAGATGGAGGAATCCTTCCTTGTCACACTCTCAGCACAACTTGCGGTCATTGTGGCGCACGCTCAAACTCAAGGCCATTGGCTTTTAGAGCAACAGAAGCTACCTAAGATTAAAGGTATTGCAGCTTCATCGGGCGTTGCGATTGGTGATTTATGGTGGGATAACACTCAGCCTGAACTCACCGATGTTTATCCAGCATCGACGCTTAATGTTGAAAGAGAGCATGAAATGCTGGCAGTCGCCGTCGAAAATGCTCTCAATGACTTTAAGCGAATGCGAAAGCGCCTAGACAGTGAAATCAATAAAGACGCGTTGGCGATCTTTGACCTGTTTACTCACTTACTCAACGATCCAATGTTGCGTAAGGATCTTAAGAGCCAAATCCAGAAAGGCGATAAAGCCGATTGGGCATTAAGGCAGGTTGTTGAGAGTTACTCGAATCGCTTTGCTCGTATGTCAGACGTGTACCTTCGTGAGAGGGCACAAGACATCCGAGAGCTTGGTCAAAGATTGCTCTATTTCCTTCACAATTCTGAACATGAACTTCGCACGCTAGATAAGCCAATTATTTTGGTGGTTCGAGAGTTAACGGCTTCGGTATTGGCCTCTATTCCCAAAGAAAAACTTTTAGCTGTTATTTCTTTGGAAGGGGCGGCGAACTCACATGCCGCGATTTTATCTCGAGCTTTGGGTATTCCTTCTGTTATGGGGGTTAACCTAAATCTTGCGCAAGCTAATGGTAAGCAAGCGATTGTCGACGGGTATAGTGGCGAGATCTTTATTGAGCCGACTCAAAACCTGCTCAAAGAATATCAAGGGCTGATTTTAGAAGAGAGTGAGCTCTCTTCTATGGTCAATCGAGAACTATACTTACCGGCAAAAACGCAAGACAACCAGCAAGTCGAGATCCTGCTTAATGCGGGCTTGAGTGCCGACACCAATATCGCTATCAACCAAGGCGTTGATGGGGTGGGTCTGTATCGAACCGAAATTTCTTTCTTGTTGCAGCAGAGGTTTCCGTCAGAGGACGAACAATTCAAGCAATACCGTTCAGTACTCGCGAGCTACCCTGAGAAGCAAGTGGTGATGCGTACACTCGATATCGGTGGCGATAAGGCCTTACCTTATTTCCCTATTGAAGAGGACAACCCATTCCTTGGTTGGCGTGGTATTCGTTTTACGCTCGATCATCCTGACATCTTTATTATTCAGTTACGTGCCATGCTACGTGCGAGCTGTGAAAGCCATAACTTGAGTATTTTGCTGCCGATGATCTCTGGTGCGCAGGAACTGGATGACGCGCTACAACTTATTGAACAAGCGTATGACGAAGTGCATGAGCTTGATAACCGAGTGCGTATGCCTCGCGTTGGTATCATGATTGAAGTGCCATCAATGCTTTACATACTGCCGCTGATTGCTGATAAGGTCGACTTTGTTTCAGTCGGTACCAACGACTTAACTCAATATTTATTAGCGGTTGATCGGAACAATTCACGAGTATCCGATGTCTATGAATCAATGCACCCTGCGGTGATCATGGCATTAAAACAAATTCATGATACTTGTAAGCAACATCAATTACCTGTGTGTATTTGTGGCGAGCTAGCCGGTGATCCTATGGGCGCGTTGTTACTGATTGGGTTGGGGTATGAGACGTTAAGTATGAATACCTCGAATGTCGCGAGGACTAAATATTTGATTCGCCAATCTAACTTGAGTGAATTACAGGATTTGGCAAATAGAGCGCTTTCAAAACCATATGGTAGTGACATCTATAGTATGATGCTGAACTATTTCGAAGAGCGTGAATTTACAGGCTTCATTCGAGCAGGTAAAAAATAGGATTTAACGTGTCATATGAACTGATAGGCTTGTTAGCGGGCCTTGGTGCTATTGTTGGTGTTTTAGCGGGCTTGCTAGGCATTGGTGGTGGTTTGCTGGTCGTTCCTGCCTTGCTATTTTTGCTTCCTAAAGCGGGTATTCCTCAAGAGTTTGCGATGCAAATGGCATTGGCAACCTCGTTATCAACCATTATTGTTACCTCAGGGTCGTCTGCGATTAACCATTTAAAATTGGGTAATGTGGAGCTTTTTGTCGTTAAGTGGTTGATGCCTGGCGTGGTGATTGGTGGTTTCCTAGGTTCTTTTGTCGCCGACGTTATTCCTGCTCAATATCTGCCAAAAGTCTTTGGTGTGATTGTCTTAGTATTGGCGTTGCAGATGCTGTTGTCGATCCGCTCTAAGAGTCAAAAGTCGATGCCGGGTTCAGCTAAAACCATGTTATGTGGTGGCGGTATTGGTTTGGTTTCAAGCTTGGCTGGTATTGGTGGTGGTTCTTTATCGGTGCCTTTCCTTAACCATCACGGTGTGGAAATGCGCAAAGCTGTAGGCTCATCCTCTGTATGTGGTTGTGTTATCGCGATTTCGGGAATGCTAGGCTTTATTTGGCATGGCTCTTCTGTCGATGATCTTCCGGCGTATAGCTTGGGTTATGTTTATCTACCGGCTTTGATAGCGATATCTTGTACCTCAGTACTGACCACACGAGTTGGCGCTAAACTGGCCACTCAATTGCCAACCCCCGTGCTGAAGAAATTCTTTGCGGTATTTTTAATGTTTATAGCAGCCACTATGCTGCTGTAGTGTCTTTTCTGTTAGCTGTTGAGTTAACCGTTATTCAATTTTAGATAGAGAGCCAAGTATGTCTCAGGGTTTTATCGAATTCCCAAATATCGATCCTGTTCTTATTGAACTAGGACCAATCTCAGTTCGTTGGTACGGCCTAATGTACCTTGTCGGTTTTATGTTTGCTCTTTGGTTAGCAAATCGCCGAGCTGATCAACCCGGTAGTGGTTGGACTCGAGAGCAAGTATCAGACCTACTGTTTGCTGGCTTTCTAGGTGTGGTGCTTGGTGGTCGTATTGGCTACGTACTTTTCTACAACTTTGGCCTTTTCATTGATGATCCACTCTACCTATTTAAGGTATGGACTGGCGGTATGTCTTTCCACGGTGGTTTGCTTGGTGTGATCACCGCGATGCTTTGGTATGCCAAAAAGAACGGTAGAACCTTTTTTGGTGTCGCTGACATGATTGCACCATTGGTTCCATTTGGTTTAGGTATGGGCCGCATGGGCAACTTCATGAACAGTGAGCTATGGGGTCGTGTAACTGATGTGCCATGGGCGATTGTATTCCCTAACGGTGGTCCGCTTCCTCGTCATCCATCTCAGCTTTATGAAATGGCGCTTGAAGGTATTGTACTGTTCTTCATCTTGAACTGGTTCATCAAAAAGCCGCGCCCTCTTGGTTCTGTATCAGGGTTATTCCTAGCAGGATATGGTACATTCCGCTTCCTAGTTGAATACGTACGTGAACCTGATGCTCAGCTAGGTTTGTTCGGTGGATTTATCTCTATGGGACAAATTTTGTCACTGCCAATGGTTATCATCGGTGTGCTGATGATGGTTTGGGCATACAAGCGTGGTCACTACAAAGATGAATTACCACAACAAACGAAGTAAGGAATTGGTGTGAAACAGTATTTAGATCTCTGTCAGCGTATCGTTAATGACGGTACTTGGATTGAAAATGAACGCACAGGCAAGCGCTGCCTAACCGTAATCAATGCTGACCTTGAATATGATGTAGGTAATAACCAATTCCCACTGGTAACAACACGTAAAAGTTTTTGGAAAGCCGCAGTTGCCGAGCTGCTTGGCTATATCCGTGGTTACGACAATGCTGAAGATTTTCGTAAGCTAGGGACTAAAACTTGGGATGCGAATTCTAACCTGAATGAAGCATGGCTAAATAACCCTTACCGCAAGGGTGAAGACGACATGGGCCGTGTTTATGGCGTTCAAGGACGTGCATGGGCAAAACCTGACGGCGGTCATATCGACCAACTGAAGAAGATTGTTGATGATCTAACGAACGGCATTGATGACCGCGGCGAGATCTTAAACTTCTATAACCCAGGTGAGTTCCACATGGGTTGTTTACGTCCGTGTATGTACAGCCACCACTTCTCTCTACTTGGTGACACTTTGTACCTAAACAGTACTCAGCGCTCTTGTGATGTTCCATTAGGTCTGAACTTCAATATGGTTCAAGTGTATGTGTTCCTCGCTATCATGGCGCAGATCACCGGCAAGAAAGCGGGTGTGGCTTATCACAAGCTTGTTAACGCTCATATCTACGAAGATCAACTCGCACCTATGCGTGATATCCAGTTGAAGCGTGAGCCTTTAGCGGGGCCAACATTCCATATCAATCCTGAAATTAAGTCTCTAGAAGATTTAGAAACGTGGGTAACGATGGATGACTTCTGGGTTGAAGGTTACGAATGCCACGAAGCGATTAAGTACCCGTTCTCGGTTTAATCTAATCTGCTTTGATTGACTGATTGACTGATTGAAAGGTTGCCTCTGCGCAGCCTTTTTTATTTCTGATGCTTGGCTTGCTTACCATTCGTAAAACCAATAATCTTGAGTGGTCTTTTCTAACCACAGAACTACTATGACTCGCTCGCATTGCTTTGTATTGCAACACGACTTTCCTATTTCTTTCTACCCTGATAAAAACCAGTTGGTGATTGATAGTGAAGAGATTCATTTAGAGCCACTACAAGCAAGGCTGCTCAGCTATTTCATCGAAAATCGCGGGCAAGTAATGAGCACTCAGCAGATAGCTGCTGATGTGTGGCAAAGAACTCAAGTGTCTGACAACTTGGTCAGACAGGTCATCAGTTTATTGCGTAGTCAGCTTCTGGATAAAGCACGTCCGTATCGCATCATTCAAACCATTCCTAAGCGAGGTTATCTGTTTGATATTGAAATAATTCAGCCTAGCGTTGAGACTACTCCTGTAGAAGATATACTCCCACCTGAAACCAAAGTTGTTGTTTCTAAGACCAAAAATAGAACTATCGCCTTTATTACAACCGCTGTATTAGCGTTCGGTTTGATCGCAATTTTGGCATGGAAAAGCGATGTCCCAACCAATGACACTGTGGGTATTGCCGCTCATCAAAGTAATGTGATTCCCGTTTATATCCATGATATTACGCTCGATTCTGCGGACGATTATGAGATGTCGGAAAGTGTATACAACTATCTTTTCTATGGATTGAATTCGGCTAAAAACTTATCAGGTTACCACTTCTCTCAGCTATCGAAACAGGGCAAGCAGTCACTTGCCAATAATGGTGTCGAACTTAAAGGTTGGCTCAAGAAAAAGGGCGGTGACTATGTACTGAGCGTGCTGATACAAAACAACCGCCAGTCCAATCAAAGCCAGAAAGTGGAAAAGAGCTTTAGCCAAGACAACTTCTTTGATGCCATTGGGGATGTGATTCTTGAGATTAAAGCCATTATTGCCCCAATGAGTTCAGAATACGGCGTAGTCAGTCATCGAGTGACCGCTATTGATAACTACGATGATTGGAAGGTTATTTCAGAGGGGATATCGCTTTTCTACCAAGGCAAAGGTGGACAGCCATTTGCAGAGATCGCACTTCAGTTGGATACGATTCAACAGCAAGGAAGAGACAATTATCTGGTCAATGCCTTATTGTCGTATTCGGAATCTTTGGCTTATTTGCAAAGTCATGAGCAAGAAGATCGCGAACATGCACTGCAACTGGCAAAGCAAGCCTTTGAGATGAATCCGCGTTGTGATATTGCTAACCTTACCTTGGGTCTTGCACTGTTAATCAACCAACATGCTAATCAAGCTTTCCCTTACCTTTTTTATGCTGCCGAAAGTACACCGAGCCCAATCAGTTTTTATCTACTTAGTGTGGCTGACAAGCTGTCGGATAACCCCGAAGGTTCGCAATACAACTATCAGCGCTATACCGAAGTGAAAAAAGAGTATAATGGCCAACTGTTTGATCTTATTGAATCTTTATAAAAAACAAACCTTTCCTAAACCACATAATTCTCTTTGAAGTGAAGACGTTGAGTTACCGCTAATAGTAACGGCTCTTCCGCAAGGTTTTCTTGTGCCGACAGGCTTCTCAACATGTTTGATTATTGTTTGGATTCAGGCTCGATTGCCTTGCATCAAGCGTAAAAATATCGACTTCCACATACTGGTAACCAAATCATTAATTATTTGGGGTACACACATGTTGAAGAAGTTTGCTTTTCAGATCATTCCAATTCAGATCTTCTTATTCGTCTTTTGGTTCAAAAATGGCTTTATCGATAAAGTGATGGGCGTTGTGCTTGGCTTTATTACGCCCGATACCGCTTATTCAGGTGACACTTGGGCTGGCTGGAAAGGCTATATTGTAGGAACTTGGGATAAGAGCCAAATCGGTCATGCTCTACTGAGTCCAACATTCGATTTTATGTTCCCGATTCTGATTGCTTTGCAATGTGTGCCGTTTTTACTGGTTATCCGTTCGGTATTTGCAGGTGAGTTCATGTCTGGCAAGGAGCGTCCGTGGTTGCTCTATGCTGCTTTCGCTTCTTTGTTTGTGACTGCTTGTATGGCTTTCACTCAAACCATCACTGGCGCAAGCGATGGGCAGTATTTATGGCAATTTATCGGCTTTAGCATGGTTGCCATTATGTATCTGCGTAATGAGCAAGGTAAGTAAGCGTTTTTTTAGATGTGAATAAACGGGATGTGAGATACGAAGGGTAGCTAGATACGAGTAAACGAGATGCGGGATACGAAGAACGTGTTTAGATTTGAGTCAGTAAGATACGAAATATCAAAACGCAGATAATGAGAGGCAGTCGCTTTTCGTCACTCTCTACCCGAATCTCGTATCTTCTTTTCAACTCGTCATTCTCTAGATTGACGAAGGAAGGAGTAGGGAATCTCTGAGTGTTATGTGTTAGATAGATTCCCTATCACGCTCGTTCCTCGCTGTAGGGAATGACGGGTGGTTAGGTGTGAGATTGTTTAGATACGAGTAAACGAGATAAGGGATACGAAGAGCGTGTTTAGATTTGAGTCCGTAAGATACTAAATATCAAAACGCAGATAATGAGAGGTAGTCGCTTTTCGTTACTCTCTACCCGAATCTCGTATCTTCTTTTAGCTCTTCGTTACTCGTTCACTCGCATCCCGTATCTGCTTTTTTCTTCCCTCATCTGCTCTTAAAAAGAAAAAGCCCGCAACCAGGAGGTTGCGGGCTTTGTTATAAGCGATGTGTCTTGTTAGCGGTTAAGCTATCTAATTATTTAGCGATTAAGCCGTCAGTGCTAACACGGTACCAGGCAGTACAAGGAATACCGCAATAAGGTAACCAGCCACTACAGATTTGTTCTTCACAGCCATGTCAGAAATAATATCAGCGGCTTTTACTGGTAGTTCACGTAGGAACGGAATACCAAAGATGAATACCGTTGCCATGATGTTGAACACCAAGTGTACTAGAGCAATCTGTAGTGCGAATACTGCGAACTCACCAGATACTGCTGTCGCTGCTAATAGCGCGGTAATACACGTACCGATGTTTGCACCCAGAGTGAATGGGTAAACGTCACGTACTTTAAGAACACCTGAACCTACTAGTGGAACCATCAAGCTTGTTGTCGTAGAAGAAGACTGAACAAGGATAGTAACGATAGAGCCAGAAGCGATACCGTGGATAGGACCACGACCGATTGCGTTCTTTAGAATCTCACGAGCACGACCCACCATCAGGCTCTTCATTAGCTTACCCATTACCGTGATAGCTACGAAGATAGTCGCGATACCTAGAACGATAAGCATGATACCGCCAACAGTGTCGCCAAATGTCGATAGTGGCTCTTTAATCGCACTGACTACTGGTTTAGTGATTGGCTTGATGAAGTTAAGACCACCCATGCTCATATCACCTGTTGCTAGCATCGGTGATACTAACCAGTGAGAAATCTTCTCTAGAATACCAAACGCCATCTCTAGTGGTAGGAAGATAGCAACAGCTAATAGGTTAAAGAAGTCGTGAATCGTCGCACTTGCGAATGCACGTTTGAACTCATCTTTACAACGAACATGACCAAGGCTAACTAGCGTATTGGTTACTGTAGTACCAATGTTCGCACCCATGATCATAGGGATTGCTAGCTCAACAGGTAAACCACCTGCCACAAGGCCAACGATAATTGAAGTAACTGTACTTGATGATTGAATAAGTGCTGTTGCCACTAAACCAATCATTAAGCCTGCAACTGGGTGTGAAGCAAATTCGAAAAGAACCTTTGCTTGCTCGCCTGTTGCCCATTTGAAGCCTGTACCAACCATTGAAACTGAAAGTAATAGTAGGTAAAGCATGAATGCCAAGTTAGCCCAGCGTAGCCAACGAGTTGTGCTCGAGATAGGCGCTGCTGCAGTAGTAGCTTGGTTCATAATGTTTTCTCCATTGGACCGTTTAAGTCTGTGTTTGGTCTGTTTGTTTAATCTGAGCGTGATGTTAGAGAACAAATATTTCAGTAATATTACATTTTGGTTTAGGTGAGACTTTTTTGTGATGATTTGCCCTTTAAATATTTTCTCTTGAAATAACACTGTATTAACTTGTTGTTTTTATTGGATTTTATTTGTGTTTTTGATAGGTGATATAGATCTTAAAAGTTAGAGAAAAATTAAAAATAATTGCTGAAATATTACATTATGAAATCAGACACTTCGAAAAAATAAGTGGTAATAACTAGTTTGGTTAGGTTTTTCCGAGTTTGTTGAGCGAAGGTGTCATATTTGATATAACAAGGGTATCTACTCTTTTATTACGGCACATCTATGTCGCACCTCAACTATAACCACCTTTATTACTTCTGGATGGTTTGCAAGCAAGGCTCTGTTACTAAAGCAGCAGAAGCTCTATTCCTAACACCACAAACGGTAACAGGTCAGATAAAAGCGTTAGAAGAGCGTATGGATGGCAAGTTGACCAAGCGCAATGGTCGCAGTGTTGAGCCTACAGAGCTTGGACAGCTAGTCTTTAAATATTCCGATCGTATGTTTGGCCTGAGCTACGAGATGTTGGATATCGTGAATTACAGCCAGCACTCCAATATTCTGTTTGATGTTGGTGTTGCAGATGCGCTGTCTAAAAGGCTTGTCAGCAAGATTCTGATGTCGACTATTCCCCCAGATAACAGTATTCATTTACGCTGCTTTGAATCGACCCATGAAATGCTACTTGAGCAACTGTCTCAACATAAGCTCGATATGATCTTGTCTGACTGTCCGGTGGATTCTAGTCAAAGTCCTGGCCTGTTTAGTAAGAAGTTGGGTGAGAGTGGAATGAGTTTTTTCAGTTCGGGTAAGGTTGAAGGTGTTAGCTTCCCGGCTGTATTAGAGCAAAGAAAGCTTTTGATCCCAGGAAGTCGAACCTCGATGGGGCGTAAAGTGCTGCAATGGTTTGATAGACAAGGACTTAAACCCGATATTTTGGGTGAGTTTGATGACGCGGCATTGATGAAGGCCTTTGCTCGTTATCACGATGACGCTATCTTCTTAGCGCCTACGCTTTATATGTCTGAAGTTGAAGAGGATTCATCACTGCAGTTATTGGTTGGTATTGAAGAGTTAAAAGAGGAGTACTACGTCATATTTGCTGAGAGGATGATCCAACATCCAGCAGTAAAAAATGTATGTGACGCAGATTTTAGCAAATTGTTCGAGTGAGGCGGTTTGTTAATGAATTGATATCGATTATCATAACGCCACCATATGCCGGAAATACTAATAGCCGTAGTTGGTGTAAAGGTTGTAGGGAGCCAAACTATGAACTTAAAAGAGATGGAGAAGAACTCAGCGCAAGCTGTGATTCTACTCAAAGCCATGGCCAACGAGCGTCGCTTACAGATTTTGTGCCTATTACATGGTACTGAGCTGTCAGTTGGGGAGTTGTGTGGCAAGTTGGAACTGAGTCAGTCTGCTTTATCTCAACATCTTGCTTGGTTGAGAAGAGATGGTTTGGTCGAAACTCGCAAAGAAGCTCAAACTGTGTATTACACATTGAGCAGTGAAGAAGTAAAAGCGATGATTAACCTACTGCATGGTATTTACTGCAAGTAGCTTATTGCTGGTAGGAGGGGGATTTCTTATCAGTGATAGAATGACACAAGGAAGTGTCAGTATTTCATGTCGAATGTTAGTGCCTATCTATTTACCTACCTATTTATCTATTTTCTTGTCTGTTTATTTTCTAGTTGTCTGTTTTTTATATGCTTAGTTGTCTATCGGTCAGCGATATATCTTGTAGTCAGCATGCCTTTAGTAAGCGATATACCTTTTAGTCAGCAAATGCGTGTCAGTTAGCCAAATGCCTTTTAGTAAGCTGGTGTCTGTCGGCAAACCACGTGCTTTTAAGTAAGCTAAGTAATGTTCAGTAAGAAAAATCGCTGTGTTACTCAAAATTTAGATATAAAAAAACCGGCCGAGGCCGGTTTTTTTCGTTTTGCGTTGTAATCAAATTTCTATTAAAGAGCTTTGATTGCAGCAGCGAAACGAGACTTATGACGTGCAGCTTTATTCTTATGAATAAGGCCTTTAGTCGCCATGCGGTCTAGAAGAGGTGTAACTTCTACAAGAGCAGCAGTTGCAGCTTCTTTATTGCCAGCTTCAATAGCTGCAATAGTTTTTTTCATGTAAGTGCGCATCATAGAACGACGGCTAGCATTGTGCTGGCGACGTTTCTCAGCTTGGATAGCGCGCTTCTTAGCAGATTTACTGTTTGCCAAGGTCTAACTCCCAAAAACTTAGTTCGGTGACAATTTAAGGGCGAGGACTATCCCTCATAGGCGCTTAATTGTCAAATGATTTGTGCAAAAACCAATCTCAGCCAAAACAAATTTTGGTATGGAAAGGTCATCGCGGTTAAGATGGCGGGGATTCTAACAGCATTTTTAGACCAATGCTAATAATTATGCTTCTAAGGACAGGATAGTATTTATCCTTGCTTGAAAGTAATCAACCAGTGTCAGAGGTTTCTGTGAGTAAACGACTATTAAAGTCAGGCCTGATTGTCAGTGCAATGACTTTTGTTTCCCGTGTGTTGGGGCTAGTACGTGATGTAGTAGTAGCAAATTTGATGGGAGCAGGAGCGAGTGCCGACGTATTTTTCTTCGCTAATAAAATTCCTAATTTCTTACGTCGACTTTTTGCAGAAGGTGCGTTTTCTCAAGCGTTTGTTCCTGTATTAACAGAATATCACGCCGCAGGTGATAAAGATAAGACACGAGATTTAATTGCTAAAGTGTCGGGTACGCTCGGGGTTTTAGTGTCTATAGTGACCGTTATCGGAGTCTTGGGCTCGGGTGTGATCACTGCGATGTTTGGTGCAGGTTGGTTTATCGACTGGTTGAATGATGGCCCAGCAGCCCCTAAATTTGAGCTGGCGAGCTTTATGCTCAAGATTACCTTTCCTTATTTATGGTTTATTACCTTTGTTGCTTTATCTGGTGCCATTCTTAACACATTAGGTAAGTTTGCCGTCTCCTCTTTTACACCTGTTTTCTTGAACGTAATGATCATTGCTTGTGCTTGGTTTCTTGCTCCTAATTTAGAGCAGCCTGAAATTGGCTTGGCAATCGGTGTGTTTCTTGGTGGTTTAGTCCAATTTCTTTTCCAAATGCCTTTCTTGATAAAAGCGGGTGTTCTGGTTAAGCCGAAGTGGGGCTGGAGAGATCCGGGCGTTGTAAAGATCCGCACGCTAATGATCCCAGCTCTGTTCGGTGTATCGGTCAGCCAAATTAACTTATTGTTTGATACCTTTATTGCTAGCTTCCTAGCGACCGGTTCGATCAGTTGGTTGTATTATTCAGACCGACTGCTTGAATTCCCACTCGGTCTATTCGGTATTGCGATTGCGACTGTCATTCTTCCTGCTTTGTCTCGTAAACACGTTGAAGCTCAAGGTGAAGGGTTTGCGCACACAATGGACTGGGGTGTGCGTATGGTGTTGCTGCTTGGCATTCCTGCGATGTTAGGCCTGATAGTGTTAGCTAAGCCGATGCTGATGGTGCTCTTCATGCGTGGTGAGTTTTCGCCACATGATGTACAGCAAGCATCAATGTCATTGGTTGCTTACGCATCGGGTTTGCTTAACTTCATGCTGATTAAAGTGTTAGCTCCGGGCTATTACTCTCGCCAAGATACTAAAACCCCTGTGAAGTACGGTATTATCGCCATGGTCACCAACATGGTGTTCAACGCGATCTTTGCTTACTTCTATGGTTATGTTGGTTTGGCGATTGCGACGGCCTTGTCTGCCTTTGTGAATATGGCCTTGCTATATCGGGGTTTGCATCTTGCGGGTGTCTATCAATTATCTAAGACAACCTTGTTGTTCAGTGCCAAATTGATTATCTCTGGCGTAGTCATGGTCGCGGCGATTTTATGGCAGTTGGATAATATGCAACATTGGCTTGAATGGAGCTTTAGCCAGAGAGCGCTGACATTAACAGGCTTGATTGGACTTGGTGGCTTTGTTTATATTGTTTCGGTACTGATTTTAGGTATCCGAGTAAAACATTTAAAAGCAGCGACAGATTAATACTGATTAGTATATAATCCGTCGGTTTCACACAATAAATGATGCAAATAACAGGTTTTAGCTGATCATAATGGAACTGATCCGAGGTATACACAATATTAAAGCGCAGCATCATGGCTGTGTATTAACCATAGGTAACTTCGATGGTGTTCATTTAGGACATCAAGAGGTTCTGAGTCAGGTTTCTAAACAAGCTGCAGCATTAGGGCTCCCTTCTGTTGTCATGACGTTTGAACCACAGCCTATGGAGCTGTTTGCCCGAGGTAAAGCGCCAGCACGTTTAACTCGCTTACGAGATAAATATGTGCAATTGAGTAAGCTAGATATCAGTCGGTTGTTGTGTGTGAATTTCAATCAGTATTTTGCAAGCTTATCCGCAGAAGCATTCATTAAGGATCTTTTGGTTGATAAGCTTGGTGTGAAATTCTTGGTGGTTGGTGACGATTTTTGCTTTGGCAAAGGTCGAACAGGTAATTTCGCGATGCTTAAAGAAGCGGGCGAAAAATATGGTTTTGAGGTGGTAAGCACCCAAAGCTATTGCTTAAATCAATTACGAGTAAGCAGCACTGAGATACGGAATGCACTAGCGGTCGATGATTTGGCTGCAAGTGCTACCATGTTAGGGCGTGATTACAGTATTAGTGGTCGTGTGTCTCATGGTCGAAAACTAGGGAGAACTATCGGTTTCCCTACCGCTAACATTCCATTAAAACGTTGTGTTTCTCCTGTATCGGGAGTGTATGTTGTTGAAGCATTGGATATCGACGGTGTTCCTGTCGGTGGCGTTGCTAATATTGGACAACGACCAACGGTTAATGGTGTAAGGCAGCAATTAGAAGTGCACTTTTTTGACTTTAAAGCCAATTTATATGGTAAACAGTTAGAAGTACGACTTTTGCACAAACTGCGCGACGAGATAAAATTTGAATCGTTCGACGCACTAAAGAATCAAATAGAATTGGATGCTGAAGCCGCAAGGGTGTGGCTGCTTCAGCTAAAGAATTAGTCGGATGATTCCACCGATTAACATAATGTCTAACTTCGCCCAATATAACGGAATTAAGAATCGATGAGTGATTATAAAGATACCCTGAACTTACCAGAAACAGGGTTCCCAATGCGCGGCAATCTGGCAAATCGTGAACCAGAAATGCTGAAGCGTTGGTACAAAGAAGATCTTTACGGTGAAATCCGTAAGGCAAAGAAAGGTAAAAAATCTTTCGTGCTGCATGATGGCCCTCCATACGCGAACGGCGACATTCACATTGGCCACGCGCTGAATAAGATTCTTAAAGACATTATTATCAAATCTAAGACCCTTTCTGGTTTTGATGCACCGTACATCCCAGGTTGGGACTGTCACGGTCTTCCAATCGAGTTGATGGTTGAGAAGAAGAAAGGTAAGCCAGGTCAGAAGATTTCGGCTGCTGAATTCCGCGAAGAGTGTCGTAAGTACGCTGCGGGCCAAGTTGAAGGTCAGAAAGAGAGCTTCAAACGTCTTGGTATCATGGGCGAGTGGGATAAACCTTACCGCACTATGGATTTCGGCACTGAAGCGAATATCATTCGTTCTCTAGGCAAAATCGCAGACAAAGGTCACCTTCTTAAAGGTTTCAAACCAGTTCACTGGTGTACTGACTGTGGTTCTGCTTTGGCTGAAGCTGAAGTTGAATATAAAGATAAAGTTTCTCCATCTATCGATGTGAAATTTACAGCAGCTGACGAAGCGGCGCTTCTAGAGAAATTTACTCTAGCAGAAGGTCACGCGGGTCAGGGCGAAATCTCTATCGTTATCTGGACGACAACACCGTGGACTCTGCCGGCTAACCGCGCAGTATGTCTACGTGATGATCTTGAATACGTACTTATCCAAGTTGAAGCGAATGGCGAACAGCCAGCTCAACGTATCGTTGTTGCTTCTGAACTAGCAAAAGACGTAATGGATCGTACAGGTATCGAGCACTTCCATAACCTTGGTTTTGCGACTGGTGCTGATCTTGAGCTTTCTCAGTTCAATCACCCGTTCTACGACTTTACTGTTCCTGCTGTTCTTGGCGATCACGTAACAACTGACTCAGGTACTGGTGTGGTTCACACTGCGCCTGGTCATGGTCAAGAGGATTTCGTGGTTGGTAAAAAGTACGACCTAGAAATCGCTAACCCAGTAGGCTCAAACGGCGTTTACCTGCCAGATACTGAGCTATTTGCTGGTCAGCATGTATTCAAAGCGAACGATTCTGTTTTAGAAGTTCTAAAAGAGAAAGGTGCACTACTACATCACCACGCTTACGAGCACAGCTACCCACACTGTTGGAGACATAAAACTCCAATCATCTTCCGTGCAACACCGCAGTGGTTCATCTCTATGGATCAAGCTGGCCTACGTGCAAAAGCACTTGAGTCAACGAAGAGTGTTGAATGGATGCCAGAATGGGGTCAAAGCCGTATCGAAGGTATGATCGAAGGTCGCCCTGAGTGGTGTATCTCTCGTCAACGTACTTGGGGTGTGCCAATTGCTCTGTTCGTTCATAAAGAAACATCAGAACTTCACCCAGATAGCCCAGCTCTTATTGAAAAAGTAGCGAAGCTTGTGGAAGAAAAAGGCATTCAAGCTTGGTGGGATGTAGATGCTGCTGAACTGATGGGTGCTGAAGACGCTGACAAGTACGAGAAAGTACTTGATACGCTAGACGTATGGTTTGACTCAGGTGTAACGCACTTCTCTGTTGTGGATTCACGTGAAGAGTACAACTTCCCGAATGAAGAAAGAACGCACAGTGCTGATCTTTACCTTGAAGGTTCTGACCAACACCGTGGCTGGTTCCAGTCATCATTGATTTCATCTATCGCGATGAAAGACGAAGCACCATACAAGCAAGTGCTAACGCACGGTTTCGTGGTTGATGGTAACGGCCGTAAGATGTCTAAATCTATCGGTAACGTGGTTGCTCCTAAAGATGTAACCAACAAGCTAGGCGCCGATATTCTACGTCTATGGGTTGCTTCTACGGATTACACTAACGAAGTTGCGGTTTCTGATGAGATCCTTAAGCGTTCTGCTGATGCATACCGTCGTATTCGTAACACGGCTCGTTTCTTCCTAGCGAACTTGAACGGTTTCAACCCTGAAACTGACCTAGTGCCTGCTGAAGAAATGGTAGCACTTGATCGTTGGGCTGTTGGCCGTGCTCAAGCTGCACAAGAAGAGATTGTTAAAGCATACGGTGAGTACAACACTCACGGTGTGACTCAACGTCTAATGCAGTTCTGTTCTATCGAAATGGGTTCTTTCTACCTAGACGTAATTAAAGACCGTCAGTACACAGCGAAACAGGGCAGCCATGCTCAACGTAGCTGTCAAACGGCGCTTTACTACATTGTAGAAGCTCTAGTTCGTTGGATGGCGCCTATCATGTCGTTCACTGCAGATGAAATCTGGAACGAGATGCCTGGCGAACGCGACACGTTTGTATTCACTGGCGAGTGGTTCGAAGGCCTATTTGGTCTTGCTGACGACGAAGAGCTAAGCAACGAATTCTGGACTGAAATACAGTCAGTTCGTGGCGCAGTGAACAAGCTTCTTGAGGATGCTCGTAAAGAGAAAACGATCGGTGGTGCATTGCAGGCTGAAGTGACTCTATACGCTGATGACGCACTGGCTGCTAAAATCAACAAGCTAGAAGATGAGCTACGTTTCGTACTTATCACCTCTGCTGCTGTTGTTAAGCCGCTTAGCGATAAGTCTGATACAGCTCAAGCGACAGACGTTGCAGGCTTATACGTTGAAGTTGCAGCAACTGAAGCTGAGAAGTGTGACCGTTGCTGGCACCACACTCCAGATGTAGGCACAATCGAAGGTCACGAGAAAATTTGTGGTCGTTGTGTGTCGAACATCGACGGTGAAGGCGAAGTGCGTAAATACGCATAACGACTCAGAGAAAGACTGAACTTTTTGTAAAAATCATAGCCCCAGTATCAACTGGGGTTATTTTTAATTATAGGAAATGTGTTTAACCGAGTTGAGTGCTCATCATCCCTTAAACAGGATGATTAAATGGGTACTGGCTTCGTAAATACTAGGAATAGAAATGAGTGAAGTTTCGTTAAAACAATCTGGTGTGCGTTGGTTATGGCTGGCTCTGTTGGTCTTCCTTGCAGATATTGGCATCAAACTATTCGTTATGGACAATATGGGTTATGGCTGGGCAAACCGTATTGAGGTGTTGCCATTCTTTAACTTTTTGTATGTCCATAATTATGGTGCAGCATTTAGCTTTCTGAGCGATCAGAGTGGCTGGCAGCGTTGGTTATTTACTGGTATCGCCTTTGCGGTAACTGGCATGCTGACATACTGGATGAGTAAACTACCTGCAGCAGAGAAGTGGAATAACATTGCTTATGCGATCATCATTGGTGGCGCGGTAGGTAACGTATTTGACCGAGTAGTACACGGCTTTGTTGTCGATTACTTAGATTTCTACTGGGGTACTTACCATTGGCCTGCATTCAACTTGGCTGATATGGGGATCTGTATCGGTGCTGCGATGATTATCTTAGATGGCTTTCGCAAGAAAGATGAAAGTAAATAGGCGACTCAAGCATTAATGAGTATTAAGTAAATCGCTTTTAAATAGATTGCCCTAAAGTCAGTCTATGACTCACAGAATAGAATAGCCCTAAGCGCTGTCGGTTGATTCCGACGGCGCTTTTTTTTATGCTTCAGTCAACAAGGAAGCAAAGCACAGCGCATCCTCAAATAATAAAGAAATCTAAGGAAAGTAACGTGGCAGCAATTAAAAATGATTCAGCAGTAACTCTACATTTTACGATTAAAATGAAGGATGGTTCAGTTGCCGATAGCACCGAAAATATGGGTAAGCCTGCGAAGTTCGTTATGGGTGATGGCAGCCTAAGTGAGAACTTTGAACAGTGCCTGATTGGTCTTGAAACGGGGACTGAAAAGTCTATCGAATTGAAGGCGCAAGACGCCTTTGGTATGCCAAATCCAGATCATATCCATCATATGGATCGTGCTAAGTTTGTTGGCGATTCTGAAGTCGAAGTTGGCACTATTATGGCTTTCTCAGGTCCTGATGGTATGGAAATCCCAGGTATTATCACTGAGATCGCGGGTGATTCAGTGACGGTTGATTTTAATCATCCATTAGCAGGCCAAGACGTTACGTTTGACGTCAACATCTTAGCAGTGGATTAACTATTTTAGCGGTGGACTAACTATCTTAGCGTTAGAATCGCTATCTTAACGTTAGAATCGCTATCTTGACGGTTGAATAACATCACCTTACAGCTGTGATGTAACCCAGAGCTTCACTGTCTAGGCGCTTCACTGTAGAATGCGAGCCTCGCTGACAGCGAACTCTATAGAAGCAACCTTAGTACTGCGGTAAATGATGAGCAATGAAATGAAAATAATGTTAGCTAACCCTCGTGGCTTTTGTGCCGGTGTCGATCGTGCGATCAGTATTGTTGAGCGTGCACTCGAAATGTACCAGCCACCGATCTATGTTCGTCATGAAGTGGTACACAACCGCTTTGTTGTTGAAGGGCTAAAGCAACGTGGTGCTATTTTTGTCGAAGAGTTAAGTGAAGTGCCAGACGATAACATCGTGATCTTCTCTGCTCACGGTGTTTCTCAAGCCGTTCGTAAAGAAGCGAAAGAGCGCGAACTCACCGTATTTGATGCAACGTGTCCTTTGGTAACTAAAGTCCATATGGAAGTTGCTCGTGCGAGCCGCAAGCATATGGAAGTGGTTCTAATTGGTCACGCGGGTCACCCAGAAGTGGAAGGCACCATGGGTCAGTACGCTAGCCAAACAGGTGGAATGTACTTGGTTGAGAAACCAGAGGATGTACAAAGTCTAGTGGTGAATGATCCAAGTAACCTGCATTACGTTAGCCAAACTACGTTGTCAGTTGATGAAACGGCGGATGTGATCGAAGAGCTGCGTCGAGTGTTCCCTGAGATCCAAGGCCCACGTAAAGACGACATCTGCTACGCGACTCAAAACCGTCAGGACGCAATTCGTGAGATGGCCGGTGATGTTGATGTGGTGATAGTTGTTGGTTCTAAGAACTCATCGAACTCAACACGTTTGAAAGAGCTGGCTGAGAAGCTAGGCACGCCAGGTTATCTAACAGACTGCCCTGAAGACATTCAAACTGAATGGGTTGAAGGGAAAAAGAAAATCGGTGTAACAGCCGGTGCTTCTGCTCCTGAAGAGTTGGTAAACCAAATCTTAGATCGTATTCGTGAGCTGGGTGCTACTGAGGTTGAAGAGATTCAAGGTCGTGAAGAGAACATGTTCTTCGAAGTACCGAAAGAGCTACAGATTAAGCAAGTCGACTAATCGCTATTGATTTGTGACAAGATCGATTCGTAACTCTATCGATTCGCAAACACTATCGATTTGTAAACACTATTGATTTGTAAACAGCAGGAAGCCAATGTTGATGCGTTGGCTTTTTTGATCGTACTTTGGAAGAAGGCGTCGAATTTCTAATGGGTTACTGGAGACCGAGTAGCTCTTTCAGTGTTTTGAGGTAGCGACGACTGACTGGTACTTCAAAACCGGTCAGTGTGATGATCTCCGCTAATCCATTTTCCAACAGTTTGATCTCTTGGATCGATTTTATGTTGATCACATATTGTCGATGACAACGGATCAAATCGGTTTTTTCTTCCAAGATCTTTAGCGTTAACTGTGAGGTCGCCGTTTGTGAGGAGCTACGAACATGCACACCACTGATATCCGAATAAGCGCACTCGACCGTTTGGCTTGCCATGATCACAATGCGGTTATGGCCGATACACGGGATCTGCTCTAAACGGCACGGAGCAATGGCAGAGATGTCTTGCTCCGGCGCTTTGTGGTTCTGCTTGATGACCTTATTCAGACGACAAACACTCTTGTTTAATCGACAAGGTTCAACCGGTTTGAGTAGGTAGTCAAATGCGTTATCTTCAAATGCCTGAATTGCATATTGGTCGTAGGCAGTGACGAATACCACGTAAGGCATGGTGTCTGGATCAAGCATGCTTAACAGTTCAATCCCGGTAACCTGCGGCATTTGGATATCCAAATACACCACGTCAGGCTTAAGCAGATTGATCTGTTTAAGTCCTTCGATCGCGTTACTTGCTTGGCCGATGATTTCCACTTCTCCTGTTTCGGTCAGTAGTTCAATCAGTTCTTCGCGAGCAAAAAGCTCATCATCGACAACTAATGCCTTTAACATCCTACAATCTTCATCTTGGTTCTATCCCTGCTTGATTCACGCTTATCTTTTAAATGTCTGCTTCTAAATGTTTCAACTCGGAGCGATTCGTCTCCGAAAATACCTTTATTTTAGTATAGGTATGATAAAGCTCATTCGAGTGAATTGCTGTGGTTGAGATTCTATTTTTAGTGCTGAATCTTGTCCAAAGAAATTAGTGAGTCGTTTATCAACAATTTCCATCCCTAAACCGACATGGTCTTGAGAAGGCTTTTGATAGTTGCCTGCATTGTCTTCCACGATCAGCTTAAATCCACCCTCGAAGGCTTCGCTATAGATCTTCACTTGGCCGCCTTCCAGCATGTTAGAAATCCCATGTTTGATGGCATTTTCTACTAGCGGTTGTAGGGTAAAGCTTGGCAGTTGCGACTCGTACAGTTGTGGGTCGATATCCCATTCCACTTCTAATCGATCGGTAAAGCGTGCTTTCTCTATGGTTAGATACGCATTCACGTGTGCCAGTTCATCTTTGAGTTTTACAGTGTTGATGTTCTGCTTCAGGTTACTTCTAAAGAAGTGAGACAGATGCTGAATTAGCTCCCGAGCTTTATCTGGGTCGCGACGTGTCACTGCGCTGATGGTGTTAAGCGCATTGAACAAGAAGTGTGGGTTCACTTGAGCGTGCAGCAGTTTTATTTCTGCTTGGGTAAGTAGCGTTTGCTGTTGTTGATAATTACTAAACAGTATCTGGCTCGACAATAGCTGAGCGATACCTTCACCCATCGACATATTGATGGTCGAGAATAGTTTCAGCTTTGGCTCATACAGTTTGATGGTTCCGATGACTTCGTTTCCTGCTCTTAACGGGATAATTAGCGCGGAGCCTAACTTACAATCTTGCGAAAGGGAGCATTGGTACGGATTCTCTTTGCCATCAAGGTAGATGATGTCGTTCTGTTCCATCGAAGTGAGCGTGCTCTGCGATGAAATAGGGGTGTTCGGAATATGGTGTTCATCACCAATGCCGATGAACGCGAGGATTTTTTCTCGGTCGGTGATCGCCACCGCACCAACGTTGGTCTCTTCGTAAATGATCCGCACGATTTTTTGCGCGTTATCCGAATTGAATCCTCCATGCAAAATACCCACTGAACGCTCGGCGATGGTTAATGCGCGGCGTGAGAAAGTTGCCGAATACTTCTCGAAGATGGTTTTCCGATCTTGGATGATGCTCATGAACAGCGCCGCACCGACCGAGTTAGCAATGATCATTGGCGCGGCAATATCAGAAACCAGAGCATAGGACTGCTCGAATGGTTTCGCGACCGCTAACAGAATTAGCATCTGAATAATCTCTGCAAACAAGGTAACAGAGAAAACCACCAATGGATTAAACAGCTGGCTCGCTTTGTTCTTTCTGACGAGATAAACGTGCAATAGGCCGCCAATCAAGCCTTCAGCTGTGGTGGAAATAGCACAAGCCAAGTCTGTGAAGCCGCCTAATGAGTAACGGTGAATACCGCCAGTAAAGCCGACGGCAAAGCCAACGACAGGGCCGCCAAATAGACCACCCATGACCGCACCCATCGCGCGCGTATTGGCTATCGCGTCATTAATCTGTAGTCCAAAATAGGTGCCCATAATACAGAACAGAGAAAACAGAACATAACAGCTGACTTTATGACTTAAGCGTGAAGAGATGCTCAACAAAGGGAGAATCAGTGGAGTTTTACTTAGCATGTAAGCAATTACTAAGTAAACACAGGTTTGTTGCAGCAGAGAGAGAATGAGTTCCATATTTTCACCTATTGAGACGCTGGTTAAGTGTAAAGCTCATTGCGTGGTAACGGTAGCTTTGCTTGTGTTTTCGTTGGTTATATCGAGTGACGATTGCTTGTCGGGCGGAGATACCAATATTGATGTACTAATGCTGAGATACAGTAAAGCCCATCACAGAGGACGGGCTTTAGTCATAATTTCCACGAATCACTGGGTGATTACGGGAGCAAGCGAAGTGTGTTTGGCTTGTTCTTTCGTCTCTCTATGAAGACGTGTCTCTTGTTCTCAAGAGTCTGAAAGAACTAGGCGGTTTTGGTGACGCCTTTTGCTTCTTTTTCTTCTTCATCAGCAAGGTCGATATCGCCTTTGCCTTTTGAAATTTTGATAACGTAAGCCGCAATTCCGAATGCACTCACCACGCCGATGATGGTTGAAAGCTGCATTGGTAGACCGAAGCCCAGTTGGCTGTTGTTGAGGATAAATGTGATACACACAGATGTCATGAACACAGCTGGAACCGTTGTTACCCAGTGTAGTTTATTGTGACGAAGTAGGTAAGCCGAAGCTGTCCATAGCATCATGACTGCTGTTGATTGGTTAGCAAAACCGAAGTAGCGCCAGATGATGCCGAAGTCTACTTGAGTCAGGATGCCACCGATAACGAACAGTGGTAGAGCCATCAGTAGGCGGTTACGCAGTGTCTTCTGTTCCATGTTGAAGTATTCAGCAAGGATAAGACGGCTTGAACGGAACGCTGTATCACCAGAAGTGATAGGTAGGATAACCACGCCAAGGAAAGCAAGGATACCGCCAAATACACCCAGTAGGCCAAATGAAGCGCTGTATACCACGTTACCAGGGCCGCCGTTTGCAATCGCGTCAGACAAAGACTCAACTGAACCGAAGAATGACAGAGCAAGCGCACACCAGATTAGAGCGATGATGCCTTCACCAATCATTGCACCGTAGAATACGAAGCGACCATTTTTCTCGTTTTCCATGCAACGTGCCATTAGTGGAGACTGAGTTGCGTGGAAGCCAGAGATAGCACCACAAGCGATGGTGATGAATAGAGCAGGCCAAAGCGGTAGATCGTTAGGGTTCATGTTAGTGAACATGTCTTTCATCTCGAAGCCACCCATGATTTGGTGCTCGTCAGATAGACCAATCGCAGTGATTAGGCCAACAGACATAAAGATAAGCAGTGCACCGAACAGTGGGTAGAAGCGACCAATGATTTTATCGACAGGGACAATCGTTGCGATGATGTAGTAAGCAAAGATGATGACAACCATGGTGCTCGTAGACATTACGAAATCAGTTTGGTCGTTCACTAGGTTAGTGATCATGCCTGCTGGAGCTGAAACGAATACCACACCAACAAGAAGCAGTAGAACAATGGCAAAGATGTTCATAAAGTGTTTTGCGCCATTGCCTAGGTAACGTCCAGTGATGGTTGGAACCGAAGCGCCACCATTGCGGATAGATAACATACCTGAGAAGTAGTCGTGTACGGCACCTGCGAAGATACAACCTAGCACGATCCAAAGCATTGCTGCTGGGCCGTAAAGGGCACCCATGATAGGGCCGAAGATTGGACCTACACCTGCAATGTTAAGCAGTTGAACTAGGTAAACCTTTGGCGTCGACATTGGAACGAAGTCCACGCCGTCTTGCTTGGTATGAGCGGGTGTTTGACGCTTTTCATTGATACCGAAAATCTTCTCGATAAAGGCACCGTAAATAAAGTAGCCACCAATGAGTGCTGCAACACAGGTAAGAAACCACATCATAATTTGTTATCCCTGAATGTATTAATTAAGTCAGGGTGTATATTAAAGGAGTGTATGAGAAGAAACTTCCGCTATGAGAGTGAGTGGTCGAATAGCTAATTAAGTGGTGTTATAACTGATTGAGCGGTTTGTTCTCTTGCTTAAGAGGACAACAACAGACAATGAGTGGACATCAGTACGTGTTCAGCGGAGAATCGCCACAATGGCAGCGCTTCGTCAGGAAGTGGTGAAGTAACAATATAAAGGATTGAAATGAAAAAAATAATAGCACTATTCGCCGTGGCATTTAGCCTTGCAGGATGCAGCGCCAATGTTCAAGATTTAGCGGCCGAAGGCAATTGGCAAGAGATTGGCTATCGTGACGGTATCAAAGGTAATACTCAACGTTCTTACCAAGAGATGACTAAGCTTGGAACGGTAGACCAATCAAGCTACAGCAAAGGTTACTATCTAGGTGTTGCTGAATACTGCAACCCAAACCATGCTTATCAAATTGGCTTATCTGGCCAGGTTTATGAAGGCGTTTGTTCAGGTACGGAAGACGCTCAACGTTTCCGTATGGAATGGCAGCGCGGCTGGGATGAGTTTTCTAACGACTACTAAGCTCAAACTAGCGATTAGAAAATAAAAAGACCAGTGCCGCATGTGTACTGGTCTTTTTGTATGTCGTTAAAGTAGCTGTCTAAATGAGAAGCTACAAACCAAATTAAGATTACTGATTATTCTCGACCGCTTTTCTCAAGAAACCATTTTGTTGATCAAGCTGAGCCTTAGCTGATTCTAAATCTAGCCCTGTCAGAATCATCAAAATAGACAGTTTTACATCATAATCGGTGGTTTTAAGTGTCGAAACAGCAAGGGCTTTATCACACTCCGTCGCTTGGATAACGATACGAGCAGCGCGGGCAACCAATTTTTCATTGGTTGCTTTTACGTCGACCATCAGATTTTGGTAGCTCTTACCGATACGAATCATGCTGGCAGTCGTTAGCATATTTAGCACTAATTTTTGCGCCGTACCTGATTTGAGGCGTGTTGAGCCAGTCAATGCTTCCGGGCCAACCACTGGGCTTATCGCGATTTGAGCAATCTCAGCAATCGGAGAGCCAGGATTACAAGACAGCGCAACCGTTACTGCTCCTATTTGATTTGCGTAGTTGAGTGCACCAATTACGTAAGGTGTACGGCCACTAGCAGCGATGCCTACCACGACATCATTTTCTGAAAACTGAATCGCTTTGAGATCTTCAATTCCGAGAGTCAGCGAGTCTTCCGCACCTTCTTTGGCTTTTAAAATCGCCTCTGGTCCGCCAGCGATGAGACCGATAACCATCTTGTCTGAAACGCCGAAAGTCGGAGGGCATTCTGAGGCATCTAACACGCCCAATCGACCACTGGTTCCTGCGCCCATGTAAATCAATCGGCCACCATGTTGAAAGGCGTGAGCGATTTTATCAACGGCCTGAGCTATCTGTGGCAGCTCTACTTCGATTGCCAGTGGGACTTGCTTATCTTGTTGATTAATCTTTTCAACCACTTCGAGAGAGGTGAGCAGATCAATATCCATAGTATCAGGGTTTCTCCCCTCCGAAACGAGGTGCGAGAGCGCTGATATGAGAGCGTCGTTACTCATAGTGATCCTTAAATGATGGTTCTAAAATTGTTTAGACAGCACCGCGAAGTCAGTATTGTTACTAAGTCAGCACGGCTATCAAGTTAATCTGCACGATATAGAACGCCTAGAGAGGCCGCTCTGCTTGCGCCAGTCACTTCCGGTAAATTGCTTGGCAGTTGATGAATATGACGTTGAGCAAGCCACGCAAAGGCCATGGCTTCCATGTAATCGGCATCAACGCCTTTACTGGTCGTCGACTCAACCTCCCAGCTAAGAAGCAGTTCAGACAGTCTCTTCATCAACAATGGATTTCTCGTACCACCGCCACACACATACAGTGCAGGTTGGTTACCCAAGCGATAAGTTTCCACTTCATTGGCTATCGTCAATGCGGTGTATTCACAAAGTGTGTACTGAACATCTTCTGCTGCAAGGCCTTTAAATTCTGTTAATTGTTGCTCTAGCCACGGTAGATTAAACAGCTCTCTGCCAGTGCTTTTCGGTGGCATTTGAGATAGATAAGATTCGTTCAACAGCTGTTCGAGTAAAGCTGGACTTAGTTGGCCTTTTAGCGCGAACAGCGCATCACGGTCAAACTTCTCACCCGTGTGTTTATCTACCCAAGCGTCCATCAACATATTGCCCGGGCCAGTATCATAACCAAGAGTAGGCTGATTCGGGCGCAGCACTGAAATATTCGAGATTCCACCAATGTTCAACACCACAACCGAGCTGTCTCGCGGGTGAAAAATCGTATGGTGAAACGCTGGTACTAATGGCGCACCTTGTCCGCCAAGCGCCATGTCTTTGCGTCTGAAATCAGCGACTGTTTGAATCTGTGTTTTAGCGGCAATGATATTGGCGTCACCCAACTGCATGGTAAATGGCGAATCACCGGTTGGCTGGTGGAATACTGTTTGGCCATGGTTACCAATCGCAGTCACAGAAGATGCAGGCGTGCCTGACTTGTCGAGAAGTTGCAGAACGGCATCAGCAAATAGATGACCAAGCTGGTGGTCGAGTTCGCCAATGGCAATCAAATCCGTTTTCTGACCAATACAAACTTCAAGCAAACGCGCTTTGATATCCTCTGGCATTGGGAACTCATCATGAGCAAGCAATGTAATGCTATCGTCTTCAATCGAGACTAAGGCTGTATCAACACCGTCCATACTCGTCCCCGACATCACACCTATATACAGTTCTTTATGATCCATTCCTAAGCTCTTGCCCTGCATTCTTAAAGTCTTCCACAGATTGGTTTAAAAACATTGTAAAGCAAATTTAAAGAGAATAATCTCGGGAAGTTTATGAAATTAGGTTTAATAAGGGATAAATATGGGACCGTTGTGGGTAGATGTTGCGGGCTATGAGCTAACAGCTGAAGACAGAGAAATTTTAGAGCATCCAACCGTTGGTGGTCTCATCTTATTTGCTCGAAACTACCACGATAGCAAACAGCTTTCGGCGTTAAACAAAGAGATCCGCAAGGTAGCGAAACGTCCTATTTTGATTGGTGTTGACCAAGAAGGTGGCCGAGTTCAGCGCTTCCGCGATGGATTTTCAATTATCCCTGCCGCTCAAGAATTCGCGACTAAGAATAATGGTGAGCAGTTAGCAGAACAAGCCGGTTGGTTGATGGCGGCGGAATTGATTGCCCATGATATCGATCTTAGCTTTGCGCCTGTATTAGACAAAGGCCATGAGTGTAAAGCGATTGGTAGCCGAGCGTTTGGTGAAGATATTGATACTATCGTTCGCCACAGTAGTGCTTTTATTAAGGGCATGAAATCGGTTGGCATGGCGACAACAGGCAAGCACTTCCCAGGACACGGCGGTGTGATTGCTGATTCGCATCTTGAAACGCCTTACGATCCTAGAGACGACATCTTTGAAACCGACATGGCCATCTTCAAGGCTCAAATTGAAGCTGGAATATTAGATGCGATGATGCCTGCGCACGTGGTTTTTTCGCACTATGATGATCAGCCAGCGAGTGGCTCTGAGTATTGGTTGCAGAAAGTATTGAAGCAACAGCTTGGATTTAAAGGCTTGGTGTTCTCTGATGACCTAACTATGGAAGGTGCTGCGATTATGGGTGGGCCAGCCGATAGAGCGAAGGCTGCTCTGAATGCGGGGTGTGACATGGTGCTGATGTGTAATAAGCGAGATGCACAAATTGAGGCTCTTGATCACTTAGCGATTCAAGAGGTGCTTTTAGCCAACTCATTGCTTAAAAAGCACAGCTTTGATTTATCGACGCTTCACTCAGATAGTCGATGGAAAAAGGCCTCAGAGCAAATTAAGCGAATGTTAAACGCTGGGTGATAAATAAACACTCTATAAGTTTGAAGAAGGCGATATGAGAAATATCGCCTTTTTTGTATGTGTGGGGCGCGGTTTAAACTGGTTTGTGTATCAGAGTGAACTAAAGAGAGCGTGTAAATTTAAATTTACAGTAAATGTTTTTTATTGTTTACACTTGCAATCGTTTTTGTAGCTGTTATTGTGTTTTTAAAGATTGTCAGCCCAAATGGAAATATTGGGTGTAAAAATAAATATACAGGTTGAGTTATGCAGAAAAGTGAATTAAGCAATGTCAATATCATCGACGAACAGGTACTGATTACTCCAGAGGAGTTAAAAGCAAAACTGCCTTTGAGTGATAATGCTCGTCGTTTCATTCAAGAGTCTCGTGAAACTATAGCAAATATCATTCATAAGAAAGATCATCGCATGCTTGTAGTATGTGGCCCATGTTCTATCCATGATATTGAAGCTGCGAAAGAGTACGCGAAACGCCTCAAAGCACTTTCTGAAGAACTGAGCGACCAACTGTATATTGTTATGCGTGTTTACTTTGAAAAGCCTCGTACCACTGTTGGTTGGAAAGGCTTGATCAATGACCCACATCTAGATGGTACGTTCGATATTGAGCATGGTCTGCATGTTGGTCGTGAGCTTTTAGTTGAGTTAGCTGAGATGGAAATCCCACTAGCGACCGAAGCGCTAGACCCAATCAGCCCACAATACCTAGCAGATACATTCAGCTGGGCAGCAATCGGCGCACGTACGACTGAGTCACAAACCCACCGCGAAATGGCGAGTGGTCTTTCAATGCCAATCGGCTTTAAGAATGGTACGGATGGCAATCTAGGTACTGCAATCAATGCAATGCAGGCGGCTTCTTCTAGCCACCGTTTCATGGGTATCAGCCGTGAAGGTCAAGTCGCACTACTCACGACGCAAGGTAACCCAAATGGTCACGTAATTTTACGTGGCGGTAAGCAGACGAACTACGATTCAGTATCTGTACACGAATGTGAGCAAGAGCTGGGTAAGTCTGGCTTAGAGGCGGCACTAATGGTTGACTGTAGCCATGCGAACTCTCGTAAAGATTTCCGTCGCCAACCGCTGGTGGCTGAAGATGTCATCCATCAGATTCGTGAAGGTAATAAGTCGATTATCGGCCTGATGATTGAGAGCCATATTAACGAAGGAAACCAATCTTCAGATATACCTCTCAATGAGATGAAATACGGGGTATCTATCACGGACGCGTGTATCAATTGGGAGTCAACTGAGGCACTATTGAAGCATGCACATACGGAATTAGTCCCGTTCTTAGAGAACCGCTTGAAAGGTTAGTCAGGGTTTAAAATTTAAGTGCCTCATCTAATGGGGCATTTTAAGATCTGTTGCTAACGAACCTGCGCCAGGTGGGCTTAAAGATTAGCACGGGCTTATAGATGAGTAAGGAATAAAATGGCCGTTGAACTGAACGAATTACGCGACCAAATCGATGCTGTCGATAAACAAATGTTGGATTTACTGGCTCAACGTCTTGCTCTAGTAGAGAAAGTAGGCGAAGTGAAAAGCGAACATGGTTTACCTATTTATGTACCAGAGCGCGAAGCTGCGATGCTGGCATCTCGTCGTCAAGAAGCCGAGAAAATAGGGGTTCCACCGCAGTTAATCGAAGATATTTTGCGTCGTACTATGCGTGAGTCTTATGCCAGTGAGAAAGACTCTGGCTTTAAGTGCCTTAACCCAGAGTTGCGTTCAGTGGTTATCGTTGGTGGTAATGGTCAGCTTGGTGGTTTGTTTGGACGTATGTTCAAGCTTTCTGGTTACGAAGTGAAAATTCTCGGCAGCCAAGATTGGGATAAAGCCGATGAGATCTTAGATAATGCTGGCCTTGTGGTTGTTACGGTTCCAATTCACCTGACAGAAGGGGTGATTGCGAAGCTGGGTAACCTACCAAGCGATTGTATTCTTTGTGATTTGACGTCGATTAAATCAAAGCCTCTACAAGCAATGATGAACATGCACCAAGGCCCAGTGGTTGGGTTGCATCCAATGTTTGGTCCTGATGTTCCAAGCCTTGCGAAACAAGTGATTGTTTACAGTGATGGGCGTGGCTCTGAAAGCTACCAATGGTTACTGAATCAATTTGGTATTTGGGGCGCGAGCCTTTGCCAGATGGATGCTGCTGAACACGATCACGGTATGACTCTGATTCAAGCACTACGCCACTTCACCTCTTTTGCTTACGGCTTGCACCTAAGTAAAGAGAACCCGAACATTGATCAGCTTCTGAAGCTAAGTTCGCCAATCTACCGACTTGAGATTGCGATGGTTGGTCGTCTGTTTGCTCAAGACCCGAACTTGTACGGTGATATCATTCTTTCTTCAGATGAGAACATAGAGATGATTCGACGTTTCCATAGTCGTTTCGGTGAAGCATTAGAAATCTTGGATGGGAAAGATAAAGCCAAATTCGTTGATAGCTTTAATCAAGTCAGTGATTGGTTTGGCGACTACTCGCAGCAGTTCTTGCAAGAGAGCCAAAATCTTTTAAAGCAAGCGCATGACTCGATTCATCGTGGCTAATACTGATTTGAAATCATAAAAAAGAGCGACCTGATGGTCGCTCTTTTTTTATCTAATTCAGAACTAAAAGTAGTTGGCCTACTGTAGGCTAAAAGCAATTAGATCATCATAGGCCAAACCAACAGAACTTGGCCATTAATAAATAGTTAGCCAGTAACAACTAGTTAGTCGTGATAGGTTTTTTGCTCTCTTCACTCGATACCGTGTCGATGGTCGAGCTAATGTAAGGCACGTTAGTCAGGTTGATCTGCAAGCGAACCACATTATCAATAAGCTGAACCAGTGGGCCCCACTTAACCTTTTTCTCTTTCTCGAACACGTAGTTGAAGTTTTCCGGTGTCCAATCCATCAAGTATTGAGGGTTCAGTGAACGACCAAGGAAGCGTACTTCATAATGCAAGTGTGGGCCGGTAGAGTTGCCTGAGTTACCACAGCTTGCAATCACATCACCTTTACTCACAAACTGACCGCTGCGAACTTTGAATTTTTGTAGGTGCGCGTAAGAACTCATGAAACCGAACGAGTGACGCATAGTAATAAAGTTACCGAAGCCTTTTTTACTTGGGCGTACCGTTTCAATGACTCCATCTGCGGGCGCTACAATATCTTCACCACGCTTACAAGTTAGATCGATACCAGTATGTACATGGCGTTTACCTGAAATAGGGTTAGTGCGGCTACCATAAGAAGAAGAGATACGTTGATAAGCCATAGGACTGTCGTTTGGAATCAAACGGAACATCGTCGCTCTTACTGCTGAATCTACCGCCGCAGCATCAATGCGATCTTCTAAAGAGATATCATCGGTAAGCAGTTCTTCATCGGCAAGACCCAGCACGGATTCCACATCAAATACACGCTTACCAAGCAGTTGAATGGTGCCTTCTTTTTCGGTGAGTGTTTGCGATAACGAGTGATTGGTTTCTACCTGTTCAGCATAAAGAAACTCGGTTTGCTCTTTTTCAACAATCAGCGTTTCAATTAACTGTTGTGCATCACCCGCTTGCATCGCGAGCTCTTGTTTACCTTCGAAGTGCATGTATGCAGCTCCGCCAATTAACAGCGGCACTGAAAAAATTGCAGTGGTACACATGAGCACGGCTTTTCGGCCGAAGTAAAACGTCTGTTCCCCATTGTTAGAGGGAATAGTAATGGAAATTTTTTTAGACATGGTTCTGTATTAACTAAATGCTTCTAATAGAAAAAGGTAATGGAGATATTATTCCTTACCTAAATCGGTAAGGTGTTCAATCTCTCTATAAAGCAGTTCATCGTCGCCGACATTAAGCTCAACAAGGCGCTTAAGGTGGCCAATACTATCAATATCTAAATGCTCTATGCGTAAACGCATTGAGGTATTGATGGTAGAGACTATCATTGCTTCTAACTGAATATTGATATCACTGTTGGTGAGCTTAAAGCTGACTTGAACAGGAGCATCGTGGCTGAGTTGCTGCCATTTATCACATTGAATGAGTAAACCATGGAGAGATAAGTCTTGCACTGAGCCTGATACATTTACTTGTCCTTGTGAGATCTCAGTCGGGACTTGATAAATAACTCGTGAAAATTGACGTCTTTCAAGCATAGGTAATTTCTCTATATCAATAGGTAAATAGTAAGCCAGATATATCAAAGGCCGCTATTATCGCGGCCTTTGTTCAAAATACAAGCTAATTTACTTAGCAATACGCTTGTACTTGATACGGTGCGGTTCAGCCGCTTGTGCGCCCAGAGTCTTCTTCAGCCACTCTGTGTACTCAGTATAGTTACCTTCGTAGAAGTTAACTTGACCTTCATCACGGTAGTCTAAGATATGGGTCGCAATACGGTCAAGGAACCAACGGTCATGCGAGATAACCATTGCACAGCCAGGGAACTCAAGCAGCGCTTCTTCAAGTGCACGCAGAGTTTCGACATCAAGGTCATTGGTTGGCTCATCGAGTAGCAGTACGTTACCGCCCGCTTTTAGCAGTTTCGCTAGGTGAACACGGTTACGTTCACCACCAGAAAGCTGACCGATGATTTTCTGTTGGTCGTTGCCTTTGAAGTTGAAGCGAGAGCAGTATGCACGAGCAGGGATTTCGAAGTTGTTGATCTTAATGATATCAGCGCCTTCAGAGATCTCTTGGAATACTGTTTTGGTGTCATCCATGCTGTCACGGAACTGATCAACAGAAGCAAGCTTAACCGTTTCGCCTAATTCAACTGTGCCTGAATCTGGCTGTTCTGCGCCGCTTAGCATCTTGAATAGTGTTGATTTACCCGCACCGTTGGCACCAACGATACCGACGATAGCGCCTTTAGGCATGCTGAACGATAAGTCGTCGATAAGAACACGGTCACCAAATGACTTAGTTAGGTTCTTAACTTCAAGTACCTTGTCACCTAAACGCTCACCTGGCGGGATGAACAGTTCGTTGGTTTCGTTACGCTTCTGGTATTGGCCAGTTGTTAGTTCTTCAAAACGAGCCATACGAGCTTTAGATTTAGCCTGACGGCCTTTAGGATTCTGACGAACCCATTCAAGTTCTTTCTCGATAGTCTTTTGACGTGCGCTTTCGCCTGATTTCTCTTGCTTCAGACGCTCATCTTTCTGTTCTAGCCAAGATGTGTAGTTACCTTCCCATGGAATACCTTCACCACGGTCAAGTTCTAGAATCCAGCCAGCAGCGTTGTCTAGGAAGTAACGGTCGTGGGTAATTGCCACAACAGTACCGCTGTAATCAACAAGGAAGTGCTCAAGCCAAGCCACTGATTCTGCATCCAAGTGGTTAGTTGGTTCATCAAGAAGCAGCATGTCTGGCTTCTCTAGAAGTAGACGACAGATCGCAACACGACGACGTTCACCACCGGATAGGAGTTCGATTTTCGCATCCCACTCAGGAAGACGAAGTGCATCAGCAGCACGCTCTAGAGCTGTCTCTAGGTTGTGGCCGTCTTTTGCTTGGATCAGCGCTTCAAGCTCGCCTTGTTCTTTAGCAAGAGCGTCGAAATCTGCTTCAGGTTCTGCGTAAGCTGCGTAAACTGCGTCGATACGCTTAAGTGCGTCTGCAACATCAGAAACCGCTTCTTCTACGATTTCACGCACTGTTTTTGATTCGTCTAGTACAGGCTCTTGCGGTAGGTAACCGACTTTAAGACCTTGTTGTGCACGAGCTTCACCATCAATATCAGTATCAATACCAGCCATGATACGTAGTAGGGTAGATTTACCTGAACCATTTAGACCCAAAACACCGATTTTAGCGCCAGGAAAAAAGCTAAGAGAAATGTCTTTAAGAATTTGACGCTTAGGTGGGACAGTTTTGCTCACCCGAGACATGGTATATACGTATTCAGCCATTGCCGATCGATCCTAATTTATTGTTCAAAATTGTCGTCTATTTTATACCAATATCCCCAAAGATGTTACTCCTAGGACAGAAAAGCCATTCTTGAACTAATCCTTACCTATTATTGTCACATTGGTCATTAAAACTATATTTAATAAGCTTCTGAGGCGAAGTGTTAAATATTAATAATATTTACACTCAATCTCTTTACATTTGATGTGATGTCGGGCGTAAATAGACTTCACGTATTCATACACGCACTAAGGAAAGAGCGAATGTTTTTCCGCATTGGTAATACGAAAATTGCTGTGGCTGCATCGGCAATTTTGTCTTCATTTTCACTGGCTCCGATGGCTATGGCTAGCAATGCCTCCGAGCTTGAAATGCAGCGTGATGTTTATGACAGAGCGCAAGAGATTTTAGACAACCGCGATCTAGAAGCTTATTCCGCGCTACGTAACAAAATTCAAACATATCCGTTAACGCCTTACACTGATTATCGCGCCTTCTTATTAGGCTTAGGTGATCGCACACCTGCTGAAGTGGATGCCTTTATTGAAGAGAATAAAGCCCTACCATTTTCGAATCGTATGCGTGCGCCTTATTTAGATTTATTGGCGGCTCAAAAACAGTGGAAGACGATCCTTGAGTTTCAAACCAAAGAGCCTGTTGGTGAAAAATATCAATGCATCTACTACCGTGCGAATTATGAACAAGGAAACAAAGAGCTCGCCTTCAAAGGTGCGAAGCAGCTTTGGTTGAGTGGCAGTGGTGTCGATGATAGCTGTGATCCGCTCTTCGAAAGTTGGGATGAGGCGGGTTTAAGAACGGATGAGCTGATATTACAGCGAATGCTATTGGCGTTTGATAAACGAAACGGCAAGTTAATGACCTATCTGATCAAGCAATTGGATCATGATGAGTCAATTGCTCAAGCTAAGCAGATGAAGGCGTTGTACAACAAGCCTGAAAATGTACTCGCGTTTGCTAAGAAGCACCCAGCGAATGAATTCTACCAAGCTCAAACCGAATTTGGTTTCGAGAAGCTAGCAAGGAAATCAGCAAGCAGCGCTCAAGAGGTTTTTGATGATGTTGTGAAAGCTCAAAAGTTTTCGAAAGAAAAATCCCAAGAACTAGCGGACTACCTAACGTTCCGCTTGATCAATACCGACTCTGAAGAGTTGATGGCGTGGCGAGACAAAATGCTCGAGAGTTCATCAAAGCAAGTCTTGTTGGAAAGACGTGCTCGCTTAGCTATTCAGCATGCAGATTGGACTGGCTTGAAAGAGTGGATTGCGCGCTTAGATGATAAGCATCAGGCTTCGCTTCGCTGGCAATATTGGCAAGGTAGAGCTGAGATAGCACTAGGCGATACTGCTGAAGGTAACAAGCGACTGTCAGACATTTTGGGGCAGCGTAATTTCTACAGTGTGGCGGCGGCTAAGCAATTAGGTAAGCCGGTTAGCTATCCAACGTCGACACTTAAATACAATGCCGAAATGGTGAAGCCGTTCGACACCTCTTTGGTTCGTATTGGCGAGCTGATTGACCGAGACAAAATTGCGGCAGCGAAGAGTGAATGGCGTTGGTTGTTAACCAATGCTGATAAAGATCAGAAATCAATGCTCGCAGCTCATGCTGCGACGCAGCGTTGGAACCACTTTACAGTGACTGCGAGCATCTCTGCGAAGATGTGGGACAACATCGCTTTACGCTTCCCTGTTGCTCATAAGTGGTGGTTTAACTTCTACGCAGAAAAGCACGATATAGACCCGATTACCTTAATGTCTTTAGCGAGGCAAGAGAGTGCGATGGATTCAGAGGCTCGCTCTCCAGTTGGCGCGCGTGGCATCATGCAAATTATGCCAAAGACGGCGCAATATACGGCTAAAAAACATAAGATTAAGTACCAGGACAGCGATGATCTTTATGATGTCGGCAAGAACATTGAGATTGGTAGCCACTATCTAGATGGCCTATTAGCTCAATATGATAACAACCGTATTTTTGCATTTGCTGCTTATAATGCAGGCCCGAGTCGTGTGAAACAATGGCGTTCACGCAGCGATGAAAAGCTCGATGCATTTGCTTTTATCGAAATGATCCCATTCAAAGAGACTCGGGGCTACGTTCAGAATATCTTGATGTTTGAGACTTACTATCGAGATATCTTGGGCGAGAAAGGGATGTTTTTAGCGCCTCATGAGGCCGAAACGAAATACTAGGTGTTCGGTACTTTCTCCGAAACTGAGTAATATTAAAGGCAGTGAGTGCGAACCAGTTCCACTTGCTGCCTTTTTACATTGGATCAAAGCAAGTGTTTCGGTATAAAGTGTTAAACGCTTTCAATCATTAAGCGGCTACTTCAAGCCAAAATTTAAAAGTAAGTGTAGAGATATGGCATCACAACCTGAATATGAGAATTGGCAACAACTAATGGATTTGGTAAAAACAGCGGCTGAGAAAGATCAGCATGAACTGTTGTTGACCATGATGATGACACCTGATGAGCGAGATGCTTTGGTCGCTCGAGTGAATATTCTTTGTGAACTCATGAAAGGGGACATGTCACAAAGACAGGTGAGCCAAATGTTAGGTGTGGGTGTGGCTACGATCACGCGAGGCTCTAATGAGCTAAAGGCTAAATCTGAGCAAGAGAAAGCGGCAATTGCAGAGCTGTTACTCAAGTAAGCATTTAAACAGTAAGCCTTAAGAACTTGATAAAAACGCTAACCATAGGTTAGCGTTTTTTGTTTTTATCCCGCTCAATGATATTACCTCTAGAGAGGCGAAATATCGTGTTTCTTAAACAAGACTAAGCAGGGAAGTGCTTAGGGTTAACAAATGGGATCAGCGCTAGGATTAAAGCTTGGCTATATACAGAGCTGCGAGATAGTTGGTTATGTGTCAATAAGCCAATCGCACCGCCTTTTTGTTTTATGTTGTCGGTGCCGAAGACTTCATCCATCACATCACCTAGCTCATTCGCATGCTGGAGTTTATCAAGCACAACGGGTGGCAGCATCAAGCTTGCAGATCGAGATTCTCCGCGCTGACCGTTTGCTTCAACGACCATCCAAGCAAATGTAACCTTTCCTTCTATTCCAGACTCTAATCCAACATAAAAATCCGCATCAGGTTGAGCTTGAGTTGCGTTGTGAACGCGATTTACCGCACCTTGATAGGTTTCGTCGTTGCTCATCGGTTGATCGGCGACACCGCTAGGGACGCTGATGCCTTTGAAATCAAATTCAGTATCAGGAAAAGCAGATAAGAATGCACTTTTAACGGCGTTAATTTTAGCTGGGTTCAGCGATGCGATGATTACAGATTTCATGTATTGGATTCTTTTTGTTATCGATTAAATTGAGTTGATGCTGTCGGTACCAATCACTCAGTTCTTCTAATGGCATAGGTTTACCGAAGTAATAGCCTTGTAGCATATCGCACTGTGCTTCTTGCAACCACTGATGCATGCTTTCAGTTTCGATGCCCTCGGCTGTGACCTTCTTACCCTGAGCATGACATAACCCGATAACCGGTTTTACTATGTTCTGATTATCGGTCTCAATTAAGGTGTCTAAAAAGGCTTTATCGAGCTTAATTTTTTGAGTTGGATACTGCACCAGTTGAGTGATGGAGGTGTAGCCAGATCCAAAGTCATCAATGGCTAATCGATAGCCCATATCAGATAGTTCGTTAAGCAGCGGAAAACCTTCAGAGTTTGAGTAAAAGGTTTCGGTAATTTCAAAATCAATCAAACTTGGCGGAATTCGATTTAAATCGGCGTGCTCTTTGATGAAGTCAGCAAGATCAGTCGTCTCAATCCCAGCAGAAGATAAGTTAATCGACAACTGAATTGCGTGATCAAACTGAGCCTGAAGTCGATGAAAAGAAGCAAATGCATTCTGAATGACCCACTGATCAACCTGATCGAATAATCCAGTTTGCTCGGCAATTGGAATGAATTCATCAGGTGGAACCAAGCCTAGTTGCTCCGAATTCCAACGTAATAACACCTCAACACCAATAACATGGGTTCCGGTTGAATCCATGTACGGCATATAAACGAGCCTAAATTCATCATCAAAGTTCTTGTCTCTGAGTGCGCGTTCAATGTTTGCTTGGCGTTGAATCGCTTTGTCTAAATCTCGTGAATAGTCAGCAAATTGGTTTTTACCTGCGCGTTTGGCTTGGTACATCGCGGTATCAGCGTTCGACAATAGCTTTTCGATGGAGTGGCCATCATTGGGGTAGGTAGCAATACCAATACTGACCGTGATCGGAAAGCTCCCTGATTCTGTGATAAAACCTTTTTGTAGTGGCGTCAGTAAGCTATCAGAGAATCTATGCGCGATATTCCCTTGGCGAGTAGGCGCGTTAATGTACACAACGAACTCGTCTCCAGAAAGTCGGGCTGGCATACAATGAGCGTCAAACTCTGTTTTATAGTGGCTACAAATATCTGAAATACGCTGAGCAAAACTGACTAGAATGGAGTCGCCGATTTGATGTCCATATTTGTCGTTCACAAACTTGAAGTTATCTAGGTCAAAGTAGAGAACCCAGGTTTTGGTATTCGAGCTAGGCTTGGGTAATGATTGCTGAACGAAGGTTTGAAATTGATGCCTATTGGCTATTTGGGTTAATTGATCATTCTCGGCCAATAGCTTGGTCTGTTGGTAGGTGTTATCTAACTCTTGGTACATGTCATAAAAACGCTGTGATAGGCGGCCAAGCTCATCACGAGTGCCTAAGCGTTCGATGTTCTTACGTTGTTTTTTTTCGACTTGCTGCAGTTGTCGGTCGAGTCGTGTTATCGGGGATATCACACTGCGAGACAAAAGCATGAGTAGCAGAGCAACCGTCACAAACGCGGATAGTGCAAAGGACAAACTCAGCTTATTCCAAATTGATTCGAGCTTGTTTTCCAATAGGAATGGCGCCGGGTCAACTGTGGCGTATAGTTCTGGCGCAAGCTTGACTGAGTGGGTGACATTATTTTCCAGAGAAACCGCTATAGATGTGAAGAATAAGCTGGTTTGGTAGTCGAACTCTATCTGTTTTCTCAGCGCATTAAATTTATCGAGAGAGACTGACACAACAACAAAGAACACATCGTCGGGGTGATTGTTTGCGGTTGGGAAAATCGTTTTTTTGTCTACCTTTTCGTAGTGAACCAACATCCCTTCACCTTGAGAGTTTTGAATATAGTTGGTACTTGATGCTGCTAAGGTGTCTTGATAGTACTGATCCACAAAATCCAATATTTTGCTGTCAATCTGAGTGCGTGAGTCGCTGTTATTATCAGCGTAATAACTCAACTTTCGCTGACTATTGAGAAGCGCTAACCCGGTATAGCTTTCATCGTCATCTTGCAAGAAGTGTATGGCTTCTCGAAGGTTACTAACCAGTTCAAGATCGCGAGATAAGTTTTGTTCAGTGAGAAAGTAACGCTTCACCATGTCACTTTGGGTCAAGGTGTAAGAGTAGCTATTTAGGAACGAGCGAGACTGTCGAAAATATCCTGCCAACTTTTCCATGTTCAGCTGAAGTGCGTTGTCTTCGCGTTTGATAAAACTGCTTTTCTGCGTTGAATAAATAATATAGCTAGAAGCTGCGGTACTGATCAGTATCACAGGGGTTATCAGTAGTAAGATTTTCGTACTTAGCTTCATAGTTAATGACAACACTATTTATAATTTAAGCGCGTAAGTTTATGTTACTTAATACTTACTCGCTATTAATTACACGTAGTTCGATGATTTCCTGTGAAGGGGGTAAGGTTTTGTCTTTATTGATAAAAAAGCCACTAATGAGTTTTTTGTTAAGAAGGTGTTGAATGGTGTGGGTTGGAAGGCATGTACAGCCAGTGAAATAATCGAGTCATGTCTTAGGAATACGTAGTGTGAGTATTCCTGAGTACGAGTTATTCCACTAGCCGTAGGTTTTAGCATTTGGCCTACTGTAGGCCAAATACTTATAGCAGATTTAAACTTATGCCAGCTTTAAACGTTTGTTCGTTAAAAACTTATGTTCGCCAACAGCTTATATTCGCTGAAAACTTATGTTTGTTAAGAGCTTATGTTCGTTGAAAGCTATGACAACTTAACCTGCGTCGCTTTGATGTTTTCACTTGGATAACAACCCAACACTTTAAGGTGACGAGTAATGGCAGTTAGTTCTGTTATCGCTTGCTGCATATTATCTGCATCCAAGTGTGCTTCTAAATCAACGTAGAACATCTCTTCCCATGGGTTGCCCATGATAGGACGAGATTCCAGCTTAGTCATGTTGATGCCCAAGCGTTGTAGGATTAGTAGAGTTTCTACCAAAGAACCCGCCTCTTGAGAAGTCGACATGATCAGTGTCGTTTTAGCTGGGATTTGAGTTGATACTTCTACCGGCTTACGCGCCACAACGATGAAACGAGTGTGGTTCTCAGTTTGGTTTGCAATGTTGCCTTGGATTGGCTGAAGCCCATAAAGCTTGCCGCTCGATGCATTGCCAATTGCTGCCACATCATCGCCCTCCAGATCTTTCACTTTCTTCATTGCGTCAGCCGTACTTGCGCAAGACTCAAGGCTAACACCTTTAAGACGACTCAAAAACTCACTGCACTGTTGGTGAGGTTGAGGGTGTGAATAGAGGGTTTTGATGTCTTCTAAACGAATATCATTTTTCGCAACCAAGCAGTGTTCAATTGGTTGAGACAGTTCACCAACGATATAAAGCGTTGTGTGTTGCAGTAGGTCGTAGACCTCGTTGATTGAACCTGAACTGGTGTTCTCAATCGGCAGCACACCGTAATCTGCATGACCAGACTCCACCGTCGATGCCACTTCTTTGAAATGATTGCAGTTAAGCTCTATCAATTCCATATTCTTACGGCTGAAATATTCACGGCTAGCAAGATGAGAATATGATCCCTTAGAACCTAAGAATGCAACCCGAGCCAGAGGTTTACGGCTTTGCGGGTTCGCTAGGTTTTGTAAGTATGACTGCTGTAGTAAAACGGAATCTTCGATGATGGTGTGAAACAGTTTAGTAATGTACTGCGCATCAAGTTCGTATTTATCTTTGCCGTTGTTAATCAGCTTAACCAGAAGCTGCTGCTCACGAACGGCATCGCGTACAGGTTTTGATGTTTCTACCTTGCTTTTCGCAACTTCGATACTGAGTTTGCGACGTTCGGAAAGTAAACTCAGCAGTTCGTCATCTAAATCATTAAGACGAAGGCGGATATCATCCAGTGAAATTGAGCGGTCAGTCATAAATGTGTCCTTATAAAAAAGCCTCCCTAGTGTGGGAGGCTTCTTGTTCGTTTTTGACTTGTTTTTCTAAAACGACTCAGCCTCCGATTTACGGAAGAAAAAAGAAGTCAAAAATAAACAAAGATTGAGTGTGCATAAAAAGTGATTGTTTTATGAATGTTTAAACACAATAAGCAAGCGAGCTACGAGCGTCAAGCAAAAAAATAGCGCCCTGAGGCGCTATTTTTTAATCTGTTCTCTTTCCTTATTCTACTTCAGCCTCTAGCTCTTCGATTTCAGGCTTTTCAGCGCGGCGCGCTTCAGGTTTATGGCGTAGCTTGTTGAGTTGACGCTCTAGTTTTTGTTCTACTTCGTTGATAGCTACGTAGAGGTCGTCATGGATTGATGAAGCAACAAGTTGGCCTTTTGGTACGGTTAGAACCGCTTCAAATTTTTTCTTCTTGTTTGGTTCTTCGCTAAAGCTCGCTTGGCAGCCAATGATGTCTACTTGCCATTTATCCAGCTTTTTAAATTTGCTTTCTATGTGATCACGGATTGCAGAGGTAATGTCGATGTTTTTACCAGTGATGTTCATTTTCATAGAAGTTTTCCTCTGTTGTATCCCTCATGGGTTAACTTCAGATTACGACTTTTAGGAATAAAGAATGTGATCTAGATCTTGTTTTGGTTGGGTGGGATAAGCATTAAAATCAAATGTGATCTCACGCAAGTCTTAGTATCTTTTTGGCGAAAAATGCTTGTTATCTCTATGAAAAACGATAACTTGGAGGCAAGGCTTCGCTAAAAATTAAACCAGTTTTTAGGGGCGCCTTACAGCTTATTGAAAGTGTTTGATTGAAATTTACTCAATAGTGTTTTGTGATGTAGATCTCGTGATATATATCACTATGTAAGCTTTCTCTGAATTTGATAAGCAAAAGCCGCATAAGTTTTCTTATGCGGCTTTTGTGTTTTTAATTTTCCTTAGCACCTTTGATCCTCAGGCTCTTAGGGTTGAAGACAAACTAATCGTTGGTTTTTAGTAGTCTCGCTGTCCCATTTTCTCGGATAGCATTGATAGCTTGTAACTGCTTATAGATTACAAAGTAACGGTTGATGTTGGCGACATAGGTCACCGGTTCTTTGCTCACGTATTTACGAGTGATGATTTCTACGTTTTTAAACCAGATGTTTGGGTTGTAACCTTTCTGCTTGGCAATGCGCCTCATCTTTCTGATCTTAGCTGGACCAGCGTTGTAAGAAGCCAAAGTGAAGTAGATTTGATTATCTGGCGTAATGGCAGGGTCGTCAAAATACCGGTCCTTAATGAAACGCATGTATTTCACACCCGCATGGATGTTGTTATCCACCTTATGTATGTTTTTGATATTGACGTTTTTGTCTTTGGCGGTACTTGGCAACACCTGCATCACACCAATAGCTCCACGATGAGAAACTCTGCTTTGATCCAGTCCAGACTCTTGGAAACCTTGTGCAGACATCATCAAAGGGTCGAATTCGTATTTACTCGAATACTTTTCAAAAACATCTGACAGCTTAGCCACTCGGTCTATTTTATTTGGGTTGAGCGCTCTACCTAACCAGCGAGTGTTGTCGATGTATTTCTGATAGATAACATTTCCGAGTAGGGTACCTGTTCGTGCCGTCTTGACGTATTTGTTGATCTCTTTTTTTAGTTGAGGGCTATTTTTTCTTAATGCCCATGCTATTTGGCCATTTTCACGTAAGGGTAAATCGTGATGGACCTGAATGTTTTCCATTACGTCAGTCCATAACTTTGCTTTATGGCTATCTAGGATTGTGCCTTGTATATAGCCTTGGTTGACCAACTCTATCAGCTCGTAGTCTTGTAATGACTCCTCAATAAAGTGGACATGCAGCGGTGGTAAGTCTAATTCATTAAGTTCTTTATTGACTCTTTGTACACTCTCGAAGTAACTCGAACTCGCACGGATCCAAACCTCTTTACCGCTCAGTTGCTTGATTTCGGTGATAGGGGCTGAATTCTTTCCTGTGATAATCAGCTCTTTTCCATCTTTAATCATTGGGTCGGAAAAATCGATGATTCGCAATCGCTTGTCGGTGATCGTCAGGTTCGCGACAGCGACGTCTCCATAACCAGATTCTAATGAGGGAAGTAGATCATCTCGCTGCACTGGGATGATTTGAACATTGAGGTAAGGGTGTTTCTTACGAAGGCTCTTCTCAAAGTGGTAGAGCATTTCAGCCACGATGCCTTTTGGTTTGCCATCCTCGATATAATAAAAACCAAGATCAGCAGACACGAGCACTCTAACCGTCCCTTTGGTTTTGAGCACATCTAAGTCACCCATGTAAGGCTTGTTGCTTAACGGGGACAGTTCTAATGCGTAGGATAATTGGCTAAATAGCGATATCCAGATAAATAATAACAACCTACTCACATCCACACTCCATGTTGATGTTTTGTTAAAAGTTATCTTTTGAAGATACCGTGTATTATGCGATTCATCAAGTTTACGAAATTAAGTTCAAAAAAAACGCGCTAATAAATTAGCGCGTTTTCGAATAAATATGACAACGTTGATTAAGGCAGTGGGTTTAACTCAATCAATTTTTCTGTTCTTGAAGCTGCGTCTTCTAAACCTAGTTGTTTATAAGCTTCTAACTGAATATCCAAAGACTTACGTGCAGCAATGGTGTCTGGGTAAGTCTTCTGCAGCTCTTGTGTTCGGTTTACAGCTGCAATCCAAGCTTCACGGCGTAGGTAGAAATCAGCGGTTGCTAAGTCATACTCTGCGAGGCGGTTCTTAAGTGCGAACATGCGTTTTTGCGCATCTTCCGCATAAGGGCTGCTAGGGAAGCGTTCCAGTAGTCGTTTGAAGTCAGCAAACGCGAGTTTCACTGGCTCTGGATCTCGGTCACTACGGTCGATATTAAAAATGTCGTGCATGAAGTTACGGTCTTGTGCCATGTGCGTTAGGCCGCGCATGTAAAGCACCCAGTCTTGTTTTTCATGAGTCGGGTTTAAGCGTAGGAATCGAGAAATGGTGGCAAGGCCTAACGCCAAGTCATCATTTTTGTAGTACGCGTAAATCAGATCTAGCTGTACTTGTTCCGAATAGGCGCCGAATGGGTAACGAGAGTCTAAAGCTTCTAGCTTTTCGATTGCAGAAAGCCAGCTACCGCTCTGTAGGGACTCTTGAGCGTCAGAGTAAAGAACCGATGGTGGTACATCCGGTACTATTTCTTCAGTACTTGAACAGCCAACTAAGAGTGATACGGCTAATAGACCGGATAAAGTAAGGTGTTTCATGTCAGGCGTCGATTCCTTGAATTAAATATTTCGTAAGCTTCCGTTACTTTCTAACCAGTAACAGATACAATGATGCAATTATTCTATTTTATCCATACTAATGGGTATTAGTCTCACGGTTTTTAAAAAAGTTCGATATGGCTCAGCAGATAACATTAACAGACACAGTAAAAAGCAGCCAGTTAGGTCAACGTTTAGACCAAGCTGTCGCTGAACTATTTACCGATTTTTCTCGCTCTCGTATTAAAGAGTGGCTTCTTGACGGCAAAATCCAAGTGGATGGCGAAGTTATCACTAAACCGCGCACCATAGTTTTGGGCGGTGAAGCGATCATCCTACAAGCGGAGCTTGCAGATGAAGAGCGCTGGGAAGCACAAGATATTCCGCTAAACATTGTCTATGAAGATGATGATTTATTGGTTATCAATAAGCCTCGCGATCTGGTTGTACACCCAGGCGCAGGTACGCCGGATGGAACCATACTAAACGCATTGCTTTTCCATTACCCTCAGATTGCAGAAGTACCTCGTGCGGGTATTGTGCACCGTCTTGATAAAGACACAACCGGTCTTATGGTTGTGGCTAAGACGGTTCCAGCTCAAACTCGCCTTGTACGTGCTCTTGCTAAACGTCGTATTACTCGTGAATATGAAGCAATTGCTATTGGTAAAATGACCGCGGGTGGTGTGGTTGAGAAAGGCATTAGCCGTCATGCAACTAAACGTACTTTAATGGACGTGAATGAATTAGGTAAGCCTGCGGTAACTCACTACCGTGTTGCGGAGCACTTCCGCGAACATACTCGTATTCGTCTACGCCTAGAAACGGGTCGTACTCACCAAATCCGTGTTCACATGTCATACCTTCAGCATCCGCTGTTAGGTGATATTGCATACGGTGGTCGTGCACGTATACCAAAAGGTGCATCTGAAGAGCTGACGACAATGATTCGTTCTTTTGATCGCCAAGCGCTGCATGCTGTAATGCTTAAATTTGTTCACCCTATTACTGGTGAAGAAGTTGAGTTCCACGCACCTGTGCCAAATGACATGGTTGTGATGGCAGAAGCATTACGTGTTGATGCTCGCGAAAATCACGAAGACGACATTTAATCATGTCAATGATCATCCCTGACTGGAACGCTCCTCAAAACGTGAAAGCATTTGCTTCGAGTCGTTTCGATGGTTGTTCTACGGGTGCTTATCAAGGGTTAAACCTCGGTATGCACGTTGGGGATGATACTTCGCTTGTTGAAAGCAATCGAGCATGGCTAAAGCAACAATCTAAGATGCCCACGGCTCCAGTATGGCTAAATCAAACTCACTCAACGGATGTCGTTACGGTTTTAGAACCGGTGACGAATGTTCTTGATGCTGATGGTGCATTTACCTCTGCAAAGGGTGTTGTGTGTTCAGCGATGACGGCTGATTGCTTGCCAGTAATTCTTACTGATACCAAAGGCACTCAAGTCGCGGCTGTTCATGCGGGTTGGCGTGGTCTTGCTGGTGGCATTCTTGAAAATGCCGTCGCAAAGTTTTCAAATCTAGATTCAGATAATCAGATCATGGCTTGGCTTGGCCCTGCAATTGGCAAAGATGCATTTGAGGTTGGCAACGATGTGTTGGAAGCTTTTGTTCGTTTTGACCCTCAAGCTAAATTAGCATTTCAAGCCAAAGCTGAACCTGGCAAATGGCTGGCAAACATGTCTCAACTCGCGACTCAACGATTAATGAAAGTTGGCGTGACTTCAGTGACAGACTCGAATCTATGTACATACGCAGATTCAGATGCTTTCTATTCTTATCGCCGTGATGGCATTACTGGACGTCAGGCTACATTTATTTGGTTAGAGTAATCTCTGGCTAGCACAACCACTCATCCAGCTCATTTATATTTTCATATAAGCTCTATTCTTCACTCTTATCCCTTGAAAATCCGCGTTACCGTATCCATCTTCTAACCATAAGATAAACATATCTAAGAGTAGGAAGGTTGGCATGCGTCTCGATCGGTTCACTAGTAAATTCCAAATTGCGATATCTGATGCTCAGTCGCTCGCATTAGGTCGTGATCACCAATATATAGAACCTGTACACCTAATGGTGTCTTTGCTTAATCAAGATGGCAGTGCGATTCGTCCATTGCTTACTATGCTGAACATTGATGTTGTTCAATTGCGTTCTAAATTGAGCGAAATATTAGACCGAGTGCCAAAAGTAAGTGGTATTGGTGGTGATGTTCAGCTTTCGAATGCCATGGGAACGTTGTTCAACCTATGTGACAAGGTCGCGCAAAAGCGCCAAGACAGTTACATATCTTCAGAAGTATTCCTACTCGCTGCAATTGAAGACAAAGGTCCTTTAGGGAACTTACTTAAAGAGTTAGGCCTTACTGAGCAAAAACTATCTCAAGCTATCGAGCAAGTTCGTGGTGGTCAAAAAGTCGATGACCCGAATGCGGAAGATAGACGCCAAGCATTAGAGAAGTTCACCATTGATCTGACTGAAAGAGCAGAGCAAGGCAAACTAGATCCTGTGATTGGTCGAGACGATGAAATCCGTCGTACTATCCAAGTACTTCAACGCCGTACTAAGAATAACCCCGTTATTATTGGTGAACCTGGTGTCGGAAAAACGGCAATCGTTGAAGGTTTGGCGCAGCGCATTATCAATAATGAAGTACCGGAAGGCTTGAGAGGGCGACGAGTTCTTTCATTAGACATGGGCTCTTTGATTGCAGGTGCTAAATATCGTGGTGAATTTGAAGAGCGCTTGAAATCGGTTCTCAACGAATTATCGAAAGAAGAGGGCAACATTATTCTCTTCATCGATGAAATTCACACCATGGTAGGAGCAGGTAAAGGCGAAGGCTCTATGGACGCCGGTAATATGCTGAAACCAGCATTGGCTCGTGGTGAGCTGCATTGTGTAGGCGCAACGACACTCGATGAACATCGTCAGTATATAGAGAAAGATCCTGCATTAGAGCGTCGATTCCAAAAAGTGATAGTCGATGAGCCAACCGTTGAAGACACAGTTGCGATTCTTCGTGGTTTGAAAGAGCGCTATGAACTTCACCATCATGTAGAAATTACTGACCCAGCTATCGTAGCGGCGGCAACGTTATCTCATCGATACGTTTCAGATCGTCAGTTACCAGATAAGGCGATTGATCTCATTGATGAAGCGGCTTCGAGCATTCGTATGCAGATCGATTCAAAACCTGAGTCGCTAGATAAGCTCGAGCGTAAAATCATTCAATTGAAGATCGAACAGCAAGCTCTCACTAATGAAAATGATGAAGCCAGTGAAAAGAGGCTTCGCACGCTGCAAAGTGAACTTTCTGAGAAGGAGCGGGATTTTGCAGAGCTTGAAGAAGTTTGGAACGCTGAAAAAGCGGCGCTTTCCGGGACGCAACATATCAAATCAGAGTTAGAACAAGCTCGTATGGATATGGACTTTGCAAGGCGTGCTGGCGATCTTAACCGAATGTCTGAATTGCAATATGGTCGAATCCCAGAGTTAGAGAAGCAGTTAGACCTCGCGACTCAAGCTGAAATGCAAGAAATGACCTTATTACGTAATAAGGTAACTGACGCTGAAATTGCCGATGTTCTTTCAAAGCAAACCGGCATTCCGGTTTCTAAAATGCTAGAGGCAGAAAAAGAGAAGCTTCTGAAAATGGAAGGTGTTCTGCATAAGCGGGTTATTGGGCAAGCCGAAGCGGTAGAAGTGGTATCGAATGCGATTCGTCGTAGTCGTGCTGGTTTATCCGATCCAAATAAGCCGATTGGTTCTTTCTTATTTCTTGGTCCAACGGGCGTAGGTAAAACCGAACTGTGTAAAACATTGGCTAACTTCATGTTTGATAGTGACGATGCCATGGTTCGTATCGATATGTCTGAGTTTATGGAGAAACACTCAGTGGCTCGTTTGGTTGGTGCTCCTCCAGGTTACGTTGGGTATGAAGAAGGTGGTTACTTAACTGAAGCTGTTCGTCGAAAACCTTATTCTGTGATTCTGCTTGATGAGGTAGAGAAAGCGCACCCTGATGTTTTCAATATTCTATTGCAGGTTTTAGATGATGGACGATTAACCGATGGACAAGGTCGCACGGTCGATTTCAGAAATACCGTAGTGATCATGACATCTAATCTTGGCTCTTCGAGAATTCAAGAAAACTTCAATACGCTCGATTACCAAGGAATAAAGAATGAAGTGATGGAAGTGGTAGGTAAGCATTTCCGCCCTGAGTTTTTGAACCGTGTTGATGAAAGTGTCGTGTTCCATCCATTAGGCCAAGCTCACATCGAGTCAATAGCCGCTATTCAGCTTGAGCATTTGAAGAAACGAATGGAAGACAACGGCTATGAGCTTGAAGTTTCGGACAAAGCACTGAAGTTGATCTCTCAAGTCGGTTTTGATCCTGTCTATGGTGCGAGGCCTCTTAAAAGAGCAATTCAGCAGAGTGTTGAGAACCCATTAGCGAAAGCGATACTTGCAGGGAAAATCAATCCGGATAAGAAAGTGCAGCTATTAGTGAATAACGACCGAATTATTGCTCACCAATAATCAAGGTAAGAACGATAGGTACGATTAGTCGAAATTAAGACGTAATCGTACCTATTTTGAACGCTTTGTGTGAATAGTGTCCGAACGATCGCCTGCTGCGGTCTTTTTTCGTTTTTGGCCTTGTGCAAAGGGGGATTCTCTCTATAATGCGCCTCCGTTGCCAGGGATAACTAAGCGGTTTGAACTAAGTAACGAGACGACATTAAGCATTTAAGATGCTTTGAAAAATTAGCTGGAAAAAGTGTTTGACACTGGAACCCAATTCGCTAGAATGGCCGTCCACTTAGAGAGGCTCCTTACTAAAAGGAACGCTCAATAAGTAAAGCTCTTTAACAATTTAAACCTATCAATCTGTGTGGGCACTCGTTGATGAATATCAAAACGTTTTATCTTCCCTTTTTATTAAGAGAAGTAAAACAGATTCCTCGGAATCAACTTTGGTTTCAATG